>JBGSJV010000068.1:0-27183 GCA_041741535.1 Pirellulaceae bacterium
CGATGAGAAGTAGCTTCGCCTGCGCGCGGGGCTTTGTCAACAAGGCGAGTAGTTTCGGCCTGCGTTTGTTGGCTCGGGGCTCGACCCGATCAGGTCGACGTCCCACGATTTCACTGGCGCTGGTTTGTTGTCCCAACTCGCTCAACTCAGGCGTTAACAGGACACTCCCCAGCAGCCAGTTGTTGGCGAGCAACTGTTGCGTCGTCGTGAAACTTAAAGTACGTGGCATGCGACCATTGGCCGAGCAACTCTGCAACATTTTCATCCGAATAAAGTTGTAGGCCAACAGGCAGGACCAGATTTCCGTCTGCACCATCGCGGGCGTTTTTGCCCGAAGGATGTCCATGCCCAATGAGCTCTTGATCGATCTGATATCAAGCTCAACCAGCCAACGACTGCGGTAAACACCTGTGATCCAATCGCGAGTGAATATTTCGGTGTCCAATATCGTAGTGGCGATGGTGTATTTCCTTGAGCGAAAGCCAGGTTGCTCAATGATCACATCCACCAGACGGATTTCAATTTGCTCGGGGCATGCGGCATACTCGTCTTCGCTCATCCAGTCTGGGCGCCGAGGCCGAAGCCAGACGGTGGTTCGCTGATGCTTGTCGATACGCCGAGCTCCGAAAGGATTGTCATCACGTTTGTCGTGGTTCTTCATCACGATGTTGACGCCGTTCGCTTGGCAGGCTGCCGCTATCCAGTAGGTACAATAGAAACAATCGGCGACCAATGTATCGCCTGGTTGAAGTTGCTTAAGCATTTGCCTCAGCAATGCCGTTTCGCCACTTTGTTTTCCGGCATACGGGCCAACGACTAGGTCAACCAGCAAGCCAGTGACCATCGAGATCAAGCTCGCACCGCGGATAATCGGAAACCCTAGCCCTGCTTCTTGCGCTGGGTTTTGCGGAAAGACTTCCTGATTCGCCAGCGTGTCGGCTGCGGTGACCGTAAAGCCATCGACAAGCAAAATTCGACCGCTGCTGGAAACGGACTGTGCATCGGCAACAACGTCATGTTGCGGGAGTTCAAGATCGACGTCTTGCGAATCGTACATCGCTTCGGCGGCCTGTGCGATCTGGCAACAGAGATCGCGAAGAGCTTCCCATGTGACCAAAGTCGAGCAATTGTCGGCTGCGACTTAGATTAGAGCCTATACCAAAAGGGGGCTGATTCTTTGGAGGCAAGGCGCTCTTCTGACCTATTTACGAGCCTCGCCGGAGCGGGTCAGACCCCTTTGGGGATAGGCTCCTAGCTTAGCTAACGAGCGATCGCAATAGATCGACAAAACGTGGGATATCTCGCGTCGCTCGCGGGATCCAACGCCATCCCATCGGCACCACCTGGCCCTGATCGTTCAAGAAATGACTGGCGTGTGAACCTACCAACAAGTGGCGCCCGCCAGCCAATCGCTGATTCTCTCGCGCTTCGTCGCCAACGACATAGGCCTGTCGCCGTCCGCCGCTGTGACGATGATCATGAGGTTGATGCAGCGCGACCACGGCATTAGTCAAGTCAACCACTGGAATTCCGCTGCGATGGGCATGATACACCATCCAGTTATCCCAATTGCCGCGCCCCACGGCGAAATCGGGGACGTCCAAAAAAAGATGACGCGGGAACAAAAAATAATCCTTGCACACGACACTGGCTTTTTCACGTTCACGCCGCTGACGTCGAATCCAATCCTGCAATTGCTCATTCGACCAACCTCGTACGTCCTCCCCGAGATCACTCTCAATCCGTTGACCAATCGCCAAATATCGGTTCGCAGGCCATGAGTCCAAGACTTCGGCCGCGGTCAACAGGTTTTGCTCGAACAGAATGTCGGCATTGGAGTACAAAAATTGCCGCGTGTTTGTTGCTTGCCGAACGGCGTTCCACGCGTCGCTGATCAACGGCGTTCCCTGCGAGTTGCAACTCAACTTGGGGCAATGCAAAAAACCAAACTCCCTAGCCGCTTCCGCGACTCCGGCTTCGTCACCCAACAACACCACCTCGACCCGGGAACCCAAGCGACGCCAAGAATCCAAGGCATTTTGCTGAAGCCGCTCGGCCGCTCCGCGAAAAGGTTTGGGAATACTAAACAGGCACAACTGGGTCATGATGATTCGCCGAAGTTGCTGCAAGGATTTACGCGGGCGAATGAACCTTCATACTTCCGGCCTCCGTCGACGCACTCGTTGTAGAACGAATCGAGTGGAGGTGATCCGGAACCAAACTCTCTGTGTCGTTATGGGGCGTTATACCCTGACCACGGGTTCGATGCCGGTACCACCGCCAGACCACAAAGGTCGAAGCGCCACACCAAGCCCCAATCATATCGGCCGCAAAGTCATAGAAATCGGGGTGCCGATGCGGTGAAAACTGTTGGGACCATTCATCAAAGGCCGCATATCCGGCCAAAACCGACATCGTGACCACAACAATCACGCGATTGGATTTCAAGCGAAACCGCAGGCAGTTGGCCAGAAACGCCGCCAAAAAGTAATACAGACCTGCATGAACCGTCTTGTCGGCGCCGGGAATCCAATCCGCCCACCGGACCTTGGGAACACTTCCGCCCGGCAAATGAGTCAACACAAACGCCGTGATAAGGCAAAGAAGGAACAGTAAAACAGCAGCCCGACGCGTCACAGAAACACTCGTAAAATGGTCATACCGGACAGAAATAACGTTTTGGCGTGCGATGCCCTACCAAGGGTCGAATCCCTTTTGGTCAAAGCCTAATCTCTGTCCCAAATGGGGCCTAACCCTTTGGAGGGCATGTAAATATCTCGGACAAAAAGGCATGACCGGAGAGGGTCAGACCCCTTTTGGGACCGAGACTAGTCAAGTTTAGTTCAGCCAATAAGCGAACACGACGGCAATTCAGAAAGTTTAACGATTATTCCGGCTGCACCGACCAACAATCCCGTAACGAAAACACGCAAGGAAGCTTGAAAACCGCGTCAAGCTCCCTTGCGAACACAACCAAGGGCGACAACAAACAATTCCCCAAATCAAGGACTGCGGAGGCGATGACTTGGGCTTCCGACGGGGCCCAGCAATTCAGGGGCTCACAGGATCATCAACAAGGCGGACCAACGTGGATCGTCGTTCCAAGGTCAACCCCCGACTCAGTTTAGCACCTCTGCTTGAAGATAAAATTCCACGTGAACCGAGGCAGAAATCTCGATTTGCCCAGGAGCCCAATCGCCGTCACTCTCGGACAAGTCATTGAACGAGTTTTGGGCCATGAAGTGACGAGGTTCCGTGGCTTCTTGAATCAACTTGACCGTGAGCAACTTCGCCCCAAGCTCTTCGGCCATCGCGGCGGCCTTCTCGCGAGCCGCTCGAACCGCTTGCAAGCGCGCTGCGTCACGATGCGTTCGCAACTCGCTGGAAGTAAATGCCACACTACCCACAGAATTGACTCCATTCTTCAGAAGCCCGGCATAGGTCGGCTCAAACTTTTGGAGATCCACAATCGTGATCTGAAACGAGCGAGAAGCTTCGTACCCAATGGGTTGATTCTCTTTAAATAACTCCTCCGGAGGCGCAAAAGCCGCAACTTGGCGATCTTTCTCCGGCCATACGGGTTGGATCGAAATCTGTGAGGTTTGGACATGCTTGGGCTCAATCCCCGCGTCCCGCAAATATCGCTGAACTTGCTCGACCAGTTTTTGATTATCCGCCACCGCGCCTTCCAAGGTCGCAAAACGCGAAGTCACCGACGCCTGGATCACGGCTTGATCGGGAGTCACCAAAATTTTCGCAGTGCCACTGACCGAAATCGATGGCCGAGGATCGTCGGCGTGAACCGCTCCACTCGCAAACATGCCGATCAACCATAAACAAACAGTGGAACCAACCATCAATCGATTCGTTTTCACTTTGGAGCTCTCCATTCAAGTTAGGTTTACCAAGGATGCGAAGACCATTTCGTACGTCTGCCGAATGTTAAGGTAACGCACCTCTCGCTTGGTCGTCGGTTCGACGCCGACCGGCGTCGATTCGTTTCATGGTTTTTTCTGTATCACGCGCGTCACTCCATCGATTCACTTTCAATAACAGGCCATCACTCCGATGGAATTTCGCCGCTCCCTCGAGTCCCTAGGGCCCCCCAAACCACTCGGTCCGTGTCCGCATCGTAAAAGCGAATCGCGCCATCGACCAACGCCATTTGGGCACCACCCGGATGCTGGCTGCCAAACGCCAATTCTCGCTCGTCGATGAAGACTTCCAGCAAATGCGAATTTAGAGCGACGCCCGTCGAACCCATCGCCTCCGATACTTCGTTGCCCGTCCCTTCCAATGTGCCCACGCACCAGCGATCCAAAAACTGCGGGAAACCGGTGTGATCCAGATCCAGCTCCTCGAATTGAAAAAAAGAATCTCCCATCGCCACCGTGTTGGATGTCCCATCGCGAATCGCCGCAATTCGCGTCCGACTATCGATGTAGTAGACACCATCAGAATCAGGACGCCCTGCCAAAATACCGGGCCCGGATTCTCGCGTGTCGGTCCCGGAGGCACAAACCAGATAATCACACGGGACACGGTTTTCGATCCCCTGGGCCGTCATCGTATCCGGAGCCGTGGACGATGGACATCGAAAAATCTTGAGAAACGTCGCACAAACCTGAGCATTTGTCCCTTGGTTCCAAGCCAAGTTTCGATCAATTTTCCCGTACAGATTTCCTTGCTCGATGTACGGCAACAAATAACCCGACCACATCAATCGGCTTTGCGAATCGATCGCAGGGGGAAAGACTTGCTTGGCATTATGGTACTGCAACAGACCAAGACTCATCTGCCGCAAACGATTGCCACAGTCCACCCGCCGAGCCGACTCACGGGCCGATTGGATCGCCGGCAACAATAAAGACAACAAGATCGCCAAGATCGCGATCACGACCAGAATTTCCACCAAACTGAGACCACGCCTGCAATACACGAACACAATCGTGCACTCCTTCGTGCGAATTCCGCGATACCCTTGGCCTCCCAAGTCTAATCCGCCAACCCGCCACTCGCAACCAAGCCTCATGTCTTGTTTGTCATGCGCCATTAGAAATGTCCCCTTAGGCGACCATTAGAAATGTCCCCATGATAGCCTGTCTTCAATAGGAAACAGCGGATGGGACGATTTCCATGAGTTTTCGGGAGCGTAAGCGGCTGGAAGTGTTTAGCCGTGTCGGTCGAGGTGAGATGACTTTGGTGGAAGCGAGTGAAATGCTTCGTTTGAGTTATCGGCAGACGAAGCGGGTCTGGAGCCGGTATAAGGCGGTGGGTGATACCAGGCTGGTGCTTTGTGGCCGAGGCCGTGCATCGAACCGCCAATCGCCCTACGAACTGCACGACAACATCGAACAACCTGCCCGATGCCGAGCCCACTCGGGACGCTTTTCCGCGAGATCCTCGTTTGCTTCTTGCTCTTCATACGGTTGACGCAGAACGTCCAACAGTCGCGCGATCGTGCTGAAGTCACCCTGAGCCGCTGCATCGATCCCCAACTGGGCCAAATAGTTTCGCAACACATATTTGGGGTTCACTTGATTCATGCTCGCGGCGCGAGCCAACGGAGATTCCGTTTCGCGGCGCAATCTTGCGGTGTAGAGACCGAGCCAGTCACGCGTTCGTTGCGCAATCGTTGCTGACCATTGACCAAGATTGTAATACGCCGGCTTAAGCAATTCCGGAACGCCTTGGGCATCCAACAACTCGGTCCATTCATTCGCGGTCACTGCCGATGCTTGCCAGCGAGCCAATTGCCGGAAGAACAAGGTGTAATCCGTTTCCAAGCTACCCAGTACCCGAAACAAACCGTCCACCAGTTCTTCATCGTATTGAGATAGCCCCAACTTGGCTGCCATCATCGAGTGAAATTCTCTCTGGTACGTCTCGCTATACTCCTGAAGTGCCCGTTCCAGCGGCTCTTTTTCCTGAACCAACGGCCATAACGCATTTGCCAATCGAACTAGATTCCACATGCCAATCTGAGGCTGTCGTCCGAACGCATATCGTCGGCCGTGCGCGTCTGTTGTGTTGGGGGTCCAGACGGGATCGTAATCCTCCAGCCAACCATAGGGACCGTAATCAATCGTCAAACCCAAGATCGACATATTGTCCGTGTTCATGACCCCATGAACGAACCCCACGCGCATCCATTGAACCATCAACGTTGCCGTCCGTCGACAAACCTCCGCCAACCAGTCCGCGTAAAACAATGGAGAATTCTGTTCCGCGTTCCTAGCCGCCCAGAATTCCGGAAAATCGTGTTCGATCGTGAAGTTCGCTAATTGCCTAAGCAAAATATCATCTTGCCGGGCCGCCAAAATCTCAAAGTTTCCAAACCGAGTAAAACTTGGCGCCACGCGACAAACGACGGCGCCGGGCTCTCGTTCCGGGTTGCCGTCGTAGAACATATCCCTGACCACGTCTTGCCCAGTGAGTACCAAACTGAGGGCTCGAGTTGTGGGAACCCCAAGATGAAACATCGCTTCACTGCACAAGAACTCGCGTACGGAAGAACGCAAGACCGCCAAACCATCCGCCGTTCGCGAGTACGGCGTTGGCCCCGCACCCTTGAGTTGCAACGTCCAACGTCGCCCTTCCAGTCCCAACACTTCCGCCAAGTTGATCGCGCGACCATCCCCCAACTGCCCCGCCCAATTCCCAAATTGGTGCCCACCGTAGCACATCGCAAACGGGTCCATCCCCGCAAGCACTTGGTTGCCGGCAAAGACTTGAACGAACACGTCCGAGTTGCATTGTTCGGGCGTCAGCCCCAATGTTTCCGCCATTTCACGCGAGTAGGCCACCAGTTGGGGTCGAGGAACCGGCGTCGGTTGAACCCGCGAGTAACACGCTCCAAAAACCTGCCTCCGGAAGTTGCGAGCTTCCGAGTCACCCGGCAATAACTGCGTGAAGCGATTATCGTAACGAAACATGAGTTTCCAACAGTTTGTCCGGAACTTCCAACGTCATCAATAACATACCCAAACCGTGCGTTTTTCCCTGAGCGTCGGTCTTGAGTGACTCGCTGCCTCCACCACCTAACGAATCGTGCAAAATAAAATTAAGCGCCAACAAATTGGGAGCTTCGTATCGCTGAACCTTCCCAAAGCATATTTCGCTGAAATGAGCTTTGACTCGCTCCGGAGTCAAGACATCCACCAGAAACTCGTATCCGGCCTGTGTATACGCGACAACCCCGACGTTGCTGCCGTCACCTTTGTCACCACTCCGCGTGTAAGCCAACTGTGCCAATGTGGTTTTCATGGTCGCATCTTTCTCAAGTAGTTGCTCGACATTATTTACCCAGCGAAATGGTGGCGATCGGACGGTAAACGGGACCCGCGTGACTCCGCTCGCTCGACATCAATTTGACTTCATGAACCGTTTGGAGCCCGAACTCTTGATCGGCAAATTCATGATACTCGTCGGGCATCGCAATTTTGCGTTCGCCTTTTGAGCCCGTCACTCTCCCCAACGTCACATGCGGAGCCCAGGGTTTGTTGTCTGGGTAAAAGCGTTGCTCCAAATAGGCTTGTGTCAGCGCCGCCGAAATCCAATTGAACCGAGGACACCTTGGACCGGTCGCTTCCACCGGTTCACTGTCTTCGGACGCTTGGTGCTTGCCCGGCGTCAGTTCATGCACACCCGCCCATAAGACTCGCGGTTGCTCCAAGTTCGGAAACGCTCCCAATCCCTCGCAGCTAAACGTCACGCGACTCTGCGACTGCAACACGCTTTTTGCGATTTGAGCAACTTGATGCGTCTGATTCCAGTGAATCTCGCCCAAAAAGCACAACGTCAAATGCATTTGATCGGGCGCAACCCAGCGAATACCTTCGGTCGATGCCAACCCCTCGGACCGAGCCAATCGCTGTTGAATCCGATGCAGGTTACGCCGGATCTCGCCCGATATTTCGACACAAAGAAAACTACGCAATGTCGCCATTAGGGATAGACCAATCTACCCAAGAAGTCGCGATGGATCTTGCGCGTGACTTCCGTTGGCAAGCGAGGTCCAAAGTGCTGGATCAATTCACCGGCCGCTAAAGTTCCCAGTTTCGCGGCCGCGACAAGATTAAGTCCTCGGGTCAAGGAACTCAGAACCGCACCCGCAAACATATCTCCGGCTCCGTTTGTGTCCAAAGGCTTCACCGGCACGGCCGCCACCTCCACCACTCGTTGACCATCCCACACCAGAGCCCCTTCCTTGCCGCGTGTGATCACAAAGCTTCGCGTCCGCTTTTGCAATGGTTCCACGACGTCCCGCACGTTCTCGACACCAAACATCAACTTGGCCTCTTCTTCATTCGAGAACAACAGATCGACGCCATCACTCCACAACTCTTCCAGCCCCTCCCGACAAAAGCGAATCATATTGACGTCCGACAAGGTCAACGCAATCTTGACGCCGGCCTCGCGTGCGGTTTGCCGCGCCACTGTCACGGCGCGGCGCCCCGTCGGACTCGCGGCCAAATAACCCTCGATGTAAAAGTATTGCGACTTTGCCAGCGCGTCCAACACGAGTTCCGCGGAAGAAATATCCGCCGTGGCTCCAAGATACGTGCTCATGCTGCGTTCTGCATCGGGCGTAATCAATACGAGGCAGGTACCCGTCGAATGGCCGTTGGCCTCGGAGTGATGTTCGTTCGACTCCACCGCACACGCACGCAAATCCCGGAGATAAAACTCTCCCAACTCATCGGGTGCAACTTTGCATGAATAAAAACAACGCGCGCCCATCTGAGCCGCGGCAATCATGGAATTCGCGGCACTTCCACCACTGGCACGTTTTCCAGGCAATTCACCCAATCCCCGCAACAACTCGGCGCGGCGTTCGGCATCAATCAGGGTCATGGTGCCCTTCTCAACATTCAGACCGGCCAATTCTCGATCGTCCACGCGGAACTCGCTGTCGACCAACGCATTGCCAATTCCATAAATATCGTACGACTGCATTCTTGATCGTTCTCTTTGTTTTTAGGCTTGGTTCGCCAAAGTACCGGACGCACTTTGGCCAATAAAATCATTTTGTAAAAATGCCAGGCTCCCCGGGCACAGACCTCACGGTTTACACCGCAACCGAACTCCCGCGGGATAAAACGTCTAAGTCGATTTATCCGACGCTTCCCGCAAGGAAACCGACCGATTGAACACGAGCGAATCCGGACGTGAATCTTCGGAATCCAAACAGAAATACCCATTTCGTTCGAATTGAAAACTCTGCCCAACCGCGGCATTTTGCAACGAAGCTTCCAGCTTACAACCGCGTAATACTCGCAGCGAATGCGGGTTCAACTGTGCTTTCCAATCCGCGCCTTCTTCGACTTCCGACAACGACTCTACTAGCAACAGGTTTTCATACAATCGAACCTCGGCCTCCACGGCATGCGCCGCCGACACCCAGTGAATCGTGCCTTTGATCTTGCGTCCGTCCGGTGTCTTGCCGCCAGCAGTCTCCGGGTCGTAGGTGCAGCGAAGTTCCAGCACCTCGCCAGTCGCCGGATCCTTTTTGACCTCGTGACATTTGATGACATACGCAAAGCGCAAACGTACTTCGCCGCCGGGTTGCAAACGGAAAAACGACTTGGGCGCATTCTCCATAAAATCCGACCGCTCGATGAAAATCTCGCGACTAAAGGAGATCTCTCGATTCCCCAGCTCCGGCTTCGCCGGGTGATTGGCGGCAAGGCGAGGTTCCACTTGATCGGCCGGAAAGTTCTCAATCACAACCTTGAGCGGCTCCAAGACGGCCATCACGCGACTTGCCGATTCGTTCAGATCATGTCGCAGGGCTTCCTCGAGCCGAGCCATCGGAGTCGTGCTATTGAACTTGGTAACTCCAATCGCCGCACAGAAGCTACGCAGCGACTGGGGTGTGTAACCGCGACGCCGCAACCCACAAATCGTCGGCATCCGCGGGTCACTCCAGCCGCTCACCAATCGCTGTTTGACCAACTCCAACAGGCGACGTTTGCTCATTACCGTATTGGTCAAATTCAAACGAGCGAATTCGATCTGTTGCGGTCGGTGAATATCCAACTGTTCCAAGAACCAATCGTACAAAGGTCGGTGATCTTCGAACTCCAACGTACAGATCGAATGCGTGATGCCTTCCAACGAATCACTTTGACCGTGCGCATAGTCGTACGTTGGATAAATACACCAAACGTCGCCCGTTCGATGATGGTGCGCATGGCGAATCCGATAGAGGGCCGGGTCACGCATATTCATGTTGGCAGCGGCCATGTCGATTTTGGCCCGCAACGTGTACGTCCCATCCGGAAACTCGCCCGCTTTCATTCGCCGAAACAGATCCAAATTCTCGGCAATCGAACGATTGCGATCCGGACTATCCCTTCCGGGCAAGTTCCAGTTCCCGCGATACTGCCGAACTTGCTCGACGTTCAAACTACACACGTAAGCTTTGCCGGCCAAAATTAGTTGCTCGGCCATCTCGTACAGCGCTGGAAAATAGTCGGACGCATAATAGTCGGGCCCATCCCATTGAAAGCCCAACCACCGCACATCGGCCTTGATCGATTCGACATACTCCGTGTCCTCGGCCAATGGGTTGGTGTCGTCCAGTCGCAGATTGCACTTGCCACCAAATTCAGCCGCCAACCCAAAGTTAAGACAAATCGCTTTGGCGTGCCCAATGTGCAAGTAGCCGTTCGGTTCAGGTGGAAAACGAGTATGCACTCGCCCTCCATTTTTGCCGGCCGCCACATCATCCGTCACCCGTTGCCGAATGAAATCCAAAGGCGCTGTCGTGTCGCCGGTGTTATCGCCAGTGGATGCGGAATTCTTATCTGCCATGTTCGTTCACGCTGTCATTGGGGTGAAAGTTTCTCCCTCCAGTTGCCTAACTAGAGCGAAACGCGGACTCGAGCCATAGTTTACTCGGACTTTTACGTTTTCAGCAGCCCACCTCACCGGCCGACCGCCGAGCCTAAACCGCCGACTTCCGACGGACGACAAACTCCTTCGCTGCCAACCGCCGAGGATCTCACAGCGTTTGGCGGGCGGGACCGATCCGCTGTAGCGAACGCCGGATCCGTGCCAACGATTCTTCGCGACCCAGAACCTCGAGACTCTCGAAGACGCCAAAGCCAACTGCACGGCCGGTCAAAGCCAGACGCAGGGCGTGGATGATGTCGCCAATCTTGATTTCGAACCGTTGGCAAAACTCTTCCATCGCTGTCTTCAACACGGGTGCTCGGAAATCAGCCACTACTTGCAGGATCTTCACGTACTCCGTGACCAAGTGCTCGGCCTGTTCAGGATCCACCAAACGCTTGCGGAACGACTTCTCATCGTAGGACAATTGATCGGCGGTCACAAAAAAATCATCAAACTGCAGGATATCCCCAGCCACTTTGATGCGATCGCCCGCATGCTCGACGATGCCGACGATTTTCTTCTGCTCTGCAGGTGACAATGTTTCCCAACGGTCGCCAGCCACTAGCCCGGCTTGGGCCAAAAATGGCACGACCATTCCCGCTCGTTCGGCCACCGGCAATCGTTGAAAGTGCCGAGTCTGGAACGACATCAACTTTTCCGGATCAAAACTCGCCGGCGACTTCACCACCCGCTCCAAGGAAAACGCCCGCGTCATTTCTTCGACCGAAAAATCTTCCGTCTTGTCATCCAACGACCACCCCAACAGCAACAAATAATTGAGGACCGCCGAAGGGGTATAGCCCAGCCGACTATAAAACTCGACCAAGACCGGATTAAACGACTCAAGCGAACTCTGCCACCCGAGTCGTTGCGCGATCTGATTCCCATGATCCACCATCGACTTGAACTCGGCCCGTTTGACGTAGTTGTCAATCTTGCGTTTGCTCAGCTTGCTCTTGCTGCCTGGTTCCGCAACAAACGGAATATGCGCGAATTGTGGCATCGCAGACCGGTCGTCCAACAATCCTTGAAAGATAAAAATCTGTCGAGGCGTGTTCGGCAAATGTTCGATCGCGCGAATCACATGCGTGATTTGAAACTCCACATCGTCAACGACCGACGCCAAGTGGTAAATGAACGAACCATCCGCGCGCTGAATGACATGATCCTGCTCTTGACTCCATTGATACGACTGCGGACCGCGAATCAAATCCTCGAATTCGCACGCTCCCTCCGACGGCATCTTGAGACGCAACACGGCTTGACGACCTTCGGCCACCCACTGGGCTTCTTGTTCGGCAGATGTCGCCATCCAGCGGCGACTGTAACGAAAATCTTGTTTGGCGCTTTCCGCGGCCGCACGCTCCGCTTGAACTTCTTCCGTCGTTGCGTAGTCGCGATAGGCCAGCCCTTTCGCTAACAATACATCCACCGCACGTTGGTAATGTTCGCTGCGTTGACTCTGAAAGTAAGGCGCGTACGGACCACCCACTTCTGGTCCTTCGTCCCAATTCAAACCCAACCAACGGAACCCCGCCAAGATCGGGGCCAATGCCTCCTGCAAGTTCCGCTGTTGGTCGGTGTCATCCACGCGGAGTAAAAACTGCCCCCCGTGTTGTCGAGCAAACAACCAATTAAAAAGTGCGGTCCGCACTCCGCCGATGTGAAGGTATCCCGTGGGACTGGGAGCAAATCGAGTTCTAACGGTCATGGACTTGGCAAAACTTCTAAGGCACGATCGAAAATTGAAATATCGGCCTTTTTCGCTGATCGCTGGCAGGCCGCCGCAAGCGTGGTTCGCCACGCTGCACCCATTATGTCAACTTTTGGAAACTCCGCCACCGAGCCACCCGGTCGCCCAAGGTTGCCTTCGTTGCGACACTACACCAGGCAGGTGAGAGACGGAAGAACAACCACGCTCAAGCGAGCGTCGCTGCCGGAATATCACACCGTGGCACCGAATAAGAGACTCGCCACGGCTCTAAAGGCTCGCGTATCCGTGCGGATGATGCAGGTGCCAATGCCAGGCCGTCCGAACGATGTTTTCAAGCGAAGAGCACTGCGGACGCCAACCGAGCAGTCTACCTGCGCGATCCGGTTTGGCCACCAATTGAGGGGGATCACCCGCTCGCCTAGGCCCAAATTCGACCCTGATGTCCCGCCCGGTAATCTGTCGACAAGCGGCAATGACCTCTTGGACACTGTAACCATGCCCTGTTCCCAGATTGACCTCGACCGCGTGCAACTCATCTAGCCGGAGAAGTGCCAACTCATGGGCCGCTGCCAAATCATCAACGTGGATATAGTCGCGAATGCAGGTTCCATCCGGCGTCGGATAATCCGTCCCGAACACGGTTACGTGCGGCCGCTGCCCCAAAGCCACTTGCAGTACAATTGGAATCAAGTGCGATTCCGGCGTATGATCCTCGCCGATGTCGCCAGTGGGCGACGCGCCCGCCGCATTAAAATAGCGCAAGGCCGCGTACTTCAATCCATAGGCTCGGTGAAAATCCTGCAGCATTCGCTCCACGGCCAATTTCGTAAAGCCGTACGGATTGATCGGAGCCTGTCGCTGCGATTCGTCGATTGGAACTTCTTCCGGTTCCCCGTAAGTCGCGCAAGTACTAGAAAACACGATCCGCTGGACACTGGTCGCTCGCATGGCTTGCAGCAATCGGAACGTGCCAATGATATTGTTCTCGTAGTACTTGGCGGGCTCCGTGACCGACTCACCCACCAACGCAAAAGCCGCAAAGTGGATCACCGCCTCGATCTGGTGCTCGCGGAGAGTTCGCTCCAACAAGGATTGGTCGTGCAAATCGCCTTCGACCAGCGGGACGCCCTGAACCGCTTGCGCAAAGCCCAAGCTGAGATTGTCGTACACAATCGGTTCATGTCCGCGACTCACCAAGTAGCGAACGGTGTGGCTGCCAATGTATCCGGCCCCACCTACGACCAACACTTTCATGGCTAAACTCAACTCCCGTTAGGTGCGTCGCCCCACCCCACGGATCTATCCTGCCGCGCGAAGACGCGATTGGGAATGCCACGCTTCGTGCAACGACGCCACGACGCGGTCTTGTTCGCTGTGGGTCAGACCCGGGAACACGGGCAGAGATAATACCTCGCCACAGGCACGCTCGGTATGCGGCAACGATCCCTCCGGATAGCCCAAGCTGGCGAAACAACGTTGACGACTCAGCGGCGTGGGATAATAAACCGCGGCTCCAATTTTTCGTTCGGCCAACGCAGCCTTGATTTCATCGCGACGACCGTCCGGGATGCGAACCGTGTATTGATTCCATACATGGAAACAGTTGGCCGGCTCCGTTGGGAGCCCCAAGACGGAATCCAATTTGCAGTCCGCAAACAATGTTTGATACCGGGCAACATTGGCTCGGCGTTGTTCCGCCAACGAGTCCAATTGGCGACACTTGATCCACAACGCCGCGGCTTGCAGCGAATCCAAGCGACTATTGAGACCGACGTATTCATGACGATAAGTTTCGGTCATGCCGTGATTCGCAAAAATCCGCAGTTGAGCGGCAACTTGATCGTCATTGGCCGTCATAAAGCCACCATCGCCGAAGCCACCCAAATTCTTCGACGGGTAAAAACTAAAACACCCGATGTCGCCGATGCTTCCCACCGCCTGTCCTTGAAACCTCGCCCCGATCGACTGGGCACAATCTTCAATCAGCCACAGGTCTTCGGTCTCGCAGATTTCTCGGAAGGCCAACATGTCGCAAGCCAAGCCGAACAAATGGACCGGAATGATCGCTTTGGTGTGATTGTTGATCAACGAACGAACATGGACCGGATCCATATTGAAGGTTAGTGGATCGATATCGGCAAAAACCGGCGTTGCCCCCAACCGCCAAATTGCACTGGCGGTTGCAAAAAACGTAAAAGCCGGACAGATCACTTCGTCGCCTGGCTCGATCCCGGCCGCCATCAGCGCCAAGACCAACGCATCGCTCCCGGAGGCACAAGTAATCGCGTGCCGCGACTCACAAACCCGAGCCAATTCCGCTTCCAGATTCTTAACGTGCGGTCCGCCAATAAAGCCCCCTTGGTCGTAGATCTGCGCCCACAGTTGCAGGACCTCGTCGCGAATCTCGGCGTTCGTCCGCGTGACATCCAAAAGCGGAACGGCCGCCATCGGAGCTTGCGCTACCGAAGTTTGGGGCACCGCGATCGTTGAATTGGGTGCAAAGGCCGTTAACTGGGCCGCGGAAGTCGAATGTGGAGCAGCGGGAGTCGATGGGGATGGGGACATGGACTTGGTCTTGCCTCCTGCAAAACGTTCGGTTCGGAGGTCAACCTGCGTGGCAAATCCTCTCGCCACAGATCGCAGACCGACCCCAACCGTACGGTACGCCCCCCCCAAAAATCGGTCAAGAGAAGCTTTGGACATTTTTTATGACCAGGACGAGTCGTGTCAAAGCTGGACTGCCGCTTCAGATGGGCCAAATACCGGTCGCCTATCGCAACATCTCGATTCAAATCACTTGCAATTTTGACGCCGCGGAGTCTTGATCTTTGCCTCCCAAGTCGCTGATTCAACTAGCGGATGAGGCACTTTTTCATGCCATAAATTGCGGGCGTACCCAAGTCGTCGTGCATTTGGCGGACCGGCCGAACAGCCTACCCTCTGCGAAATGATCCGCCACTGCGATTTCTCACTATTCGATAATTGCCGGCAGTGTCAGCTCTTCTGAAGACTCAGGAATGTAGTAGGGGATTTCTAAACCTTGAAGCTGAAGAATCAGTCCTTGCAGCATACTTTGGCGCATCGTCCCATCATGGATCTCTTCCGAGAAGGTACGGCCGGATTGCGCCGTCAAATGCCCACGCCAAACGGGTTGGACTTCCCCAGGCAAGTGCCATTCCAAGACGGCCGCTCCTTCAACCTCAGTCGCGGTCCTTCCTGTGTTCCGACCACGCCGATCTGCAGGCGATTGCGACTCGTAGATCGGCAAACTTTCTCCCGCCCGTTCAGAAATGGCCATGCGAAACACTGTCCCCACGCCCGTTTGAACTTGTAGTCCGTTTTGGGTCAAACGTTGCGTCAATAATTCTGTCAACATAACCCGGACGTCGTCCGTATTCGCCTCGATTTTTAAACTGATCGGCTGGGATGGAGACAGGCGGGCAGGGGCTGCTGTCGCCACTTTTTTGAGTGATTTCGACAAATCTTCCCAGGGGATCGATATGACTTGCAAGTCCTCCGGTCGATCACTTAAGTTACAGGCAATCTGATTCGAACTTAACAAAACCGGTGCGATGTAGGCTCCCGTGGGAATTCGAACACAGAGCACAACTTTCCTCGATTCGCGTTCAATCAACCATCCATTGTACAACAGCCATCGAGAGTCCGGCGTCCACTGCATTGAAGAACGAACGACCGAAAGTTTGGGTAGCAACATGGGTTCGTCGACTAATAGCTTTCCTTTGATGTTCCAGATTAAAAGCCGTGGGTATGGATGAGTCGAAAACGCCGCCAGCTCTTCGCCGTTTGGCGAAAACTCTAGTGCCGTCGTCCAAGCAAAAACGAAGCCCGCATCATCGGCATTCGGAGCAGGTTGGCTGCGGTTCGCCGCTCTCTCTCGGGAACGGTTCCCGGTTTGTTTGGCCAACGAACCCGGCGGATCCATGGCAACGATAGGCTTTCCGGATGCCGTACTGGTGAGAATTAACGTATCGTGTGCGATCGTGGCAAAAGATTTTCCGTCGGGCGAGAATACCGTCTTTCCATCAGGTTCAATTCGGCGATCGGGAACGGTAATCGTTTTCGGGAGACGACTTCCTGCTTCAATATCCCACACTTCGAGTTGGTTATTGTGTCTTCCACCAATCAAAAGATATTGATTTCGAGAAATTTTCACGAAGTCGGCGAATTTTTCTGCATCGCCCGGCACTTCGAGCACAATTTCGCCCGAAGCTGTCGACCAAACACTGACGGTTGTATCTTGTTGATTGGGCGACTTTGACGAAGCAGCAAACCACCGCCCATCATCGCTTAGTGCCCTTAGACCCTGAGCATCATAAGACCCGTGCAGTCGCGCCGAGACTTTCAGCGTTGGTCCGTCCCAAACTTCGTTCCCGATCACAAACTTCGGGCATCCTGCGATGCCAATCGTGACTGTCTTGTCGTACGCCAGCGGGACACGAAATCCGTCCGCGTCTGGCGGCGAATCATGGAGGTCCGGCGCCGACCCTGACTGGGTAGATCTGAATGGATCATCATCCTGCAAATTCGCGTTTGCCGCTGCTCCTCCCACGAAATTGAAAAGCAACAAAAAGCCAACTAGTGAATTCTTTGATGGAAGCATAAGTATCTTATACATCCCCCTGGACGGCGGTCCGATACAGTCTGTAATTCGAGGTCAATCCAATATGGGTGTGAACTCGCCTGATTCAATGCGCGCTGAGCAAAAGTACTTTCCACGTACCACTTACCAAGTACCATGCAGCAAGGCGGGCCGGTTGCGGACCTTGATGCAACCGCACACGCTTTGGAATATATCGCCGATCGGTATCGCTGTCATGTAGGGTTCGAATTCGAAGGTCTTTGCTTTACCCCCCGGCAGGTTTTTAATCGTTGGACAATCCGTTCGATTGAGTATCCCAAGCAAAACGGCTCATTCGGGAAGCGGCGATTTTAGGAAAGCCAAAAGGTCGGCCATTGCGTTAGGACTGATCGTTTGCTCAAAGCCTTCCGGCATCAACGACACTCCCGTGCCACTCAATTGCTCAATTTCGCTCCGCAAGATTGTCCGCGCCGTTCCATTGGCGGGCGTCAAGGTCAAGCTATGGGCCGACTCGTTGGATAAAACACCCGTCAACACTTCGCCTGTGTTCAACAGACAAGCAAACGATTGATAGCCTGGTTGGATATCCGCATTAGGATCCAAAATATTCGCGAGCAACTTTTCCGGGGTATGGCCCAGAACCGTTGCCAAGTTCGGCCCGACATCGGAGCCCAACTCGCCCCGCCGATGACAACTCGCACATGACGTCACGTACACAGCTCGGCCACGTTCGGAATCACCGACCAATTCCAATGACTCGCGATATCGGACCAACGCCTGTTTCGGTTCCAATTCTCGGCGATAAAGTTGGCTCGCCTGCTCGACCACCCATGCGTCGCGATGCTGCAGCAATTGCGTCCGCTGAGCCAAGTCCAAACTGTTGGCCAGGATTTCGCCCTGCACAATTCGAGTGACCAGGGCGCGCGTCCAATCGGCACGGCTTAGCCAAGCGTCCAATACCTGACTGCGCAGCGCTGGGCTGAGCCCGTCCCAAGCCGCCCCGAAGATCTCGGGCACGTTCTCCGCGGCACTGGCGGCCAGATGCCGAACCACTTCCGCCTGCAATTGGCTATCCACTTGGGGCGTTAAAGATTCTCCCAACACTTTCACCGCTCGCTGCCGCTCTTCGACAAATCGCGTCAACAAAATGGCGGCCGGAAGCTGGTCTTCCATCGTCGCGTCAACCGCTTCAATCCGATCACGGGCCGCCTGTACCACTCCTTCGGCCTCGGCAATCCACTTATCAAGTTGCGAACTGGGAACTTCTTGACTCAGTTGCGATAGACTAAGGTTCAGGCGTTGCACAGCCCCCAAAAAATCGCTTAGCTGCCGACATTGTTCGGCAAACGATCCACGTAACGAATCTTGGAGCATCCACGCGATTGCCTGCGAGTTCTTGCTGCTCAAGGAATGCCTCAACAACGGCTCGCGAAAGGCCGCCAACGCTTGCCGATCACCCGACAAGATCTGCCGAGCAAAAACTTCTTGATGCGGCACCGCGGAACTCATACACGCGGCCACCACCAACGGATCACGATAATCTTGCTGGGCAATCAACGCCAACGCCTCGCCGGCCATCGCCTCCGACCATTGGCCACACGAGAGCGCTACTTGAAAACGGACCTTGGCATCCGGGTCACGCGCGAGCCGAATCACTTCATGAACAATGGTCGGATTCGAAAAGGCCTCCGCAACTCGAACCGCATTTTCACGCACTCGCGGATGTGGATCGCGAAGAGCGGAGACCAAAATCGCCTCCGGTACGGTCTCCCAAGAATGCAACAAACACAACGCCTGAACTCGAGCTTCCGGATGACTTGCTTTCTCGATCAAACGACGCAACTCTGGGATCGCGGCCGCACGATCGCTCTGGCCCAGGAGCTGCTGGACCTTGTCTCGCTGCCAATCGTTTGGCGAATCCAACGCCTGCACCAACTCTCCAAGCGACAGGCCAGCAAGCCGAGGCCAAGGCCGCGACGGAGCATCTTCTCGGACGACTCGATAGATTCGGCCATGCTGTTCGCCCAACCGATAATGGGGCAACAATTCAGCTCGGCCTTCGGGCGTCAACCAATCCGGATGCTCGATCATGTAGCGATACATGTCAGCAATCCACAAAGCACCGTCCGGCCCCGTCCTCGCCATGACTGGACGACACCAACGGTCCTCGCTGGCGAAAAAATCCAATTGCTCTTCGCCAGGACTTCGCCGCGACATGTAACTGGGCCCCGCATCCGACAACACATGATGCTGCACCAAATTATGGAACGGCTCGCAAGTGAACCCATGAGCGTCGGTCCCCGATCCAAACAGCCATGGATCGTTGTAGATCATGCCGCCGCAAGCCGACGTGAAACGTCCCGATTGATCGTAGCTGTGATAACGCTTTTCCGGTGGACTTGCGGGAAACACCGGCGGACTTCCCGAACCCGCAACATGCCGAATGGGCGACGACGCCGGGACATACGGATTGCGCTGCAAGTATCGCTCGGGGATGACATACTGCCACAACGGATTGGCGTTCTGCGTACCAAACCAATGCCCCCATGCATCGCGATTGCGTCCAAACTGGGACGGCCCCGACTCCACTTGCATCTCGCGCGTGGTGGGATGGAATCGAAAATCGCGACTGCCCACCGCCAATCGCTCACCTGTGCGTACCGAAAGCACTTGAATCTCGGTTCCGTGCCCCGCGTGATGTCCCCCATTCGCGCAATAAACCCATCCATCCAAACCCCACCTCAATCCGTTGACACGCAGTTGTTGATTCCCTTCATTGAAACCCGAAAACCAAACCTCACGAACATCCGCCTGACCATCTTCGTTGATATCCGCCAAATACAGGATCTCCGGAGCAGCGGTCACCAACACGCCTTGGTCCCAAGTCAAAATGCCGTTGGGAAAATTCAAGCCTTCGGCGAACAACTGACTGGTTTCGAACCGACCGTCGCCATCGCGGTCTTCCAATCGTCTGATCCGCCCGCCCGCTTGCCCGGCTCCATCCATGCCCGACGGATAGTCGGCCATTTCTACCACCCACAATCGACCGTGCTCATCCCAATCAAACGCAACAGGATCAAGCACTGCCGGCTCAGCCGCTACCAATTCGACGCGATAGCCTGCCGGGACTCGGATCGATGCCAACGCCTCCTTGGGAGCAAGTGGTTGCGAATCCGGTTCCGGCGTTGCAGACGAAGCCTTCTTCGCTGGCTCCTGCTCCACATGTTTGATCGCCACACCTGCCGCAGCAAACAGCGACTGGACCTCGTCCAGTTCCAACGGCCGGTCGAACACGGCCAAATGCGCCAATTGACCAATCAACGGAGCAAACGAATCCGACCGCGCGCCGACAAACAACGACTGTGGTTCCGCGACCGTCGATGCGATCGTGGCGTCAATTTCGGGCGATGGCCAACCATTGAGATACACTTGAACCCGCGGGCCACTTCTCACCACCGCCAGATGGTTCCAAGTACCCGTCGGGATCACCGTACGCCCAACCAATACCTCGTTGCGTTCGTTCCCATTGAAGAACAACAACTTGCCCGTCGCGTCGGGAAGGTGAGTACCACCGATCCCCAAGTGGTCACCGCGAGCTTGCGGATCTTGATCAGGACCAACCGACATTAAATAAGCCGCGACCGGCTGCGTCTCGGGACGAGTTTCGCACCGGAACCACACACCTAGCGAATAGTCGTGCTGCAGCGCCAAGTTGTTCGTTGCCAAACGTCCGCCGCGAAAGTCCGCAAAGACTTGCTCGGTCAACTCCACCATGCCTTGTGTTACCACGTTGGATGCGCGACTCGTTGGTGAGTCGGACTCGGAGACACGCTGCAAACTAGCGTAGAGTTGCGGACCAAGTTTCTCGATTGAAGCTGGATAATCCGGGGCGAAGTTCGGAGGATTGACTTGAGCCCGACGCTGCTCCAACATCAGCTGATGTTCGATGGCTCGACGCGTCTGCTCGGCGGGAACTTCTGATAAGATCCACAGCCGTTGAATCTCTTCGCCGGTCAAAGCTCGGTTCCAAACCGCCAGTTCATCGATCTTGCCCAAGAGCTGCGTCCCAAACTTCAACCTGCCGTTCGCTTGGTTGGTGGACGGTGGTTCCACTTGGTTCCGAATCACGGGCTCCAACGACCCGTTGAGATAGACACGCGTCTCGTTACCCTCACGCACCAACGTGGCGAAGTTCCAATGATTCGCCTGGTAGATTCTTTCCGAACGTTTTCCCGCATAATCTAACTCAACTTGATGGTCGTCAAATTGTTCGGCGATCAACTGGGAACCGTCGGGCATAGACACCAACGTGCCACGGCGTTGCCGAGCCCCGCTGCGTTCCCCCAACCAGAACCAAACCGTGATGCTAAAACTTGCACCCAGCTCATCCAACGCGGTCTCCACTTGCCCGTCCGCCAAATGAACCGCGCGATTGATTTGCAACGGCCCGGAAAACGCCGAGGTCTGCAGCTCGGTCTCGGCTCCAACGCCCGAACCACTGCCGACCCCCGGCAAGTACCAAGCGAAACCCGGCGTCAACATGGCCGTTGCTCGATCCACGACGGCGTTGCGTGCCTGTTGGCCTTCTGCCTCGTTGAGCCGCCAATAATCGGTCGGCTTCATGGCCAACACCGCTCGAGCGTACATGCCGTGCTGGTCCAACATGGGTCGACGACTTTTGCCCGTGACTTCTTCTAAGGCCTCGACCAACGTTTCGACAATCTTGGGCTCGGCGTCGACTTCCAAACCAGCGGTTCGCGCCGGCCATGTCGTGTAGCCGCCCAACACGTGCTGCTCCGGCGGAGGAATGTAACCTTCGGCTCCATTCGCCAGTTCGATGTTGAAATGCTCCTTCGCGGGTGATCGCGCTTTTAATTTGAGACCTGTCAGCGCGTATACCTCGTTCGGCAACGTCGCAATGGTTAGATCGCCAATCCGAATGGCTTGTAGTTTGATTTCGGTTGCTTGCCGTTCATGCAAGATGATTGCCTCCCGCGCATAAACTTCCGGCAGACTCTTGGGGACATCGTTTTCGATTTGGGCCGCGATCGGTCGCGCCCACTCCAAACGCTCACGATCGGGAACTCGATAACGCAGCGTCAATCGCTTCTCAACCACCGCCAATTCCGCGTGATCGCGGTACTGGATCGATTGCAATGCTTGTTCCGCAAACCGAGCCACTCCTTCGGCGTATCGCTGCACGTCACGTGGTTGCGCCGGCTCACCGTAATCCATCGTCGCCAAATCACCGCTGGTCCCTTGCGACATCGCACAGACAAAAGGGCCATTCCCGTCCCCCGGTTGCCCCAGCAAGTCGGCAATGTACTTCGCGAACAGTCCAAAATAGTCCGCGGAAATCGCCGGGGCTCCGTAGTAGTGTTGGCCATAGTTCGCAATCACGGCCAGAGGAGTGCCCGCACGCGTTTGCACCGACAAGATCGACAACTCGGGATCGACCGGCCCCGATGGTCCAATGATGTCGGGACTCTCGTGACCTGGATGCATGTGAGCCCGACCGGTGGCCTGGCCAAACGGATCCACAATCATTCGATCCTGATGCCGCACCCAACGACGATTGTGTGTGTGTTGCCAATCATCAATGGTGGCCCATCCAATCCGCGCTGGTTCCAATCGCGATCGCGCCAACAGGATCGACTCGGCAATCTTGGGCGGCAACGTTGCGGCGTATGCCGCATCCAATCGCGTTCCCAAACAGCCCATCGCTGCCGGCGCGGAATGCGTATGAGTCGCGGAGATCATGATCTGTTCCGTGGGCAATCCACAAGCCTCGGTCACCAACCGTTTCGCTTCATCCATAAGGTCCTGCGGCATCATGCACGTATCCACAATGACCATCGCCAATGGAGTCCGACCGTCGTCCAGGACGACCGTTCGCACAAACAATCGATCTTGGACTTGTTCCCCACGCCCTTCCAAAAAACCGCCCGCGATGATTCGCGGCATCTCGGTTGGCGTGATGTCCACGGCGGCCGCCCCAGCTCGAAAGTTTCGGTTGTCTCCCTGGCCGCCGGCACGAGCTTGGGACGGTTGTTCTTCGTTCGTCGAGTTCGCGGGAGCTTTATCGGTCCCGGGCGAAGTGACCAGTTCGTTCAACATCTCCAAACACTGTTCAACGACCAATTCACCGGTGCCCACTTCTGCGAAACAATGCAAACCCATCCAAGTTTGATAACCGCCGTTTTGAAATCCCTTTCGATCGGGCAAGTAGCCCACGTAATCGTTCGAGAGCCCACACACAAACGTGTTAGGAAATGGCGAACGGCGTTTGATCTCCAAACCCAACACCGTGAAGTACTCCGCTGGGACCGCGACCAAATACACGTCGCCCACTTGCATCACTTGCAGCCACATCGTTCGCTCTTCGCCCTGCTGCGGCTTGAGCTGCCGGCGACTCTCGCGAAAGACATTGATGATCGGGTCGGCATGGGATGTGGCATACTTCAGGCAATAGTCCATGACCTTTTTGTCTTCGACTTGGTCGTCAAACAGGCGAATCGTGAAGGGAACCTCTCGGCGAATCCCGGCCAACCGAGTCGACTTCATGGGTGCGGCCTGCGTCAGCGACTCGGTGAACGCCGCTTTGATCCGACGGACCATCTCGTCGCAGTCCAAGGTCAAGTTGTGCGTCGAACCGGCGGCTCCGGAAAGAAACGCTACGGGCATCGCGTGCTCCTCGGTTAGCTCCTGTGCCGCAAGACCGTAGAAACCAGGCGACCGTCGACCCGTCCGAGTGCCAATGCAATGTGTCGAATGATTGAACCACGCGGCTTGCAGTTGATCCTGGGCCGAACGAAATGCGAGCACGGGAAAATCCGGATCAAACGGATCGGTTGGTCCGACAACGTTGTCGCGTGGCCCAATCCAATAGATCTGTCCGTCGTCCAGTTTTTGCCGACTGTTTTGCCCAACGGTTTCTTCTCGCCCGCGATAAAACAAGCCGCGACTCGGTTCGGCCGCCCGAGCTTTTTTCTGGGCCAAGATCGCAGCTTCAACGATCGCATCCACCGCGCGCAGACAGAACTCTTCGTCACGTTGGTAGCCATGGACTGTAACGGTCGATGGCGCGTGATGCGTGTGACTGGCGTTGATCATGATCCGCTCCAGCGGTAGACCGCAAGCTTCGGACACTCGTGTGGCGGCCAAGTCCATGGTGTCGCGGTCCATCATCAACACGTCGACCGCAACCACACAAACCGCTCCTTCATTCTGGGGACCGTGGCTTTGGATGTAGGTCGCAGTAGCTTGTAACTTGCCTTCTTGTCCTTGCGTGAAGCCAGGTCCAATGCCACCACCAATGACCATCGAGTCCTCGGCCAGCATTTCAACACTCGCCGCACCGACTCGCCATGGATATTCTTCCTCCACAGTTGGAAGTGCCCAAGCCTCTTCCAACCCGACCAAACCACAAAGCAATACAAGCCAGCAAGCCAAACTCTTGTTCATTGCAGTCCACTCCCGAAGCCGCATCATCAAAAGGCACAAGCCCCGCGCTCCCGAACGCCGTGAAGGAATCCCAAGGCAAAAACAGGCCCGAATGTGCCGAAACAACCCAAGCCGGTATGCGCAAGCCACCCGATTAGCGTCGTCTCTCGCCCAGAAAAGGCCTGAAAGGCCGAGACAATTTCCGATCATGCCAAACACATCGTAGCACGTGCGCCCCGATCGTGCTGTACGCATAGTAACACGAGCGCCCCGATCGTGCCGAACCTATAGTACCACGAGCGTCCAGATCGCTCCGATCGTGCCGACCACATAGTAACACGAGCGCCCCGATCGTGCCGTACGCATTGTAACACGAGCGCCCCGATCGTGCCGACCGCGTAGTAACCCGAGCAACACGATCACGCCGTGCGCAAAGCAACCCAACGTTTGCATTTCTCGAAACACTGACTCACGTTGGTCTCTTGCGTCGGCCGTCACTCGAACTCTGGTTTCCAAACCGCAAGCGCCTTCGGCCCAACGGGCCAGCCCTAAGTCAGCCCAGGGCAGAGTTCGCGGAAACAACCCCGCGTGAAGATGCAAACGCTACCAACCCAATGAATTATTAACCAACCAATACGACCTCCGACCGCGAACGTCGCCCTGGGAGAATTCGCACCAAGACCCAACCCGCCACCATTGGCTTCATGCCAATGGGGCGCTGACTGGACAGCTACAGAGCAGGCTACAAGGTTCTGACGGCCGTAGGACCGACTTTGCTTCATGCACGTTTGCAAGTAGGCCGATCGGGATAGTAGCACGAGCGCCCCGATCGTGCCGGAAGCAGAATCGCGTTCAACGATCAAATCAAAACTCGGGTATCACTTCAATCGCTCGGCGATCCCTTCGATCAAATACCAATAGATCGCTTGATACAACCACTTGTCGAACCATGTCGTGCACGCCATCGCTTCTAGAAATTGACCCAACAACCGCCCCCGACGTGGCTCGTCCCGTCGGAGCGACAGCTTTGAAGTTAGAACGAATTCGCAAAAACTAGAATCATCAGTGGGTTAGGTTTTGAAGGCCGGAGGACCGACGTTGCTTCAGGCACGTTTGCAAGTAGGCCGATCGGAGTTGTTCTTGGGTACCGAATGTCCGATCCTGCGCGCGTTAACCGTTGCGGTCTCGGTGAAGTTGGTTCGCTAAAAATGCCTGTCCCTAGACCGCTGCACGCGCATGGGGTTCGTTCTAGCCTCCAAACTGCGCTCCCGCGGGATGAACCCGTGAACTTCGTAAAGGTTCGGGTTCACAGACAGTTACTTGGTTCAACCGTTTCTACTTGGTCAATCTAATTTTCTTTCGACG
Organism: Pirellulaceae bacterium; assembly: GCA_041741535.1. Classification (GTDB taxonomy): domain Bacteria; phylum Planctomycetota; class Planctomycetia; order Pirellulales; family Pirellulaceae; genus M30B19. The sequence continues at coordinate 26,025 of JBGSJV010000068.1, forward strand.
CCCAAGTTCACGACTACTAAGCCAATCAAAACCATCAACTTCTTTTGGATTGATCGTGAATCCGATCGCGGCAAAATCCCATTGGTTCGCACAGAGCACTTCAAAGGCTTCTGCTCCGAAATCTTTCTGATCGGAAAAGCTAATACTTCGGCTTGCAATGTCGATCGAGGAGACTTCGTGCAGATGAAACTCTGGACCACTTACAGGGACGAATTTTCCCTTGCTATAATCGACCGTTACCTCGTATGTCATACGCAGCTCATAACGGCCTCCGAAAAAAACGATAGTTTGCCGGGTATTTCCTCCGTTGCTCGAACCGTAGTGATCAATAAAATGAATGCACTCTGGAAACTGCTCTTCAAGTTTCATCGCAAATGGCAATGACTCCCTTGCGGAAAGATGAATTTGATCATATTTCTCCCATTTTTTGTCAGGCTATCATCGCAACCGGAACAAACAAACAAAATCGCGCACGAAATCACTTTGCGGAGAACTGTCAACTCAAGTATTTTCGATTCAATTTCCATCGTGCTACTTCACAAATGTTGGTATGGTTGGATGCGGATTCCAGAGATCCGAAAGATCGTCTTGCTTCTTATATTTAACTTCCTTACGGTTAACTCACAATCTATGGGACGGAAACTTAACAGGCCGGTCGTGGTTGCGCGTTAACGGGTTAACAGCGATACCGTTCAACGAAAGACTTATTTCACTTCCGAATCGCTCAGCGACGCAACGCTGGGCGACTTGCATAAACAATTGGGCAAAGTGGGTCACCGCCCAGCATTGCTCTGCGTCGCGGTTAAACGCAATACGGTTAAATTAGTAGCAGGCACACTCCGTGTGCCGTCCGCCGATCTTCGAAAAACGACTGCTTTCTGATCGTCGCTGCACATGGAAATTGAACGGTATTGCCGTTAACAGAGTGTGGTTGGTCGGGCAACCGACCAACCACGAGCCGCTAAGGATTTGTCGCGAAATAAGTTCCGGATTTCGAACGTCGAAAGCTCCGGAATGCCTCTCGCTGGCTCTGGCGTTGGAATGATTAATGATTATTGAAGAATGAAAAATTCAAAAGGTACCAAACGTCTAGTTTCAGGCATTCCGCGAGCAAACGATGGCTGTCAGCAATTTGCATTTTTCAATTTCCATTTTTCAT
>JBGSJV010000069.1:0-24394 GCA_041741535.1 Pirellulaceae bacterium
TACTCCGTCCGCGCAAGGTATGGGCTTCGGGCTGACCGTGGTTGGCTCGAAAGACGTTGAGGTGGTTGGTGAACGTTGGGTCCGATTTGATAATTTTCGCGTCTCCAAACTTTAAACGTTATCAAAAAGTGAGCCGCTTCGCGCATGAATTGGCTGGTTTACCACGTTGCGAGCGGACATTCGTTTTTTAGTGGTGTGGCTTTGATTTTCTTTGCCATGTTGCTTTCGGACCGCTCGGGTCCGATTGCGAAGAGAGTTTTGTCGGTCGCTTTTCTGTTGGGTGTCATTGCGATCGCAATTTCATCGACGCCGCTTCCCAACTGGTACTATGTATTGGCCGGACTGGTCACGATTGGCTGGCTGCTATCGGCTTATGTAACTTCGTGGCGAGATTACGCCCGGCTCGCGGTCATCTCAACTTGGACCGTGGCGTTGGCGTTGGAAGTACCGTTCCACTTCACTCCGACACTGGAGCCAACTTCGTCGCGATCGTTGACCATTGTGGGAGACTCCATCACGGCTGGTATGGGTATGCAGGACCGATCGGTGCGTTGGCCGATGTTGTTTGCGGCGGAGCACCAAGTCCGTGTGCAAGATCTTTCGCAACCGGGCGCGACGACTGGGTCGGCGCTTAAAACCGTGATGGCACAGTCGATTGCAGGCCAAGTCGTCTTGCTCGAAATTGGTGGCAATGATGTCTTGGGAGATACTGCAGCGGCGGAGTTTTCCAACGATCTAGACGCCCTGCTCTCTCAGCTTGTTGTGCCGGGACGACAGGTGGTTATGTTCGAGTTACCGCTACCTCCGTTCCGGAACGACTTTGGGCGCATTCAACGCTCTCTCGCGCGGAAACACAAGGTGGCGTTGGTTCCCAAGCGTGTCCTCTTGTCCGCCATAACGGCCGATGATTCGACCGTTGACTCCATTCATTTGACACCGGCAGGGCATCAACGCATGGCGACGCTGGTGTGGAGCTTCGTGAAGTCCGCGTTCCCTTCATTCTGATCAAGCCAGCAATGTTTAACGTTCTGGCGAACGTTGCTACGGTTGCTGACCGGTAGTTGCTGTTGTAGGAATGTCGCTACGGTCGCCAGACGTGGTATGCGCGAGGCGATAATTGTCGTTTCGGGGCGGCCGATTGATCTTGCCGGTTTTGCGATTCACGCGAATAATGGCTCGGGAAGGATGTTTATGCCCCGTACGATTATGTCTTTCGTTGTGACACTCTTTTTAATGGTCGGTGTCGTTAGCTGCCGGGGGCAAGTCCCCACGCAGCCCGAGCCAACGACAGTAACCAATTCCCCGTCACTCGACGAACGGTTGCTGTTCTTCCCAACCAAGTTCCCTGAAGGTGATTGGGAACCCAAAGATCTGAAGTTCGATGACGTGTATTTCACGGCCGAAGACGGTACGAAACTTCATGGTTGGTATTGCCCGGCTGAAAATCCACGTGCGGTCGTCTTGGTTGCTCACGGAAACGCGGGTCATGTCGCGTCGCGTGCGTCGTGGCTAAGGTATCTGCAGCAGCAACTGAAGGTGTCGGTCTTTATGTTCGACTATCGAGGGTATGGCCGTAGCGAAGGGACCCCAACGGTGGAGGGGGTTATCCAAGACGCTACCGCAGCCCACGCGAAGCTCTGTGAGCTGGCCAAGATCCAAGATTCTGAGATGCTATTGATGGGCGAATCACTGGGTGGCGCCATCGTGGTCCAACTAGCAAAGAAGTCGGCTCCGCTTGGGCTGATTCTGCAAAGCACGTTTTCTTCGTTGCGCGACGTCGCCGATTTCCACTATCCACAATTGTCTTGGCTTGTTCCAGCGGACAAGCTCAACTCGGCAGAAGACATCTCCAAATTCAAGGGCGCTTTGTTGCAAAGCCATGGATCCGGCGATCAAACGATTCCCTTTTCGTCCGGCGAGAAGATATTCAAGAATGCCAATGAACCCAAAGAATTTGTAACCATCGAATCGGCGGATCACAACGATTGGATGACCGCTGCGTATTTGAAAAAACTGGATCAGTTCATGCAAAAGCTCGGCCCCGCGCGAAGCTTGGAACAAGAACCGCTGCGCCGTAAGTAGAATGTTCTTGACCGTTGAGCCGGTGTTTTCGTCCAAGAGACCGACGGGCCTGGCGAATGGTGTTCTGCTGCGAGCATTCCAGTTTGCGGATGCGTCGGCTTGTCCCACTGAAAGCGTATTTGTCGATGGTTGAGCGAATTCGGTCGAACGGGGAGAGCCAATGATTGCCGAGAAAAACCCCAAGGTACGAACTCGGCCGGCCTGGAGACGGTGGGTTCGCATCGCTTTTCTGAGCTGGGCGTTGTTCTCGAGCCTCTGGTTGGCGAATTCGGTTCGGACTCAAGGGGTTGATCCCCATTTGCTCAAGAGTGACGCGCATGTTGACGTGGTGGATCGAACGACGACTCTAGAGTTTTTGCCCACGGCTGGGACATCGGAGACGGCCTTGGTGTTCGTTTGCGGTTCCGGAATCGCGGCGGAAGCCTATGCTCCTTTGCTGCGACCAATGGCGGACGAGGGCGTTCCGGTTTTTGTGGTGAGGTTGCCGTATCGATTTGCGCCATTCGAATCTCACAAGCAGCAAGCGGTGGATATTGTCCGGGCTTTGCCCAAGCAACACCCAGAGTACAAACGTTGGGTGGTCGCGGGGCATTCCTTGGGAGCGGCACTGGCGTGTCGCGTCGTTCGGACCGATGCGGGCTCGTTTGATGCAATGGTCTTGGTTGGCACGACCCATCCCAAGCAGGACAATTTGTCGTACCTGAAGATTCCTGTGACCAAGGTTTATGGGACCTCGGACGGAATTGCCGCATCCAAAGACGTGGTGGCCAACGCCAAGCTGCTCCCAGCACACACTCGTTGGGTGGAAATTGAAGGCGCCAATCACTCGCAATTTGGCCATTATGGACATCAACTGATGGACCACCGAGCGACCATCAGCCGGGAATCTCAGCAACAGCAGACTCGTGAAGTGCTGTCTGCTACAATCACTGAAATCAACCAAGACCCGAGGATGAGTTCTCATGCCGAGTAACACCGTTGTCCACTTCGAGATTTACGTCCACGACATGGCTCGTGCCAAAGCCTTTTATGAAGCGGTCATGGGAATTGTGCTGGAGCAAATGCCAGCCCCCACGCCTGAAATGGATATGGACATGTGGGTCTTTCCCATGGATCGGGAAAATGGCATGAGCCAATATGGGGCCGGAGGAATGTTGGTCAAGATGGACGGCTTCACTCCAGGCGGCAGTGGTACGGTCGTTTACTTTGGCTGCGAAGATTGTGCGGTCCAGGCGGCTCGGGCGGTAGAGTTCGGTGGTAGTTTGTTTCAAGGAAAGACATCGATCGGTGAACACGGTTTCTGCGCGTTGGCGCGCGACACCGAGGGCAACATGATCGGCTTTCATTCGATGGCATAGGCGTGTGATGAACCCAGAAATCCAAGTTTACAACGAAAATCACGAATCGAGCGACCAATCGATCTGCGACTTATTGGCCAACGAAATCGATCGTGGTTTGCCGAAGGCCGAGAGTAAGATCTGGCATGCTCATCCGGTTTGGTTCTTGGATGGCAATCCGATCGTTGGCTACAGCAAACAGAAACGCGGCATTCGCTTGATGTTTTGGAGTGGTGCCGATTTTGCCGAAGCGGAACTGGATGTCGTTGGTCCAAAGTTCAAAGACGCTTCCATTTTCTATACAGACGTCGCGGAAATAAAGAAATCAGCTCTGCGACGTTGGTTGAAAAAATCCATTACGATTCAATGGGACTACAAGAACATCGTCAAGCGAAAAGGAAAGTTGGTACGACTCGAGTAGACGTGTTGTCTTTGTTCTCCTTGATTGACGTCTTTAGGGGTGATCCGAAATGTCTAGCGATTTAGCGTCAGTGGAAACGATCGATCACTATTATCGACGATTGCTGGTTGCGGACATTTGCCTTGTGCCGGCGACGATTTTGCTTGTAATTGTTTCATTATTCCTGCCCGAGCGTATTGCGGGCGATCAGGTGTCCACGAACATCAATGACGGTTTGATTGGGTTTATCGTCGGTGTGTCGTGCGCCTTCATGTTGCTTGGGATCGCCGCAAATATAGTGGCTTGGGTTGGATTATTCCGTTATCGGGTGTGGGCGAGGTGGCTCTATCTCGGCGTTCATCTGTCGATGCGAGCGATCGCATTGCCATTCGCGATCCTGGACCATTCTCCTACTTGGAGTTTGATTTCCCTTGTGGAAAATTTCGGTTCGTTGATCCAAGGTGCAATCATGGCGATTGTCTTCTTGTCGCCGATCGCGAACCGGTTTGTATCCGGCAACCAAATGGACAAGCCCACGGTGGATTAGGGGCGCTCGCGTGGTGGTTAGTAGTTGTAACCCAGTAGCTCTTGTAGCTCCAACCATCGAATCTCTAGTTCCGCCAGTTCCGCTTTTAGCTTCGTGGCGTCTTCATGGAGACGCAGCGCGACGGTTGCGTTCGACTCGGTCATCAACTGCGATTCTTTTGCGCGTTTTTCGTCGTCCAATCGCGCGATCTTCTTTTCGAGGTTCGAAAGTTCTTTTCGCAGTTTTCGTTCATCGACTTGTTCTGTGGGTTGGACCACTTTGGGTGCTTTGCGGTCCGTTGGACTGGTGTTTGGTCCGGCTTCCAAACGGCGGCCATCTTCAATTTCTTGATTGATGTAATAGAGATAGGCGTCGTAATCCCCAGCGTATGTGCGCGCGGTCCCTCGTCCAACTTCGATGATCGAGGTGGCGATGCGTTTCATGAAATGGCGATCGTGACTGGTGAAGATCACGGTGCCCTCGTATTGGATCAACGCTTCCGCCAAACTTTCGATGGTTTCAACGTCCAAGTGGTTACCTGGTTCGTCCAGCACCAGGATGTTTGAATTGCCCAACATCAAGCCGGCCAAACAGAGGCGGGCTCGTTCACCACCCGACAGGACCTTGATTTTCTTTTCGACCGCTTCGCCGCGGAACAACAACGCACCGGCCTGGGCCAGGATTTCTTGATTGGTCGTTCCTGGCAGTGCTTCTCGTTCCAAGAATTCCAGGACCGTGAAGCGCTCCGGTAGACTCGTATAGACATGCTGGGCGTAGACACCTACTTCACAACCATGTCCCCAACGAACATTGCCAGCTTTCGGCTCCAACGAACCGACGAGCGTACGCAACAGAGTGGTCTTGCCTTGGCCGTTGTCACCCACAATGGCGACTCGTTGGCCGTGTTCGATTTCCAAGCGTATGTCGCCGGCGACTTGATTATCCGGATAACCAATTGCCAGATCTTCGCAACGAACTGCGGGACCCCCACGTGGCTTGACGCGGGGAGCGCGGATATTGGCAGTTGGCAAATCGGCGACGATGTCGATGGTTTGCAGTTTTTCCAATTGCTTGCTCTTGGAGCGGGCTTGGGTCGCCGTCGAGGCCCGAGCTTTGTTCTTGTCGATGAACTTCTGCAACTGTTGCTGTTTGGAGATGACGGCCGCGTTGACGCGTCGATCGTGTTCCAATCGCTCTTCTTGATAGGTCAGAAACGCGTCCACTTGGCCGGGATACAATGTTAACTTGCCCCGTGAAAGGTCCAAGGTCTGGTGGCACGTTGCTTTAAGAAAATGCCGGTCGTGCGAGACGATCAAGCAGGCTTCCTTGAAACTACGTAGAAAGTGTTCCAAAAGAATTTGTGTACGGAGGTCCAAGAAGTTCGTTGGTTCGTCAAGCAACAGTAGAGTGGGTTCATGCAGGAGGAGAGCCGCTAGCTTCACACGGGTCTGCCAACCGCCGGATAAGGCGCGGACAGGACCGTTCAAATAGGCCCCTTTGATTTCGAACCGACCCGCGACTTCGCCGCATTTCCAATCCGGTTGGTCGCTGTCGCGCATCAAAAAATCCAGGGCTGATTCGTCCGGGAGGAACGGGTCATGCTGGCGCAAATAACCCACACGCAGTCGGGAGTTGAGTTGAACTTGCCCGGAGTCCAATTCCTCCTCGCCCAGCATGACGCGCAATAAGGTGGATTTGCCAGCCCCATTCCTGCCCACAAAGCCGATTTTCATCCCTTCGTGCATGGTGAATTCGGCGTCATCCAATAAAACCTGTTCGCCATAACTCTTGTAGGCACCGTTGACTTGAATCAAAACGCTCATAATCGAGTGGCTTCGCGGAGGAAAAATGGGGGGAAAACGCCCGTACATGTTAGATGGCGAAGGGGCCAAGCGCCAAGGTCCATCCGAATCTGACTGTGCATTCGAACCGGACCTTCTTCGGTAAATTCAGGTTTTCGAGATTCGAAAACCTTGCTAAGCTCCGCGCGGACAGGTTGACCAGGATGTGGATACGATGCGTGGGATCATTTTTCTGTTGTTCGTGCTTCTAACCGCGTTTGGAGTCGGGTGCGGGACGACTGGGCAGCGTGGGGCGATGGAGCAGCTACTGGTCTCGGACGCGATCGATCAGGCAGTTGGACAAATCGACTTTTCTCCCTTGGAGGGCCAAGACGTCTATTTGGATGCCGAGTACATACGGACCGTGAAACCATTGGGCTTTGTCAACGCGGATTATGTTCTAAGTAGCCTCCGCCATCAGATCTTGGCGTCCGGCTGCCAGCTGAAAGATCGACGCGATGATGCCGATATCATCATCGAACCTCGGGTCGGTTCATTAGGTACCGATGATTACAACATTGTGTATGGCCTGCCACGCAGCGAAGCGGCCGCGGCGCTGGGTGCGGCCAGCAATACCGGGTTTGTCTTGCCGCTGATTCCCGAACTTGCCGTCGGAAAAAGCGAGTACCGGCAAGGATTTGCCAAGGTAACCGTGTTCGCGTACCGGGCAGACGATCGATCCGCCGTGTGGCAATCCGGTGTGGCTCGGTCAACGGCAACGAGTCGCGACACGTGGGTGATGGGGATTGGCCCGTTCCAAAAGGGCTCCATCTATCGCGACAAGAAAATGGGTGGATTTAACCGTCTGGCCAATGTATGGTCCGCGACGGCCGCGCAACAAACGATCCCCCCCTACCTCATTTCTCAAACGTATTCGCCAAAAGCTAACTTGGAAAATATCGCTAACGGCGAACCGGAACCAGGCGGCAAAGACTCCAATGCGATCGTCGCGGGTATTGGTGACGGCAACACGGGAAATGGAAACAATGACGCTGGCAACGATGGAGCTGGCAACACAAATGGCAGCAGTTCCCGGCCAACGGAACGTCGATAAATCATCTTTGTCTGTCCAGGTCAAACACCGGCCGCGTTGCAGATTTTCGTTTGCGTGCCCAGTCTCTTGCGCGTCTTGAATCACCTCACCGTATTGAGCTTTAGCTTCGATGGTCGCCACGCGAATGCTTCTGCTAGCATTCTAAGCCGGATGATGGCTCATGAAAAAAATTGCAGAACATTTGGGGGGCATTCACAAGTTGTGTAGATTCAGCAATTTACGTCAAACAAATTCATGTTGACCCAATTTGGGATATTGGGCTATATTCCGGTGGTACAGGCAAGCTTGGCAAACTTGTAATCCAGCAAAGGCCGGAATACAAGGAAGTCGAAGGGTTTTGCAATTGCAGCGTAAGGTTCATGGGATAGTGAAGCTGCCAAACTCCATCGTCATTTGCCAAGACCATGGTGGTTCGGAACTCATCATGGATTTGCTTGCAAGGCTCGGGGGAAGTCGCCTACACAAATGGATTGACATTCTGCAGACCTGAAGAAGCCTCGTCAGGTTCAGGATTCGTTGGCGTTCGGAAAGGAAGATTCCATGTCGAAAAAAACGGTTTTTACCACGGGTGAAGCGGCGAAAATTTGCAAGGTCAGTCAACAAACGATCATTCGTTGTTTTGACAACGGTACCCTGAAGGGATTCCGCGTGCCCGGCAGTCGTTTCCGCCGGATTCCTCGCGACCAGTTGTACACATTCATGCGGGACAACGGGATTCCGACGGATGCGTTGGAGAGTGGGAAGCGCAAGGTCTTGTTGGTCGATGACGATGTCGAATTGGTCGAATTGATGCAAGACGTCTTTGCGCGGGACGGTCGGTTTGAAATCAGAACGGCCAACAACGGCTTTAACGCCGGAATGATGATTTTGGAATTTGAGCCAGATTTGGTGGTGTTGGATGTGATGTTACCAGACATCAATGGCCGTGAGGTTTGTGCTCGGGTTCGCGGCGACAGTGGGTTGGAAGCGGTCAAGATCATGTGTATTTCCGGCATGATCGAACAAGAAAAGATCAACGACCTTCGCGCAGCCGGCGCCAACGACTTCATGAACAAACCTTTTGCAGTCGAAGAACTGCTGGGGCGTTGCTGCGAGTTGTTGGATATGGAGCGGGCAGCCACCGGAACTTGATGGCGTGGTTTCTATTTCTGAGCGTGAGCTATTGATTCCTTGGTCTCAAGCACAGCAGCTAAGTTTGGCTGCTGTGTTCGACGCCCTGCTCGACGGTCTCCCGTTGGCAGTTTCGCCAGCGCCCGGTCGTGGAACAAACGCCAATCTAGCCGTCGCGCCACGTCTAGTAAACGAGACACTAAACAACGTTTGCTCGACGCAGCGAGTGTTGGCCATGGCTGCTTGTCTGGTGGCTCAAACTGATTTAGCCGGAGAAGCCGACGCAAACCCGCTGGTTTTCCCCGGGTCTTCCGTCACGGATGGGCTAGTGTTGCCGGAGGAGTCTCGACCGTTGCGACGAAACCGTCGAGCTTGGTGGACGGCTTTGCATCGAATTTTATCGGGACTCGATGAAGCTCGAGATCCGATGCAAGATGCGATGAGTGATGGGACGGATCCCAATCGTCAGGTTGATTTGCCGGACGCGTCTGAAGCTCCGTCACTGGCTGGTACTCGTGATCGTTGGGGGCAAATGTGGGAGCAATGTCGTACGCTCAACCGCCGACCCTCCCGAATCGCTTTGTCGGTGTCCGGTGGAGATCTCGCTGACCCGCGATATCGAAGCTTGCAGCTTGGTTTGGTCCGCCGGATCGAATTGATTTTGTGTCAATTCACTTGGGAAGACCGTGTTCAACAAGAGAAGTTGGCTTCCTTGAAGCGCTTGGCGTACGGAGCAAGTCACGAGATCAATAACCCCTTGGCCAACATTGCTACCCGAGCACAGACGTTGCAACGGGATGAAGTCAATCTGCAACGTCGGCAAGTTCTGGAAACCATCAACGCTCAGGCTTTTCGCGCCTTCGACATGTTGGCGAACTTGATGCACTATGCCGCTCCGCCACTCGCGAAGCCACAAACGGTGGATCTTGTGGCTTTGGCCAAACGTTGTCTATCCGACGTTCCGTCGCACGGTGTCGGGAGTGTGACGCCAAATTGGTGTGGCGCAAGCGAGCCCATCCAGGCCCATGTCGATCCACAACAAGTGGCGGTCTTGGTTCAAGCCTTATTGCGGAACGCCGACGAAGCTTGTGGCGGCGACGGAATCATCAACGTGACGGTCGAGAAAGCCGCGAGGGACTCCAACGCCGCTGAATGGGCCGTCATTCGTGTTACGGACAACGGTCCCACTGTACCGCTCGAGAACCTTGCTGTGATGTGCGATCCCTTTCACTCCGGACGTGAGGCCGGACGTGGATTGGGGTTCGGGCTCGCCAAGTCGCTTCGCATTATCGAAGCCCATTCCGGATGGTTGGAGTTTCAACCGCAAGTTCCCCGCGGGTTGCAAGTTTCCGCGTTTTTACCGCTCGCGGTGACCAACGATGCTACCCATTCGTGAGGCTTGACTGCGACCTGGGTAGCTGTGAATGCTCGGCGATGGAATTGCCATCTGGTAATAGGGACAAGTCCCCCTGCCCTGCCCTGTTCTTGCCTAAGCGAGCATCGAGTAAGCTGAGTTCCCCACGTTTAACTTAGGAATTGTCTGGAAAGAACTTCCCGATTTGGGAGAGTCCGACCTTGGTCAATCCGAGAACCCCCGATCGTCGAATCTGCCGAGACTCTGAATGTCCTGAGCCGCCGAATGGCCTGAGCCACAATGCGGCAAAATGCAATCGTTTGGTAATTCCCACGGATGGCAATGCCGAACTGCGGATGACAGTCCGTGGACATTTCCTCGAGCGACAGCAACTTGTCCGACTGCCATCGTCTAACTTTTGTGCTGATACTTTGGTGGTCTCCAATTTGATACCGCAGGCCGCGAATGTATTCATCCGCAGATCGGCATTGCCATCCGTGGGAAGTCCGCCAGCCAGGCAAATGATCGTCTTTGGTTCACACGCGGCTAAAAAATGAGTATGGAAAAATGGAAACTTAATAATGCAAAATGCTGACTGCCATTGCTTGCTCGCGGAATGCCTGAAACGAGACGTTTGGTGCCTTTTGAATTTTTCATTCTTCAATATTCATGGATCATTCAAACGCCAGAGCCAGCGAGGGTCATTTCGGAGCTTTCGACGTTCGAAATTCGGAACTAATTTCGCGACAAATTCTTAGCAGATGCGAGGTAATAGGGCCCCCATTGGTTCGTCCAAGGGGACCGGTCGCGACAATGTTCGTCTGACACTGACAGGGACGATGCTCTTAGGTTCAACACGACCAACTCGCGCCGCGTCCTGACTGATGCGTACCGCTCGCAAAGCCGTCAGCGCTGGCTCGACATAAATTTCGGGCACGGCCACCAACATGGTTCCTTCGTTGGCGATAAATAAAGGATCCATTCCCAACAATTCACTCAGGCCTCGCACTTCATCGGTCAAAGGAAATTGATTTTGATCGACGCATAATGAATGACCACAATCGGCTGCCCATTCGTGGAGCACGGCGGCGACGCCACCTCGGGTGGCATCCCGCAAGGCTTTAAACGGAATCTGCGCTTCGATCAATGTTTGGACGGCCGGCCACAAGGAGCCGCAATCACTGACCAAGGGCGAGTGCATTTCGAATCGTTCCCGAGTTGCCAAGACCGCCAGGCCGTGTTGGGCTACTGGGCCACTTACCAATAGCACATCGCCTGGTGCGAGTGTGCTCGTGTTGCTAACAAACCCAGGGACGCATTCGCCGATGCCGCTGGTGTTGATAAAAAGTCCATCGACGCAACCCGCGGGAACAACTTTCGTGTCACCGGTCACGACTTGCATGCCGACCAATTCCGCGGTCGCGGCGATGCTGTCGAGAATTTGTTCCAGGACTTTGATTGAGAAGCCTTCTTCGATGATGAGCGATAAACTCAGCCAGCGCGGCTTGGCACCGGACACGGCCAGATCATTTGCGGTCCCAATGACGGCCAATTTTCCAATATCTCCGCCCGGAAAAAACAGCGGCGAAACGACAAACGAATCGGTAGTAAATGCCAATCGTCCAGGAACATTGGGTAAGTGAACTGCATCGGCAAAGGCCGCGTGCACCTTGGGAAATCGGCCAGTGATTTGTTGCCGCAGGAAATCGCGACTGCCGCGACCGCCTTCGCCAAGTAGCAAGGACACGCGATCGGACCCGACACCGGTATTTGTCGGGCAATGCCATGTGGGGCCTGGATTCATGAATCGATCAACTCGCGGGCGAGGTGTTGAGGGGAACGAGATTGCTGTAGCGATAATACGCGCTGCACGCTCCCTCGGTGGAGACCATCGGAGCCCCCAAAGGTGATTGCGGAGTACAGCGTGACCCAAAATGCGGGCACTGGGTCGGTCGAATTCGCCCACTCATTACGGCGCCGCTCTGGCATTCGTCCTCAACCGCGATACTCGTTCGTTCCAGGCCAAATCGATCGACGGCATCAAAGCGGCGAAACTTGGGTGCCAAAATCAAGCCGCCGAGCGGGACTTCACCTAATCCACGCCACGGTTGATCGGCGATGACAAAAACCTGTTGCAGTATTTCTTTGGCGGCGACATTTCCGGCGGGTCGAACGCTTCTGGTGTAGGCGTTGACGACTTCGGTTGAACCTTGTTCCAGCAGTTGCAGACAACGCAAGATTCCCACCAACAAATCGATTGGCTCGAACCCGGTTACGACAATGGGCATCCGATAGCGTTGGGCAAGCCTGTAATATTGGTCGTAACCTGTAATCGTGCAAACGTGTCCGGCTGCCAAAAATCCGTTCACGCGACAATCTTCGGCTTGGGCAATCGCCTCCATGGCAGGCTCGACTCGTACGTGCGCAGTCAACACCGAGAAATTTGGCAAGTCCAACGCTTGTGCTTGAGATACGGCAATCGCGGTTGCGGGAGCAGTTGTTTCAAAGCCTACGGCGAAGAAGACAACTTGAGTCGAAGGAAGTTCTTGCGCCAACTTCACTGCATCCAACGGCGAGTAGACCATTTGAAGGTTCGCGCCTTCAGCTTGCGCCTGCATCAAACTGCGATCGGATCCAGGAACTCGCAGCATATCGCCAAATGTCGTCAACAGAAAACCGGGACGCAAAGCCAATTCGATCGCATGATCAATGACAGTCGCTGGGGTTACGCAGACGGGGCAACCTGGACCATGTAGTAGTTCGACGACATCTCGCAATTCTTCATCGATGCCGTGTCGCAACAGTCCATGTGTTTGGCCGCCACACACTTCCATGAGCGTCCAGCGTCTCGTTGCCGCACCGCGGATCGACTCGACCAATTGCCGAGCCAATGCCGGGTCGCGAAACTCGTCGATCAACTTCATTCGTGGGGATCTCCCGGTTCACCCCGATTCACAGGGTTCTCAATGGATCGCAATTCTTCCAAGAGTTGATGAGCAACGGCCGCATCCATCAAGCTTATCGCGACGCCGGCGTGTACGATCACATAATCGGCGACCTGTGCTTCGGGGACACAAGACAGGTTGCAAACACGGCGCACCCCCAGAAAATCGACCTCGGCTTCACAAAAGGGTGGGTCCCGACGCAGCCAGCGGACAACGTGCCCTGGGATTGCCAAACACAAGGGATTTGCCTTTTTCGAAAAAAACTGTCAGCTTACCGACCCCAATTTCGCGTATTCTACCAGGCAGGAACGCGGGCGTCAGACGACCGAAGTCGAAGTTTCGAACGGGAAGAATCCGTGCCGAATGAAGAAATCGTCACAGGCCTGAACAAAACGCAGATTTCGGTGCATACTGATGATGCCAAAGGCACGCGTCATTTGCCTTGAGTTGACGCGACTTTTCCTAGGCTTTGTCCTAAAAGGGGCTGCCCCTTTCCGGTCGTGTCTTTTTGCCCGGAATTTTGCCTCCCCCACCAAAGGGGTAGGTTCGTTTTTGGGACAAAGCCTGGTCTGCGGATTTTTGTGAATAATTCGCAGTAAAACTCCTCTAAATGTGACAAATGGTATGAATTGTTTGGCTACAATCCCGGACTTGCAGACCGAAACGCAAGTTGACGAACGAAAAGAAGTTGTTCTTGGACGTGCTGAAGTTCGCAGTCATTGTCCGAGGATCGCCATCATTGGGGGTGGACCGGGCGGGTTGATGACCGCCTACTTGCTGCAGAAGAAGGCAGGACGCGCGTTGGCGGTCACGATTTTTGAAGCTGGGAAGCGGTTGGGCGGTAAAATCCTGACTCCGCAATTTTCTTTGGCACCGGTAGGCTACGAGGCCGGAGCGGCGGAATTCTACGACTATTCCCCTGTCGGGGACGATCCACTCAAGGATTTGATTGAAGAACTTGGACTCCCGACTTCCAAGATGGGAGGAAATGCCGTTTTTATCAACGGGCAACTCATCAGCAACTTGGACGATGTCGAAACACATTTGGGGTCGGCGGCAAAACAAGAGTGGCTTCGATTTCATCAACAAGCTCGTAACCGAATGTCGCCCACCGATTTCTATTTGTCGGGCAGCGACGAGTCCACACCTTCCGAAGATAGATCGGGTGGACGCGACTCTTTTGCCCAGTGTTTGGCTGGCCTGCAGTCCCAAGCATTGCAACAGTTTGTCCAAGTCCAAATTCATAGTGATCTAGCGACGGAACCCGACCACACAAACGTCGACTACGGTCTTCAGAACTATGTGATGAACGATCCTGCTTATATGCAGTTGTACGGAATCGAAGGCGGTAACCAACGCTTGCCAGAAGAACTGGCGCGACGTTGCCAAGCGGATATCCGGCTGCAGCATCAGGTTCGTTCGGTACAGAAAATCTGGATGGGGCCACATGCTGGACAATACGAAATCCAGGTGTTGGCGGACGATTGCGAACAGCGGGAGTGGTTCGATTACGTCGTGGTGGCGTTGCCGCACGACGCTTTGCCGCACGTGAGCTTTGAAGGTTCCCGCTTGCAACCGGCCATGAAAAATCACTTCGACCACTATCATCACCCCGCCCATTACCTGCGCTTGACCTTGTTGTTTCGCCGTCCCTTCTGGCAAGGTAAGTTGAACGAATCGTATTGCATGCTGGATGATTTTGGTGGCTGTTGCCTTTATGACGAGTCATCGCGATTGGTCGAACCCGAGTACGGAGTGTTGGGGTGGTTGTTAGGCGGAGCGGCGGCAATCGATTACTCTAAGCTGTCCAACGCGGAGCTGTTCGAACTGGCGTTAGATAGTGTGCCAAAGTTTCTCGGCGACGCCCGAGCCCATTTCTTGGAAGGTCGGGTCCACCGTTGGCTGAATGCCGTCAATGCCATTCCCGGTGGTCGGACCGCCGTTCCGATCCATCAACGACATTGTCCCGAGCAATTCGAACATCGCGAACTGTTTGTGGTGGGCGACTACTTGTACGACGCCACCCTGAATGGTGTGCTCGATTCTGCCGAATATGTTTCGGACGGGATTACCGCCGCCGTCCATCGGGACTGAGCTTCGAACCAACCGTCAATTCTTGTCCGCAACCCACGCGAAAGTACGACGCGTTGTCCGAAGAGGGGCAGACAGTTTGGAAGACAGGCAAAATCAGAAACAAAAAGGCGTGACCAGAGCGGGTCAGACCTCTTTTAGGACACGCCTAACTTTCGATCCGTTGATCAATGAATTTCGTAGCGACATTCACAACGAACAAAGTCAAAGATATCCATTCATAGCTAGGAACCGAATCCCGTGCCAACAACCGATACAAATACCATGGACAAAAGTCATCCGGTCGTCCCCGATCATCGAACCATGGCGAATCTGGTGAGTGATTTGGAACTCGAAATTTGGGAGGTCGGCTTTGTCCAACAAGCCGAACCTCATTCGCAATCGTTTGGACGTCGGTTTGGTGAGCGACAGCAACACCAGATCGTCCGAACAAGTATTACGACCACGCAACAAGTGTCGCGGCTCGCGATGTCTGGACGGTCTTTGACGCTAATCGTTGTCCCTGACGATCCGACACATGGTTTGGCGACAGTGCAAAAGCTACAAGAGTGGTTGGATAATTCTGATCCAACGACAACGATTCGCTCGCAATTGCTGGCGCTGCAAGGTGCCCAGATTGTTTGGCATCCTCAGTGTTTGGTCGTCATGGTGTCGCCGAATCGTCTTGAGACGGTGTGCCAAGCGGTCCTGGAGGGCTATTTTTACGAATCACAACTTCGTTCGCTGGAAAGCACTTTGGAAGCGAACTGGGACGGAACCCTGGCGGACGCTCCGCTGGGATTTGAATTCAATGCGAACGCGATCTCGCGCCGCGAGGAACTAGCGCAGCGATTTCGTGACGTTCTGAATCTGCGAACTCGCTATGCGAGGTTGACCTCCTTTATCATCGTACCCCACGTGTATCCACCGACATTGGCAAGCCAGATTGGCGAGCGTTTGCGGGAACGACTACGCATGGAAGAACGATTAGATTTGGTCGATGGCAAACTGGAAGTTCAGGAACACGTGTACGAATTGTGTAGTCACCGCGCCAGTGAGTTTATGGTGGCACGGACCGGGCATCACCTGGAGTGGGTCATCATCATCCTCTTGGGATTTCAGACCCTGATGTGGATCGTGGACCTTCTCGCCACGACGAGTCCTTAAGCCATGCGATATTCTTCGATCGATATTCTGCGGACTTTGTCGATTGTGATCATGGTCGTGGTCCACTTCTGCGAGAATCTGGCGGGGGTAACACCCAAGATCGCCGGCATTGGCGCTCCGATGTTTATGTTCCTGTCCGGTGTCAGTTACCGTCTCTGGCTAAACGGACGCACGACTCGGCAATTGAGCAGCGACTCGATCAACAAGATAACGACTCGGCGCGGGTTGTTTCTGATTGGCTTGGGTTTTCTGTTCAATGTCTTGGTCTGGATGCCGGAAGACGTCTTCAATTGGGACGTTCTCACGTTGATTGGGACGGGGATGGTTTGCCTGGGTATGGTCCGGCAATCACCGCCCTTTTTGATTTGGTTCGCATGTGGCATGATTTTTTTGATTAGTCCCGTTTTGCGGCAATTGGCCGATTGGGATGCCTATTGGGCGAACGGCTATTTTGATCCCGACTTCACCATGCATGATTTGTGGCAAGGCTTTTTGGCGGTGGGCTACTTTCCGGTTTTTCCTTGGTTGTTGTTTCCCTTGTTGGGTTTTTCGATCGGGACCGTGACGTTTGGTGAAAAATCTGATCCGCCCAAGACGACGGTGTTGTTGCGGACTTGTGGCGTGGGTTTTGCATTGATGGGCTTGGCTGCCTTTGCGGTGGCAACCCGTTACTTGTTGGCCGATCAATTCCCGGCAACGTGGCCCAAGAGTTGGACGATGTTTCCGCCAAGTTTAGAATACCTCACCGGAACGATCGGTTGGGTCTTGTTCGCGTTTGGCGGCGCTTACTGGCTGGTCGATTTGAAGATGCCACCGGACAGCTTCAAAAGCTTCCGAAAAGTGACGGAGCAATTTAGCCGTCGCTCATTGACGGCTTATCTGTTGCACCACGTGGTCCATTTGTGGCCGCTGTGGCTCTATGCCGTTTGGCTGGGCCAGGAGCCGACTTATTACTGGCGACAGGCGACCGATTTGAACACGGCGTTGCTCTTGGCGGCACTGTTCATTGTGGCCTGTTATGCATTTTTTAGTTGGTTGGATCGTCGGAAATATCCGGCTGTCGAAAATCTAATGCGATGGTTGTGCGATTGAGAGGCCTGAGGTCAATCGCAATCTGGTTCAACGAAGGACTTATTCGCTTGCAAATCGCTCGGCGACGCAATGCTGGGCGACATGCGTATACCATGGGGCACAAAGGGTCCCGCCCAGCATTGCTCTCCGTTGCGGTTAATCGCAATACCGTTCAATAAGTAGCAGGCACACTCCGTGTGCCGTCCGCCACCTCGAAAAACGAGCGCTTTTTGATGGTCGCGGCCCATGGAATGTGCCTACTACCGTCCTGCGTTGAACGGTATTGCGGTCAAGCGAAAATTGACTCGTGGCCCACGGAGAAGAGTGAACGGTTGCCGTTGATCAAACCCGAGTCGCAAAGGGCGTCTTGCGGTCAAGTGCTTGGGGACTTCGCCAAATGCTCGCGAAACCAATTGACCCCATGATGCAGAAGCCACTCGGAACGTTCCTTTTGCATGGGACTGATCGTTCCCTCGTAAAATGTGGTCACTTGAATCTGGAAGTAGTCTGCTTGGTCCGCTCGATCGCGACCCTGCACCACATGGGCGACAAAATCTTGCCACAATCCACGACCACGCGGTCGATTGAACCAGAGCCCGTTCGCGCGGAACGCTCCGTAGGTGATCAATCCATCACGAACGTCGGGAACTCGCCGAATGGTAAACTGCTCCACGACTGGTGGCGAAGATAATGAGCTTTCTACAACCACCGATTCTTGTGGTCCAAGCGGCAGCTTGTCAAATTCCAATACTCGTTCGTCGTGGATTTTCCAGCCGGTGCCTCGGTAACACACTCGCAGATCGTGCCAATGGGGTCCGAACATAAAATCGCAAGACAATAAATAGATGAACCCATCTTTATCTTTCAATTCATAGGTTCGCGAGTATTGTCCCCAATTGTCCCAGCGAAACAAATCCGACCGACGATCGCTACTGAAACTAACCAGCTCCCAGTCCGCGGGTACGATCGGTGCTGTGGCATCCAGATCCAAAGCGTTCTTCATCGCCCGGCGGACATTGGTGGTTTGAGACTCCTCTTGCGGCAGAAAAAACGCAAAGTAAGCCAACCCCAGCGCCGCAAAACCAATGGTCGCTGGATAGCCAAACACCGATCGAGGGGAGAGAAAACCTGCGATGCTTTTGGACCATGTCGCGTTCGAATTTTCGATGTCGTCGGTTGATTCCTCGTCCATGGCTGCTTCGTCCAATTCCGGTCCCGAAGCGATCGCCCAATTCCAGCCGAATACAAGCGCTCGTCCGACCGTCCATCGTTTCCGCGATTCTGTATCGCTTTCGCGCTGCCGAATCGGCGCCAACAAAGCTACCAAGAACCGATCGACTGAGAAAATGACGGCCGCTGAAATCGCAAATATCACCAGCCCCAACAAGGTGTGGGGCCATCCCTTGATCAAATCCAATTGATACCAACTCCAACTGAGCGAAATCACGATCAGACGCAAGGAGTTCATCAACACGGTCCACGCAACGCCAATCACAGCCAAGAGTCCCATATGGACCAAGCTACGGTGCTGCCACAGGCAGTAGATCGCTATACAGTAAATGATCGAGATAAGTGAGACGATGCCACTACAGGCTTCGTCGACAAATAGTTCGCGGTCACTTAACGTGATCGTATTTCCTTGCGAAACATGCAACACGCCGATCGTGTCCAACATGACGCTGGTCACACGACTGCTAAAGAGTTGCAATCGCTCGATCAACATCTTGTCGCGATCCAAAGGCGGCGGTACCAGCAGAGCCAACAGCAACCAGATTCCGATCAAACCGCTAATTCGCCAGTGTTGCCACATGGTTCCCGCGATCGCGAAACAATAAATCACAAACGCGACCATCGCCAGCCATGGGCTGAAAACGATAAACGAAGTCAGCAAGATTCCCGCGGCCAGGATCGTCAGTAACCACGCGACGATATTGATCCAAATACTGGAGCGGTCGACTGGTGTCGCGACATCCATGCGCGAATAAAGAAACACGCCAGCCGCGACGAGCATGATGGGAAAGGCTTGGTATTCGGGTTGGGCAAATTGTTGACGAAAAAACGTTACCAGAATTGGGACAAAGCCAAACAACATGGCGACCAAAGGAATGACCCATGGCTTTTGTTTGAAGAATTCCATATCGTTTGCTTCTCCAACTTTTAACCGATGGTTTCGATCACGCGATCCTGTTGTTGTGGACTCAACGCCGTGCCGCTGGGCAAGCAGAGACCTTGCGCAAAAATTTGTTCGCTCACGGTCCCGCCGATCGCTTCACAGCCTGAGAACACAGGTTGGCAGTGCATCGGTTTCCAAGCGGGACGCGATTCGATGTTGGCAGCTTCTAATCGTTTTCGAACCGCTTCCCGATCTTCACCAAACTTTGCCGGATCAATCAGCGCGACGGACAGCCAATGCGTTGATCGACCGCCCAAGATCTCTGGCATCAGGGTGATTCCAGGACGAGTTGCCCACGCCGATTGGTAGCGGGCAAAGATGGCCCTCCGCCGCTGGACATGTTCGTCCAACACTTCAAGTTGCCCACGTCCAATGGCCGCCAGCAGATTGCTCATCCGGTAGTTGTAGCCAATCTGTGTGTGTTCGTAATGCGGAGCAGGTTCTCGTGCTTGGGTCGCCAAATGCCGAGCCTGCTTGGCCCATTCGCCACGATTGGTGACCAGCATGCCACCCCCCGACGTGGTAATGATCTTGTTGCCATTGAACGAGAAACAAGCCATCTCGCCAAACGAGCCCGCCGGACGATCACGATACGTGGCGCCCAAGGCCTCGGCTGCATCTTCGATCAAGGGAACTTCGAACTCATGACAAATAGCCCGAATCGAATCGTAGTCGCAGCACTGACCGATAATATCGACGGATAGAACGGCTTTGGGCAACCGGTTTTGACTTCGGCATCTCACGAGGTATTCACGCAACAAATTTGGGTCCATGTT
The DNA here is from genome assembly GCA_041741535.1 of Pirellulaceae bacterium. Taxonomy (GTDB): domain Bacteria; phylum Planctomycetota; class Planctomycetia; order Pirellulales; family Pirellulaceae; genus M30B19. Next base: position 19,907 of record JBGSJV010000069.1, read on the forward strand.
CCAACTGGCCCAGTCGCTATCGATGAAAACCGGCTGAGCGGCAAGGTAACGGATCGCGTTGGCGGTCGCCGCAAACGTAAAACTGGAGGTGACCACGCGGTCGTCGCGACCGACACCGATGATCTGCAATGCCAAATGCAACGCGGCCGTTCCACTGGACAACGCCACCGCATGCTCCATGCCCACTCGGGCGGCGAATTCGGTTTCGAACGCGTTGACGTGTGGTCCCAAAGGCGCAATCCAATTGGAATCGAACGCGTCCAGCAACAATTGCCGCTCACGTCCTAACATGCACGGTGGCGACAGGTAGATTCGATCACTCATACGCAGGGAGTGCCTAGTGATTTTTGGTGAAAATGCATTTTTGTAGCTCGGGGCAGGGACGGCAAGAATTTCGTGAACTCTCTGCAGTTTGATCTCTCATCATACTTAGGGGAACGCGACCCGATAACGGGTTCAGCCGGCCAAATCGTGCGGGAAAACTCAAGTCGAGTCCGCGAATTCGGAAAAATCGGTTGTTCGCCAATGAGCGTTGTTTGGACACGAGGGAAAGTCGTTGGCCGAACGGGCCGTTTGCGGGACAAGTCGGTCCCGTTGGGACGGAATTGGTTGGTTGGATAGGTAGGCCCGACAATTTGCACATTTCACCTTGAAAGAACCTCGTATCTTGTTTAGAGTCCACTCCGCCCATTCTCAGGGCGTTCTCTGCCATTACGAACCACCGTCCATGACCCAAACTTCCTCGCCCGAAACGACCGCCACCGCCCAAAACTCTGAATTCTCGGCGTTGGTGGACCAACAGCGAAAACGCCGTCGAACCTTTGCAATTATTTCACATCCGGATGCGGGCAAGACGACGCTCACGGAGAAGTTGCTGTTGTTCGGAGGCTCGATTGAGATTGCGGGAGCCGTTCGCGGGCGGAAAACGCAACGCTCGGCGACTTCGGACTGGATGGAGTTGGAAAAGCAACGCGGGATCTCGGTTAGTTCGACGGTTTTGACCTGCGAATACGAGGGGATCCAAGTCAATCTCTTGGACACGCCCGGCCACCATGATTTTAGCGAGGACACGTATCGAACGTTGATGGCTGCAGACGCCGCCGTCATGGTGATCGACTTGGCCAAGGGTGTGGAAACTCAAACGGAGAAGCTGTTCAAGGTCTGCGCTTTGCGAAAGATCCCGGTCCTGACCTTTGTCAACAAAGTCGATCGCGAAGGCATGACGCCGTTGGCGGTCTTGGACGAGATCGAGCGGAAGTTTTCAATCAGCACGGTCCCGATCAATTGGCCAATTGGAACCGGACCGGACTTCTGTGGCTTTGTCGAGCTGGAAGGCAAAGAAACGCACCTGTTTCCCGAACGAAACAACGACCGGCGAATTCAACCGGTCGTAATGAAGTGGGACGACTTTGTGACGCAGTCGCCGGAAGAAATCAATCGAGAATTGACCGCTCAAAATTCGAATGCGAAGTTTTCTACGCAATCGCATGCGGCCAACTTGTTGAAGGCGACTGTACAAGAGTCGGTCCATGAAGATGTCGAATTGATCTCGGAAGCTGGCAATCGATTTGAACCAGACGCGTTTTTGGCCGGTCTGCAGAGCCCGGTGTTTTTTGGTAGCGCGCTCACGAATATGGGCGTGGAGTATTTTCTCAAGAATTTTTTGCGCTTGTGTCCGCCGCCGGGAGATCGACTCAGCAATATCGGCATGATTCCGGCCTCTCGTCCGGAGTTTGCCGGGTTTGTGTTCAAGATTCAAGCCAACTTGGATCCGCGGCATCGCGACCGAGTCGCCTTCGCGCGGGTTTGTGCCGGGCAATTTGTGCGGGACATGGAAGTGACCGTCGCACGGAGCGGCAAAAAGATTCGCTTGCCCCGTGCGCTGCGGATTTTTGGCCAAGATCGACAAACGATGGATGAAGCGTATCCGGGCGATGTGATTGGATTGGTTTGTCCCGGTGCTTTTCAATTGGGCGATACCTTATTTGTTGGCGATCCCATCTATTACGAGGCTTTGCCACAATTTACTCCCGAGTACTTCGCGGCCTTGGAATGCAAAGACACATCGCGACGCAAACAGTTTGATCGAGGCCTATCCCAGTTGGTCGAAGAAGGTGCCGTGCAAGTATTTCACGACACCTTTGCCGCCAGCAAAGAGTTGATCTTGGCGGCCGTGGGTGAATTGCAGTTCGACGTGGTCCGATTTCGCATGGAAAGCGAGTACGGTGTACCAACGCAACTCAATCTCAAGCCATTTGGAACGGTTCGTTGGATCACGGCCAAGTCCGACGATGTTCGCCAGATCAAGTTGCCGTTTCAAGCTCGGTTGGTCAAAGATCAACTCGGATATTCGGCGGTCTTGTTGAAGTCGGAATGGGAAGCCCATATGGTGGCTCGTGATAATCCCACCATGAAGTTCGACAGCATTCGCGTTTCTAGCTTCGAACAATTGGCCCGCGAAGCGAGCCGAGGTGAAGCGGAATGACGCCATCGGCCGCAACTGAAAATGCGGTGTTGGGCTCGAATTCTGACCCAGCGATTCTGCCGAGCCGGGAATCAAAGTTACCTGTTCCTGAAGTCGTGGCGGAACGAGTCGTGGAACTTGGGCGTCTGACGGAGGAACTGTTGTCCGAAGCCGTCGCGTTGGATCGTCCCACGTTGACCAACCCGCTCACATCCACTCCTTCATTGAACTCGTTGCCGCGTCCTAATTTGGATACCGAGTTGTCCGTCGCTTCCCAATGCGTGCAGCCACAGCCCGCGAGTTCACCATTTTATTATGGTTGGTGGATGTTAGGGCTGGCGATGTTGGCAGCCATCGCCACTTCGCCCGGGCAAACATTTGGCGTCTCGATCTTCAACGAGCCGTTGCGAGTCGAAATGCAGTTGACGCACGGTCAGTTGGCGCTGGCTTACATGTTGGGCACGCTGATGGGGGCTGTCCCGATCACGTGGTTTGGCCGGCTGATGGATCGGCACGGCATCCGGCGCATGACGTTGGTCATTATTTCTTTGTTTGCGGCCGCTTGCACGTTTGTGTCTTTCACGTGGAATTGGTATTCACTGGTACTAGCATTCACGTTACTGCGCATGTTGGGGCCTGGCGCTTTGTCGTTGATGAGTGCCAATATTTTACCTTTTTGGTTCCAGCGACGCTTGGGTACCGTGGAAGGCCTACGGCAAACCGCGATGGCCTTGGCGATGGCCGTGATCCCCGCGGTCAATCTGTGGTTGGTGACCGAAGTGGGGTGGCGCGGCGCGTACGTGGTTCTCGGTCTCGCCGTATTGGCGATCTGGCCGATTTACTGGTTCATGCTGCGGAATCGTCCCGTGGACGTCAAACAGCATTTGGATGGTGCGCATGGCATGCTTGGCAGCCATTCGGACGGGTCGGGGAGGGCCCCGGTCGAGTTGAAATTTACTTTGCAGCAGGCGCTGCGAACCAGCGTCTTTTGGGCCGCCCTTTTGAATGGCTCCCTGTATTCGTTGATTCACACGGGCGTGTTCTTTTGCTTGCTGCCGATCTTGGCAGAACAGCACTTGGATGCCAAGTACGGTGCTTGGATGCTGATGGCGTTTGCCCTGTCGTTGGCAGTGAATCAAATGATCGGCGGCTGGTTGGCAGATCGAGTGAAACCAGCGTACCAAATGATTGCTGGTCAAGTCTTGTTCAGTGCAGGGTTGGGCCTGTTGTATTTAGCGGATACGAGTTTTGAAGTTCTTATAGCTGGCGTGGTCATGGGAGCGGCGCAAGGCTACTTCTTCGCCGCGAGCAATCCGCTGTGGGCGCGTTACTTTGGACTGCCGCACCTGGGAGCCATCCGCGGTTTCTTGATGTCGTTTCACGTTGCCTTGTCGAGTGTCGGACCGGTTCTGGTCGGATGGAGCCACGATCTGACCGGCGATTTTGACGGCGTATTGATGACCTTTGCTTTTCTGCCCATCCTGCTGGCGGCTGGGCTGTTGTGGGTCATACCGCCAAAACAAAGGCACGTCGATTCATTGACCCACGATATTGCGACGCCAAGCCGATCTGCTTAGGCTTTGTCGCGAAATAAGTTCCGGATTTCGAACGTCGAAAGCTCCGGCATGACTCTCGCTGGCTCTGGCGTTGGAATGATTAATGATTATTGAAGAATGAAAAATTCAAAAGGTACCAAACGTCTAGTTTCAGGCATTCCGCGAGCAAACGATGACTGTCAGCAATTTGCATTTTTCAGTTTCCATTTTTCATTACTCATTTCATAGCCGCGTGTGAACCACAGACGATTATTTTCCTGGCAGGCGGACTTCCCACGGATGGCAACGCCGAACTGCGGATGAATACATTCGCGGCCTGCGGTATCGAATTGAAGACCGTCAAAGTATCAGCTCGGAAGTTAGACCATGGCAGTCGGACAAGTTGCTGTCGGTCAAGGACGTGTCCGCGGACTGTTCATCCGCAGTTCGGCTTTGCCATCCGTGGGAATTAACAAACGCTCTCATTTT
>JBGSJV010000070.1:0-54209 GCA_041741535.1 Pirellulaceae bacterium
GGGGCGAGGGGAGACTTGCTAAACGGTCCCTTCGCTGGGGGCGAGGGGAGACTTGCTAAACGGTCCCTTCGCTGGGGGCGAGGGGAGACTTGCTTGATGGTCTCGTTTGATTGGAGCGATCAAGCAACGATTGGTTAGGCCTTGTTGTGGGCGGCTGCGGCGGCGACGACTTTTTGTGCGGCATCCGTGAGGCCGTCGGCCGTCAAGATCGCGACCCCACTTTCTCGCAACAGTTTCTTGCCTTCTTCCACTTCCGTGCCTTCCAAGCGCACGACCAAAGGGACATTGAAGCCAACGTTCTGGTAGGCCTCGATGAGTGCCTTCGCGATCGTGGTGCATTTCATGATGCCACCGAAGATGTTGACCAACACGGCCTGCACATTCTTGTCGTCCAGAATGATCCGGAAGGCTTCGCTGACTTGTTCCGCGTTCGCACCACCACCGACATCCAAAAAGTTGGCGGGTTGACCACCGTGATGTTTGATGATGTCCATCGTGCTCATCGCCAAGCCGGCACCGTTGACCAAGCAAGCAATGTTGCCGTCCAATTTGACGTAGCTGAGGCCTGCATTGCCTGCGCGAACTTCGGATGGTTCTTCTTCATCGAGGTCGCGAAATTCTTTGATGTCGGCGTGGCGGAACATCGCGTTCTCGTCGAACGAAACCTTCGCGTCCAAGGCGATCAATTGCCCGGCCTTGGTCACGACCAGAGGGTTGATTTCAACAATCGCACAGTCCGTCGCGACAAATAATTGGCACATCGCGGTCATGAAGCGATGGGCGCTTTTGGCTGCGTCGCCGGTCAAACCCAGTTTTTTGCACAGCTTGCGAACTTGAAAAGCCTGCAAACCAAGATCGGGTTCAAAATGTTCTTTGAAGATACGTTCTGGGGTTTCTTCGGCGACTTTTTCGATTTCCATGCCCCCTTCGGTGCTGACCATGAGCACGGGCAAGGACGCGGCTCGATCCAGAACAATGCCCAAATATAGTTCGCGAGCAATGTCGCAACCGGCCTCGACCAGGATTTGATTGACTTTCTTACCTTCCGGGCCGGTTTGAATGGTCACCAAGGTATTGCCGAGCATCTTTTCCGCAACTTGGGCGGCCTCGGCAGCACTGCGGACCAACTGGACCCCGCGTTGAGCCGAATTTTCGATGAACGTGCCTTTGCCGCGACCACCCGCGTGGATCTGGGCCTTGACGACCGCCAAGGAACCGCCCAGCTTCTCAAATGCGGCAGCCGCTTCGGCGGGGGTCCGGGCAACGTGTGAGGGAAGGACGGCGATGTCCGCCTGGCGGAACAATTGCTTGGCCTGGAACTCGTGGATTTTCATTTCTGGGATCCTTAAATCAAAAACGCTCGCCGGTTGGACTTTTTGTGGGAACGCGGATTATAGGAGTCATTTCAAAACATGGTCAACCACAAGCAGAGCCTGGAATTGAAAACGACCCATGAAACTGTCAGAATCGGGACATCGATCGTCGGTTCCCTTGTCCACAACCGGGCAAGTCACGGCGACGATTGATTTTTGGATCCACCATCCACCTTCTGACGTGATCGGACAAGTTATGGCTATTAGGCGTCGTATTCCAACCCTCTGGTCGTACGGCAAGCTCTCCGCTTGGGTCTTCTGCAGCGGGGCAGTGATTTCGCTGTCGACACTGAATGCCCAAGAAGATGAAGTTGACCCGATGGCGACGATTGGTCAATTGAACAATCCCGCCGGCATCGATTTGAACACCTTTGATCGTTCGGTTCGGATCCAAGATGACCTGTACCGATTCGTCAATGGAGCTTGGTTGAACACGACGGACATCCCCTCGGACAAATCGAACTACGGGGCGTTTACGGCTTTGGCGGATATCTCGCAAAAAAGAATCCGCGAAATTATCGAAGAGGCGGCAGGACGAGAAAATCCGCCCGGTAGCGAGGCCGACAAGGTCGGCAAATTCTATCGCAGTTACATGAACGTGGACACCATCGAGCGTCTTGGCGTGCAACCGTTGCAACCAATGCTGGACGAAATTGCCGGTGTGCAAGACCGCACCCAATTGCTGGCCTTGATGGGGCGGTGGCAGGCATTGGGAGTCGGTGGACCAGTGGGCCTGTTTGTCGGCGTCGACAATCGTGATTCGACCCGGTATTTGGCCAACGCCATGCAGAGTGGCACGACGTTGCCTGACCGAGACTTCTATTTGGAAGAAGATCCGAAGTACCTGGAGGCTCGGACCGAATTGGTGTCCTACATCGACCGTTTGATGAGTCTCGCCGGGTTGGAGGCACCCCAGGCTGGTCAGCAAGTTTTGGAGATGGAAACCGAATTGGCTCGCGCTCAATGGACGCGAGTGCAATTGAGGGACGCCAATGCGCGGTACAACAAGTTTGAAGTTGCGAAGTTGAACGAAGTGACCGGCGAATTCGATTGGGCCACGATGCTGACTTCCGTTGGCTTGGGCGAGATCGAAGAACTGAACGTCATGACGCCAAGTTTTTTCACGGCATTTGCCCAGATCTTCGAAAAGTATTCGGTTGCGCAGTGGCAACAATACATGACGTACAAATTGTTGGATGCCTATGCACCCGCGCTCACGAAAGACTTCGCGGACGCCCATTTCCGACTCCACGACCAAGTGTTGGCGGGTGTACCAGCACAGCCGCCGCGTTGGAAGCAAGCCGTGGACGCCACAGCCGGAGCGGGCGCCGGTAGCTTTGGGGTCCTGGGCGAGGCGGTCGGCAAGCTCTATGTCGAGCAAAACTTCAAGCCCGAATCCAAGGCTCGTATGGAGCAATTGGTCGCCAACTTGATGAAGGCCTATCGCGAAAGCATCAATGATCTGACCTGGATGACCGATGCGACCAAGCAACGTGCTCAGGAAAAACTCAGCAAGTTCACGACGAAAATCGGCTATCCAAACAAGTGGCGTGACTATTCGAAATTGGAGATTGCGGCCGACGATTTGGTCGGCAATTTGATGCGTAGTGCCAAGGTCGAGCACGACCGCATGCTCGAACGTTTGGGGCAGCCGGTGGATCGCGAGATCTGGGGCATGACGCCGCAAACCGTCAACGCCTATTACAACCCAACGATGAATGAAATCGTATTTCCGGCCGCGATTTTGCAGCCGCCATTCTTCAATCCCCAAGCGGATGACGCCGTTAATTATGGCGGGATTGGTGCTGTGATCGGCCACGAAATCAGTCACGGCTTTGATGATCAAGGTAGCAAATACGACGGTGATGGCAATTTGAACAATTGGTGGACCGATGAAGACCGTGCGGCCTTTGGGAAGCTGACCAAGGCGTTGGTCGATCAATACGCGACCTACGAACCGTTGCCAGAAAAGTTCGTGAACGGTCAATTGACGTTGGGTGAGAACATCGCCGATCTGAGCGGGCTGACGATTTCCTACAAGGCTTACAAGTTGTCGCTGGGTGGCCAGCCTTCGCCAGAATTGATGGGCTGGACGGGCGAGCAGCGGTTTTTCCTGGGTTGGAGCCAAGTTTGGCGCCGGAAGTATCGCGACGCGGAAATGGTCCGTCGGCTCTTGATCGATTCGCACTCGCCGTCCTTGTTCCGAGCGAATGGTCCTGTGACGAACATTTCGGCGTTTCAGGAGGCCTTTCAACTGAAACCTGGCGATGCCTTGTACAAGCCCGAATCGGAACGGCTACAGATTTGGTAGCCATAGTCGCGGTCCGCTCCGTCGGACCGTTTTTCCCAGAAGTTGCAGTCCACTCCGTCGGACCGATTTCGATCCTTGTCTCCGTCGGACCGATTTGCCTAATAGTCGCGGTCCGCTCCGTCGGACCGATTTGCCCAATAGTTGCGGTCCGCTCCGTCGGACCGATTTATCCAACCGTTGCGGTCCGCTCCGTCGGACCGATTTCGATCCGTGTCCCAGTCCGCTCCGTCGGACCGATTCGGGTCGCGGCAAGATCTAGGCCTTGCCTTACCGGGGCGTCGGCGAGTACCATACAGCCCGTCTGCGACGAATTGTCCGAACCTGTGTCTGCCTGTTGTTTCTCGACGGGCAGGGCGGGTAAGACGGCAGACGCCTGTTGGAGGATAAGCGAATGGCTAGCAGGTTGATTCGAAATCAATTGCCGGGTGACCGGTTGCGGGTTCGAGCCCCGTGTCCTCCGCTTCGATAAAGAAACCCAGCCCAGAGCGGCTGGGTTTTTTTGTGTCGATGCGGCGCCCCACTTCGAAGTCCTAGACTTTTACCCAACCGGGCCCAACACTCTCCGTTCGAGTCTTTTTGTTCGGGATTATGCCTGACCTCCCATGCGTCAGGCCCCCTTTTAAGAAAACGCCCAGGTCTTTCTTTACGACTTTTCGTGAACCTTGTCGGTAACCGTGCGAGTACGAAGCGGGTCCAATCGAGTTGGCGACCGGTCGTTGGCCTAAATGAGAGCGGGGACGGATTGTCCCGGTTTTGACCAAGATTCGGTTTGGGCCGGTGGGCTCGGAAGGTCGGGGCAGCTTCTGATATAAATAGGGAGCGACGTTGCCAAGCTTTCGTAGGGTTGGAGCGTTGTCAGGTTAGATTCTTTTGCCAGAAACAGGAAAGCGTAGGAACGTATGCAAGTCAAGCGTTGGTCGTGGTTGTTTGCTTTGGTGTTGATGCTGACGGTGTCGGCAAATTCGTGGGCGCAGTCGAAGCCCGAGCCCGCTTCGGTCGCGTTTCAGTTCAAGTTGGCCGAGTTGTTGAAGTCCGATTTGGGACAATCGATTCCGTTGGATCAAGTGACGGGTGGTCCAGGCGGTGCCGTTGCCGAGGCGTTCTTGCAGGCGGAAACCATTCGTGGTGTTGTTTCGTTGCCGGACGATGTCGGCGAGTTCCTGATGATGCAAGGCGATTCGCTGCCGATGGACATTTACGTAGAATTGGCTTTTGGCGATTCATCCGAAGCCAAGGAAGCGATGGAAACAATCGAGGAAGAATTGGAATCGAATTCGGACATTCGTGAAGAAGGCGATTTGCGATATTTTTCCCCGAAAGGCCAAGACGCCAACATCGCGATCATCCTGGGGATTCCTGGTAAGGTCGTATTCTTGACCGATACCTACAAGCATGATGCGGCCAACTTTGACAACATCACCCCAGCCATCAAGCAAGCGATGGGCAAAATGGGCAGCGCGCCGGCTGGCATTTTTCTGGACTTCGATCAAGCGCGACCTTTGATCACATCGGGCCTCAAGATGGCAAAGCAAGGTGCTCCTCCGGCAGCGGTTCCTTTCTTTGAGATTCCATCGCAGATTAGCTTCTTGCAGTTGGTTGGTACCCCTGGCAAAGAGCCAGCCTTGACGTTGACGGCCGTTAGCCCAGACGAAGAGAAGGCCGAGATGTTGCGAGAAACGCTGCAAGGCTTGGTCGGTATGGGCAAGATGGCCACGCAACAAGCCCCGCCGGATGCCCCCGAAGCCAAGGTTGCCAACGAAATCTTGGGCCAGCTCAAGCCAACCCGTGACGGCAAGGTCGTGACGTTGTCGATTTCGAAGATTGAAGGCTTGGAAGACATCCTCCCGTAGTTTTTCGGTACGGTTGGGAGGGGCTTGATCCAGCGCGGTCATTCGGTACAATAGTCGTCCCGGTTTGGCAACAGACCGGGGCGCAACCGAGACCAACGCGGTTGCCGAATTCCCACGCCTCCTTAGCTCAGTTGGTTAGAGCAGCTGACTCTTAATCAGCGGGTCCAAGGTTCGAGTCCTTGAGGGGGTATCGATGGCACGGTTTAACGCCATCTTGAAATACAAAAACCCCGGTTTTACCGGGGTTTTTTTGTTTCTGTGATGGACTCTAGGATGGGGGGCTCGTCATGTTGCGCGGCAGCCGGACGTTAAACACGGTTACGCCGAGCGAGGAACTTACATCGACATCCCCGCCGTGGGCGCGGGCGATTTCGCGGACGATAAACAGTCCGAGCCCGAGGGCGCAGTCTGTAGGGTGCGTTAGCCCCACGGCGCAACCGCGTTTGAACGGATCAAAAATCTGGTTCAAATCAGATTGTTCAATGGTCGGGCCGTGGTTGGAGACGCTCAACCGGACCTCAGTCGGGTTGCCCACAATGACGGTCCCAACCGGCGTGTCAGGCGTCCCATACCGGATGGCGTTCGAAACCAGATTTCGTAGCACTCGCTGCAGGCGTGGTCCATCCCAGCGGCCGCGGGCGTCGCCGACCACCTCGAGATCGAGTCGGCGACCAGGGTGGGCGCCGCGGAGCAATTCAAGCTCGTCGGCTAACACGGTCGCTAAGTTGATGTCCGCCAATTCAATGTTGATGCCCAAACCAAGCATGGTTCGTTTGAGGTCAACCATGTCGTCCAATAGTATCGTCATCTCTTTACTAGCAAATGTCAGTAGGGACGCGGCTTTCGTCACTTTCGGTCCCATGTTCAGGTCCGTCAAGTAAGAGGCGGTCATCGAAATGGCGGTGAGCGGGTTACGCATGTCGTGACTCAACATGGCGAGCACCGAATTGCGGGCTTGGTCCACTTGAGCGGAAAAATACTCGATCGATTCGGCAATCGCTTGGTCGATGGCCTCGTTAAAGCGAACGACATCCTCCACACTCAGATCACTGGACGGACATGCTTCCATCCACCGCCGGAGGACGCTGGCGCGAAGAGCGCGGTACTCGGCTGCCAGTTCGTTGATGTTGAAACCGCTTTCCGCTCTCAGGACGGCGTGGGTCTCTGCTGCGGTTTCCGGTTCTCCCGCCGTTTCCGGTGCTAACCCCTTGGATTTGTCCGCTTGCGCCCGCTTGCTCTGCGCGGTTGACATGTCGCTCGCGATGGTTTTTAGAATCTGTTGCGCATGGTCCCGAACCGCCTGAGGGGTCATCTTCGCCGCTGTCGGGATATGGGCGGTAGCAAAAGCATCCCATTCACGCAGGACGGCCTCCATGTCATGCAAGATGAACTCAGCTAATCGCATGTCGGTTCCTGATCGTAAAAATGGAACGAATTCCACATCCCGGTCCCCCGGATGGGTCGCGTGTGGCCGCTCGCTATCGATCAATACTTCGCCACGCGCCGATTATCCATCCCGAAGCACTTCGTAGCGAGTCCATGGAGTTGTCTGGTTCGGCCTTTTCCGCGACCATCGCACGCACGAACCGAAAAACGGGTGGTGATAAAGTTAGAAGTATGACCAGAAAATCTACGCAAAAAACAGCCTGATGGCATGTCCGGGTGGGACCCTTTCGCTGCAGAGTCAATTTCGGTGGGCGGGCTGCTCCCACGAAGTATTATATTTGTAAATTCTTGGCTCAACCCAGTTGAACTCGGGTTTAGAACCAGTGGCTAGTGCTTTGTCAACGTCTAAATTTAGGGTCGGGTCTGGTAAAGGTGTCAGGAGTCAATTGCCGATACGGCCCATCGGGTGCTTCGCACAATTGACTCCTGACACCTTTACCAGACCCTGAGTTTTGGATTTGACAAAGCCGTAGGTTTCCGGTGGATTGTCAACTTGTGCTGGCTAATTTCGTTTGGAATTCTGGACCAGCCCTTGGTGTTGACTTACACTTGAAGACGAATCGCTGGCGGTCTGTTGAGTAGCCGAGGTCTCGGACGACTGTCGAATGATGCGGCGCCTTGCCCGACCCGAGAATAGAAAACTCCCGAGAAGAAAAGTTTGAGTTCTGAAATGTTGCTATTGTTGCGTATGTTTGCCTCGGCTTGCCCGTCGATCAAAATCCTGGCGATCTTCGTGGGGCTTTGTGTTCCGCAGGTCAGTATGGTCGACCACAGTGGAATTGCGTGGGGTGCCTGTGTGCCACAGGAACTTGAGGACGCTCCGGCAGCGGGTCAGGCTGTCATGCAAGATGATTGGGAAACAGACATCGACGTGGCACTGGCAGCGGCGAAAAAAGACGGCAAACATTTGCTGCTAGATTTCACGGGCAGTGATTGGTGTCCACCCTGTATTCGGTTGGAAAACGAAGTGTTATCTCAAGCGGCCTTTCTACAAGAAGCCGTGAAACATTTCCATCTCGTGAAGCTGGACTTTCCCCAGAACCAATTGTTGGTGCCAGCCAAGTTGATGGAGAAGAACCAAGAGTGGATGAAGCGGTTGGGCGTGGATGGGTTTCCAACTCTCGTCTTATTGGATTCGCAGGAGCGTCCGTTTGGATTCATGGGATACACAGCCGGCGGGCCGCCCGCGTTCTTGGAACAATTGCAACAGCGTTTGGCCGCCAAAGCTCGCTTTGATCAACTCCAACAACAGGCGATGGCCGCGGAAGGCGCTGAACGCGGTCGTTTACTGGACCAAGCGTTGGAGGCTTTGGATCTGACCATCGGCCAGACCCACTATAAAGAGTTGGTCGAAATGATTCTTGAATTGGATACCGCCCATCAACTGGGGCTGCGTGAAAAATATCGCGGCGACTTGGATGCCGAGCAACGCAAGGCAATTCTGGCGGACTTGTTGATGTTGGTCCGATTGCGATCACCCGAAGATGTCTTGGGTCTGATCGACACGATGTTGGTAGAAGTTCCGATGACCCCGCAGTTGGAGTCGAGCGTCCTGCAGATTCGCGTCGACTTGGAACGCAAGTCCGGACGTTTGCCGGAGGCGATCCGCTCGCTGGATCGTTTGGCCGAGTTGTATGCGGAAGATGACGATGCATGGCAGCGAGTCATTGTTCGCAAGTTCTATCTCTTGCTGGGGCAAGCGGATCAAACGCAAGCCATTGCGACTTTAGACTCCGCTCTGCAGACTCGCCCAAAGTCAGCGCGACTCTTTTTGGCTCGGGGAGATTGGCAACAATCGCAGAAACAAGTCGAACAGGCGCTGTTAAGTTACGATCAAGGCTCGGCGAATGCGGTCGACATTCCTGATCTGCGTTGGGAGTTGGTCGCTGCCAAAGCCGATCTCTTGTTTGAAGCGGGGCAACAAGACCCTGCCATTGCGGAACTGGAAGGCTTCGCCGCCAATGAACGACTCCCGGCAGACTTGCGGGCCAAAGCCTTGGTGCACAAGGCCATCTTCTTGCGGCAACAGGGCAAAGACCGCGCGGCCCTGCTGAGTGAGAACAAGGCCATCGGCATGCTCGAATCGCCGAAACGCAAAGCGGAATTGGAACGATTGATCCAAGAAATCCGCAGCAGCTTCTAGCCCGCTATCGGATGCGAGGCACGGCGACGGGGACTGGGATCAGGTCAAAGGACAGGTTCTTGGTCTCGCGACCTTTGTCGGGTCCTTTGACGGTTCGTGGTTGATAAAACGGGGCGACGCCCGGAATATTGTCGACGACTTTGGCTTTGAACTTGTCGACAACTTCTTGGCTGGCGGGATTAACCGTAGGACTGGAAGAATCGGGGTCTTTGACGACCCAATCAAACGAACCCACGCACACGATACTTGAGTCGCGATCGTGATACGAATAGGCTTCGAAGCCTTCGCGGCGCAACAAATCTGCCAAGTAATTGGCGTTGGACTCGGCTTCCATCAACTTGCTTTCCGTGAGGCCTTTGCCGCTGCGGAGCAAGCTGTTGAATTCCTGGGTCTTGGTTTCAATTTCGTTTTGGTCGAATGTGGTGTCGCCGTTGAAGGTTGCCACTTTAACCGTGTAGTTCTTGGGGTTATCCAACAGACTGTACTTGTTGCCTTTGTTCATCTTGATCACGATCGGATCCACCACTTGTCGTTCGAAGAAGTCGTCCGGCAACAGCGGATTGGGGACCACAAAGGCGCCCCGCATTGGCCCCAGTTTCTTGTTGGGAGCTTCATCCTTCGAAACGGCGCGAACCCATTCGCGGTAGACACTCATGCGTTGGAACGAGCGGCTGTTTTCGGATACGTGTAGCGACTTCGGGAACAAACGCTTGATCTGTTCGAGCATCTTTTCGGCTTGGGGATCCTCGGCGGTCGAGAAGTGACCGACCAAGACCGAGACATCGTCAATCCGCACCGGATTGGCCGCGCGCATTCTGGCAGGGGTCAAATCGTATTGATCCACGAGACCTTCCGATTTCGCCACCGAATAGCCCAATCCTTGAATTTCGTTGGTGTAGTCGAAGGAGTGCTCGTAGAGGTAGGCTTTGAAACCGATCGACCGCAGTTCTTTGCACAGGGCTTCTGCCTGATGTCGGCCTTCACCCAGAAACGACGCGCACATGATCAACCATGGACCATCGGTCATTTCTAACTGGTAACCGTTCTCCGCCTCTTCGTGGTTGACTCGACGAAACGGACTGGTGAGTCGACTAAACAAACGCGGCGCGGCTGGAGCAGCTTCCGTCGTTTGCTCTTGAGGCTTGGATCCCGACAGCAGGTTGCGAAACGGAGATTGCGCCGAGGCCTGAACCGTCCACAAGACGAACCACAAGACCAATCCGACACCACAGCATTGTCGCAGAACCAACATGAGGATTTCCTCTCGCACGAAAAAATTAGAATCGCCGAGGTCGGACCTTAGCAAAATCGGGCGCTCGCCAACAAGAGCGTTTTGCGAAGCTTGCTATCAGTTGCGGTAATTGCGATCAGCGGCAACTTCGAGCACAATTTTGACGCGCAGCGAGTCGGTCGACTGAATCCGACCCGCCAAGTTATTGGGCAAATTGCTCGCAAAGGCCTGCGGTTGCCCAGTCACAAGCGACTCCACCGAGACGCGGCCGAACCCCATGCTCTCGCCGTGGAATATTTCGTAGCGAAAAATCGATTGTTTGGGAGTACTCGCCGCATTGCTGGTGACGTTCCCGGTCAATGTCCAACTTTCCCCAGCCGGCGCTAGCTGCAAATCGGAGAACTGATACGGACCATCGGATTGGGGCTCGCCGAAGGGCTTGGCCA
Organism: Pirellulaceae bacterium; assembly: GCA_041741535.1. GTDB lineage: Bacteria > Planctomycetota > Planctomycetia > Pirellulales > Pirellulaceae > M30B19. Next base: position 10,801 of record JBGSJV010000070.1, read on the forward strand.
AGTCGGACAAAGGAGCAAACGCGGGCAGCGACAGCAGCTTGCGTTCGATCTCGACCACGTTGGGATTGCCCATCAAAGTCAAATGGCGGCAAAAGCGAATGTTGGTCCATTCGAACTCCGACAGAGCCTGACGGGTTGGCAGGCACACAAAGTAGCCATGTTCCGTGTCAATATCCACAATGGAACACACGTGACCCAAGTTCGTAATGCGAATCGTGTCTTGCGGGCCCGTGCGAAAAAAGACCGCTGGCAGCGACAGGTTCGGAAAGTTGAGGGCACGAAATGGCGGAACCTGATTGGCTTTCGCGAAATCGTCCCGCATCCGGGCTATCGACTCCGAGTCGGTCTCTTGCCGCTCTTGGTAGAAGCTCTGGACCCACTGGTACATGAACGAACCGATGCCCAGAAACACAATCACCGCCAATACAACCACGTCGCGAACACGCAGGCGACGCGGCACAGACGGGGCACTTTGGGGAGCCCTTTCGGATTCACTCGGCATGGGACAGCACTTCCAGAAACGGAAAACCGATTACAATCCGCGAGCCACCAATTTGGCCAACTTCAAGACTCGATCAAAATGGGGCTTCGTAACGGCTTGAACGCTCAAGCGCGAACCTTTGCGCAACACTTCCATGCCGGCCAGCTCCGGGTCCGCCTTCAATCGATCTAACGGCACCACGAGTTCAAATGTCTGGACCCATTGAATATCTACCGCGTACCAAGTCGGGTTTTCGGCCCGGCTCTTCGGATCGAAATAAGGATCGTTCGCGTCCAGGGCGGTCGCATCGGCGTAGGGCACCGAACTCACTTTGGCAATTCCCGCCACACCACTGGGTTCGGCATTCGAATGGTAAAACAAGACACGATCGCCCGGCTTCATCTGGTCGCGAATGGAGTTTCGCGCCTGATAATTTCGCACGCCACCCCAGTCCGTCGTTTGGTTCGCGGCGTTTTCCAAATCGTGAATCGAAAACGTATCCGGCTCGGACTTCAGCAACCAATAGGCCGTCGCCATCGTTTAGTTCACTCGCATTCGTCCGCCGCGAAACGCAGCAGCCATCGCTTCCGGCACGCGAGCTTCGGCGCTGATGAGTTTCGCTTGATTAAGCGCCACTTCCGCCTTCATTTCTTGTTCCATCGCAATCGCTTCCGCGCGGCGGCGTTCGGCGTTGGCGCGGGCGACTCGCGTATCGGCTTCGGCTTGATCGACCTGCAAACGAGCTCCGATGTTTTCGCCCACCTCGATGTCGGCAATGTCGATCGAAACGATTTCGAATGCCGTCTGCGCATCCAAGCCCCGCGCCAACACGGCCTTGGAAATCGTGTCCGGCCGCTCCAACACGTCACCATGAGTCGTGCTGGACCCAATCGACGACACAATACTCTCACCAACTCGAGCGATGACCGTTTCTTCCGTGGCACCGCCGATCAACTGATCCAAGTTGGTGCGAACGGTCACCCGAGCTCGAACTTTCAATTCCACACCGTTTTTGGCCACGGCACTCAAAAAATCTTTGCCTTTGCGTTGATCAGGGCAATCGATCACTTTGGGGTTCACGCTGGTTTGCACCGCATCCAAACAATCTCGACCGGCCAAGTCGATCGCTGCCGCACGATCGAACCCGAGATCAATCCGTGCTCGCTGAGCGGCAATGATCGCCTGAATCACTCGCATCACATGGCCACCCGCCAAATAGTGGGCTTCCAACCGAGCCGTAGTCACCCCGTTGGGCTCGGAAATATCCAACCCGGCCTGAGTCGCCATGATTTTCGCGTTGACGATGATTCGGGGGTCCACTTGTCGAAACCCCATCCCAATCAGACTGGTCATGGAAACGCGAGCATTGGACGTCTTGGCCTGAATCCACAAGCCGATGTATTTCACGACCAACAAAAATACGACAAACCCAATCAACGCGAGAATACCGACGCCAGCAATGATCGCCAACGTCCACATGTCGATGCCCCCGCCCCCACGCTGCCCCAGCAACCCCGTCGCTTGGCCAATTCCGGTCGAGGTCATCGTTTGGAAACCATCAATAGTCATTGCTGCCATACGTCACTATTCTCATCGGGTCTTGATCAAAAATACCAGCCAAGTGCCCTCAGGCACGGCTCCCACCGCCCGCCCATTTTACCGAGCCCACCCTGCCGAAGCTAGGGTTTGTCCTAAAAGGGGACGGACTCTCGAAGGTCGTGTCTTTTGGTCCGGGATTCTGCCCGCCCTGAAAAGGGCCGGCCAAGGGTCTTCTTTTGGGACATAGCCTGGCACATTCCCCCCCAGAGCGTATTGAAACGCGTTTCTGCTTTACTTGTGGCCTGCCGGTTCGACGGACTACAATCGGGGCGTAACTTCTGGTTTGCGAGCGGCCACTTTCTGGGCTCGATCGCAGCGGTGGCTCTTGAAAGGCAAGTGATGAAGAATCGAAGCTCCGGAACTGCAATGTCGAATTCTCGCGAGTGTCTGCTTGGTCGGAGGCGTTCACTGTTTCGAGCATTCTTGTGCGGAGCACTCTTGTTTGGACTAACGGCCAATTGCCAAGGTTGCGACGACCAAGGCTCCAGTCGCATCAGCCGGCCCGACCCGTCCACCGTCGAACCGGTTCCGGTCGGCCTGCCATCGGACGTGGAGTCGTTTCCCAAACTCGATCTGAAACAAGACTGGCCTTGGTGGCGCGGGCCCGGACGCAACGGGTACGCCGCTGAAGGTGCCGCACCGCCCACGGAACTGAACCCCGCCAAAGCCAAGTGGCAAGCATCGGTACCTGGCCGCGGACATGGCTCGCCCATCGTCGTTGGCAATCGGATTTTTCTGTTGACGGCCACCAAAGATCAACAGCAACATTTGGTCTTGGCGTTCGATCGAGCGACGGGCCAACAACTTTGGCAAACCGAAATCAACCAAGGTGGTTTCCCGGATCAGAATCATCCGAAGAACACCGAAGCTTCACCGACGTTGGCCTGCGACGGCGAAAAGATCTTTGCGGCCGTGTACCATCACGACAAAATCGAACTGTCGGCGTTGGACTTGGAAGGCAAAGTGGTTTGGCGCGCGGACTTGGGCCGTTATCGACCTCGGCAATACGAATACGGCTATGCGGCCTCACCGGTTTTGTATCGAGACCTGGTGATCGTGGCGGCAGAATACGACGGCCCTAGTTCGATTCAAGCGTTTCGACGATCGGACGGCCAACAAATCTGGAAAACCGAGCGACCGGAAAACATCACCTTCTCCAGCCCGACCATCGCTCATGTGCAGGGCCGCGACCAATTACTAATCAGCGGTGGCCAACGCATCGTCTCCTACGACCCAAGCAATGGAAAGCAATTGTGGGAAGTCAAAGGAGCCGCCACCGCAACCTGCGGGACGGCCGTGTGGGATGCACAACGAGTCTTCGCCAGCGGCGGCTATCCGCAATCCGAAACCGTGGCGATCGAATTGGGAGCCGCGCCGAAGCGCCAATGGTCGGTGAACCAAAAATGCTACGAACAGTCGATGATCGTCATCGATGGTTGTCTCTATGCCTTGACCGACAATGGAATTCTATTTTGTTGGAACGCTGCCGATGGATCGGAACTGTGGAAACAACGCTTCCGCGGTCCGGTCAGCGCGTCACCCGTTTATGCGGGCGGACACTTGTATTGTGCCAACGAGAGTGGTTCGCTGTATGTCGTCAAACCCAGCGTCGACGCCTGCCAATTGGTTATCGAAAACAAGGTCGGCACCGACAGCTTCCCCAGTCCCGCCATCGCTGGGAACCAGATCTTCCTCCGCGTGGCCTCCCAAGTTCAAGGTCAACGTCAAGAAGTTTTGTATTGCTTCGAGTAGGTGATCGCAGGTTTAGAACCGTGAGGCACGTCAACCTTACGGCACGCGGTAGATTCGCTCAACGCTAACATGCGGCAGATTGAGTTTGCCGTTGATGCCCTTGATGCCAATCACACCAACTTTTTGATCCAAGAACGTATTGAGATTGACGCCCGGTTGCGCCGAGATGTGGCAAATGGAGCGACCGTTGTTGTCTTGCAGGACGTACTCGTTGGAGCGTTGTCCGCGAGCCACCAACAACTCTTTCAAGTAGCCCACGGCGTCATAAGCGGTATTCGCCGGAGGACTGGGCGCGGGGCCACTCGGTGCACTGGGCGCGCTCGGTGTAAATCCATTATTCGACAACGCACCGGATGCGGCTGGATTGGCCGGTGGGGCAGCAACCCCCGAGCCGATAAACGAACCAGCCGATGCCCAACGCTGGCCAGCCCACGGATCGCTGGGATTTGCCGCGGATAGATCATTGGCGTTCCCGCGCGTGTATTGCCACTGCATGAGCTCTTCGATACGTTTCCCGAGACTCGCCGCCGCCTCTTGCTGAACGGTCGAAGGCGCGGCATACCAGAGCGCTCGACAGTGCTCGAGCAATGGCAAGAGATTCCATTGCTGAGTCGGAAGTGCCGAGTCTTGATTCAATCGAGTTTGAACCCACGCCAACTTTTGGTTCCAATCCATCGTGGCCCACTGGGGGTCTGGCAAAGTTGCCGTTGCTGGGTTGTTGATCGTTGGTGGTTCCATCTTCGGAGGTTGTTCGAACGATTGATGGGAAGCGTTAGCCACCGCGTTGGCAATCGGGTCCTGTCGCAATTGATTGACCGCAGCGTCCCACATGTCACCTGGCGTCGCTCCGCGAACCAGTGATGGATTGTCAGGCGAGCCACGACCCATTCCGGATTGCTCCGTCAAGGGTTGGACCAGCGAACCGTTGGCCGAGTTCGATCCTGGGTTCGTCGAGTGCCCAGCAGGATGTGCCGGAAAGCCACCGGGACCTGTATTTTGCCAAGGCTGTGGTTCCACATAGCCCAGAACCGGTGTTGTCTGTTGCGCGGCCCGCCATTGAGAAGCTTCTGGCGACGTTCCTCCCGGGTGGCTCGCGACGTTGCCCGGCCCCTGACCAAACCCAGGCTCGAGTTCCAGCGCGGGAAGTTCTTCGCCATTCGGAGAATGCGCCGTTGAGGTGGCGCTGTGGAGGGGTGGCATGTAGCCACTCATGGGCGCATTGGCGGGAGCTTGCGGACGATTCGCAATCGCGTTTGGCGACGGGGCTTGATAAGCGCGACCACCTTGACGCAAATCGTCTTGATGAACCCAACGAAACTCGCCCGCCGGCGGCTCGATCTGATACCAAGTCTGCGCGCCGTCTTGCTCTTCAATGATGAGGCTCGAGATGACCGCGACACGCTCATTCAACTTCAACCGCACTTGCGAAACCGGTGTGTGATCTTCGTCAACCTGCGTTCCCACCCAAGTCGGCGCGCGGTCGGTCTGAACGACAAACACATCGGGGTCGTTGGTTGCTTTTAGATGTTTCGCATCGACCAGCGAAAAGCTGCCCGCCGTCGGACGAATCGCCAGCCAGCCGTCGGGATCGTGTCGCCAAACTTGTAGTTCGGTTTGTGGTCCAACGAAAGCGGTCGGATACCCATCGTCACTGGGCATGCTACGAATGGGCGTCCGCGGATTGATGGTCGTCACGGAGTACGGAAAACTGGTCGCCGGAGAAGTTGATGGGGATCGCGTGTCTTGTGTCCGCGGCGCGGTCGTACCACCGGCCGCTCGATTTGGGGCCACACGATTCGGGGCCGCTCGATTTGGGGCCACACTGCCAGGCAGCGGTGCCGCTTGCAAATTGGAACCTCGTCGCTGTGGAAGCGTCGCTCGGCGCCCCGATTGATTGTTGCTGGGACCCGATTGGGAAACGCGAGGCTGCGCGGCACTCCGTGATTGCGTAACCCCGGCGGAGTGAACTTCGCCATTTGCGAAGACCACGATCATCAGCAAGCCCAACAGCATTCGAAGACTGTGGGAGCGTATTCGCCAAGCTTTTTCCCGCATCCATCCACCTAACTTGATCGATTTGCTCGAAGCAACCCCCCCGGCGGTTCGGCCGAAAACGTTGTCTCTAATCGAATTAGCGGAATCGCGGAAAAAAGACAAGAGAAGTTCATGCCAATGGACGACAGTGCTGGGATTTTGGCACAATAAAGCCAAGTTAAGCCAGTTTAGCAAGGCACGCTGTCCAGCGCCGGTCCGATGGGTTGGCACAAACTCTGCCGGACGTGTGCGCCGGTGCGAGCCAACGGTTGGCGCATCGGTGATCGTTGGCGCATCGCTGCTAGCTTCGCTGAGAAAAGAAGCCAGGCCCTTGGCGTTCTTGCCAACACGGGCCGCGCAAAGTAGAACTCGGCAGACCCTGACACAAGCACAACGTGGAGAGCCTCCTCGTGAAACCGGTTTATTTGGACTACAACGCAACCACACCCGTCGCCCCAGAAGTGGTCGAGGCCATGTTGCCGTTCCTGAATCAGCATTTTGGAAACCCTTCGAGCAATCATCCGTTGGGCCGAGCCGCGGCCGAAGCCATTGAAGATGCCCGCATGTTGGTTGCGGCCGCCATTGGAGCCGACCGCGAGGAAATTTTCTTTACCAGCGGCGGAACCGAAAGCAATAACTTGGCCATCATTGGCCTGATGAGCGATGCGCCCGCGAACAGTCACTTGATCACGTCGCAAATCGAACACCCCGCGGTCCTCGAGCCCATCAAGTGGCTCGAACGACAGGGCCATCGCGTGACTTACGTCCGGTCGAATCGCGATGGGGTCGTCGAACCCGAGGCGATCAAAGCGGCTTTGCGCAGCGACACGCGACTGGTTTCGATCATGCATGCCAACAATGAAACCGGCGCGATCCAGCCATTGTCGGACATCGCGGAAGTGCTACAAGACCGCGAGGTGATCTTTCATACAGACGCGGCGCAGAGTCTCGGCAAGATCCCTGTGCAAGTGGATGAATTGGGAGTGAATCTATTGGCCATCGCGGGCCACAAGTGTTATGCCCCCAAAGGTGTGGGAGCGCTGTATGTTCGATTTGGCACCGTGGTAAATCCTTTGTTGCGCGGCGCACCACACGAACGAGGTTTGCGGCCCGGGACGGAAAACGTCGCGGGCATCGTGGCGCTGGGTCGAGCCTGTCAACTGCTGACCTCACGCGGCGAAGAAGCCCAGCGGCAGATCGCCCAACGGCGCGATCAGCTGGCTCACTCGTTGCAGGCCGATATTCCGGACTTGCGAATCAACGCCTCCGAGTCGGCGCGGTTGCCCAATACGTTGAGTGTGGTTTTCCCGCATGTCTCCGGGCACCAACTTTTGCAACGAGCCCACCATGTCTACGCGTCCACGGGCTCCGCCTGCCACAGCGGCAACGCCAGCCGTTCGGCCACGCTCGAAAACTTGGGACTCGACGTAGAAACCGCCCGAGGAACCGTTCGGCTATCGCTGGGTTGGCACACGACCGAAGCTGAAATCCAACAAGCCGCCAACTCGTTGGTCGCCGCCTGGCAATCTCTAACTGCTCCGCCGGTCTAATTGATCGCGGACCGCATTGTCGCGGACCGCTCCGTCGGTCCGATTCCCTTACAACCCTTCACGCAGCAACACACCGTCCGTCGGTCCGATTCCCTTACAACCCTTCCCGCAGCGACACGCCGTCGGTCGGTCGACATTCGGTGGACAATGACGACAACCACCACAACCCCTACTATCGCTGCCATCGCCAAGGCCTACTCAAAATACCCAACCAGCACCGCGAGTTTTTCGTGTCGGCTTGCTTCGGTAACCTAAGGTTCGGCGTTCGACATGCCCCCTTAGCCTCCTGAACCGGAGCCCTAGAAATGCGCCCACTGATGTTCAAAGCCTGGATCGCCAGCAGCTTGGTTGTCCTGATGTCGCCGTCCCTGGTCGAGGCAGGACCATTGCTGGATTGGATCAGGGAGAAGTGCGGCAAGAAAAATGCAACGACGCCAATTGGTTATATGGCCACGTCTGGATCGTACACCGCCGCTCCGACATACCTGCAGCCGGGCCAGTGTCAACAAACCTGCTTGCAAACGTGTCAAAAGGTAACGGTCAACTACGTTCCCTACACGGACTATCGCACGACTTGGCAACGAGTAGCGGTGACGAATTACAAACCCGTCACCAGCGTTGATCCGAACACTGGCTGCACGACCACATGCATGCGTCCATGTACCGACCAGCAATGGCAACTGCAGCGCATCCCGTACACGACTTATCGTCCGGTGTACCAAACGCAGAACTACCAAGTCCCGGTAACCACAATCACAAACGACTGTGGCGTAAACGGTGGTTGCTCGACAGGTGCGGTCAATCCAGGTTGCACCACATGTGGCGTGCCTGGGATGTCGGCCGCTCCCGCCGCTGGGTATTACCCAGGGACGACGGGGTTTGCCCCCGTCCCCAATGGCGCCGTGATGCCGGCTGATGGTGTGCCGGTCTTGGGTGCCCAGGTACCGGTCGCGGATCCTTATGCTGGAAATCGTAACGGAGCATTTCGGCCCGCATTCCCAACGCCCAATGGTGTCGCGTTCAGCAATCCGTACGCGAACCCTTCGGCGTACAGCGGGATGAGTTCCTACAGTGGATATCAAGCTCCGGTTCGGCGTGCCGCACCTCCTGCTTACAGTCCGCCGATCCCGTCGGGCTACGACGCTCCGACCCCGAACCTTCCGTCAGGGAGTGCGGGATCGGATCGGCCAACATTACGAGACGATTTGGGAGGTCAGCCTCAACCAAACTCGGCGCCGCGACTGGAAGCCAACACTCCTTCGAATCATTTGCCCGACCCGCAGCCGACGCTGCGATGGGAATACAACACGCCGCCAACCGGTTCCTCCTTGGATCAATCGGCTCATCGCGATGTGCACCAGAAGTGGGCCTATAGTCCGGTTCGATTGGCCAGCTACACCAGCGAAGCAGTAGAACCGATCGCTAGCGAGACTCCCAGCCCAAGCGATTTCAATGCGGGCTGGGAAACCACAAGTCCCGCTCCAGCGTCGGCCTACAACCGCGATTGGAATTAAGCGGCCATACCTCCACCGAGACCATAACGTCGCCCACTCGCCAGCGCGCGTGTTTCAAACCAAACTCTACGCACCGTCGCGAACCGCCCCCAACCGGCTCGTTTGATTGGTCCGAAAGTTTGGTAGTTAGATCACGACCCCGCGCGAGTAACGACGGTCGAGAGACAAACCTGTCGAACCAAAACAAATTTCCTCTGTCGCGGAACGCGTGTCGTCCCACGATCAATCCACGGCTGCCACCAAACAACTACCGTGCCCCCACTTCTCGAACAATGTGTGTGTCCCCGGGGCTTGGGGAAGGAGTGCTAGGGACGGAAGGAGTGCTGGGGACACACAAGTGCCGCAGAGGTTTCCTCATCGTCCCGTTGTTTCGTGCCTTTCGTGCTTTTCGTGGTTCCAAACTTTCACCACGAAAAGCACAAAAGGCACGAACATCAAAGTGCCAATGAACCAGATGCACAGCCTTGTTAGTCGATGTCTAAAAAGGAAAATTCCGCCCGCAGGATCGCCAACGGTTTCCCGCGGGTCTGTCCCCGGGCGACTACCGTATTTATCCCAAGGAGAAGGAGTGCTGGGGACACACAAGTGTCGCAGAGGTTTCCTCATCGTCCAATTGTTTCGTGCCTTTAGTGCTTTTCGTGGTTCCAAACTTTCACCACGAAAAACACAAAAGGCACGAACATCAAAGTGCCAATGAACCAAATGCACTGCCTTGTTAGTCGATGTCTCAAAAGGAAAATTCCGCCCGCTGGAACGCCGATGCCCGACCAACCACGCTCTGCTAACCGGTTAACGCGCTAGCGGGGTCGGTTGGTCTTTCCGATCGTGGCTGAACTCCTTCATCAAATCTACACGGAACCTCCTCTGGCAAATCTGCTGCGCCGGTCTATTTTACCAACCCCCTACAGAACGAACGGCCCGCACGATGCGGGCAACAAAATCAGCCATCACGTCGGGCAAATCCGTCAAAATCTGGCGAGGAATTGCCGAATATTCTGAACAAACGTCCTCGCCACGAGGACGAAGCCCACCATCCAACCTCGGCCCGGTTTCGGAGTCGCGCTCCCGCCTGGCCCACTTTGCATGGGACCGCCCTATGTCGCAGTTGACCATCAAACACGCTCGAGTTCTCGTCGCGGATCTGTTCAAAATGAACCCGGCGATTTACTGGACCGATTTCCTGCTTAGCTTGACCGTCGGCTACGGCGCGTCGTTGGTCGTGCTGAAGGCTCCCGTTCCGCTGGCCGTGAAGCTCCTTTGCTTTGGCGCGGCGGCCGTCGCGCTGTATCGGGTTAGTCTGTTCATGCACGAAATCGCGCACATGCCCGCCGGGCGGATGCGCGGGTTCAAGGTCGCCTGGAATGTTTTGGCAGGGATTCCGTTGATGCTACCGTCGTTCTTTTACGACACGCACCGAGAACATCACAACACGCGACATTACGGAACCGAAGAAGACGGCGAGTACTTGCCATTCGCCAGTGGCAATTGGAGCGGATTGGTCCACTACTTTGCTCAAGTCCTCTACTTGCCCCTCATCACGTTCGTGCGACACCTCGTGATCACGCCGGTTTCGTTGGTGTGCCCACCCCTGCGACGATGGGTGTGGGAGCATTGGTCGAGCTTTGTGATCGATCTGTCGTTCAAACGAAAACTACGTCCGAACGATCCCGTAGGTTTGTGGACCGTGATGGAAATCGCCTGTCATTTGCGCGCGGTCGCTTTGATCGGCTTGATTGTGATTGGGTTTGATCCTTGGTACAACGCGCTGATCATGTACGCATTGTCGGTCACGATTCTAACCATGAATCACTTTCGCACGTTGGCCGCCCATCGTTATGTCAGCCACGGCGATTCGATGAGCTTGGAAGACCAACTGTTGGATTCGGTCGACTTGCCAAATCGACATTGGATCACCTTGGCTCTGTGCCCGGTTGGCCTGCGATTCCACGCGCTTCATCATCTATTTCCCGGCATGCCTTACCACAATTTGGAGGCCGCCCATCGCCGATTGATGCAAAGCTTGCCCGCCACTCATCCTTACCGCCAATGCGTGGCCGCTTCGATGACTCAAGTCATTCGCGAACTGTTGGCTCACATTCGGAGCAACAGCCAGCCCGTCCTGCTGCCTGCCGGAACCAGCGGTTTGCGTGGTTCCAACAATTCAGAAAATCCAGGCAACCAACAACGGGTCGCTTGATTGGTACGATCAATCGTAAAACAAGCCCAATCGCGTTGCCCAAATGGCGGCTTGCGTTCGATCGCCAACTTTTAGTTTCCGCAAAATATGCTGGACGTGTTCCTTGACCGTCTCGCCGCTGATTTCCAACCGAACGGCGATCTCTTTGTTGGAGTTGCCGCGACAAAGGTACCGCAGGATCTGGACCTCGCGGCGGGTCAGCGGCACGTCATGGTCCGCATCCGAGCTTTGCAGAGTGTGGCTCATGCTGGCGCGCCGCAAGTCATCACTTGTCCATAGGTTTTCTTGCCCAATGGCTTGCCGGCACATTTGGATGAACGTCTCGCGATCCGCCGTCATGCGAACGAAGCCCGACGCCCCATAGTGATTGGACCGAGCCATAACCGTCGGATAGTCATGACTGGAGAAGACCAATATGGGCAACTGCGGGTAGTCGCGTTTGAATTCTTGCAACGCTGGCAAAATGTCTTGATTGGCCAACCGAGCTTCCATCAGCAACAAGTCCAACGGTTGCGTTTGCAGAACTTCCCGGGCTTGAGCAACGGTCTCCGCCTCGGCCACCAACATGAGCGGCGAGTCCTGAAACATCATGGCGACGCCCAGTCGGATCAACTTGACATCGTTGAGAATCATGACCGAATGTCGGAGCAAGGTGTTCCTTTCCGCGAAGTGAGGGAGCCCGGGCATGTTCGGGCGAGCGTCGCAACGATGCCACGGCACGACATCCACGTTCTGGGGAGCGAGGTTACGGTTGCAAACTTAGCTTCGGGGCTCCGAGCGCCGCACGAACTTGGTTGCAACGCGTCCAGTCGTCGTTCGCTCCGTCCACGTGGACATGCGGCACGCGATTCAGTGTCCACAAACCGGGTAGATCTCCGACGATTGCAGCGCCTGGCAAAAAGTTGGCATCGCGCAGCGAAGGCACGTCGACAAAGCGAAATTGCCCGCCACGCAATTCGATTCGTTGCAAGCGCGGTTGTGATTTCCCGTCTTGTTCGTCTGTACCCTTGCTGCCAGACCATTGGTCCCAGGCCAACGTGGACACGCTCAGTGCGGGAACTCCATCACCTTCCGCCACCACCTCCAGCACTTGTGGTTCACTGGGCTCCGCTTGCGGAGGAAGAATCGACGTTAACACCTGCAAGATATCTTGGGCACGGTGGCTCACGAGCGGCAAGTTGTAACCCAGGACGTATCCGGCGGACTCGCGTTTGGTCATTTTCCAACGATCCTCCAGCTTGAATTGACCCTGAGAAACGAATCGACCTTGGCCTAACAGGTCGACCGAAACAATCCGCTGACCGGCGGCCAAACGCTCAAGGACCCAGGCGTGCGGCTGGCCCGTCGCATCAAAGATGCCCTCGGCGGCATTGCCAACATACAGACATAGGTGCGTCGCTTGCGGCGGCGCCGTATCGGGCCGACCGGCAACTTCCAGCGTCGTGACGGGCACCATCGTTTGTCGATCCTTATCGATCAACACCCATTCGGCCCGCTGCCAACGGTTCGAGGCGTCGGACGGTTGAGCGGGCGAAATGGGCAGCCATTCCAGATTGGTCGGCATTTGGTAATCACTACCCAAATAGAGTCCCCGCAAACGCGTTCGCCATTGGGACAGTTGTCCCGTGGAATCGGCTTTGTTGTCGATGATGTCGTCTTGCAATTTCGTCCAATAGTTCTGTGAAATCGAGCGCCAATACTGCAAGAGTTTTACTTCAAAGGCTTCGCCGGTCTCCGGCTGAAATTCTGGCTCGCTGGGTTGCGCATCTTCCGCGGGTTCTGTGCTGTCGGCCGCGGCGAACCACGACATTTCGGGATCGCGCAATACTTGAAATGGCGTTTCGGGGAAATCTGCGAGCCCAAAGTTGCGCGCGATCAAGCTGTACATGGCTCGGCGACCAAATTGGTTGTAGTTGTGACCGAACTCCAAGCGACTGGTCAGTTCAACTTGATCCTTCACTCCATACAAATCGTACAGTTGTTGCAGTTCTGGGAAGCCGAGCGTTGGCATGTCTTTCGTCCAGTCGTCGGCGGCCGTCAATCCTTGGGGTCGGGGAGCAAACATCGCGGCGAATTCAACGTTGCCGGTTTCGACGCGCAGCAAGCTGCAATTCTCACAGGTACATCCGCCCTGCATCGCTGTGCCCACCATCACGGCGGGGAACGAAATCGCCGGCCGAGGATCAAGTGCTCCGGCGATGAACGTCTGTGTCCCGCCGCCACTGGCACCGGTGACCGCGATGCGGTAGGGGTCAACGTCCTCCAAGGTCTCCAAGAAATCCAAACTGCGGATCGTGTTCCAAGTTTGTAGGCCCATGATGCTTTGAAAATGCGACTCCGCCCGCACCGAATACAAGCCATACGCGTCGGCGGCCTCCAGATGGGGCCGTTGCTTGGAGAATCCATGAACCAGACTCTCCGACAGTTGCACGCTGTCGGCATTGCCCAACATGTCGTGATGAAACACCACGCACCCCATCCGCGCCAAGTGAACGCAGCGCGCTTGCAAGGGACTGCGAGCCGCACATTCGTGGGTCTCCGCACCGGAGTCCATTTGGCGTTGGACCTCTTCGTCGCTGGCGTACATGAACCGCCCGCGCGACCAATGTCCGTGCGGCGACAAGACCGCCGGTCGGCGCTCGACCGGGCTGTCCGGGTCGACTTCTTTTGGCAGGGGACGGTACAAACTGCCGGTGACATAAAATCCGGGCATGCTTTCGAAGCGGACTTTGGCCACACTGTAGCCGTCCAAGATCAGCGGTTCGGAAATTACCGCGTTGAGCGGCGTCCGGGGTGGCTCGGGATAGAGCCCCAACACGGTTCGCAAACGATCTTGCAACATGGCTTTTCGAGCTTCCCACGCCTCCAGGCTCGCCGGCACGGCAAAAGGGAAGAAGGAATCCAAACTGCGCGGCTCTGCTAACCTCGGGTCCGTCCGGAGAACATCCCACGGAGAAGGGACGCTCTCGACCGCAGGTGGCGTTTCGGGAGTTGGCGGAACGGGCGATGCCTGTTTCGCGTCCTGGCCAAACGAAATCGACGCGACAGAAAAGAGGGTGATGCCTACCACTGTCGTGGATCGCTTCGCGATCGAACGTTGGTTCGCGGAGCGAACCACTACATTCGGTGATCGCCACCACACTGCTAGCAACCTCCATAGAACCCGGGTGAAAAGCGATGAAGCTCGAGCAAACGCGGGGGATTGGAACCGAATCATGTTAGGGAACCTCGGGATGGGTTTGGGCTGGATAAACTTTGCCGACAAAAACTACTGGGAGGATTAAACTTCCTGCTCCGGTTATGTCGATGGTATTGGTGGCAAGGTCACTTCATAGTCCCCGCGCCTACATGGTAGTTGCGTATCAGGAGGAAAACCAAGGTGAAACGTATCATCGTCGCAGCGCTATTGGCGATTGCAATCAGCACAAACACAGGATGCTTCATACCGATGTACTCGGCTGACCCGGTCGAGCGCACCGAAGAGCTGATCATCACCTCCGAAAACCAACGTGCCATGCGGGACGAATGGCGTCGGTTCTGGTTCTTGGACCAACCGGACCACTCGCGAGCGATGCGCGTGCACGGCGGTATTCTGTAACCAGTCATCTTTGCATCTCCTCTTCGACGGCATCAGGTGCTGCAGCACCTGGTGCTGCCTCGTCTTGACGACCGCTTCGGTGACCAACGTCGCGAACCGGCAAGGGTCGCAACCAAAAATTCAGGGCTGCCGTTGTAGCGACGCTCGTCTGCGCGCGACTGCTATTCGTTGAACCCCACGCTCTGACAAGCGCAGGTTCGGCTAACGCCAATACCGTTCAACGAAGGACGGTAGTAGGCACATTCCATGCGCAGCGACCATCAAAAAAGCACTCGTTTTTCGAGGATCGGTGGACGGCACACAGAGTTTGCCTGCTACTTATTGAAAAGTATTGGGGTGAACGTCGACGTCCTCAAGGTTTAGCGGCCCGTCTGGACCTCGTTGAAGTTCGGATCTCCGGCGCTGCGCAAGTAGGCGATCAGATCCAAGATATCGTCCTCGGTCAACGTATCCAACAAGCTGGCGGGCATCATCGACACCTCACTGGCTTTCATCTCTTCGATGTCCGCGACTTTGAATGACGTCAAGTTTCCGGGGTTCAACATATCTTCTTGGACCATGTATTGATCGCCGTTGAGATTCACGACGCGTCCTGTGATGACTCGACCGTCGACCAATTGGAAGATCGTGGCTTGGTATTGATCCGAAACCACCTTGTTCGGCAAAACCAAGGACTCCAACAGGTCATGTTTGCTGAAGCGACGTCCGACGGCTGACAAATCCGGTCCGACCATGCCACCGATCCCATCGAAGCGATGGCACTTGAAGCATTGGGTGACGGCGAACATTCGCTTCCCGTTTTCAAAGTCGCGACCCTCAAGCGGCGCTTCGACCTTGGCCAACAAGTCGTCCATCGTCCATTGCTTAACGACGGGGCGAGCGGCTAATTCGGCTTGTGGATCCGTCTCGGTGGGCTTCAGCGCCAAGACGGCTTCCAACGAAGCGGTCGCAGCCTTGTCCATCTGAGTCCAGTCCAAACTCTCAACGGCTTGCTTGCGGATGTTGGCGATAAAGCCACTAAACGAATGCCCACCACGCAAGTTCGCCGAGTCGACAAACCAGCGGAAGTAGTCCTCGCGCAAGGCGGGCGTCCATCCGTTTTTGGCGTACGCCAAACAATAAGCGAAATGAATCTGCTCTTCTTGAGTTGCCGCGGCTTGCAATAACTGGAGCATCGTGGCCGTCGCGGCGGGATGCTGGGCCGCGGTCAACAAGCGAGCCAGCTCCAGATCCGTCGGCACATTGCCGCTCGGGAAACGCGGCGCGACTTGGTCCACGATCGTTTGCCAATCGGCAGGGGAGAAGTCCGGCAAGCGAATGCTGGCCAAACCATAGACTCGCAGCAAGTGCAGCCGTTGGTCCACGGACAAGTCGTCCCACTTCAGCGCCGCCAATTGCGGCATGATCGCAGCTTTGCAATCTGGGACACGACAACGGACAGCGGCCAAAGATTTTTCCAAAGTCGTCTGCGGGTCATGAGCTTGAGAAAGCTGTGGCTTCCACGCTGCGCTGGGTTGGTGTTCGATGGCAATGCGGGCCGCGTATCGCAGGCTGCGGTCGGGGCTGGCCAGGTACATCCACACGGACTCCACGGCGACGTCGGGCCGTCCGACGGGATGGTGCCACAACCGCTCCAACTGGCGTCGAGTCTGCTGCGGTTCCGTCAGTTCGGCAGGCGGTGCGAGGGCGACCGAGTCGGCCCCCCGATAATGCACGCGATACAACGAACTTTGGGTCCGTCTGCCACCGACCACGTAGTACAACAGACCGTCGTGTCGATTGACGACCATGTCGGCGACTTGCATCGCGGGCGCGCTGCAAAATAGTTCCGCTTCGGCCGTGTAGGTGGCTCCATTGGGGGCCAGATGCAGCGCGTAGATGATTCCGTAACTCCAGTCGGCAATGTACATCGCTTGTTGGTACTTGGCCGGATACTTGGCGCCGGTGCCAAACGTCACGCCGGTGGGTGAACCGGGGCCAATATCGATAACACTGCCCAACGAATCAGGATAATACACGGGCCACTTGCCCGTTCCGCTGCGCCAACCGAACTCGGCACCATTGACCACGTGGTTGACCCGAGTGGGGCGATACCAAGGAGCACCCACGTCCCATTCCATGTCGGCATCGTAGGTAAACAATTCACCCGCCGAGTTGAACGCGATGTCGTATTCGTTGCGAAAGCCCGCGGCAACCAAACGAACGCCTTTGCCTTCCGGATGGACTTCGGCGATCCAACCGCCGGGTGCCATGATCCCAACCGCATGCCCACCCGCGTCCCATTGGCGAGGGATGACTTGATCTTCTTCCCAGGTTGCCGGGAGAGCGGTCGACTGAAACACGGGTGGCTTGGTGTGATTGCCGGCACACACGTACAACGATTTTCCATCCGGACTCAAGACGATGGCATGAGGTCCATGTTCGCCGCCACCGTCCAACGGCATGATCAAGGTGACTTGGTCGTATTGATCGTCGTTGTTCGTGTCTTGCAGGCGATACATGCCGGCCGGTTGATCATCCCCGGCATGCGCCATCACATACAAACTATCAAACGCGTACAGCAATCCTTGAGCGCGACCAATCTTGGCGGTCAGCGGTTCGACCTTGGTGGACTCAGCAGAGGCGCCCGGTGTGATGCGATACAGTCGGCCGTACTGATCGCTGGCGACCAACCGACCCGGCTTCTCCGTTGTCAAGCTCACCCACGAACCTTGGTCTTTGGGAACCGAGTAAACCAGCTCGACCTCAAACCCCGGCAACGTTCGTATTTTGGATGCGCCGTCTTCGTTCACTTCCGTGTAAGATTCGGCCGCCATTACGATTGAGAACTCCAGCGACGGCGTACAAAACAAAGATGCCGCCGCGAGACAGACGCCAGCGCCAATGGCGTGAAATTTCCGGAAGGCAAATCCCGAGTCGAACCGAGTCAGCATGGATCATTTCCTAGGTGGGTGTGGGAGGCAGGGGCGAAGACCATTCCGCAATGATGTGGTTTTGTCGAAAGCAGCGTGGTTGGTTCGCGGCCCCATCATAATCCAACGGCCCGTCCGGTGCGACTATCCACGATTCTGGCGGTTCACGGCGTGCGTCAACAACAAAATCCAACCGCGCGATGCCGCGCTACTTAAGGAACGTTGTCTAGCAATCGCCAGTGAACCGACTTCAGCAAATACCACTTCGTTAACGCGGCAACGCACCGCTTTTGTTGACAAGCCAAAGCGATGGAGACATTGGCAAACAACGCTTCGTTAACTCGCCAAGGAGAGTGAGACCCGGGCAAATACTGTTTTTGTCAACACGCCAAGGAGATCGAGACATTGGCAACGCACCGCTTTTGTTGACAAGCCAAAGCGACCGGGACTTTGGCTGAAGACCGATGCCATTCTCAGCCCGTATGAGTTTTAGGCCTGGAAGGCCGGTAGAACCTCTGCCGGGGTCGCTAGGCCCCGGTTGGGAGATTTTGGTTTTAAGAAGGCCCATCGGGCCGACACAAATCCGCGCCAAGCACAACGGCGGATACCCAAAGCATGTTGATCATGATACTCAACTATCGGCAACTTGTAGCGGAGCGAACTGGTGACTGGAGCTTTTCACCGGAGCACGACTTGATGATACTAAAGCCTACCGTCCGCGGAGGGACTCGTCCAAGCAAAGGCTGAAGCTGAAAGACCATCCATGTTAGAAAACGCCAAGCACATTTATCTCAACAATGCCGCGACGACGTGGCCGAAACCCGAGATCGTGTACCAGACGGTGGACGATTGTTTTCGGCACTTGGCTAGCCCTGGTCGTTCCGCGGGTGCGTCGGGATCGGAAGGGGCCGCGATCATGCAAGCGGCTCGGCAAGAAGTTGCGGCGTTCTTTAACCTGCCCGATGCGATGCAGATGGTGTTCATGCCGTCGTGTACTTATGCGTTGAACTTGGCGATTCTATGTCAACAGTGGCGGGCTGACGAAGAAGTCGTCATGAGTTCGATGGAGCATCACGCGGTTTCGCGTCCGGTTCGTAAAGTGGCGCGGGATCATGGCGTTCGTTTTTATTGCGCGCCGTATCGGCCGACGGAGCCGTTTGATTTGAACTTCTTGGAAGAGCGATTGCGCGGTGGCCGAGTCAAATTGGTGGCCTGTTCGATGGCCAGCAATTTGACGGGCGACATCATGCCGGTTCACGAGATCGGTCGGCTGTGTCGACAATACGGCGCGAAGTTCCTGCTGGACGCCGCGCAAGCAGCGGGCGTGATTCCCGTGGATGTCCAAGCGATTGGAGCCGACTTCTTGGCGTTTGCGGGACACAAGGGTCTGTTTGGACCGCCTGGAATTGGCGGCTTGTACGTGGCACCGGGCATTAACTTGAATACCTTGGCCGAAGGTGGCACCGGCAAGGATTCCGGTCTGCACGAGATGTCGGGCCGCTTCCCTTCGAACTTTGAAGTGGGGACACACAACTTGTTGGGCATCTGTGGATTGACGGCCGGGGTGCGTTGGATCAATCAAGTCACCTTAGCCGCGATTCGCGAACGCGAGCATCGCCTGACCGAGTTGTTTGTGGCGGGGTTGCAAGAGGTTCCCGGTTTGCGGATTTACGGCAATCCGGATCTGACGAAGCGGACCGCCGTGGTTTCGCTGACTTGTGCGGGGCAGTGCACGCCGCATCAGTTGGCCGACTGGTTGGCCAAGGAACACGGTGTCGTGACAAGATCGGGCTACCACTGTGCCCCGTTGGCCCACGAGACCATCGGTACTTTGCCGGGCGAAGGCACGATCCGATTTAGTCTGGGCTATCACAATACAGAGGAAGAGGTCCGCTTGGTTTCCGGATTGGTGGCGGATTTTGTCGCCAAACCACAAACGGTAGCTACTTGATAGGAGGTCGCCTCCCAAAAAACTTGAGAATTCTCCCGCATTTGGTTACAATTTGATTCCGTGGCGAGTACGCACTCCTAGAATTTCCAATCGGGGAGGGCGTTGCATCGCTGAGTTGGGCGGGTCGGATTGACGGTGGGGGAGAGCATGTTCGAAATATCAAACTTCAGAAATGGGCTGCACAAGAGTCGGGGCACGCTGGTTCTGGTGGGGTGGGTTTGGCTTCTGGCGAGCTTGAGTGGTTGCCAACCAAACGCTGCGACCGAACTAGGTGAAGGTCGGGCGGAGGCCCGATTAATTGCCGCGCCCGCTGGCTCGACACCATCCAGCGACGTCGGTCCAGGCCCAGGGGTCGCGGACCGCTTGGCCAGTCCGATCAACAACAGGGACGTGATTCGACCGACCAAACGCACACCCATGACGGCCGGTGGTGCGTCCTCAGCGGAGTCGATCAGCACCGATGGGCACGAACCCCGCACTTCGTCAGGCTCTTCACCGAGTTCTTCGGCCGGTAGTCGCATGGAAGTTCGTCTGGCGGACCCCGGCTCGGCGACAGATCCGCGGTCCTCGCCGGCCCGAAAGGCGACACCACCTGCCTCGGCTTCGGACCGGCAGGCCGTTCATGCGGATGACCCGAACCCACCGAAAATCGAGGCATTCCTCAAAGGTTGGTTAAGTTCGGAACATGATGACGAGATCGAAACGTTTTTGGTGCGGGGACGAGAAGCAACGACCTTCAAGGCCGACCGGTATTATACCTGGATCACGACGATGGATGAACATTCGTACAACTTGACCGTGGATGTGTATCATGACGGTCGAATCCGTGTGTTCAAGTCGGAGAAATTGTATTAAACGGTCAAAGGCGAGTGTTTCATCGCGTAGATTAGGAATAGCCTTTGTAGCGACGACCAAGCTCGAGTATAAAATCGTCCGAACCGAGGGTGGCAACTGTCGCAAACGGTATTTTTCGCTCACAATAGAGCCGGCCTGTCAGGCTCCTCTTGAAGTTGTGTTTCAAAGGACGGTTGCCGCGTATCATTCGAGTGGTTGAAGTGGACGAGCTTGCCGGAAAAAACGCGGGACGAGAAACTAACCCGGAACAGCCTTCCGCCATATTTTGGGGATCGAATCCCAAGACACCGGAGCAGTTGGGCGATGTTCGTGAGCCTTCGTTGTTGGTGTTTCCTCCGTATTATTTCCCCGCTGACCCGTCGCTCCAAGAATGGATCATTGCGGTTGACGGTTTTGCGTGTCGGCCAGGCAGTGAAAAACGGCTGACGACGCGGTGGTCGATTGCGATGATGGGCAAACTCATGCGGGCCAAACCGCACGAGCTCCAAGACCCGCTGTTCTTGGGCCGAGTTGCCCCGTTTATTTCGCGGGGAATGAAGAAACTGGATGTCAGTGTTCACATTGGCTCGCGGCGCTTTCGCCTAAGCAAACGGACCAATGGTCGCGGGGCATTTCGGGGGCGAATTCGCCTTTCGGCGCACGACCTGTGTCGCTTTTTGGACATGAACGTACCGCAGGGAGCTTCTGCCGGTCAACTTATCAATGCTCGGCAGATTCCCTTGCCGTTGCAAATCTCGGTGACGCCGGAGTTGGCGGCCCCCAAATCTTGCCACGCGGTCAAGATTGCCTGGACGGGTTGGTCGGTCATCTCGGATATCGACGACACGATCAAAGACACGCAAGTTTCACCGCTGCGTCAATTGTTAGCGAACACGTTCCTGCGCGAGTTCCGTAGCGTCGCGGGCATGTCCGAGCTCTATCGCGAGTGGGCGACGCACGGTTGTCAGTTTCACTATGTCTCCAGCAGTCCGTGGCAGTTGTTGGACCCGCTCCAGCAGTTGTGCGATGAACAACAATTCCCGCGGGGCACGTTTCATTTGCGCACGTTTCGGTTGGGAACCGACCTGATGCGCAAGATGTTGCTGCTGAGGCAACGTGGCAAGGCCATTGTGATTCACTCGCTCTTGGCGGCGTTCCCGGAGCGCAAGTTCTTGTTGGTCGGCGATTCGGGCGAGCGTGATCCGGAAATTTACTGCCGAGCGGCCCAACGATTCCCGCACCAAGTGAAAGCCATTTATATTCGCAATGTCGAAACCAAGCGGATGACCCGACGGCGGTTGGGCAAGTTGACCGAAAAATTGGAGCCTGGGCTATGCCAGACCTTTACCAATGCCGATGAATTGAGCGAACTGTCCAAGCTCCACCTGTTGGAATAGAAGCCGAACATGAAACTACTGCGAGTGGCAGCGGGGGTCTTGAACCAAACGCCGCTGGATTGGTCCGGCAATTTGCAACGTGTGATCCAGGCGATTCAACAGGCCAAAAGCCACGGCGTGGCGATTCTCTGTCTGCCGGAAATGTGCTTGACCGGTTATGGCTGCGAAGATGCCTTTTTAGCGCCTCATGTCCAAGCGCTGAGCCTGCAACACTTGCAACGTGTCGCGGCGGAAACGGCGGGGATGGCGGTCGCCGTGGGTTTGCCAGTGTCCCACGCGGGTGGCCTGTTCAACACGGTCGCGATGGTGGTCGATGGGAATATTGTGGGCTTGGCCGCCAAACAACATTTGGCCGGAGACGGGCTGCACTACGAGCCACGTTGGTTCAAACGCTGGCCGGCGCAACAAAGCGTGATGATCGACTTGGCCGGTGCGAACGTGCCGTTGGGAGACCTGATCTTCGACATCGGTGGCTGCAAGATTGGTTTCGAGATCTGTGAAGATGCCTGGGTGGGGTCGCGACCCGGTGCTGGTTTGGCCCAACGCGGCGTTGATATCATTCTCAACCCCAGTGCGAGTCACTTTGCGTTTGGCAAACACGAGGTCCGCCGCCGATTCGTGATCGAAGGGTCCCGCGCGTTTCAAGTCAGTTATGTCTATGCCAACTTGGTGGGCAATGAAGCGGGACGCACGATCTACGATGGCGATGCGATGATTGCTTCGGGCGGGAAGCTGTTGGCCATTGGTCGGCGTTTCTCGTTTGCCGATGTGGAAGTCACGTCGGCCTTGGTCGATCTCCAATGGACCCGGATGTTGCGGATGCAGACGGCCAGTTTCCAACCGCAGGTTCAGTCGCAGGGAACCAGTCGGATGGTCGAGGTCGAATTCGACTTGCCGGTTGCGTCGCTGGTGCCCGCTTCGCCGGAACACCCGAGTGCCACACCCGCGACATTGGCTGCGATGCACAATGTCGAGTTGGTGGCGGTTTCGTGTGATCTTTCGACCGAGGCCAACGATTGCTCGACTTCGACAGCCCTGATGCCGGACGCGATGTTGGATACCTTGCCCACCAAGGAACTGGAGTTCACCTATGCGGTGGCGTTAGGTCTGTTCGATTATCTTCGCAAATCGCGCTCGCATGGGTTTGTGGTCTCGCTTAGTGGCGGTGCCGATTCGGCGGCGGTGACGCTGTTGACTTGGTTCGCGTGGTATTTGGCCGCTCGGCATTTGGGCCAGGATGGATTGCTGAAGAAGACGAGGTACATTCCGGCCGTTGCGGATCGATTGGCCCGCAAACTCGACAACGGGAAGCCCACCGCCAGCGCCGCTGAGTTGGCGCATCAATTGGCGCACGAAACGATTTGGACCGTGTACCAACGCACCAACAACAGTGGGCCCGTGACCGAACAAGCCGCGCAGGCGATTGCCGATTGGGTGGGGACTCGTCATGGCGTGTGGGACGTTCAGCCTCCCTTGGAGCAGTATCATCGCTTGGCCGAAAGTAGTTTGGGACGTCCGCTAAGTTGGCAAACGGACGACATCACGTTGCAGAACATTCAAGCGCGGACTCGTTCGCCGGGCGTGTGGATGTTGGCCAATCTGCACAATGCTTTGTTGCTTTCCACGAGCAATCGCAGCGAAGCCGCGGTTGGCTATGCGACGATGGACGGAGATACGTCGGGCGGTTTGGCCCCAATTGCAGGGATCGACAAGAACTTCTTGCGGCATTGGTTGCGATGGTTGGAGACGGTCGGGTTGCCGGAACTTGGTCCAATTCCCGCCGTGCAGGCCATCAATCGGCAGCAGCCCACTGCCGAGTTGCGACCGGCTCAACAAGCCCAGACCGACGAAGGCGATCTAATGCCTTACGATCTGTTGGACACGGTCGAGCGGTTGGCGATACGCGACAAGATGAGCCCGGTGGAAGTTTTGGAGCATGTGACCTTCCAGTTCAGCCAGTATTCGGCGGAGTCGCTCAAGACTTGGGTCAAACGGTTTTACACGCTGTTCAGTCGCAATCAGTGGAAGCGCGAACGTTACGCTCCCAGCTTCCACTTGGATGACGAAAATCTCGATCCAAAAACCTGGTGTCGTTGGCCGATTCTCAGCGGCGGCTTTGCGGAAGAACTCAAAGGCTTCTCTTAGGGCACGAGTGAACGAAAGACGATTATTTGCCTGGCCGGCGGACTTCCCACGGATGGCGGACGTCCCACAGATGGCAATGCCGATCTGCGGATGAATTCGTTCGCGGCCTGCGGTATCGAGATGAAGGCGGTCAACGAATCAACGCGGAAGTTAGACGATTGCGATTAGCCCATTGCGGTCGGACAAGAACTGTCGGTCAAAGAAGTGTCCGCGGGCTGTTCATCCGCAGTTCGGCTTTGCCATCCGTGGGCATTACCAAACGTCCGCATTTTGTAGCATTTGCAGCGCTGACAAGCTAACTACGACGCGAACACCGTAGTTAGCTCGATCAAACACCATGGACACCCAGCATGTGGGTCTCTGCAGAGTATGGGACAGTGGCTGAACGCTACTCGAGTTCCACCAGCTCACCATCGATTTCGATGGCAATCAGTTTGCCAATTCCTTGCTTGTTGCCGCCAGCGGTTTCAAATACCAGCTGACCGCTGCCCAGCGGGCCTTCTGCGTCAAATACCAGGACTTCGCGTCGAAATTTTTCTTGCATTTGCCCACTGGCAATCAGATTGACATTGACGTCCGCCGCTTCCAATTCACCATAATTGTCTTTAACCGTTTGGTTTTGGGACGCTTCGGCTGCGGCCATCTTGCTGAGTTCCCCCATGCCTAGTCCCCAAATGTAATAACCACCGGCCGCGCAACAAACGCAACCGAGGCCGAGAACGGCAAAGACGATCAACACGATCTTCATGACAGAAGAGCCGCCCGACTTGGGGGCGGTAGGCGGTTGGTAGGGATAACCTGGACTGCCGGGCATGGGGTTCGACATAGGAAACGGGCTCTTTCGGACAGGGGCTCGGAGAAATCGAATTCAGACCGCGTCGATCGGAAGGTTGGGACACTCCAATCAGGTCGCAGCGGCGTTCTACTTTATAAACCGCCCGCGTTACCGACGCCAGCGGCCCCGATCGCGGTGAAAATCATGCCGAAATAGCAGCACACGGCACCCAACTGCAACACGAGCAGCACCGTGGCGATAATGCCGCAAATCATTCCGGCCTGCGTATTGCCGCGGCCACTGGGGTCCATTTGCCCAGCGTCCATCTTGGCAATGTCGGCTTTTCCCAGCACCCACGCGATGACGCCCAGAATCGGGCACATGACCAATCCCAGGATTCCGAAGACCAGGATCATCGTGCCGCGATGGGGTTCTCCTTGTCCGGAAAAGAACGGCGGCCCACCGCCGGGAGTTGGCGCTGAGTAGGGATTGTAGCCGCCCGGCTTGGGCTGATTGTACGGCTGGGACATCGTCGGTTTCCTTGAGGTTATCGTCGCAGTGTTTCGGCCAAGCTGACCCGTTGCTGACCCGTTTTTCAAACTCGATTTAGACTATCCGCCACCAACCGCCTCCGCAAGCTGGTTTTTGGCAAGATGGTTTTCGGTACCTTCCACAGAATCTTTAATTGCAAGTTTCGCCTTACCGCTATTTTCCAGCCCAGACTCTTCCGGGAAGTCCTTAACATGGGAAACGGCATCCGGTAAGTTCTTGCCCGATGTCCAACTATCAGAACCGGAGCGCGACGAACACCTTTCGGCCGACGGGCGGTTGTTCGTCGTTCCGCAAGACGCCGATGTCGGTGTGCTGCGGTTGCCGTCGCAACGTCCGAATATCCCCCGCGAAAAGTAAGGAACGTCCGTGTTGCCCGAAGATCCCGTCGAAGCCCACAATCGCCACGTTTGGAATCGGTTGGTCGATCAAAAAAGTTGTTTCACGACCGCCGCCGAAGATTCTAGCTTTGTCGATCCCTTGGGCACCGTCGATGGCCTCGGTTGGCTGGGTGGCTCCATCGCCGGGCAACGCGTCTTGTGTTTGGCGGCCGGCGGTGGACGGCATGGTCCCCTTTACGCCGCCGCCGGTGGCGACGTCACCGTGTTGGACATCAGTGA
This sequence comes from Pirellulaceae bacterium, assembly GCA_041741535.1. GTDB lineage: Bacteria > Planctomycetota > Planctomycetia > Pirellulales > Pirellulaceae > M30B19. The sequence goes on from JBGSJV010000070.1 coordinate 36,709, forward strand.
TGCGATGCTGGAATTGGACCGGCAAGTCGCCGCGCAACGTCGGATCTCGCTGCGAGTTGTTCAAGGGTCGATGAGTGATCTAAGTATGTTTCGACCTAACGAGTTTGATTTGGTGATCCAGCCGGTGAGTACATGTTATGTTCGCGACATCGGACAAGTCTATCGGCAAATCGCGCGCGTGTTGCGGCCGGCGGGCCTTTACGTCAGTCAACACAAATCGCCGGTCAGTCTACAAACTTCGTTGACTTGGAATCCAACCGCTACCGGTGATCATGCGGGCACCGGTGGTGGTTATGTTTTGCAGCGGGACTACTACAGCACCAATCCCATCGCGCCGGTGCAACAACGGACCCATCTCCGCGAGCCCGGCGCGCAGGAGTTTGTGCATCGCTGGGAGCAAATGATTGGAGGTTTGTGTCGGGCCGGATTTGTGATTGAGGATTTGGTGGAACCGTTTCACGCCGACCTGGCCGCCGACCCCAGTAGCCTCGCGCATCGCTCGGCGTTCATCGCGCCCTACGTGCGCATCAAGGCCCGTCGACTGGGCGAGGCAAAGTCTTCGCTGGTACTGCGAGATTTTTAAGATTCGCCGAAGCTACCGCGAAGGCTTTCCGTTTCAGATCGCGCCTTGGCGAATCGTGTCCGCGATATAGTCCCACAATTGGACTCGGGCATGGAGCGCCGCCAACGCCGCTTGAGCCGCGTTCTCCCAGGCTTGCGGTTCATCGTGGCACAGGGTCGCCAACAGCCGGTGCGCCAATGGTCCATGATGGTCGCCATCCAAATCTATGTGCCGTTGGAGGTAGTATCGGAATTGGCTCAAGCGACCACTGGCTTCATCCAATTCATGCACGATTTGGTGAAACACATCCGGCAACAAATCCTCACGACCGAATGTAAAATTCGCGGTCAGAGCGATCAAGTCGTGGGAATTGATGACCTCAAACGTTTCCGTCACGAAGGAACGGACGCCTGCGGGAATTTCGGGCCTTTGCAGAGCGCTTGCCACGGTTTGGCCGCTGCGAAGGTCTGTGACGAATCGGTCGATCACATCCGTCCGAGCTCCCACCTCTTGCATGGCTTGGCGGTAGAGTTCGAAGTGGCTTGCGAACCAGCCGGCTCCATTTTCGTCCGACTCTTCGCCCAACACGATCTCGTTAATCAGCCGAGCGCCCGCCGCGTGAACGGGTGGCACCCATGGGACGCTGACCGATGTCAATCGCTGCTGCAAGGCTTTGAGCAGCGACATAAAATCAAACACCGCGAACACATGATGTTCCATGAAGCAGCGCAGGGCCGCCATCGTGTTCAATTGCTCGTAAACCTCGTGTCGCAACAATCGCTGCCGTTGCTCGGCGATGCGATGTTGAACGAGTTCGATACCATCCGATGCAACAGGGTTGGCTGGGCTCATTTCGGTTCACTGCAAAAAATGGTTGTAACCGTTCACGAAATGTAGGGTGCCGTGGAGCAAGTCGCTAAAAAACGGGCATCATCGGATGTGGAACCCGTGAGCACTCGAGCACCTCAGAACTACAAACATCTGACTTGCGCAACGCACCAGCACCTGGCATTGACCAACAACCGTGAACGGATACAAATGGTTTATCGCCGGCAACGAGGGCTTTAGTTCTCCCCGTCCCACAGCGTTTCCGGCGTGTAGTTGTGCTCAGGGAACGTCCAGAACTGGCCCGTGAAGTAGCGGCGGTGGCGTTCGAGTCCTTTGATTTGCTGCAAATCATCGGCCGTCAGTTGGACGCGGGCTGCAGCAAAGTTTTCGGCCAGACGTTCGGGGCGGACCGACTTGGGAATCACGGAAACGCCGCGGGCGATTCCCCATTGGATCAACACTTGGGCCGGCGTTACCCCGTGCCGTGCGGCAATGGACAGGATCGTGGGGTCTTGCAGCAAGATCGGTTCGTCCGCTGGCTTCAAATGCTCTGGTCTTCCCGCAGATCCCAGCGGGGCATAACCAGTTAACAAAATGTGGTGTTGTTGGCAAAACTCCAACATCGGCCATTGCTGCAAGTAAGGATGCAACTCCAGTTGGTTGACTTCCGGGGTTTGCCCTCCCTGTTCGATCAGCAACTGCAATTTGCGGCGCGTGAAGTTGGCGACCCCGATGTGTCGCGTCAATCCCTGTCGGTGGACTTCCTGCATGGCTCGCCAAGTATCGACCAACGGGACCTCCGACAACGGCACGGTATCGGACGTTTGCTCGGGATACAGCACTCCGTGTCGAAAAGCAACCGGCCAATGGATCAGGTACAAATCCAGATATTCCAATTGCAAATGGGACAGTGTCTGTTGGAGCGTCGGCAAAACATGGCTCGGCTGATGCGCGTCGTTCCACAGTTTCGAGGTGATCCACAACTCGTCGCGTCGGACTTCGCCGCGGGCAAACATTTCGGCCAGCGCCGCGCCGATCTCCGCTTCGTTGCCGTAGATCTTGGCGCAGTCGATGTGACGATAGCCCAGCCGAATGGCGGCTTGAACGGCTTGCCCCACTTGGCCTGGTTCCGCTTTCCAAGTGCCCAACCCCAAGGCCGGCAGCTGGTCCCCATTGGCGAGTGCTAATTTTTGCATCATCGAGATCGTTCCTGGAATGAATGGACCATCGAGCAGGTCTGGGTACTGGTCGTCTCTACGTCCTCTTTTGTACACCGGAATGACGATCCCGCAAGGGACAGAAGCATGAAGGTGGCTCGCTTCGTATCCTGCTGGGCTTGGACCGAAACAGGGCCGGACTCTTTCGTGGGCATTTCCGATCGCGGACAAAACGACATGACCGGAGAGGTCCAGCCCCGGTTTTGGACAACGCCTCGTCTTTGCAGCTTGGTCCTCGCGGTTAGCGGCGGTCCATTTTCGAGGGTGCGGTCCATTAGGTCGCAGTGGGAATGGTTACCGTTGTGTGTGGCAGCGGATAGGATAAACTCCAGCGCGGTTGGGGTTGCTTCGGCAAACACGATCGCGACGATCGACCCAATGAAGGAACGAAGGAAAAGTTTGAAATGCTTGTGTTGGAACCGGAACTGCAACTCGCGCTGGACCATGTTCGACAAAAATGGGGACAGACCCCGCAAGTCGGAATCATTTTGGGGACAGGATCAGGCGGCGTCGCGAATCGATTGGAGGTCGAGACGACGCTGGACTATGCTCAAATTCCGGGCTTTGTCCGAAGTACGGCGACCGGTCATCGCGGCCAAGTCATTTGCGGAAAATTGGCAGGCATTCCAACCATCGCGATGCAAGGCCGGTTTCATCGTTATGAGGGCTGGACTTTTGATCAAACCGTTTTTCCGACCCGGTTGATGGCAGCGTTGGGGATTCAAGGACTCGTTGTGACCAACGCGGCGGGCGGTGTGGATCCACGCATGAAGCAAGGCGACTTGATCTTGCTGGATAGCCATCTCGATCTATTGACCTATTGGCCCGGTGACCAACGCGACTATCCAGCCACTCACGGGTCGCACACCAACGATGACCACGAAGGCGGCTGCGAACGAAGGCGGTTGGTACGCGGCGATCAAGCTTACTGCGCGCGGTGGCGCCAATTCGCACAGCGCGAAGCGAATCGACTGGGCGTATCCGCACGACCGGGCGTTTATGTCGGGCTGCCGGGGCCCAATTATGAAACGCGCGCCGAGTATCGCCTGATTCGGAAATTGGGCGGAGATGTGGTGGGAATGAGCACGGTGGCCGAAGTGGCCATCGCTTCGTTGCATCACATTCCCGTGTTGGCCATCAGCATCGTCACGAATGTGGCTCGGCCGGACGCCTTGGAAAAAACCTCGGGCGAAGAAGTTGTTCACGCCGCGCGCGACGTGGAATCCGACTTAGCAACCATCATCGAACAAAGCGTGCGCCAATATTTTGCCGCTTGACGAGCAGCGATCTGCTACAATAAACCACCTGGGTCAGCACCGGTTGATGCGATTGGAGTGTTGCGGAGGTGTTCGATGAGCTTGATGGCGATGCGTCCGACGTTTCGCTTGCAGTTGCGCGGCGAATTGAATGTAGTGCAGCAACGATTGCACGAAGTCCTGAAGCGACCGACTTGGAAAGAGCGCGGCCAGATCTTCGGTGACTATGCCGAGTTCCATGTGTCGGAAGCGGAGCAACGTTATTGGTCGCCGCACTTGGCGATCCATCTGGAGCCGTTGAATCCAGAGCAGCAGATTGAATACCGTCACACGGACGGAGCAAAACTGGCGAGTGCCGAGGGGAACCTTTCGGCGCGAAGCGCTGCGACGAATGAACGGGCCGAGACCGGTACCGCGAATACCTTGTTGGTGGGCCGTTTTGCTCCCCGGCAAAACGTTTGGATGTTGGTCTGGATCGTGTATTTGGCGATGGGGTTCATCGTCTTCTTTGCGTTGGTCTATGCCGGCGTTCAATATTGGATGAACGCCACACCGTGGGCTCTAAGTGTTGGGCTGGTTGCGGTGGCGTGCATCCTGACATTGCATTTGGTCAGCATGATTGGCCAAGGCTTGAGCAGTGACCAAATGCACGAACTTCGTGCTCGGTTGGATGAGTTGTTGCGCGAGACAGGCTTGGAATTGAGCGAAGCCAACTAGTGCTTTGTCACCATTTAATTTTGGGGTCGGTCTGGTAAAGGGGTCAGGAGACAATGGCCGGAACGGCCCTGCGGGTGCTTCGCACAATTGACTCCTGACCCCTTTACCAGACCCCAAGTTTTGGTTGAGACAAAGCACTAGCGTTGTCTAGCTTAAGAAACGAGGGCGTGTATGCGAAAATGGATATTCCCGAGTGGAGCCACTCTTTGGCAGGCATAGCTATCGCCTAAATCAACATTTTGCAAAAAGCGAGTCCCCGTGACGCGGTTTCCTGGCCCGCGACGACTTCAGCAATTCGCGGTGACTTTCCTACCAAAGAAATCGAAGGCGTGTCGCTCGACTGTGTTTTCAACGGCTCTAGGTTACACTGTAGCGTCTTAGCGGAACGCGGCACCGGATGGCCGGTCGCGGAAGTTGCTGATTATCAATCTCGGATTCGAGGACCGTTGGAGAACCGAATGCGGCCGATCGTACAAATCTCGTTGGATCTAACGGATATTCGCGAAGCCATCGCCACCGCCCATTTGGCGATTCGCGCGGGAGTGGATTGGTTGGAAGCGGGTACCCCGTTGATCTTGGCCGAAGGACTGCACGGCGTCCGCGCGTTGCGAGCCGAGTTCCCGGGCGTGCCGATCGTCGCGGACTTGAAGACCATGGATGGCGGATACTTGGAAGCCGAGATGATGGCCAAAGCCGGAGCCACTCATGTGGTGGTCATGGTTCAAGCCCATCCGGAGACCATCAAGTGTGTCGTCAAAGCCGGACGTGACTTTGGCTGCCAAGTGATGGGCGACAACATGATCTATCCGGATTTGGTCGAAGGCGCCAAGCGACTGGAAGAATTGGGCTGCGATTATGTGATCCATCATATCGGGTATGATGAACGTCGTGGGATTGCGGCTTCCGGACAAAGGATGCCCAGCCCGTTGGATCGACTGCGGGAGGTCGTCGCGGCGGTCCAAGTTCCGGTGCAAGCCGTGGGCGGACTCAGTATCGAACAAGCCATCGCTTGCCCCAGTTACGGTGCTCCGTTGGTCGTCTTGGGCGCTCCGTTGACGATCGACGCCGACGCCTTCAAAACCGCCGACGGTGATCTCGAATCTTCCTTGCGAATGATCTGCGAAGCGGTCCACGCTCAAGATGTTCCCCTCCGAAAGAAATAGTTGAATGAACGCAGCGGTCGTGAATTTTGCTCCCGAGAAACATTCGGTCGAATTGAGACAAGTTGCTCCGCCCCAGATTGGGCCACACGATGTCTTGTTGGAAGTTGGCAACGTGGGCGTTTGTGGCAGTGATTTGCATCAATGGACGGCCGATCATTCGTGGCCCGTCAATTATCCCGTGATCCTGGGTCACGAGTTTGGTGGCACGATCGTCGACCTGGGCGCGGAAGTGACGGGTTGGACGGCGGGTCAGCGGGTCGTCAGCGAAACAGCTGCGATCATTGATCCCAACAACCCCATGACGCGTCAGGGACGCTACAACTTGGATCCGACTCGCAAAGGCTTTGGGTACGGAGTCGATGGCGCGATGACTCGGTTTGTGCGAGTGCCGGCTCGTATCTTGCACGACGTGCCTGATGGACTGCCGATGGAGCAAGCCTGTTTGACAGAGCCCTGCTGCGTGGCTTACAACGCAGTGGTGCGCAACGTACGCATCGAACCTGGCGATCGCGTCATTGTGATTGGCCCGGGCACGATCGGCATCTTGTGCGCCGCGATGGCGCGACTGTGTGGCGCGCAGGTCGCAATTGTCGGCTTGCCGCAAGATCAGCATCGATTGCAAATTGCCACGCAGTACGGCTGCGAAGTCATCATCGGCGATGCAACCGACTTTGCCAAACAACGCGATGGATTGGGCTGCGAGGGAGTAGTCGACGCGGCAGGTGCCAGTGCGACTCTGCAATTGGCTTTGAAATGGGTCCGACCCGGTGGATGGATCAGCAAAGTGGGCTGGGGACCCCAACCCTTGGGCTTCAGTCTAGACCCCCTCGTGCAAAAGAACATCACTTTGCAAGGCAGCTTTAGTCATCATTGGGCCATCTGGGAACGAGTCATCGCGCTCATGGCCAGTGGCCAACTCGATGTTCGCCCGATCATCGGTGGCGTGTGGCCCTTGGAAAAATGGCACGACGCTTTCGATCAAATGCACCATGGCCACGTGGTCAAAGCCGTGCTTAGTCCCAAGGCCTAAGCGCTTTGGTAAAGTCGGGCAGGCGGGTAGTTGCGTTCACCAAAACGCGGATCTCCCCAAGTGGCACCACGCTTTGGCAAGCGGAGCGACTCGTTAATTAGAAATTGACAAAGCCCTTGTAATGGGCACGCGTCGATTCCACACCACAAGTTCCCTTGGCAGAAGCAAGTTCTAAACGCGAGTCTCGAATGAACGAAGTTTGCACCCATCAAGAAAGCCCAACCGAATCAACGGATTCCAACATCCGACCCACGTGTAGCCTGACGTCAGGAGAGGGTGGCGGAAAAGCGCACGACGTACACGAGGACTATATTCAGCCGTTTCGCCGGCGCGAATTCCTCCAGGTTGTCGGAGTGGGTGGGGTCGGATTGGTCGCCCCAATGTTTCTGCCCGCTCGTGTTTTTGGTGCGAACGAACGGATTCACACGGGACACATCGGCGTCGGTGGCCAAGGTCGCTCCAATCTGAAAACGCTCTTGCCAAACGCGGTTGCGGTGTGCGATGTCGATCAACGGCATGCTCAGCAAGCAGCCAAGATGGTCACCGATTCTGGAATGGCGTGTGAAGTTTATTCCGACTACCGTCGGTTGTTGGAACGAACCGATATCGACGCCATCGTCATTAGCACACCGGATCATTGGCATGCCTTACAAACCATTCACGCATGCCAAGCGGGCAAAGATGTGTACGTGGAAAAGCCGCTTTCCTTGACCATCGCGGCCGGGCGAAGGATGGTTCAGGCGGCTCGCGATCATCAACGCATCGTTCAAACCGGTTCTCAGCAACGTTCGAGCGAGAACTTTCGACGCGCGTGTGAATTGGTCCGCGGCGGGGTCTTGGGACATGTCCACACGGTTCACGTAGGAATTGCCGCAGCAAACCATCCGTTTCAGAAGCGTGAACCGGTGCCCAACTCGAAACCACCCGAACATTTGGACTTCAACCAGTGGTTAGGGCCCGCTCCTTCGGTCGAATACAATGAGTTGAAGGTTCACTACAACTTTCGATTCTTTTGGGATTACAGTGGCGGCCAAATGACCAATTGGGGGGCTCATCATATCGACATCGCCCATTGGGGCATGGGCTGGGACAACTTGGGTCCCCAGACCGTATCGGGTTCCGCTGCGTTTCACCCGGCGGGCTGGCACGATGTGTCGGAAGCGTGTCGGATCACGTACGAATATCCAAATGGCACGCAGATGATTGTCGGCCAACGACAAGCCGATATCGGGATGGGCACCAAGTTCATCGGCGAACATGGTTGGATCTTTGTGGATCGCGGCAAATTGCAAGCCAGCGATCCCGAGTTATTGAAACGCGAGCTGGGTGGCGCAGACCCTAAACTCCGCCAGTCGAAAAATCATCACGAACATTTCTTGGAATGTATCAAGAGTCGTGAACTGCCAATTTGCGATGTTGAAATCGGGCATCGCACCGCGACCGCTTGTCACTTGGGAAACATCGCCATTCGAACGGGGCAAGTGGTACATTGGGACCATGAAGCCGAACAAATCCAGGGCGACAAGAATCTCGAACATTGGGTGGATAGGAACGATCGTGAATTTTGAAGACTTTCAATCAGCGGCTCGCCAGGCGTCGCCGCCAGAAATCCTGACGCGACTGATTGCCACTTTGGAGCAAGACCAGCAATACGGTGCCTGGTTCGAAGCGTTGAAGCTGCAGGCTCGCTTCGAGCTGGGTTTGGAACCGTGGAGTGTGGCGGTCACCGAGTCGTTATCGGCGGACATGCAGCGGCAGCTAGAAGATCGGCTGCTGGAAGCTTGTCGCGTGGTCGGCGAGCGGATGATCGCGGCGGGGCGGATTGCCGAAGGATGGATGTACCTGCGTCCCGTGGGCGATGCCGCTCGCGCGGTGGAATTGTTGCGTGGACTGGAAGCGACCGAGGAACGGATCGACCAGATCATCGAGGTCGCGTTAGGACACGGGGTTGCCCCGGCGTGGGGTTTTGAATTGTTGCTCGGGCGGATGGGCACGTGCAACGCGATCACTGCTTTCGACACCCAAATGGTGAATGCGACGTTGCCGGAACGGCAACAGGCGGCAGCGCTACTCGTGCGGCACTTGTATGCCGAACTATTGAAGAGTGTCCGGCATCATGGGTTGCTACAACTGGGCACCGCAGCACGTGATGGCGAAAGCCAAAACGCGGAGTTGGATTTGGTGCAGTGGTTGGACCAAGTTCCGGAACTGACCGCGAATCAAAACTACCACGCCGATCCTTCGCATTTGAGCAGTGTGGTGCGGATTGGCCGAATTGTCGACGATCCAGAGCCGCAACGTTTGGCGTGGCAGTTGTGTCGGTACGGACGACAGCTCGATGAGCTGTTTCAGCCGCAAGGGTACGCGGTGTTTGATCCGTACTACGAAACGCATCAAGCTTATTACGAAGTGTTATTATCGGAGGAATCGTCTCCTGCCGGCTTGGTATTTTTTCGCGAACGACGAGTCGAGTTGACGCGAGCGGCCGAGCAACCAACGGCGTTGACTTGGGAGGGGCAAATTGAAGCGACCGATGTCTTGGTCGAACTTCTCTTGCGGCGGCGCGAATACTCGGATGCTATTGAAGTCTTGATGGATCAACTTCAAGTTTGCGGCGAGCATCAACGGAGCCGTTGGACCGCCCTGTTGTTTCGTTGCTGCCAAATGGATGGCAACTTTGAGCCCATGTTGCAGTATTCGCACCAATTAAACGATGCCTTTGGTTTTGGCTTGGCGATCTTTTATCAGAGGTATGAAACAGAACGTTCATGACCTGGGTCTTTTGGTCGATGCTGTTGACGTTAGTGGAACGGTGTCTGGCCGGGGCAACCGTGGTCCATGCCGTGTTGCATCGCCGCGAAGTCAAAGCGACCTTGGGTTGGGTGGGTTTGATTTGGTTCACACCGTTATTTGGCACCCTGGTTTATTACGCGTTTGGTATCAATCGGCTGGAGCGGCGCGGCTGTCGGTGGCAGCGAAAACTTGAAAACATGTTGGTTGAAGTCCGGCGCCGCATTCCAGCCGGGCGACGTGAAATGCTGCAGTCGATTCAAAAGCAACACTTCAAGTTCCGGCAAATGGATGATTTGGTGACTCGTTTGACTTCGGCCCCTCTGCTCGAAGGCAACCAAGTCACTCCGTTGCTAACCGGTGAAGAAGCGTTCACATCGATGTTAGAATCCATCGCGCAGGCCCAACAGACCGTGGCCTTGCAATCCTATATTTTCGATCACGATCGAGCCGGAGAAATGTTTGTCGCGGCACTGCATCAAGCCCACAAACGCGGCGTTCAAGTGCGAGTCTTGATCGATGACGTCGGTTCGCGATATTCTCGGCCTACGTCCGTCAGTCGGTTGCAAAGGTTGGGCATTCCCTGCGTGACTTTTCTACCGACCTACAATCCGGCCTCGACTTTGTATAGCAACCTGCGAAATCATCGCAAGCTGCTGTTGGTCGATGGACGTGTTGCGTATACCGGTGGCATGAATATTCGCGAAGGCTTGTGTCTCGACTGGAAACCCAAACATCCCCTGCAAGACTTGCATTTCAAGTTTACGGGTCCGATCGTCTTGCAGTTGCAAGAAGTGTTTTCGGTCGATTGGTGTTTTGTCACCAACGAGATCTTGGCAGGTGAGGATTGGTTTCCTACTCCAGAAACGACAGGACGGATCTGGTGTCGCTGTATTCCCGATGGTCCGGACGAAGACTTCGAAAAGCTGAAACTTACGATCTTGGGGGCGTTGCAACTGGCCGAACGGCAAGTCTATATCATCACGCCGTATTTCCTGCCGGACGAAGCCATTATCGCCGCGTTGAACGTGGCGGCGTTGCGCGGTGTTCGCGTCTGCATCATGATCCCGGCGGAAAACAACATCCTACCCGTGCAATGGGCCTGCCAAGCCTTGCTGCCCGAGTTGATCGAGCGCGGTTGTGAAGTTTTCTTGACGCCGGGTCCTTTTGATCATACCAAGCTATTCTTGGTCGATGGCGATTGGTCCTTGATTGGCTCGACGAATTGGGACCCGCGGAGTTTGCGATTGAACTTCGAATTGAACGTGGAGTGTTACGGCAGCGATTTGAACGCCGAGTTGTCTGCCTTTGCTCAAGCAAAACTGGCCAGTGCCACGCGATTGACTTTGCAAGATCTGCAAAATCGCTCGTTCTTGACGCGTCTTCGCGACGGAGTGGCTCGGTTGGGTTCGCCTTATCTGTAACTCCCGTGTTCAATTGGCGGACGATTGAGTACCCTGGCGTAACCGGTCATTGTCGTGGACTGTTCTGCGATCCAACGTCAGTTCGCGAAACGAACCACGTCGGACTTCGTTCACGAAGAATGTTTTTGGTACGTTCCGCAAGTCGTTTCGTTGTGAGACATCCCATGTTGCAATCTGCTCGTACAAAAATTGTGGCCACCGTCGGACCTGCGTGTGGATCGGTGGACAAGTTGGCTGCCTTGATTCGTCTGGGTGTCGATGTCTTTCGCCTGAACATGGCGCACGGCGACCGGACTCGGCATCAAGCGATGTTTGACGCCATCGCGGCGGCTCGCGATCAGACGGCGATCGATATTGGGGTGCTCGTCGATTTGGCGGGTCCCAAGATTCGCTTGGGTGATTTGTTTGCCGGTGATTTGGACTTGGCGATTGGCGATCAAGTCGACTTTGTTGCTGGGACGATGACCCGCAGCAGCCACGAACTGACCTGCACTTACGAGCCGTTGGTGGCGGAGCTAGAAGTTGGGCAGCAAGTATTGTTGTCCGACGGTTTGATTCGACTTCAAGTCACCAGCAAGACCAACGAGCGCGCGGTTTGCCGAGTACTTGATGGCGGGGTTTTACGCGGACGCCAAGGAGTCAATGTTCCGGGAGCCCACTTCAGTGCCCCGGCGATGGATGTTGTGGATTTGGACAACGCTCGCTGGGCGATTGGGCAAGGCGTCGAGTATTTGAGCTTGAGTTTTGTGCGCCGACCCGAAGAGATTATCCAGCTGAAGGAGATGGTTCAAGCCGCTGGGGGGCACTCGCAAGTCATCGCAAAAATTGAGAAGCGAGAAGCCTTGGATTGCTTGGATGAGATCGTCAAAGTGACCGACGGCGTCATGGTCGCACGGGGCGATTTGGGTGTGGAAATCGAAGTCCAACAAACTCCGATCCAACAAAAGCGCATCGTTGCCGCTTGCCGCAAGTATGGCAAGCCGGTCATCGTGGCGACACAAATGTTGGAAAGCATGCACACGAATCGCAGGCCCACTCGCGCCGAGGTCAGCGACGTGGCCAACGCGATCCTGGACGGCGCCGATGCGTGCATGTTGAGCGGAGAAACCGCCATCGGTCAGTATCCAACGGAGGCCGTCACGATGATGAATCGCATCATGTTGGAAACGGAGCGCGCGTATCCGGATCGCGAGGACGCAAAGCCCACGTCGGAGCCCACCTCGAACATCACCCGAGCGATGGTCCAAGGCGCAGGCCGCATCGCGCGACAGCTGTCGGCTCGCGCGGTGGTGATTGTGGCGGATTCGATTGCCGCCGCTCGTTACAAGAGCCAAACCCGAGATTTCATTCCCACAATTGCGCTTTCGGGCCATCGGCATGTCGTGCGCGGCTTGGCCCTGTATTGGGGGATCTTGCCTTACTACGCCGATCCAGAGCAAATCAACGGCTTGCCGAAAATCAAAGCCTTCATTGCCGAGCGTGCCAAGACGCATTGGCAATTGAATGACGGAGATCGCGTGTTGTTGGTGATCGATTCTCCCGACAACATCGGCGAGCACGATTGGATGACCGTGCTGACGGTCGGACGCGATTAGTCGTTGTCTCAAAAGTGCGCTGACTCTGTGGAAGCCGTCCAGAATCCCAGGCTTTGTCCCCAAAGGGGTCTGACCCTCTCGGGTCATGCCTTTTTGTCCGAGATTCTCCATGCCTTCCAAAGGGTCAGACCCCTTTGGGGACGAAGCCAAGCTAGACAATACGACATGACCCAAGGCCAGACGCCTTTTGGTACAACGGCAAGCTAACGTCCCATACAGTCTTCCTGTCTTGGCAAACACGCCCATGAAGGCAGCTCTCCCATGAAGTACTACAAATATGCGGTTCGCGTGGAACGAGAAGCGACCGATCCACAGGGAGGTGCGTGGCATCACACCTTGATCGGCGTTTCGAATGAAAGCGAGGCCGATGCCCGTCGCAACGGGGAAGAGCGGTTGGCCAAGTTGCCACCTCCCCACATGATGCGAGAGCGAGGTCGGCTTCAACCTGACCATTATTTGCAGTACGGCGATCGGCCGGTAGTCGAAGAGGTATTGAAGGAACTGCGCAACGATCGGCAACAATTGGCTGGGATTTTGACGCGCAATCATTACGGTAGTGTGGTGCTCAATGCCGCACAGGTGCCGTTTTTCGATGTCGACGACACGGACGAAATTTCCTCGCCCGCTGTCCCCGCGAAGCCGGGTCTTCTGAATTGGCTGTATGGCAAGTTGGGAGGTTCGACGGACGCGCCGAATATTCAGTCATCGCAGTTATCTACCTTACAAGCCAAGTTGCATACCTATTCGGATTTGATTTTCCGAGTGTACCGCACCGCTGCCGGCTATCGGATCATGCTCTTGAATCGTTTGCTGGAACCCCACGATACATTGACGCAGATGTTGTTTGACGACCTAGGGTGTGATCCCTTGTACCGCAAGTTATGTGGCAGCCAGGAATGTTATCGAGCGCGGTTGACGCCGAAGCCGTGGCGCTGCGGAATGATCGCCCCGAGCAGCAAACACCCGCGCGGCAGTTCTTGGTCGCAGCAGAGTTTTCAAGTGTGGCTGAATCGCTACGAAGCTACCATCCGCGATTTGGCCGTCTGCCGGTGGATTGGCGATATCGGGGGCAACTACGATGTTCATGATCTGCCGAACGAAACCCAACTGCTCCTGTCGATCCACGACGCCTTCACGCTCCGCGATGGGCCACGAGATTTGGCGTAGCGCCGCCGATCTTGTGCTCGGTTGCCATTTATCCCCATCGAAGCACGTGGCGGAGACCACGATTTTCTCTCCGGCGGGAACATTTCCTGGATTTCTGGCGATGGTAGGGCTATATTTAGGAGTGTCCAGGGACTTCTCTTGCAGGGAACGGGTGGTTGTCGATGCCGTTGTCAACGAATCAGATGGTCGCGCCGATTGTGCGTGCGGCGACGATTGTGTCTTTTTTGCGTTCCATACGAGGTCTGACTCTCATCATTGGTTTGATGATCTTGGGAATGCTGCCCGAGCGTGGCTTCGCACAAGGTCAGTATCCGATGCCGGATTACTACTCGCTCCAATCACAAAACTCGGTTCTTTTGAGCGGCGACTTTCGCGGGGCGGAGCGAGTCGCGCAAAATCTTTATCGTGGCGGTTATCGCGAAGGCAATCAACGTTGGGTTGATTCGACCGCCTACTTGTACTTGCTGGGAGAGACTCGCTATCAAGCCGGCGACTACGCGGGAGCCATGCAAGCCTTCGACGAAGCGATCGAGATCTACTCGGCGGTTGTCAATTGGGCCGCTCGAGTCGAGCAGTGGGACGCTCAGCCCGTCACACCCGACACCAATGCGATCCGGATCGCGCGAATCACTTGGGGCCTACCCACGCGGGCTCCGTCCATCGGACGATTCCCAAATAGTTTTTCCGTTCGCTTTGGCCAGGATATTATCGTACCCGGAGAAAAAGGCTCGACTCGGATTCCACAAGAGCGCATCGTCCCGGTGAATGTGATCGAAATGTATCGAGCGATGGCGTTGGTCATTCGGCGGAGAGATCAGATTCTGGGCTCGCTGTCCCAGGTTGACGCACCGGCTCGGACCTTGCGAGCCCAACTAAACGAGTCACGGGCGATGCTCCCCGGGGCATTGCCCACGACCATGGGTTCCATCCTGTACGGGATTTCGGTGTCCGGGGAAGGTGACTACGAACGCTCGACGGGGATCTTGCAACAGTATTTGCAAATCAACGGTGTGGACCACCCACTGACTCCGGTGGCCTTGTTGCAGATGGGTTGGAATCAGTATTTGATGGGCGAGTACCGCTTGGCCAAGGCGACCTTGTTGGAAGCCAGTTACTCCGCGGCGTTTTTCAATCAACTTGATTTGGTTCGCGAGAGCCTGGTATTGGCCGGTCGTGCGCATGTCGCCGTGAATCGTGATCAACCGTTGCCGGAATTGGACCTCGCCTTCGAGTGGGCGCGCGTGCAAGGCATGCGCGTGGCTCAGGCTCAGTTCGCCATGGTCGCGGCCGAAAACGCGATCGAAAACGGACAGAACCCGGTCGCTGCACAGTATTTAGACACGGCCACTGGGTTGCTACGCAGCGCCGATTTGAAAAGAAGCGAACTCGCGCTGCGATTGAATGTGCTCGAACAGGCTTTTGCGGCCATCGAGGGCCGCGTCGATAACTTGCAACCCTTGCGCGCGGCGCTGGTGGCCTATCGACCCGCAACTCCGTGGGCCTTTCAGATCGAGATGTTGGTCAATCCGGCGCGCCGCCGCAGTTTAACCACGACTGCTCTCACGGCGTTGATCGAACGAGTGCTCCGCGACCCGACTCAACAAGACTGGGATCGCGATCCGTTTGAGTGTCTCGCGTACTTGACCGGTGACCGAAGTCTGTTCTTGGCCGATGCGTTGACCATTCACTTGAACAAGCGGAACTTTCCGGAAGCGTTGCTCGCGTCGGAGAATCTTCGCCGCGTTCAATTCTTTTCGCGATTGCCATTAGGTGGACGCTTGATGTCGTTTCGCCAATTGTTGACGCGAAACGCTGATGAACTGACTCCGGAAATGCGGCGGAAGCAAACCGAGTTGTACGGGCGATTCACGAACCTCAAACAATCTTTGGATCGTGCCCAGGCGGCGCTTGTCCAGCTGCAAACCAAACCGGTGGCCCCGCCCGAAGCGGAGTTGAAGGCTTGGGAAGAAGAGGTCGCCACGTTGAACTTGCTCGGTGCGCAAATTGAAAGCCAATTGGTTCACGTCTCGGTGCGTCGGGAAGCGATTCCTCTGTTGTTTCCGCCACCGGTCGACTTGGAGCGAATTCAAACGCTGATCCCGGCCAAGACCCTGTGTTTGGTCGTGGTTTTTCATAACAACATCTACCATTCGTTCTTGGTGACTAAAGATAAGGTCGTCCATCAATCGGCCTTGAACCAGACCAACGTCGCCAAAGCGATTCGGGGCTTGGCCAAGAGTTGGGGACACACGAGTCCTTCGGCCGTGTTGGATCCAAAAGTGGTCACGGACCAGACTTGGAAGAAGGCCTCGCATCAGATGTTCAAGGCGATGATTCCCAACGGGACCCCGGAGTTTTGGAGTTCCTTCGACGAGGTCGTCGTGGTGCCGGGCGGGATGTTCTGGTATTTGCCGTTCGAGACCTTTGCGTTGGGCGAGGCACCGGAAAGTGAACTATTGATCGATAAAGTCGCGGTGCGATACTCGCCATCATTGAGCTTGGCGTTTAGTGATCAGCGGCCGAAGCGTTTGCAGCGAGCGGTGTTGTATCCAGGCAAGATTGATCTGCGCGACGAAGATGATTGGGCCGCCAATTCGACGACCGCGTTGCGCGGGGCGTGGCCGCAACTGACCACGGTCGAAGGCGGCCAAGTTCCCACACAAGCCGTGGGCACTTTGGTCAATGCGATGATTTATCTGCATGAAATCAAACAGCCGCTGTGGCCTGCGCCGTGGTCCGGTCCGGCGAACAAGAAGGACGGGTATTTGCAATTGGACTTGGACCGCTGGATTGGCTATCCGAATGTCGGCCCCGAGTTCTTGTATGTCGCGGGTGGTAACTCGGCAATCGTCGATGGTATCAAAGGAAACTTGGTGGGCGAGGAATTGGAGTTTTACAGCACGCTGCTCATGGCCGCGGGTTGTCAAAGCATGGTCTTGCCGCGTTGGCGGGCGGGTGGTCATGTACCTTATGATTTGCCGGCCGCCGTGCTGAAACGAATGTCGGAATCCACAACCGCAGTTGCCATGCGCGAAGCGATTTTGGAAATTCGCAAAGCGCCGTTGGATGTCGCGCGGCAAACTCGCTTGCGGAATGCCCGCGGCGAAGCGCCGACGACCGCCGATCATCCCTTTTGGTGGGCTGGTCAAATGGTGATCGATCGGGGTAGTTGGTATCGCGAACCCGACGAGGCGCCGGCCGGAGAAGCCGGAGCCTTGCAATTGGGTGGCGACCCCGCAGCCGCGCCTCCCAATGCAGACGGAGTGAACCCGGCAGCCGGAAACGACAAACCGCCTGGGGAAGCCGGTGCTGCCGAGGCTGGCGCTGCCGAGGCTGGTGGCGAAAAGCCGATGACGGAAGTCAAACCCGGCGATGTCAAACCAGCAGATGTCAAACCTGGGGAACAACCACCGGGTGAACAAAAACCTGCGGAACAAAAACCCGCCGAGCCGAAGCCGGTCACCGGAGAAAAGCCGCCGGGTGGTGAAGGCCCGGTAGGTGGCGACAAGCCGAAAGTGGAAACTCCCTCGCGTCTGTAGGCCGCCGACCGCAAGAGGTTAGACGCCCACATACGATTATCCCGGCCCCCTACGCCGTGAAGGATTTTTTCAGGCCAAAACAGGCCCGAATGGGCCGAAACAGGTGCGCCTGTGAAGCTGTTTGATTGGTCGGGTGCAAGTCCCGACATAGGCTGGTCTGAGCCTATTAACTGAAAGTAACTGCGTTCTTGAAAGGGAAGGTGGAGAGCAACT
>JBGSJV010000071.1:0-17515 GCA_041741535.1 Pirellulaceae bacterium
AGTTGCTCTCCACCTTCCCTTTCAAGAACGCAGTTACTTTCAGTTAATAGGCTCAGACCAGCCTATGTCGGGACTTGCACCCGACCAATCAAACAGCTTCACAGGCGCACCTGTTTCGGCCCATTCGGGCCTGTTTTGGCCAGAAAAAATGCTTCACAGCGTTGGGTGCACGGGGCGGTAGCGCGGCGCGGCGCCATCCACGATCGATGTGCGACCATGGACGGCTCTGCTCCAGCGGTTAACCGCTCCGATCGGTCTTGGTGCACGCGACCATGGACGGCTCGGCTCCAGCGGTGAAACGACTCGATGTTCGCTGCTCGTTCCATGGATCATGTGGGCTAACGTACTTCGACGGTGACGTTTGGGCTTTGCGACCGTTTGGCGGGGTCGTAGTATTCGTAGACGGTCCCACCTTTGACGCTGGCTTCGAGTGGCATCGTCGCGCGCAATTGGTAGCGGATTTTGATCGGAGTTTCCCGTTGGAGTTCACGCAAGTAGACCAACAATTGACTCGACTTGACTTCAAACTTCGCCACGACATTTTGTTCGACTAGTTTCGCCAAGTCATCAGCCACTAGTTGGAATCCGGGTGGGATCGGCAGGTCGACCATCACCATCGGAATCTTGATGTGGCCGCTTTGCGATACCGTTGCTGTGGCCGTGATCGAATCGTTGACGGCCAACGAACGACGATCGTAATCGACTTGGATCTCGAAGGGACCCGTCAATTCGGATTCGGCGGTAACTTGGGGCGTGTAATGGCGGAAGACGAGTTGGAACTGCAACTGGGCGTGATCGTCACATTCCAGTCGTACTCGATAAGAACGCCCGGGCTCTAACGCTCGGTTGATTTCTATGAACTGCACGACATCCTGCTGGTCGGGCATCAGGTTCCACTCGCGAAGACTTTGATCGTCCAAGTAAACCTGTAGACGGACTGGCTTGGTGGTGGGACGCGTACTAACCTGACTCGTTCCGGATGACAGCATCGCTTTGAGAGCCAAAACAGTGGCTTGGGTCGAATGCCACGTCCCATTTCCGTCGCGCTGCGCGGCCAACCAAGCCAAGGCTCGATCTACGGTTAGCTGATGTTCGGCCGACGAACTCAAGGCCAACACGGCCATCGCGGTCGTTTCGACGGAGGCAGAAAGTCCATCGCCATAAAACAGCGTGCGAGTGCCACGTGGTTTGGTCCACCACGCGGATTTCCCATCGGTCGAGTTTTTCTGCAGTGACGCGAGTCGCTGGCGATAGATGGAAAGTATCGGATGTTCGGGGTTGATGGCGGCAATCGCTTGTATAACCAACGCCAGGGTATACGGCGAGTCAAGATCCTTCGGGGATTTTCGCAACAGGTACTCCATGGTCGGGAAAGCGTCCAGCGAACGTTCTTTGTTGCCTGAGAACACTGCCCAAGCCACGTACGCGGTACTCTCCAGTTGTGTGTCACCCTGACCGCTGGACATGCGAGTGTCGGCGGACCAACTTCCATCCGTTGACCGTTTGTCGAGCAACCATTTCCTGGCTCGCTCGATGACCAATGGATCCACGTCGTGGACCTTCGCCATGTCATTGAATTGCAGCAGTCCATAAGCGGTCAGACGAAGATCGCCGGGGTCCCGCCCGAACCACTCGTAGCCGCCGCTGCGACATTCGAAGCTCAACAAGCGTTGGTATCCCAGGTGAATGTACTGGCGAGCTTTTAGTTCCAACTCCGGTCGCGATTGCCCGGTCTCACGCAGATAATTCAAGGCCAAGACGTTCGGATAGGTTGTGGATGATGTTTGCTCGAAACAACCGTACGGCATCTTGAAGATTCCGTCCAAACCTTCCATTACTTGACTGAATGCCGACGGGTACAGCTTGAGGACTGCTGAACCACTTTGCGGAGTCGCCTCCGAGGGTACCTGCAACGTCCATTCGGTCGTTCCATTCGTCACACGACCGTTGATCACTTCTTCTTGCATGACACCGTTGGGGACCACGGAAACCTCTCGGCGGATGGCGTCGGATTCCAATTCACCAACGGCGGTGACGTCCAAGAGATGTTTCCCAACCTGCAGCACACGAATCGGAACGTGTAGCGAACGAACTTGTCCCGGCTCCAGTTCGATTTCGATCACCCGTTGCTGTTCGTTGTTGTCTCCGTCGGCGATACCAACCAACTCGAACCAATCCGCCGCGGCGATCGACAACTTGATGGTCTGTTTGGTCTCTAGGTAGTTGTACAGGACCACGGGCAGAGAAACCTGATCCCCGCGCGTCAACTCGACTGGCAGGTTCAGATCCACGAAGAACGACTGGAACACCTTTAGTGGAAATTCACGGCTTCCCAAACTGCCATCCAAGCTCACGGCAGACGAGTTGAAACGCCACGTCGTGATCGAGTCGGCGAGATCCAATTCCAGGGTCGCGATCCCGTTGTCATCCGTAATTAGTTCCGGTCGCCACAGGAGCGTTTCCGGAAACCATTGGCGAGTCCGCGGCGCGGGGGATTGGCTTGGTGCGGGACTGACCGTCACATTGGGTGGCGTGGCATCACGCAACTGTTCGGCAACAAATTCGCCTGACCGGGGAGGCAAACCTGGTTCCGCCGCCCCACAGCCCAACATCGCGACAAAGAGAACCGCAAACGCCAACACAATGAAGCCAATCACAAAGCATCCCAAGATCGTCAAGATCGTGACCAACACGTCACGCAGCAAGTACAAACCAATGACAACCACGGTCGTGCCCCACGCCAGCAACAGCCAAACGAAGGCGATACTCCTTGCTTTTTGTGATTCCAGTTGTTTGGCGAGGTAACCATCGCCGAACAGACTGTAGGGGCTCTTGCTAGTCGTTTGTTCGTTGGTTGGGTCTGCAGGCCGAAACCGTTGCGAATCTGGATCTCCATTCGACAAGAATTTCCACACAGATCCTTGCCATTCGCTCTCGTAGGTCGCCGTCAAGGAAAAGGCTGCTTCTTGCCATAACGCTTGATCGTCGGGTGGAAATTCAGTTCGCAGTGCGGGCGACCAGGTCGGGAACCGAGTGAAAATGGGCTGCAACGATTCTTGTTCCAACATGAAGAACGCTTGTTCCAGGTTGCTGCGTTGGCCCAACACGGCATAAACGGCTTCGTCGACCGCGTGTAGACTCAACGCACCGGGCTTCGGCTGTCCCGATTCGTCACGCAGTTGAAATTGAATTTTGGATCGGTCACCTGGTCGGTATTCGACTTGGTTCATGGTGGCTAGGATTTGCAATTGTTTCGCGGGCTCGACCAAAACGACCCGCGTGCGACGTATCGGGTAGCCACTCGGGTCGGCCCGAAAGGCGACGATTTGCACGCTGCCTGACAAATCGACCGGGAGATCCAGTTCTAGCTCGCCAAAACCATTGGCAACTTCAATTGTCTGCGAACCGAGCGATTGACCGTCCTTAAGCAAGTCGACAAAGACGGGTTCACTTCCCGTCGCCAAAACCTCGAGACTCATGGTTTGACCGCCACGATAGATTGCTCGATCGGGACGCAGCACAAAGTCGCCGAGTTGTACGGATCGGTTGAGATTCAGCTCCGAACGGCCGATTCGACCCGCTTCGTCAGTGGCTCGAACCACGAGGCTGCCTGGCAAATCGTTCGGTTCGACTTCGATAACGGCGACTCCTGCCGAGTTGGTTTGCAATTCTTGAGGCACGCCCGTGATCCCGACTCGACACGCCGCAGGTTGCCCGTCGGCATAGTTGGTGACGACAAATAGACGATTGGCCAGTCCTGGGGTCAAACGGCCACCTTCCGGAATCAACGTGACTTGAATGGGATGTTTCGCGACCATTCGACCAAGCGCGACGGAGTGTTGTTGCCCAGCTGTATCGGTGACTGCAACCGCCAACTGGAACCGAGCGTTCCCACCATCGGACGCGGAGCCATACACGGTTGGCGGCAAGCGAAAGGAAAACTCGCAGTTCCCTTGCGCATCCGTTGTTGCATCGATCGAGTTGATGGATTGATCGGAAAAATCGGTGGACCGAACTTCGATCGTCACTTTGCCGCCCGTTACTGGTTGGCCAAAAAAGTAATTCGCGCGCACCTTACCCTGGACCAATTCAGCGGGAGCGTAAAAGGCTTTATCCAAGGTGACATCCAGCTTGAACTTGGGCAGCACGTATTTTTGGACGCGGACCGTTGATTCCGATTTGGTCTCGCCGACTTGGCACTCGATCCGATATTCACCTTCCAACAATTGCGTTGCCAACGGACAATCGGTTGCGGCGATACCATACTGGCTTGTGACATCACGTTGCTTGAAGATCAGGTTTCCCTTGGGGTCTCGGATGGAAAAAACGACCTCTTCACCCGCAATCGGTTTCAAGCTCGGCTTCTTGAGACTCAGCGAACGCAGGTGAATCGTTTGCCCGGGCTGGTACACGGGTTTGTCCGTGGTCAGCATCACGCGCCAGTCGCGTTTGAGTTTGATGGTTCGCGCCAATACCTCGGACTTGCCGCGGTATTGTGCTTCGACTTGTAGTTCGTAAGTTCCATCGGGCCAATCCGGGGTCTCGAACCGCGGAGCAACCGTGCCGTGTTCATCCGTGATACCAGTGGCCAAGGCAATTCGAGATTTGGCCTTAGGATTGTAGAGATGAAAGCTAACATTCAATCCAGGTTGCGGCGCGGCTTGCTGAGCATCCCAAACCGCGACGCGCACCGAAACTTGGCTCGCGGGGATCCATTCATTCTGCCCCAACACTCGCAAGTCCAAAGGATCCGGCTGCAAATTCCAATAATACGCCGTCAGCACGCTAAGCAAGACCGTAGCCGCGGTCGCGAACCACCAAAATGTACGGCGGTTGTTGGCCAACCGTTGCGAGTTTTGCGTCTCCACTTCGGCCACTGCAGAAAGAGTTCGCTGGATCAATTCCTCGGACGCAATGGTCGGTGGAATCGAATTGAACAGGGCCAATCGTTCTTGGGCTTCCAACAGAGCGGCTTGGCCGACCTTCGAGTTTTCGCAAAAACGCGCGACTAGGGCTGCGTCGCGGGCGTTCAATAGGCCGTGTACGTAGGCCTCGACATAGTCGATCAAGTTTTCATCGGGACCAATCATGAGTGGGACTCCATGTACCGACGGACGTTATTCAAAGCGTGATGGAGATGCGAACGGACGGTCGCCTCTGTGCAATCGATGACCTTCGCGATTTCGGCATGCGGCATTCGGTTCCAATGTCGCAGAACGAGTACGATTGGTTGTTGTTCGGGCAAACGTTCGATCGCTACCGATAACGTTTGATGTTGTTCCGTGAGCAAGGTTTGATCCAAGGGAGTCGGCGCGGTGCAGGCTGCGGCAGGAATCGAGTCCGCGGCGTCTACAAAGGAAATGCGGCGACTCTGAGTACGGTAGGCTTGTCGGTGGCAATTGGTCGCAATGGCAAACAGCCAGCTGGCGAACGAGCCCGTCCCGGCAAAGGTTTCGCGTTTGGCCCAAACCGCCAAGAACGTTTCTTGCAAAAGGTCTTCGGCCGTGTGACGCACTGCCATGATTCGGTGCAGATAGGTGAGCAGCGGCGTCGCATAGCGGCGAACCAAGACTTCCAAGCAGTCTCGGCGGCCTGCTTTGACTTGCTGCATCAGCCATTCGTCGGATTCTGCTTTGTAGTCCATGCCATCCTCCAACCTTGGTCGCGAATCGCGGATTCTCATTGTCGCGGATCGTTCCACGATCCGATTAAGTTGGACCGTCGGAGCGGTCCACTACATTGTCGCAGATCGTTCTTTCGCAGTTCGTCGCTTGATCGGTGACGACTTTGAAGTTGGATGCCGGGCACCACGAGACGTGGAACGTAAAAAAAGAAGTTATTTCAATTGCGTGACAATGCGCAATACCCCAGCAGAACGTTTGGCCACGATTGGTCCAGGAAAATGGCATTCGCTAGGCCAACGCGGTTGGGCCCCAGAGCCGACTGGGCGGCAAACCAAGGACGCCAGCCGACCCCAATGTTCGAAGTCCATTTCTTGCTGGGGAAACCTCGCTTGACTCCACCAATGCACCAGCAACGTCCGCACGACACTCTCTGACAAATGCGATAAGGCTCGAACATCGACGAGCAAGTGCTGGTCGCGGCACTCGAGGATTGCACCGCGATTCACTTCGGCCAAACATCCGACGATCTCCTGGTGCTCGCTGGCCAACTGACCCAGACGTTGCAACGAGGCGTCGATTTGGGGCGACAGGTGTTGACGCAAGCACGGCAACACGGACTGACGAACGCGATTCCGAGTCCAGTGGTCTGCGGCATTGGTGGGATCGTCCCAGAAGTCTTGCTCAATTTCTTGTAGATAGTCGCGGAGTCGTTGGCGGGACTCGGATAACAAGGGCCGGAGCAATTGGCAGGAATCGCTCAAGCGGCGTTGGAAGGGAATCCCAGCCAACCCCGACAAGCCCGTCCCTCGCGCGATTCGCATCAGGACGGTTTCGGTTTGATCGTCCGCCGTATGTCCGGTCAGGGCATAGGTCGCTCCGAACGATTCGGCAACTTCGGCCAAGGCAGCGTAACGTTGCGTCCGAGCGTCCCCTTCAGATTGCGGCCCCAGTCCGCACGCGTCGTCCAAACTTGAATCTCGGGCCGTAGATTCATCGGCGCCAACACGACGCCGAATCACGGTTGAAATGCCAAGAGCCTGGAGTTTGGACTCGACCCACCGCGCGACCTCGGCGGATTTTTCTTGCCAACGATGATCAAAGTGGAAGGCAACAACTTCGGGAACGGTTTGGGTCGCAGACTTGTGTTGGCGATGACGGAGCAACGAACAAATCAGAGCCATGGAATCGCTGCCACCCGATACGGCGACCACAACTTGGGACGCATTCCAAAATTCGGGCGGGAGCTTTAGCCGCAGTTGGTTGGTGTCTTCCGTCACAATGAGCGCTTTAGACCTTGGTAATTAAGCAAAATGGGAGCCGTGAACGAACGTCATGGAGACTCGCTCGATTCTCAGAGCCTACCTTTAGACAGTATGTCGAACTCGAGAATTTGGGCGAACGTGATAACCATTCGATCCGAGCGAGTTTTAGGCTCTGTCCCAAAAGGGGTCTGACCTCTCCGGTCATGCCGTATTGTCCGAAATTATGGCATGCCCTCCAAACGGACAGACCCCTTTTGGGAGAGAGCCTAGGGGCGGAGCCTACGCCTCCAGAGTACTGTTGAACAGAAAAGTCAACCGTTCCGTTGGGTTGCGGGAGGGCTCCGATGTGGTATCATCTTAACACGTCAGGGGCCAGGGCGGAGGTGACTGCGGCAACACCACGAAATTGCCGATGGACTGAGATCGTCGGATGGCCGGGAGTCGGGTTTTATGGTTGGCTGGTCCAACCCAACTCGCGACCGGTGTTTCCAGTGATTGATAATGAACGCGTTGACTTGGAATCTTATCGTTTTGCTCTTGGTCGCCTACCGACTTGTGTGGTTGAGCGTCCATGGGATCGTATTTCACTGGAACCAACTGCTGTTGTTGGCTGAAGCACCGCGACCATCGTCGTCGGACAGAGCTCTGGGCAATGGTGGATGGACTGGGGTGAAATGCGATTTTAGCTTGGTTGATCATGTCTGGTTCGGCCTGTCGAGGCTGTTCCAACTGCATGGGACTCGAGAACGACTTGAGGATCGACTGTTGAATTTTTTCGCGACTTATCATCCGCTGGAAGCACTGCTCGCTGCGAAAACCCCCTATTCGTGCATGCGGGTTGCTTCAATCTAGCAATTGGCCTGCAGAAATTACTGGTCATTCCGTTCCAAATAATTATTAGAGCGGGAGTGGAATCATATGGGTACGGAGGGAATCGTCGGTGCTCTTATCGGCATTCTGATCGGAGTTGCTGGGTTTGGCGGTTTTTTATACGCCACTCGAATGACTGCCAAGAAACAGGCAGATGACATCATTGAAGCCGGACGCAAGAAGGCGGAAGACATCCACCGCGAAGCGGAACTAAAAGCCAAAGAAGAATTGTTGGCGAAAAAGACCGAACTCGAAGATTTGCGTTCCAAGACTTTGGCGGAAGTACGTCGGGAACGTGACGCCGTCGAGCAAAAGGACCAACAACTCAAACAACAAAGCGAGGGTCTCCGCAAACAAGAGAAAATGGTCGAAGCCTCGCAGCGCCGCCTGACGGAAAAGTTGGAGCGGAATACGAAGCGCGAAAAAGACCTCGAAGAGATGCTGGAGCAACAGCGCCGTCAATTGCATCAGATTACAGGCCTCAGTCGGGAAGAAGCCACGCAACGCTTGCTGTCGCTGCTGGAGTCGGAATTGTCGAGCGAGATTGGCCGTCGCTTGTTGCGCCACGAGCGAAACGTTTCGGAACAGTTGGAACAAAAGGCCCGTGACATGCTGTTGATCGCCTTGCAGCGTTACGCCGCCAGCCAAACGTCGGAGGCAACGACGGCCTCGATCGATATCCCGAGCGACGAAATGAAGGGGCGTATTATTGGGCGTGAAGGTCGCAACATCCGTTCGTTCGAGAAGGAAACCGGCGTCGACTTGATTATTGACGACACTCCGGGTGTCGTGATCGTCTCGGGCTTCGACCCCATTCGCCGCGAAGTCGCGCGGATGTCGCTCAGCAAGTTGATTGCCGACGGTCGAATTCACCCCACCAAGATCGAAGAAGTCGTTCGCGAGAACGAAAAGGAAATCCGCAAAGTCATTCGTCGCAAAGGCATCGAGGCCACGGACGAAGTTGGCTTGGGTGGCGTCCATGAAAAAGTAATTGATTACTTGGGACGGCTGCATTTCCGCACCAGTTACAGCCAAAACGTGCTCCGTCACAGTATCGAAGTGGCATTTATTGCGGGTCTTTTGGCCGAAATGGTTGGCCTGGACGAGAATCTCGCGCGCCGCTGCGGCTTGCTTCACGACATTGGCAAAGCCGCCGATCACGAATTGGAAGGTGGGCATCCAAAAATTGGTGCCGAGATTCTCAAGCGACACGGAGAAGGTCCGGATGTCGTGCATGCGGCCTTGGGTCACCATGACGAGATCATCACCGAATATCCTTACACGGTTTTGGTGGCGGCAGCGGACGCGTGTAGCGCTTCACGTCCCGGCGCGCGGCGAGAATCGTTGGAACGGTATATTCGTCGGATGGAAGAATTGGAAGCCATCGCTCGCGAATTCAAAGGCGTGCAACAAGCCTTCGCCATTCAAGCAGGTCGAGAAATGCGAGTCATCGTTAGCGCCGAAGAGGCCGACGATCAGACGGCTGCCAAGATTTGTCGCGATATCGCGAACTCGTTTGAACAACGCTTGAGTTATCCAGGTGAAATCAAGGTCACCGTGATCCGCGAAGCTCGATTCTCCGAACTAGCGAGATAACGCATGCGATTCGGGTTCATTGGTGATATCGTCGGCAAGGCCGGCGTCAGCAGCGTTGTCGCGCAAGTTCTGGCTTGGCGACAACGGGCTGGGCTTGATGTCGTCGTTGCAGATGCGGAGAACGCGTACAACGGCTCCGGGCTTTCGCCGGGGCAATATCATAGTTTGTGCGGCGCGGGCGTGGATCTGGTTACGTTGGGCGATCACGTTTTCAAGAAGCGTGAGATCTATTCCATCTTGGGGACCAAGAGCAATATCGCGCGACCGGCAAACTTTCCCAGCAAAGCGCCAGGTCGGGGCTGGGCCAGTTTTCAACTGCCCGACGGACGCAACTTTTCCGTCATCGTGTTGTTGGGACGCGTCTTCATGCGGCCGGTGGATTGCCCGTTTCAGTGCGTGGATGAGATTCTGAACAGTGGGCAGTTACCCCCTGGCCCGGTGCTGGTTGAGTTTCACGCGGAAGCCACCAGCGACAAACAATTGATGGGCCACTATTTGGACGGCCGAGTCTCCGCGGTCTTGGGCACGCACACACATGTGACAACGGCTGATGAACGAATTCTGCCAAAAGGAACCGCGTTCCAATGCGACGTTGGCATGTCCGGTCCCCATAGTGGCGTTATCGGTCGTGAGACGAAGCACGTGCTCAAAACGATTCTAACGTTTGAGCCAACGTCGTTCTTGGTCGCCGAAGGCGAGATTGAAATTCACGCATCCGTCGTTGAAGTCGACGATGAAACCGGCTTGGCCAAATCGATCGAACGCGTTGTGTTGCGAGAATAGCCGCGTCCGGTCTCGAACGTTTTGATTGGACATTGGTGTTGGGCCAGTAGGCTCGGCTTCTCCAGTTCTTATTTCTTGGTTTAACTTTGAACGGAACGCTTCTTCTTTTTGACAGTGTGCTGGGCCGATGAATTGGAACTATGAAGTTGTAACCAGACGTGCAAGATATGCGCGAGAAACTCCGAACCGGAGGCCGTAAAGTACGCGTACTTTGCCAAGTCGAAAAGTTCATCCACTTCCCGTTTTCTTCCCGCCGCGGAGAAACCGAGGTGCACTTGAAATCCCGCCAGCCCATAGTGAGGCCGGTCGGTCACGCGAAAAGCCTTCACGACGACCAGCGAACGGAGCGGACGAGTGATGGTTCTCCCCAAAGGGAACAGCCAGCGGCGAATGTGGATCGTGGCGGTTTGTTGGGTGGCGTCCAAGTTGATGCGGACTGTTTGACCCAGACTCAAGAAAAAGAGCCCAGCCATCAACACAATCGCGGCCAAGATGGCGAGCGGTATGCTGGTGATGTCCAAATATCGGAGGCCGGTGTTGGATTGACCAAGCTTCGTCTGCAAATCCTGAACCAGGCGAGCTTTGATTTCTCCGTCGGTGCCCGGTAGTTCCAACGTGTGCGTCTGGGACACTGTCTGAACTTCGACTTCCAGGGAGTTCAGCCAGGAATTCGCTGGGACGCGGCAATCAACGCTTTGAATTTCTGTACGGGGAATTTCCAGGACCTCGATCGGCCAGCAGTCGAAATGCCAGCGACGGTACCGAAGTGATTCGCCGTCGAGTTGGATTTCACCCCGATAAGCGACGGTCGCGCACAGGAAACCGCCCAAGAGGGTCAGAAGCGAAATGGGGACCAACACGAACAACCCCGCGTTCACACGAACCCGCAGGCATTCGGACGTCGCTTCAAGAATTCTGGTTGCCACGGTGGAAGCCTTTCAAAGGTGCGAAAAGCGACGAATTTGCAGTAACGGAACTGCGAGCCCTCTCAGCCAGTACCTACAGAGTTTGAATCTGTGACAAAAGTAACCCGGTGTGTAGCAACTACGCACGCAGTCCCTCGACCATTAAGTCTTTCCAGCGAAAAATTCTGACACACCGTATCTGAAACAAAATCCACTTCATCCGTAGGTAGGCCATCGTCTGGCATTGTCCGCTGCGAGGCACCCGTATTAGGTCCATCATCCACGGGGTAGATACGCATTATAACGCAAGCAAACGATCGAACATCGAAGGCAAAAATTGGGGCTTTGAAGGTGAATTGCTCGTGTGTTATATTCATGTAGTACACGCGGACGTTTTAGACTCTTAAGCAAGGAACATAAAGATGGTCAAACAAGATCCACTTTTTTGGGGGGATGCAACCGCTTTAACGAACGTCATTGCTGCTGGTTTGTGGATATTGGCGATCACAGCATCGGCTGTGGGTCAAGAACTGGGTTCTTTAACAGTTGGCAAACTAGTCAAAGTACGTGTCGTTGATGAACAGCAACAGCCTGTATTGGACGCTCATGTGAGCGTCGCAGGTATTCGGACCAAAACTGGGGGTTTTGCGTATCTTCAGCTACCGACAAAAGTAACCGATCAAGATGGTCGTGTGAACCTTGTCGTTGGCTCAAATGACTTGATCAAGAGCGGTACGGAAATTACAACCGTTGAAGTAACGATCTCTCATGGAGAATACGTCGAGCTAGATACCCAAATTGATTACTCAAATGCTGAGGTTTTGGTGACTTTGAACAAGGGTTGCCGGATAAAGCTACGCGCGATCGAGGGTGAAACGGGCGACGTTATTCGCGCAGGCTTGGTAGTGGTGTCAGGGCGAAATCGTACGGTCGATTGGCAATTTGTTGACGACCATTGGATTTCACCGCCGCTTCCCATTGAAACGGACATGGTGCGATTGGTTCAAGTAACCGACGGACAACCGATTCGCTTCGGCCACGACTTGATTCTTCGGCCGAACAGCAACCACGAGGTGACAATTGGCGACGTACCGTTGTTCCTTGGAGTCAAGGTTCAAGGGCAATTGACTGGCGAGTTCTCACCGCCAGTTCGCGGTGGTCAGGTCGCGGTCCGAGCAGTCAGTAGGGCCAAGAGCGATGCCCTGCCTTCTTGGGAATGGCTGGACGTGGTTGATGTTGCCGACGACGGCAGCTTTGTCGTCCCATGTTTGCCGCCTGATTCTGTAACTGGGTTCTTGGTCCATGCCCCAGGATTTGTAAGTCGAAATCCGCCCGACGAACTCTCATCACGTCATCGCTTCTATCATATCTATTATCCGGAAGACGAACCGTTTAGGGTTGCAATCGATATGGAACGCACCTCTGATCTGAAAGTTGTCGTCGTTGACGAAAATGGAAAACCTGTGGAAGACGTGTTTGCGATTTCTCAGATCAACGAAGTATTCCCGAAGGAGTTGACGTCCAGCGGAGTCGAGGCCAGTACGCGATACAGATTATGGCGCAAGACGCTTGAGTGGCAGATGTGGTCACGCTTTGAACGCAGGCAATTCATCCTGGATCGCGATCAAGAGGTACAACACCGAAAGACGAATTCACAAGGTGAGGCGATTTTCAATAATGTGCCGGCTGTGGAGAAGTTTCTGGTGATACTAAATCGCCAATGCTATGAGTTGGAACGAGCTGAAATTGCACTACAACCCGGCCAATCGCACTCGGCCACCCTCACGTTGCGGCGTGAACGACGGGAATGAAGAGTCTTTCTGACAATAGAATTGTCTAAAGCTTTGCCGCGCGGGCAACTGGCCAAGTCATGTCCCGGAATCTAGACTGGGAAGAGCGACGCGTCTCCATCATCATCTGTTGGACGGTTGGGATGGTCCTGAATTTCTGGGAATACTCGATCAATGCAAGTGGATCAATTTGTGTCAGTGAAGTACTTGAAATTTGTGCTTGTCGTTCTCTTTGTAGTGAACTGGTCGGCAAACGCCACGGCTCAAGTCACGTCTCCGTTGCCGGTTGGCTTTGCCGCGGCGGATACCAACGCGGACGGAATGATCGCCGAAACCGAATGGACCGTTTATCTGCAAGATCGGCTCAAGGACGAATCGCTGCCCTTCCAGCAGATGTTCGAGAAACTGGACGTGGATCAAGATGGGATTCTGTCCTCCGCCGAATTCGATAATCGCCACTCGGTCCTCGAGGCCGTTGCAGCGCAGGCAGACGAAGCCACATTGCCGGAAGATCCCGGCCGCGATTTTATTCCCTACTCGGGTTTGGACCAACCCTTGAACGATCAAAAAATCTTCGGGGCAATCTACCATCGTTACTTCGAACAAGTAGAACAACGAGCCGCGTGGAAAACGGCGGGCTGGAAACGCTCACAGCTGGAGAATGTGCCGGCGACTGTTTCTCGAGCCCTGCCACCGTGGGATGGACAAAAGCCAACACTGGATCAAATGATCCGAGCCACGATGGTGATCGCGGGCGGTGGTTCGGACGACGAGTTCTTTGTTGGTGGAGCCGTCATCATCAGTCCCGATGGATTAGCCATTACCAATTATCACATCGCCGAAGCGTTCAACAAGAAGCTAGTGGGTTTGCTGGCAAATGGCCAAGTCGTGAAGGTCATTGAGTTTGTGGCCGGCAATCGCGCGACGGATGTTGCAATCGTTAAGTTGGACGGCAGCGACTTCCCGTGGGTACCCATGGCCAGCAAAGCTCCAGCGATGGCCGACGATATCGTGGCGATGCACCATACCGAAAATCGTTTTTTCACCTACGATCGGGGTTACGTCAAGCGATACCCGTTGATCGGCAAACATCCCTGGATGGAGATCTCGGCCGACTACGCGCCAGGCGGGAGTGGCTGTGGCATTTTCAACTCGAATCACGAACTGGTAGGTCTCGTGTCGACGATCGTCATGGGTGATGGTCCGATGATCGCCAGTGCTGAGTTGATGGAAGAGACCGCGGATTCCGAGGAAGATTGGTTCGGTGACGAGGAAGATAGCGAAGGCGCGATCGGATTGGATCCCGGCGCCTTGGTCGTGAAACTCGCTGTGCCCTGGACCGCAATGCAAGCGATGCTGAAGAAGCCTGAATAGTCATGTTTCGCCCCACGAACGATGAGAGTGTAGTGGTTCGCTCCGCGAACCAATGTAGTGTAGCGCTTCGCTCCCCGAACTATTGCAGTGTAGCGGTTCGCTCCGCGATCCATCGTAGTGTAGTGGTTCGCTCCGCGAACCATTGTAGTGTAGTGGTTCGCTCCGCGAACCATTCGGTGGCCTAAATTGGATCGCGGAGCGATCCACTACAATCACCAAGCGTAACCTTGGGTTCGTGGCGGGTTACGACTCGCGAAGGGAAGCGCGAGATGAGGGAACGATTGACATGGTAATGAAGCGAAGCTGGTGGCCAAAATCTCGCTGGTGGCGTTATCTTGCAATCGGTTTGTTGCTCTTCGCGGCGTTTGTCGTTGGCACCTACGTTTACAGTCGCTGGGTTAGTTCTGCACAGCAAATCATCGTCGGCCGCAATGAAAACGCGGTAGCTTCGTTTGACGAGAGTCGAGACTTCCTCAGAATTGCTTGTTACAACATTGCCCATGGTCGGGGAATCGCCGAATCGAATCTTGACGGCGGTGACCAAAAGCAGAGAGCCGAGCGACTGGAGAAAATTGCAGGTTTACTGCAGCAAATAGACGCCGATGTTGTGGTTTTGAATGAAGTGGATTTTGACACGAGTTGGAGCCATGGCGTCAATCAGGCTCGACAACTTGCGCAGCAATGTGGGTATCCGTATTGGGTCGAGCAACGCAATTTGGATTTTCGAATTTTGGGTTGGCGGTGGTGCTTTGGTAACGTCGTGCTCAGCAAGTTTCCAATT
Organism: Pirellulaceae bacterium; assembly: GCA_041741535.1. Lineage (GTDB taxonomy): Bacteria > Planctomycetota > Planctomycetia > Pirellulales > Pirellulaceae > M30B19. Next base: position 14,986 of record JBGSJV010000071.1, read on the forward strand.
CGTGAGGCTGGCCTGTTGAAGTTGCCGCCTCATTCTGTTTGGGAGAGTTGGTTGGTCGGACAGAAACAGGCGGTCTCCGTAAAGATCGAGACCCCGGGTTATCCTTTAGATATAATTGGCATTCATCTGGAGCATCGCGACGAATCGGACCGAACTGCGGCGGTCCGGGCGATTTTAAATTCGATCGCCGAATTGGAATCCACTCCTCTTTTGCTGGGCGATTTGAATTCAACGCCCAGCGGTTTTCCGAATTCAATGACCGACGGAGCTGGAGACAATGCACTCGATATGCTGGATCGATCCCAAAGGTTCCGGCGTGAACCAGCCAATGTCCCAACATCGGATCAAATGACGTATCATTCGCAACAGCCCGACCGCGTGATCGATTGGATTTTGATTCCATCCGATTGGCAATTTCGAAGGTACTTTGCGGTTGATTCGGACCTTTCCGACCACCGACCGGTCGTCGCCGAAGTGCAAATCAACTAGTCAAAGTAGGGAATGAGTCGTCCTTGCGTATGACACAAGGTTGCGTTCGTTTGGCACGTAAATCGTCCGAGCGGAGATTGTTTCTTACTTCACGTGTTGATTTTGCCTTGACTTTCTAAGTTGAATTGGAGAAACTAGCAACGCGGCTGTTTCGGCCGTTTGCTTTGTGGTGATCGTTCTCTACTCTATTGTTCGCCGTGTTGATCCGGCGATGCGAATGTCCAATTCGAAAGTGCGCCAACAAATTGCTTGGCAAGCGGCTCGGTTACTTTACGCGCGGGAAGAATCGGAATACTATCGCGCCAAAATGAAAGCGGCGCGGTACGTGCAGAAAGGCTGGGTCAAGCCCGCGGATCTACCCAGCAATGGTGAAATTCGCGATCAAGTTCGGATCCTCGCCCAATTGCATGAAGGCCAACGGAGCAGCGATCTGTTGCTCGAAATGCGGATGGCTGGGCTGCGAATGATGCGGCTTCTGAGCAGATTCTCGCCAAAAATTATCGGCAGTGTGCTCACGGGCCACATTCGACAAGGTTCGGACATCGATTTGCATGTGTTTGCGGATTCCGTGGAATCGATTCGGGGCGAACTGGAATATCACGGTATCTTTAGCGAATTGGAGCGAAAACGAGTCGTCAAAGGAGGGCGGCCCATGACGTTCCAACATTTGCACATCCAAGATCGGTTCCCCATCGAGCTAACCGTTTATCCGACGAAGCAAATCCGCACGACGTTCATCAGCAGTATCACCGGCAAGGCCATGGAACGAGCGACGCTGGCCGAATTCGAACAACGCTTGCGGGGCGAATACCCGGAACTGGATATTGAAGACCAATTGTCGGCTGCCGCCGAGGCCGTCGATCGTTTTCAATTGTTCTATTGTTTGCTTCTACCGTTGGAGGACGTCAAACAGAATGTTCGTTACCATCCCGAAGGTGACGTCTTGTACCACAGTTTGCAAGTATTTGATTTGGCGATGGATCAATTGCCCTACGATGAAGAGTTCTTGCTGGCGGCTTTACTGCATGACATTGGCAAGGGCATCGATCCGTCCGACCATGTCACGGCAGGTTTGGAGGCCATTCGCGACTACATCACCCCCCGAACCGCGTGGTTGATCCAGCATCACATGGATGCCCATAAAGTTGTGGATGGATCGATTGGTCGTCGGGCTCGGTTGCGCTTGCAGTCCCACGAAAGCTATGAAGAGTTGATGCTACTCCAAGCTTGTGATCGGGGCGGACGAGTCTCGGGGGTCGAAACCACGACCTTGGAAGACGCCCTCGACTACCTTCGCCAAATCGCCGATCAGTTCACATTGTGGAAGACCTGAATGGTTCGCAAGTACCGAGGGACTTCGCGTTGAGGTGCCGCCTTTGAGTTAACCGGTTAGCAAAGCGTGCTTGGGCTGGCGTCCGACCAACTACGCGTTGCTAATGCGTTTCCCGTTTCTGAGAAGTCGCGACGTGCCTTTTGAGTTAACCGGTTAGCAAAGCGTGATTGGGCGGGCATCCGACCAACCACGCGCCGCTAAGGAATTGTCTGGAAATAACTTCCCGATTTGGGAGAGTCCGACCTTGGTTGATCCGAGAACCCCGATCGTCGAATCTGCCGAGACACTAGGCCTGAGCCGGCGAATGGCTGAGCCGCAAAGCGGCAAAATGAGAGCGTTTGGTAATTCCCACGGATGGCAAAGCCGAACTGCGGATGAACAGTCCGCGGAAACTTCGTTGACCGACAGCAACTTGTCCGACTGCCATGGTCTAACTTCCGAGCTAATACTTTGACGGTCTTCAATTCGATACCGCATCCCGCGAATGTATTCATCCGCAGATCGGAATTGCCATCCGTGGGAAGTCCGCCAGCCAGGAAAATGATCGTCTTTGGTTCACACGCGGCCAAGAAATGAGTAATGAAAAATGGAAATTGAAAAATGCAAATTGCTGACAGCCATCGTTTGCTGGCGGAATGCCTGATACTAGACGTTTTTTGGTACCTTTTGAATTTTTCATTCTTCAATAATCATTAATCATTCAAACGC
>JBGSJV010000072.1:0-62597 GCA_041741535.1 Pirellulaceae bacterium
ATCGCTCCGCGATCCAACTAAGGATCGCGGAGCGATCCACTACCATTCAAAACTGGATCGCGGAGCGATCCATTAAAATCTTAAGTTGGACCGCGGAGCGATCCACTACGATCAAGTTGGATCGCGGAGCGATCCACTACCGTCAAGTTGGATCGCGGAGCGATCCACTACTATCTCAGCGTCGCATCAAGAATTCGTCCAAATTCAAGATCGCGTTGGCTACTACGGTCCAGGCAGCCAATTCGACCATATCGCTGCCTTCGGGGGCTGGCCCTAAGGGTTCGGTGGCGAGTTTCGTGGCCTCGTCAGGTTGGCCCTGCAATGCCGCCGTTGCTTGTTCGTGAAGTCGCTTAAGCACCTGGATTTCATCGGCCGTTGCGGGACGAGACAGGGCTTGGTTCAATGCCACGTTCAACTTCTCTTCAATTGTTCCCGTATGTTGCACCAACCGTCGCCCAAACGCTTGGGCTGCTTCGATGTAGACGGGATCGTTCAAGGTTACCAGTGCTTGTAGCGGGGTGTTCGTGCGAATCCGCCGCAACGTACACACCTCACGATTGGGAGCATCAAACGTGCTCATTGAAGGATAAGGATTCGAACGTCGCATCGTCGTGTAAATACCGCGCCGATAACGATCTTCACCGCTGCTGGTTTGCCAATCGGTACTGGAGCCAAATGCCGCCGCTAAACCTAGTGCAGGTTGCGGCGGTTTGACGGGCGGGCCAAACAGTTTGGGACTCAGCAAGCCTGCGACGGCCAACGACTGGTCACGAATCGTTTCTGCCGGCAAGCGAAACCGAGGCCCACGCGCGAACAAACGATTCTCGGGGTCCAAGTCAGCCAACTCGCGACTTACTTTGGAATTCTGTCGATAGGTTGCACTCATCAATAGGGTCTTCAATAGACCTTTTTGATCCCAACCTCGTTCGACAAATTCGACAGCCAACCAATCCAACAACTCGGGATGCGTCGGCAAATCACCTTGAGCGCCAAACTCTTCGGTGGTGGCGACGATCCCAGTACCGAACAGTTGTTCCCAGTGTCGATTAACCGTCACGCGAGCCGTCAAGGGATTGTCGCGCGACACCAGCCACCGCGCGAGTACCAATCGATCTTGCACTGGTTCGTTCTTGTTGGCAAAGGCCACTGGGATTCCTGGCGGAACCTCATCGCCCAAGTCCATAAAATTCCCCCGGTTATGAATTTTGGTCACTCGCTGCCGATCTTGCGGTAGTTCGCGCATGACCGGCACGGTTGTGGTCGGCTGGAGCGCGGCGAGCTGCGAGCGGGCTTGGGCGACTCGCTGCCTAACATCTTCCAGCTCCGGCGCAATCGAGCGATAGTAGATGACCAATTCGTCTACCTGCTGTGGGCTGCGGTTTGCTGCTGGAACACGGACGATTGCTTGGATTTGAGGTGGTATCGAAGCCCATTGCGTGATCGTCTCGTCGGTGGTTGCCTGAAGTCGGAACTTGCCCAAGAGATGTGCCGAGTGCGGCGATTGCTGGAACAGCGTCACATGCAAGCGACTACCGGGCTGGATTTGGGCAGGTTCGGCCAAGACCAGCGTCAATTGATGATCACGTCCGGTGGCGCCACCGACGGCCCAACCTTTCTGCAAGTCGATCGGCTTGGCCAACAAGTTGGTGGCGTTGAATCCATCTTGGTTGAAGTCCGCAAAGGCTGCAGCGAAGGACAAGGGTCGTGATCCATCGACGCCCAAAGTCACCGAGAGATTCGAAGTATCCGAAATTTCGCCTTCCCAAATCAAGCGGCGTTCCTCATCCAAAACTTTCACGCGCGCTCCTTGCAGTCGTTGCATGATCGATGCTCCACCGTCGATGCGGTTCCACACAACGATCTGCTGGATCGAGGCGACATCGGCCAACGCGACTTCCCACCACGGATCGGTTTCGTTTGCGATGGAGTGGGTCACCGAGTTGGCTTGGAAGTAGTGCCCGTTGGTGTTGCCATCGATCGCGCGTTGGGCCGCTCCTTCGAAGGCCGTGCTGCTTTGGGTGGCCGAGCCCTGGATGGCCACGTTCTGACCTTGGGCCAGGACCTCGACTTCGGCGAGCGACAAAATGCGGTTGGGACCGGGCAACTCGATGCGCACGAACTTGCCGGCAATCTGTGTGTTTGCGGGAGGTATGATGGTCGCGCGGAGTTCGCTGAGCACAAAATTACCGCCACTCCAACCGGGGCCATTGCCCGGCAGTGACGCATCGGCCAACGCTTCCAGCTGGAGCGCGGTCAACGAGCCGGAGCCTTCTGAATTTAAAGCGTCCAGATCCAATTCGATTTCGAAGTTATCTTTGGCGACTCCTTGGGCGCTGCGAATTGCCTTCGACTGTTGGTCGATGTTCAGTCCGACATCGCCCGCGCTGACCGCCGACAAAACGTTGAGCGTGCGCCACTGCGGCTGTTGAGGAAGTGTTGCTTCCCAGCTTTCGAGAGATTTCTGCAAAGCGGGAGTCATTTGCTGCAAGAGGGCTTCGTCGCTGGCTAGGATCATTTGCAAACGTTGCCGTTCTTGTAACTGCGATTCTGTCCAGACTTCGTGCAGCGGGGATTCGTCGCCGCGATCGGCATCTTCCGAGTTGTTAAAGATGGCAAACGATTGAAAGTATTCGGCGTGCGTCAACGGATCGTACTTGTGGGTGTGGCATTGGGCGCAGGCCATTGTCGTGCCCATCCAAACGGCGTAAGTCGTGTTCACGCGATCGACCACCGCCACATTGCGAAACTCTTCATCGTTGGTACCTCCTTCGTTGTTCGTCAAGGTGTTGCGATGGAAGGCGGTGGCGATCAGTTGGTCACTGGTGGGGTTGGGCAAGAGATCGCCCGCGATTTGTTCGATGGTGAACTGATCAAAAGGCATGTTCTGGTTGAAGGCGCGAATTACGTAATCGCGATAAGCCCAAATCGTGCGAGCCGGGTCGTCGGCATAGCCAGCTGAATCCGCGTAGCGGGCCAAGTCCAACCACATACGCGCCCAATGTTCGCCGTAGGCGTCTTTGGCGAGGAACCGATCGACCATTTGTTCGTAAGCGTTGGGCGAAGTGTCGTTGACGAACTGTTGGACTTCGTCCCAAGTGGGTGGCAGACCCGTCACGTCCAAGGCGACGCGACGAATCAAAACATAACGATCGGCTTCGGGTTGCGGCACGAGATTTTCTTGCCGGAGTCGTTGCCAAACAAAGTGATCGATCGAGTTCTTGATCCAAGCTTGCGCGGCGGCGTCTTTCCATTCGGGAACGGCCGGTCGTTGCGGCACCACATACGCCCAGTGTTGCGAATAGACGGCTCCTTCCGCGATCCACTGGCGCAGTCGCGCAATTTCGGCGGGAGTCAATCGGACGCCCACTTCGGGCGGCGGCATCACGAGCGAGTCATCGTCACTGCTAACTCGCGCCAGCAACTCACTGGAGTCTGGCTGTCCGGGTACGACCGCGAAGTGCCCACCAAGATCTTCGCGTAGGCCATCGGGTGTGTCCAACCGCAAGCCCTGAGCCCCACCCCCGGCTCGTTCTGCTTCGTCTGGTCCATGACAGCGAAAACAATGGTTCGAAAGAATCGGGCGAATGTCGCGGTTGAAGTCCAATTCGCCCCGCGGCTCGTCGGCTGACGCCAGACCAACCGAAATTTCACCAACCAAAAAAAACATTGTGGCGAAGGCCAGCAGTGCAGATCGCATTATCGAAGTCTCGATCAGGTGAGAACTCAAAGGCGGGAATCAAGGATTGGGAACTGGTCGATCTTTGTTGAACGCCCAAGTGGTGCGTGCCACTGGGTCGTTCGGTGTTAAGTGAGACCGGTCAGGACGCCATCGCCGCAGAAGTCGGGGTTGCCGAACGAATCGACCGGGTGGCCCATGGCCGCTGCGATGGTCATTAAGAAACGGTTGTGGTTGACGTTCTTCATTCGAATCGACTGACCCATCTTGAACCCAAGCCCGCCACCCACCATGACAAACGGGATGTCGTCGCGAGTATGCGAGTTGCCTTTGCCCAGTTCATTGGTCCAGATGATCGTCGTGTGATCCAACATCGAGCCTTCACCACCGGGCTCGGGAGTTTCGGCCAAGCGTTGGGCCAGATAAGCAACCTGCTCGCAATACCAAGTGTTGATGCGAATCAGTTTTTCGTAAGCGGCTTCGTTGTTGTCGGGCTCGTGCGACAAATCGTGATGCCCCTCCTCGATGCCTAACCACTTCATGCGCGGTTGGCCCACGCTGTTGGTGATTTGCAAAGAAGCGATCCGAGTGAAATCCGCGAGGAAGCTGTTGACCATCAGGTCCAGCTGCAACTTGGTCAGCGTCGGGATATTGTCGTTCTGTTCCTTCACGTTGGCCGGCAGGGTTGGGACGGCATGGCCAACGTCGCTTTGTTTGGCCTGCAGTTCCAGTTCCAATTTTAGTTCTTGTTCGGTCTGCCGCACGATCTCGACGTGACTGCGCAACAAGTGCCGATCCTCTTGGCTCAGCTTGGCCTCGATCTTGCGGAAGTCGTCCGTCAGGTCGTCCAAGACACTGGCCAGCAGCTGTCGGTTTTTGGCTTGACCATACAGACGATCAAACATCTGGTAAGGGCTATCGATGGGGGCGACGGGTTGGTTGGGTCCCGAATAACACATCCGCGTCCACGTGTCGGCTCGCTTGGGAACCATTACGCCGAACTCCAAGGAACCAAACCGAGTTTGTGTGGCGGGATTTTCTTGGAGTCGGTTTTTGAGAAACTGATCAATCGAGATGCCCATGGACCAACCCGCCGGTGTATCCGAGCCGCCTTGGATGTCACCGGGGAACAACTCGATACCTGTCAACAGACAGCCGATCCCGCGCATGTGGCCGTCGCCGTCGCCTTTGATTCGGTTGCACAGACCCTTGATGGTCATCAACTGGTTTTTGAACGGGGCGAGCGGTTCCAAGATTCGCTTCAGTTCAAATTCGGTGCCGGTGTCCGATGGCCAAAAATGCTTGGGGATCACACCATTTGGGCTGAAGATAAAGACCAGGCGTTGTTTCTGCGGTGTCGGGATATTTGGCCGAGCCACCGCGAGACTGGGCAGGTTCAGCATCAAATTGGCGGCCGCGCCGCTGATTCCGGCTTGAAGCAGAAACCGGCGTCGGGAAAATTGGTCGGTCATCGATCAACAACTCCAAGGCGAGGAACTTCGTGGTCCACCGGGTTGATGGACCTCGGTCGTCCGTATTTGGCGGGATGTATTGGGCGGGGCGGGAACTGAAAAAAACTTGTTGGCGGGAAAGCCCCAAGGCGGTATCGTCGAAACTTGGGGCGTGTTTGCGAAACCCTCGACTCTATCATACCCGGTCTCAGGTCGATTTGGCAACCAATTTCTACTTTCGTCGGCGAAAACCTCGCTGCGAGAGTGTTTCGCAGAATTTTCTTGCTTTAGGGTCGACAATGGGTGCTTGATCGAGAGAATCGCGGCGAAACGTTGTGGCCCGATACGAAGAGGATGCCTGAGGTTTGAGCGGAGGACGGCTCCGGGCACGATCGGGGCGCTCGTGCTACTGAGTTCGGCACGATCGGGGCGCTCGTGCTACTATGTGCGGCACGGTCGGCATCTCGACATTTGGGCGGTCGTGACCTACGCTGGGCCGGGGATTTTCGGGTATCCGGAGCGGAATGGGCTCGTATGTTGATTGTTCTTGATGGAATCGATGGCGGCGGGAAATCGACGCAGATCGAATGGTTGGCCCAGAGCTTGCGGGATCAAGGCCAAGCAGTGGTTTGTTGCGCGGATCCGGGGACGACTCCGGCGGGCCTGCAGATTCGCCAGCTATTATTGAATCGAGCCGACATTCAACTTGCTCCATTGACGGAACTGCTGTTGTTTTTTTCGGCTCGCGCCCAATTGATCGCGGAAGTCATTGCGCCGGCTTTGGCGGCTGGGCAGGTTGTGATCTGTGATCGATTTTTGTTGTCCAGTGTGGTGTACCAGGGACACTTGGGACAAATCCCGCCTGCGAAAATCTGGGAATTGGGACGAGCGTTGTTTCACGAGACAATGCCGGATCTGACCGTTATCTTGGACTTGCCGGTGGAGGTTGCGGCGGCGCGGACGCAACGGGCGTTGGACCGAATTGAATCCCGTGGTCCGGCGTATTTGGCGACCGTGCGCGCGGCGTACCTCAGTGAAGCGCGGTCCAATCCCGAATCGATCCGTGTGGTTGATGCTACTCAAACTCCCGAAATGGTGGGGGGGGAGATTGCCAAGTTGGTGCAAGAGTTTCAAACTCTGGCAGTGGCGGCACGAAATGGGTAGCCATTCGAAACTGGGGTTTGCTGTGTTTCGGATGTCGCTTGGTTGTACAGCGCGATTCTACGAGCGAAACCATGGATCATTCACATCCAAGCGGGATTGCCCAGCAAGTTGCGGCACGCACTCGACATCTCGTGCATCGTTGCCGAAATAGAAAGGGGTTAAGATGAGTTGGGAATCTGTGTTGGGCCACGACCGAGTCCGGCGACAGTTTGCCACGGCGTTGGCCAACGATCGGCTGGCTAGTACTTTTTTGTTCCTGGGGCCGGACGGGATTGGCAAGCGAACGTTTGCGTTGAAATTGGCGCAGACCCTGTTGTGTCCGCAGGCAATGGATTTTCATCCTTGCGGTGTGTGTCCGTCTTGTCGCCAGATGTTGGCTGGTGAACATCCGGACTTCGAATATTTGTGCCGGATGCCGGATCGCAATCAAATCATGCTCGAGCAGTTGATTGGAGAGAAAGGTGACCGCGACGGATTTTGCCATTCGATTGCGAAGAAGCCCTATTACGGTGGCCGCAAGGTGGCCATCTTGGACGATGCGGATGACTTGCGGCACGAGGGTGCCAATGCGTTGTTGAAGACGTTGGAAGAGCCGCCGCCGAAAACCGTCATTATCTTGATCGGCACTGCGGAACAAAGACAACTGCCAACGATTCGGTCCCGTTGTCAGATCGTGCGCTTCGCGCCATTGGATTGGGAAGAAGTGCAACAGATCTTGCTGCAAAAAGACTTGGTGTCTCCGCCGGACATGGCCGAGCGCCTCGCGCGGTCGTCGGGCGGAAGCGTGCAAAGCGCTTTGCATTTGTTCGGCGAAGACGTCTTGGACTTTCGTACTCAATGGCTCGAGCACTTGGCTTCGGGACGAGTGTCGGAAGAGGGGTTTATCAAGTCGCTCCAGAGTTTTGTGGAGCGAGCGGGTAAGGAGGCTACTCCGAAGCGCCGGCGGTTGATGGAAGTGGCTGCATGGGCCGCCGAATATTTTCGACAAGCCTTGGCAGTCTTGGCCAATGGTGGTCTGCCTCCCGCGATGCGAGAGTTCCCAGATCAAGAACTTGTGCGATTGGCAGTGGCGGGTGCCGAAAATTGGCCCGGAACCTTGGAGAGCATGGCGGTGGCGTTGGATCGTTGCCTCTTGGTGGAATCACAGGTGCTGGCCAATGCGCACATGGTGACGCTGGTGGAATCGTGGCTTTTGGACTTGAACCAAGCGGCGCATGCCAAAGTTCCCTTCTATCCCAGTTTGGCGACCGTCAGTCCACTGGCGCAACATTGATCGGGAGTCTGTGAAACTTTTCTCGGGTTTCTTTACGAACGGCTCGGTCAACGGTAGGATGTCGGCTCGCGTCCAACACGCCCGGGGTTGAGCCCCGTGGACCTGCACCCCATTACCCTAGTCCAGACAGAATCGCGTCGAGAATTCTATGAGCAATTTCGTCAACGAAGGCAAGATCCGCGGCATTATTCACCTGATTGAAGAGACCAAGACCTTTGGTCAAAAAGGATTTCGCAAGCGCGTCGTCGTCCTGGAGCAACCCGGTGATCGTTTTACCAATTACGTTCCCATCGAATTCACGCAAGATGCGTGCGATAAAGTCGACGGCTTGAAGTTGGGGCAGGAGATTGAAGTCAGCTTTCGCTTGAGCGGTCGTCGGTGGCAAAAGGACCCCAACAGCGAAGTCAAGTTCTTCGTGAATCCCGAAGCGTGGAACTTCAAAGTTGTCAGCGGCGAAGGCGACGCCAAGTCCGACTCGATCGAGTCGGCGAATGACGAATTTGCGCAAGCCTCGTACGAAGAAGATGACATTCCGTTCTAATTGCGACCAGGTTCTTTCCTAGTCGCTGTCCCCAAAAGGGACTGACCCTTTGGAGGGCATGTAAAGTTTCGGACAAACAGGCATGATCGGAGAGGGGCAGACCCCTTTGGGGACAGAGAATAGTCACCCGGTGTTTGACAGTTGGCTCATAGGCTCGGTGAGTCCGAATTTGCGTTGGCCTCGTCTTGGACTCGGGCGTTGGGCGCGGACAGAAACTCTGGTTCAGGAAGAAGCGAGGCACGCTTCTTGGCGATCCTTGTTTGCTCCTCGCGATCCTTCAATTCTGCCTGTTTGAGTCGCTGTGAATCGGCTCGTTGGGCATTCCATCGCAGGCTGGTGATAAAGCTGAGGGTCATGACTGTCGCGATAGACAGGGAGACGATGGTGGCGATCGCGCCTTGACCAAGTCTTGACTGGTGAGGCCTTGCCTTTGCAAAACTCTGGCGCATAAATGAAACTTTCGCTTTGACGATGAGATGGATCCCGAGGTTATTTCCCTGTTGGTGGAACGTGGTATTGAATCCGGATTCGCTGCGCATCCGGTGAATCGGCGCGCTGAACCTTCGGCGCTGCATTGGGCGAAGCTTGGTAGGATGGTTCGGGATTAAACAGCGACTTTGTTGGAACGCGGTTCTGCGGGCGCAGGATCGTTCTAGGTTCAGTGCCGACAGAATCCGCGGGTTCGGCGTCAGCAGGTTCGACCCTTGTCTGTTCCAACCGAGTCGTCGCGTGGGTCGGGCTGGGGGCTTCCAACGGACCGCTTGGTTTGGCGAAACGCAGGCCAAACAGAAATCCTAGGGTCAGTAATGTGGCGAAGGCCAAAGAGCCGACGGTCGCAAGTGCGGATTGGCCGCGACGTGAACCATCGCGAAGCGAACGTGAATCGCAATGGTTTGGTGCGGAATGGAACATGACGTTTTCCTCATTCGATGGGAACTACAAGTTACCGCGAGTTTCTTGGGGTTTCGCCGCGCATTGATTTGAGGTACGACTTTCGCGCGTACATTTCATGATCGGCGCGGCGTAAAACGTCGGTGGACGTTTCGTTGGGAAGTTCGGGCAAGGCAAAACCGGCCGCGACCCCGACATGGACGATGGCCGACCCGACATCGATCGGCTCGACCAAGGTTGCTTCCAAGCGGAGGGCCATCGACTGGACGGACTCGCGATCCAATTGTCCGATCATCAGCACGGCAAATTCGTCACCGCCCAAGCGAGCCAAGCGGTCGGTGGGCCGAATGGCGGACGCGAATCGAGCGGCCGCATGTTTTAGCAGCAAGTCACCGGCCTCGTGTCCCTGTTCGTCGTTCACTTGCTTGAAGCCGTTCATGTCCATGAACAAGATCGCGTAATCGCGGCGACCTTGTCCGTTGATTTCTTCGACGGCATCTTCGAAGCCTTTGCGATTGAGAACTTTTGTCAACGGGTCGGTGGTTAGCTGGCGTTTTAAGGCGGCTTGCTCTCGAGCCGCTGCGGTGATGTCGTTGAAGACCACGAGCGGCAAATGACCATGTGGCCAAGTGAGCGTCCAAGTTTGTTCACCGTCCATGTTTGTCGTGATACGTTCGGCATGATCGCCAACTCCGGGCGAGCATAACTTGGCCAAGAGGACCCCATCTTTGGCGAACGATGGCGCGTGCAGATTGAATGCTTGAACCGCGGCCGGGTTGGCTCGTTTGATCATGCCGGACGATCCAAAGAGAACAGCAGGGAGCTTGCCTTCCGATTGTGTTCGCCAAGCCCAGGCTTCTTCAGGGCTGAGATCACCCGACATGAAGCCCCAAATCAATTGTGGCAACTTGAGCCGAAAGGCTAACGCCGAATACAAACTACCCAGCGTGAGGATCAACATTCCAGCGGGTTGCGCGTGTGTGCCATTCGAAACGACCATATACGAGGAGCCGAACATCAACACCGCGCCAATCGCCATGAACCACAAAAAAGCGCGTCGCACGCTTTTGGACCAGAGTCCGATCAGCAACCCGGCCAGAACCGCCGACCCGGCATGCACGAACTGCACGATGTTGCCGATCGCCAGTCGCCGCTCGTATTGGTGGAGCTTCGCGTGGGTGGCCATCGCCAACAGCGTACCGCGATTCGATTCACCGGTAATCGGCAAATAGATGCGCGTGCGATTGACGGATTGATCCATCGCCAGAATCACCAACTTGTCACGAAGGTTAGCCGGAGGAAACAACGGTTGATGCAGGTCGGAAATCGTGTAGGTCTGGAAGCTATGGGGATCGACCCGCAGGTCGTACATCGTGGTGGCTTGAGTTCGCTCGCCAATTGCCAGCCAGGCGATCGGATCGGCAACCGGTGACCCGAGGGGGTAACGGTGCTCGCGAAAGCGAGTGTCCCGGGCGGGAATCATTCGCAGATCGACCAGGGTCGCTAAATCCAGTAGTTCTTTTCGCCCTTGCATTTGTTGGTTGGGTTCGTAGCCGGTGGCAAATCTTTCCGGCCCCAGCTGTTTCATCGCGCTCAACAGGGCAGTGTACTCATCGGCCGACAACTGAGCGTTGAGATTGATGTCGGACAAAACCCGCCGTGCGCCAAATTCGGCGAACTTTTCGAGGGTTCGGGCGACAAATCTTCGATCCAATCGATCGACGCCGTTTTCCAACACATCGGCAGCGGTAACCTGAACAATGACGATGTCTTGATCCGCCGGTTGTTCTTGGCAAACCAACAAGACGTCAGACCAAATTCGGTCGACATTTGCCATCGGCTGCATGGACCAAACGAACCAGCCAATCAGCAACGTGAACCCCACCGCTTTCAACTGCGTGGGTAACGAACAATCGCGAGCTGAAGTTGTCGGTGCCAAGTCTGTTGTCCTCATTGATGGGCTGAGTGAAACCACTGTGGTCGGACAGCGGTTGCTCGTTCCAACTTGCCAACCAAACGTACCTATAGCCACCAAAGGCAACTTAGTTCGAGATTTAGTCGCGGTGGAAGAAAACCAGAGTTTTACGGAACGATCTACACGGCGTTCGGAGTGCGCAACCTACAAGATTGTTGGCCGCAGTCCCATCAAACTTTACTGCTGAGCAGGTGGAGCAGCGATGATCGCAACAGGTGCGGAGATCTCAGCTGCTTGTGGACTGGGTGATCCCGAGGAACTGTCGTCGATCAGCGCATCCGCTGTTCGCTGCATGACCTGTTGGACGTTCCGACCCAAGACTTGCACACTGCCGATGCAAGCGATGGCGATCAACCCAAGCACGATCGCATATTCGACGGCCGTGTTTCCTCGTCGCTTTCTCCAAAATCTATCTGGTAACAACATGTTGATACTCTCTTGCCCGAATTCACTAGCCCGTTGGGAAACTTTTGCCCGCGAGCTGAAAGAAATTAACCGGATGAATTCCTCTAACAACCGTAGGCCAAGTCCGGTGTCGAGGCGTTCAAAAAAATCAGAGTTTTTCGAGTGTGGTCAGGCAAGGGTGTCGCGGATGCGCGGAGCAGTGTGGTTGTAGCAGTTCTTTTGATTGCATCGCTTTTGAAGGGCTCGCTCAAGCCGAGAGGACTTCGAGCGTTACTCGATCCAACCGCCGCCCAGCACTTGTGGGCCGTCATAAATCACGACGGCTTGGCCGGGCGCAACACCGTTGACCGGATTTAGAAACTCCACTTGGATGCGATCGTCCGGCAACACCATAATTCGAGCTGGGGCTGGGGCTGTGTTGTAGCGAATTTGCGCGAGTCCCGAAAACGGTTCGCCGATGGCCGGAGCATTCTCAATCAACCAGTTCGTGCGGTTCGCGGTTAGTACTTCACGGCCCAGCTCTTCGCGACGGCCCAGAACGACGTCAAAACGAACAGGATCGATCCGTGTCACAAAAATTGGTTCGCCCATCGCGATCCCCAGGCCTTTGCGTTGGCCGATCGTGAATCGTTCGATACCTTGATGGCGGCCCAACACGTTTCCCTGTCGATCGACAAAATTTCCAGACGTATCGACGCTGGCATCGCGACGTTGCTTGACGAACTCGTCGTGATGGCCGTTGGTTACGAAACAGATTTCTTGGCTGTCTTTTTTTTCCGCGACTCGCAAACCAACTTCGGCCGCCAAACGTCGGATCTCCGTTTTTTCGTAGTCGCCGATGGGCAACATCATTCGCCGCAAGAAGGGCTTTTGGATTCCGAACAAAACATACGACTGGTCTTTTGAGTCATCGCGACCGCGAATGAGTTTGGGCAGGTGTTGTGTGTCCGACGAGTCGAACACGAGCCGCGCGTAGTGACCGGTTGCGACGTACTGGGCACCGACCGAATCAGCATAGTGGAACAGCTTGCCGAATTTGATCCAGTTGTTGCACTGAACGCAAGGATTGGGGGTTCGGCCGACGGTGTATTCAGCAACAAAATAATCGACGATCTTTTTGAACTCTTCTTCCAAATTCAACGCGTAGAACGGAATTCCCAAACGATCGGCGACCATCCGCGCGTCGGCCGCATCCGAAGCACTGCAACAACCTTGTTTGTGGTCAGCCCGACCTTGCAAAATGGGGAGCACCGGAGAACTCGACAGCGTGCCGTCCACGCTACAAGCCACGGCTGCTTTCTCGCCATGTCGCATGAACACGCCGATGACATCATGACCTTGCTGAACTAGTAGATGAGCGGCGACGCTCGAGTCGACTCCACCGCTCATCGCTAGAACTATTCGGGCCATGTTTGTGACTTGATTACTGGGCTCTGTCCCCAAAGGGGGCTGAGCCTTTGGAGGGCATCTAAAATTTCGGACAAATAGGCATGACCGGATTGGGTCAGACCCCTCTGGGGACAGAGCCTGTTGACTCTGCTACTCTTCCCGACCGCCCAGCAATCCGCTTTGCATCAGGTAGTACAAGAGCGTCAGGATAGTTGAAACGGCGGCCGCTACATAGGTCAGCGCTGCCGCATTCAGCACGGCATGAATCCCCGTCGTTTCATGTCGTTGCACAATCCCCGCCTCGACGACCAAGCGTTTGGCGCGGGCACTGGCGTCAAACTCGACGGGCAAGGTGATCAATTGGAACAACAGCGTGCCACTGAACAACGCGATTCCAATCAAGAACACGACCTTCCCCAGCGCTCCGGCGGTCGCCATCAACAACAAGCCGCCGATGATGACCAGTGGACCAAGGCTGCTGCCAATGTTGGCGATGGGAACCGTCATGGCTCGTAGGTGCAGCGGCAAGTATCCTGTCGCGTGTTGAATCGCATGCCCAGCTTCATGGGTAGCGACGCCAATTGCCGCGACCGAGTTGCTACTGTAAACGTTGTCCGACAGGGCCAGAACTTTGTTGGTAGGGTCGTAGTGATCGGTCAGATGGCCGGGGACTTGCACAACACGTACATCGTGAATCCCAGCCCGGTCGAGAAGCAATTGGGCGGCCTGCGCGCCGGTGTAGCCCCGCTGTGAGCCCACACGGCTGTAATAACCGAAAGCGCTCCGTACCAACAGGCTAGCTCCACCGGACAGCAGCAGGCCCGGAATCAAAACCATCCACAGATACATTGGGTCGAAGATAAACATGTTCGTCTCCTATTCCACTCCCGTTCGCAAAGCGATTCGATACTGCCACCGCAAGGTTTCCGACTTGGAAGTCTCGTGGTTGCGATCGGCGGGCTTGCCCTCGACTTTTAAGACCGAACCATCGGTCGAATCGTTCACCGCAAGAAGTGTATTCGTTGGCATACTCGCTTCTTGGTCGGCGATTGTGTAACCCAGAGGCAACGTGGCCGGCGTTTGTTCGAGTGTCAGGAGGACCGTAACGGGAATTCCCGACGGCCCGTGCCACCGGCACAACCGAACCTCGTTAGGCGTCGAGTTGGCACCGCGATCGTCGTGAGACAGGAGGTAGCAATTTTTGGGCCAGAGGAGTGCTCCCCGGGTCTGACAGGCCCATTCGAACAAGAGATCCCCGGTTCCCGTCGGGGCTTCCACACTGAGGGACCACATTGCGGAACCGGCCATGCCAACGCCTAACGCAACTTGCGAGCCCACGCGGCGTTCGACCGACATGTCTTGCAGCGGTGGGCTGGGTGGAAAATCTTCCTGATCGGTTCCCTCCACCGACTGCAAGATTGTCGACTCGGCGTCTGGTGTCACCAACACTAGTCGATGGACAAAGCGATCTTTGCGCCATAAGAAGCGGGCTTCCAATCGCAAATCGGAGATCCCAGCCAAGCCGACCGCTACGGTCCAATGTTTGCTCACGGTCCTTATTCGCTTTCGCCGCTAATGCCGCTCAAACCCGCCTCTTTAGCGCGCCAAGCGAGGTAGGCATCCAAGAAGCCTTGGATATCGCCGCCCATCACTGCATGGAAGCTGCCCATCGCATGACCGGTTCGCACGTCTTTGATGCGTTGATCCGGATGGAGAAAGTAATTGCGAATCTGCGAGCCAAATCCTACGCGAACCTTTGTCTGGTACTTCGCGGCTTCTTCTTCCTCACGGCGTTGTTCTTCCAATTGAGCCAACTTGGCGCGCAACATTTTCCAAGCTTGATCGCGGTTTTGATGTTGGCTCCGTTCGCTTTGACATTGCACGACCGCGTTGGTTGGTATGTGCGTCAACCGTACCGCACTGTCGGTTTTGTTGACGTGTTGGCCACCAGCTCCCGACGCGCGGAACGTGTCCACGCGAACGTCTTGTGGGTCGATCTTGATTTCCTCGGCGTCTTCGACTTCCGGCGTCACATCCACCGCCGCAAAACTGGTTTGCCGCTTGCCTTCCGAATTGAAGGGGCTGATCCGCACCAAGCGATGCATGCCCGTTTCGCCCTTGAGATACCCATACGCCATCGGTCCGCGGACCGCGATCGTCGCTTGATTGATTCCCGCCTCGTCGTTGTCGCTACGATCCAGCAGGGCCACGTCAAAGCCGTTGTCACGCCCCCAGCTGATGTACATCTTCAACAACATTTCGGCCCAATCGTTGGCGTCGGTGCCGCCATCCCGCGCGTTGATGCTCAAGATCGCTCCCGACTGATCGTGCGGCCCGTTCAAGAGCGACTGCAACTCGAGTTCGCTAAGTAACTTCTCCAGGCGAGTTAATTCCACTTCGAACTCGGCGCCGAAGGTTTCATCTTCCTCGGCCATCGACAATAGCTCAGGCAACTCTTGCTCGGCCTTGACCAACTCACCCAATTTGGCGGTCGACGACTTGAGAGCCTTTAGTTTGGCGACCGCGGCTTGGGATTTCGTCGAATCGTTCCAAAACCCGTCGCGGCTCATGTCGTGTTCGATCGAGCCGATTTCTAACAAACGTTTCTCGTAGTCAAAGAGAGTCCTTGAGTTGGAGGACTCGGGCAGACAGTTCTTTACAACGCTCGGACCATTCTTGACTCACGTCTTTGACCTTCTTCAGGAACTACTGGCCTTCAGGAACTACTGGCGTGTCGGTTAACCGTTCCGGCAATCGCGGATGGCTCCGCGAACCGACGATGGACCGCGGAGCGCCGATGGACCGCGGAGCGACGATGGACCGCGGAGCGACGATGGATCGCGGAGCGATCCACGACGATGACCGTCTGCCGATTCTCGATAGCGGGTGCCGAATAACGGCCGCGGCACATGGAAGGGCTGCAAGACGGTGCGCACTCCCCGGAACCGACGCCGAAGTATAGACTTTGATTCCCCGAATCGACAATCCGACTGGTGTCACGTGAGCAGCGAAAAAACTCTGGCGATTGTACTACGCGTGGTTGATTTCAGCGAAACCAGCGTCGTGCTGTCGTTGTTCACGGACACTTACGGCAAAATCAACGCGCTGGCCAAAGGGGCTCGGCGGCCCAAAAGTTCGTTTTACGGGGCCGTGGACACCTTGTCTTTGTCGCAAGTGATTTTTCTTCCCCGGCGTTCTGGGACGCTGGATTTGTTGACGGAGGCCAAGTTGGTGCGGCGTTATCGTCCCTGCCAATGGTCGTTGGCTCGGCTCTACGCCGGGTATTATTTGGCCGAATTGCTTACGGACTTGACCGAGCCCCATCAGGCGATGCCCGAGCTCTTTCGGCTGGCCGTTGATACGCTGGCTGATTTGCAGACGCCGGAAACCGCGTTTGCCTACCAACCCGTGTCGGCGATTGTACTGCGATTCGAAATGCGAGCCTTGTCGATATTGGGGCATGGCTTGGGATTAACTCACTGCGCCGGTTGCGACAAACCCTTGATCGGTGCTCCGTTGGCACCGACCGATAACATCGAACATTTGAGCAACCGTCGGAATGGGCAACTGTTCTTTAGCCTCAACGATACCAGCCTCGTTTGCCGCGACTGCTGTCAAGAACGCGGTCGCTTGATTGGCTTCAGCGAACGAGCGGCTCAAGTCCTCCGGATATTTCAAGACGAAAACGACGAGGCCTGGCGGCAGCTTTCTAGTTGGGGCGTGCACCCGGTATTCCGCCAGATGATGGACTACCAGTGGCAAGCCATCCTCAACCGCCCCCTCCACCTCACTGCCGCTATTCGGCAGCTGACGAAAAAAGAACGCCAAGCAGGCTCTTCGCGGATTGGCTGATCGCACCCTTGGGAAACGCTGTGAAGCATTTTTTTGTGTACCGTTTAGAGTTGTGTCGGCCATTCAGGCCTTTTGTCATCGAGAGTCAACCATAACCGGTGGCTCGCGCACACCGGCAGAGGTTGTGGTCGGCCCATTCGGGCCTAATTTCGCCACGAAAAACGCTTCACTGCGTTGACCCCTGTGGCTGAAATTTGGAAAAATTCTCCGCGAAAGCACTCGGAAGTTGGATGTCCCGGCAGGGAGCAAAGCGCCCGTCGTCGACGTGGCGAGAACGGCTCCGCCCTGAAGCCTTTACTCGAAGGAGTTGCCGTGCGACATCTATCCGAATTGTTGACAACTGTCCGCCATTTTTCTGGCGAGCGAAATGAATTTATCAAGCCGGTCAATAAGGACTCACCGTTCAAGACCGCCGGACATCGAACCTTGCACTTTACCGGCAACATGACCTTGCGTGATTCGGAATGGCCGCAGGCCGATCAAGTCATGACGCTCCAACTGGGCACCCATTATGCTTCGGTCAACATGATGCATCGCAAAGTGATGTACTTCGAGGGTCGATGCGGTGGTGAGGTTCGATTGGAAATGGATGTTTTTGCAAGCCTTGGCGTTTACGACAGCATCATTGTCAATCTGGACGTTCGACTCTACGAAGGCACCTCGGATTCAACTTCCGATCTGGATGGACGGGGAAACTTCACGATCGTGGTCCCCGCCACACCGGGCGATCATACACGCAGCCTCTCCGCGACAGTTTGGAACACCGAAGAAAACGACTACGACGATCAGGGGTTCTTTCTCGTCAGCGTTGCCAATTTGCCCTAAAACCGTTGGCCTGAAAAAGAGTAGTTCGTAGAAACTTGGCACGAAAATAAGCAGTCGGGCCAATTTTTGCTGTAAAAGTCGGGGCGACACGATTCGAACGTGCGACCTCCTGCTCCCAAAGCAGGCGCTCTAGCCAGGCTGAGCTACGCCCCGATTGGCGTTTGGCATTCGAACGGGAACGCCACATCTTGCTGGGGAGAATACTCAAGCTCTCCCGTTCGGTCAAGGTCCCGTGGGCCCGAACGAATCGGCTCGCCCGCTGCAAGGTATCCTTGCAAAGAACAAAAAAGCTCTCGGGAGCCGCAGATCACCGGGGGGGAAGTATGATCTGGCGACAGGTCCGAGAGCGATTGGTCGGTAAATGGCCCGGTCATCCTTGACCAAGCCATCAGCGATTGAAAGCCAGTTGATGAGCGGCCCGTCCAATCCATTGTTGGGGTCGACTCGGCTCTCAAACATCGAACAAGCGGGAAAATATCTGTTCTGGAAAATCAGGTCAACATCGATTTCCGTTCGATCTCACACAAAACTGGACCTGATTTCCGGCCCGTTTGCCCTGACACAAATGAAACTCGGTGGCTTTCAGCTAGTTTTTTCGCCATGCGGAAAATTTCCACCTGGATAACGACAAATCCCATTAAGCCGGGTTAACTCAACGGTACGAGGATAAAGGCGAGGATTCAGGCACGATGAACAGGACCGCGACCGGGCCCGGCGTCGCGGCGAGCATCCGGCAATTGGCCACTCGAACCGCGACTTGCGGGCACCGTACCCTCCCGGCGTTAAGGCCCTCAAGCGGCCGAGTGATTCGGATGTTGCAGTTGGCCCGATCATGCCGCTTGTGCGGATCGCAACCCAAGAATTTCGGCAGTTGAGGGACCGCCCCGATCGGTTCCGATAAGCTAAGATTGACTGCAGATTTGTACTGCTTTCACTGCGGTGCCATTGGGCCTAACGGTTTGGCGTTTGATTGATGTTGATTCTCATCGTTGTCATCGCGATTCTGGCCACGAATTTGTTCTTGGGCTTTTTTGTTGCTCATTACCTGGGATATGGTCCGCAAAACTTTGACGAACTCTGGACCGGTGTTTATTTGCGACCGGTTGGCCCCGTCGGTTCGGTCAATGACCCGCAGCCGGTCAATCGCGTGGTTTTGGATGCATTGACCCAAGCCGCAGCGGCTCGCCCACTCCTCCCCCCGGAAATACCCGCCCTGGCTCGCGTCGGAGCGGCAACGCCCAGCGAACTTTCCGATGGCGAACTCGTAACGACGATGATGCATGCGAATTTGGCACTTCACCAAGCCGGGCTGCTGGTTGATCGTTTAAGGTTGATCGACCCTCACCCCACCGAGAATTTCGCTGGTTTCCCGAGCTTCGTAGGGAACTCCGGCGACCTCAACGATTACCTAAAGACGTGGCAGGATTGGTTACAAGCCGTCCGCCCACACGAAGAAATCCCTTGGTGGAAATCTTACGTGGCCTCGTGGATGTCGACTCACCAGGTGTGGCTGGAATATCAAAAGTCCCTGAGTTCGTTGCTTCGGATTCGCCAGGCCGAACATGACTTCTCCAACAAACTGACGACGGTGGTCTGCGAGGACGGTAGTTGCCGATTGGTCAGTAAGCAACCGGCAAACAGTTCTTGGTGGCAACGGTCACCTGCGGAGTTAAGGACCTTGAGTTGGGTGCACGGTCAGTTGGAACAGCTCCATCAGGAAGCCTTTGATCATTTCGTGAAGTTACGTCAGGAGTCACGGCTACTGTGCGAGCGCACGCTAACTTGGTCTCGGCAAACCTTCAAGCCGGAGCGATTGGTGGGCTGGGCTGCCAACTTCGATCAACGTTGGTCGTGGGCCGGACTGCCGGCCGTCATTACGGACGTCCAAAAACAAGATGGCTTCCTGGTGGTTCTGGGGACGCGAACGGATTGGGTGGTCGAATATAGTTGGGGCGGTGTCGTCGTGGATGCTCTCTTGCAACATCGCACCGAATGTTTGAACCGTTGGTTTGCGAGCGTTCCCAGTGTCTCTGCGGAAACGATCCTGCCACTGAGGCAAATCATCCATGACCGCGCGGTTGCGATCTGGATCTCGTCCGAAAACGTCGAGTCCGCTCGAGTTGCGGCTTGGACGATCGCCGATCGGCTGGAGTTGTCGCAGCGAAAAATCGAGGGACAGGACATTCGGTTGCCTTGCCGGGTCTTGGTGATACCGCTGAGCCGCAAACGGCCTGCCGCGGTGGCCATCCGGCAAGCGATCCGGCTTCTCGACAACCCGGATCATACGATTTGGAACCAAGGTAGCAGTCTTGTTTGGAGTCTCGATCGCACTGTTCCACAAGCGGTCTCGCGGCCGGATTCGCTACCGCTTGTGGAGTCCACGATGGACTTGGCACAATGGTACGTCGGTTGGCGACTGGGGATTGGATTTGCCATGCCACAAGCAGCGGCTGTTTCATCCCCGACCATGGAGGATCCGTTGTCGCAGCCTTTGGCCGCGAACAGTTCCTCCACCCTAGCAAGCGATCCCACCGGTGTCGACTTCGGAGACAACGAGCCGAAGCCAATCGATGACGATGGGATCGAGTGGTAAATGTGATGCCTCAACTTGTCTATTTGACGGCCGGCGCGGCGGGTATGTTCTGCGGCAGCTGCATGCATGACAACGCCTTGGCGAAAGCCATTCAAGCGGCTGGCCAGTGGGACGTGACGCTGGTTCCGACTTACACTCCGATCCGTACGGACGAAGAAGACGTCAGCGTGGATCAGGTGTTTTTCGGGGGCATCAATGTCTATTTGCAGCAGAAGATGCCCTGGCTGCGTTGGATGCCGAATTTCTTGGACCGGTGGCTCGATCAACCGTGGTTGATTCGCCGCTTGACCGCCAAAGCATCCGACACCTCGCCGAAACTTCTCGGACAACTGGCCGTTTCGATGCTCAAAGGCCGGCACGGGAATCAACGCAAAGAAGTGGGCCGACTTCTCCAATGGTTAAAGCGTGAAGCCAAACCCGATGCCATTATCTTGACCAACGTCCTGATCGGCGGGTGCGTGGAAGATCTGCAGCGTGAACTCAAAGTGCCGGTGTTCGCCACCCTCCAAGGCGACGACGCGTTCTTAGATATTTTGCCGGCCCCATACGCCCAGCAAGCCACGGCGTTGGCAGGGCAGGTGGCCAATCGCTGCGACGGGCTGTTGGTTCACTCCGAGTGTTACGCCAACTACATGGCGAAATACTTGAGTGTCCCCCGTGAAAAGATGCATCTCATGCGACTGGGCATCGACACCGATCCGTGGTCGGACTTGCCGGCGCGCTCATCGTCGTGGATCGCGTCGCGATCGAATGATGGTTCGCGGAGCGAACCCCAACCGTCTTACTCCGATCGACCGCTCACGTTGGGATATCTAGCTCGGTTGGCGCCCGAAAAGGGCATCCATCGTTTGATTGAAGCGTTTCTGTTGCTGAAGCAACAGCCCGAGTTTCGCCATTTGCAACTGCGAGTCGCTGGCTGGTTGGGTGATCATCGGCGCGAATGGTTCCTATCCCATTGGCAGAAAATCTCGGCCGCAGGTTTTGGGAACGACGCGAGCTATGAGACCGAATTAGACCGTTCCGCAAAATCTCGCTTCTTAGGCGAGATCGATCTGCTCTGTGTGCCGACACAACACATGGAGCCCAAGGGTTTGTTTGTCCTGGAAGCGATGGCCGCTGGCGTGCCCGTGGTTGTTCCGGCCTCGGGAGCTTTCCCGGAATTATTGGCCAGTACCGGGGGCGGTCGCCTTTGTCTGCCCGATGCAGGGGCCCAGACGGGATCGTTGGAAAATGTCGCGACGCGATCATCGCCAGTCGTAGGTCTAGAAGAAACTTTGCGAGAACTTCTGCTTGATCGATCGAAGTTGCAGGAGCTAGGTCGAGCCGGACGCCAAGCAGTCTTGGCCAAACATAGCGCTGCCAACATGGCGCAAGAAACGATGGACCTATTGAATCGGTTCCGATAATTGTTCGACGTTTACTTGACCGTGGGTGGTGTAAAATCGCCAGCCACCTGGCCCCTCAACCAATTGGCCCGAGGATTGATTTTGTTCCGCGCTGGTTAGCGGATGGTCCAACTTCACCCATTGCACCAAATCCGGGGAATAAGCGGCCGAACAAACCCAACGTCGTGGGGCCTCGGTATCGCTTGAGCTATGAAACATCGCCAAATAGCCCGCGGACAGCGGAACGATTTGATTCATCGCGATCATTGTCTGATCGTAGTCGCGATCGCTCAAGCCCATGACCGGTTCATCTTGCACGTTTCGCCAAACGGGTAACACCGGCTGCGAATGGTCAGGGTCCGTTGCTGGTCGCGCTTTTGCCAACCAAATTCCGGCATCCCGACGTTCGTAGAACAAGTACCAATCGTCGTTGTGGATAAAGACCGTGGGTGTCCCGCGAGGGCCCGCAGAAATTGGTTGTCCGTTTGTTTGGCGGATATCCAGCGGCCCCAAATGCTGCCACTGGACACCATCCACCGAGCAATGACCTTGAACGATATCATCACGACCTTCGGCAAACATCCAGTACCATCCCCGATGACGGACAATCGTCAGGTCCTCGATCCAGTGATCGGGAATCAGCGGCTCGCCGCCGAATCGCTCCCACTGCAATCCGTCAGGGCTGGTCGCCAGTCCCAGACGTTTGATCGACGTCCGTTGGCCATCGTAGCCGGTGTACCACAGCTTGTATTGTCCTTGGTCGTAGAGAACCCAGCCTCGTTCACGAATCGCGGCATCCCAGCATTCGGGCGCCCCAACGAACACCGGGACGTCACTTAGTGGGCGACGTTGTTGTAATCGCTCCGAGAGTTCTGTTGGGAATGCCAACTTCGATTCTTCGGTCGTGCTCCACTGCTGGGGAGTTGGTTGGACAAAATCTTGCTGCCAAGCTTCCAGCGTTTTCAGATCGGTTTCGCCGGGTGTGATGCGCAATTGGTAGCGGAGTTCCAGGGGTTTGTCTGCCGTCAAACGGTGTTCAAAATACGATCCGAAGCGACCATAGTCCCGTTCGCTGAACCGCGCTTCGCCGGGGTTGGAGGGATGTTCCAACCGAGCACACGTCAAACGTTGGCCATCGATGACAAAGCTCATCGCGTGAAACGGGAGGTTCACATGAGTCGCTTGATCGGGCCAATTACGAAAACTACCGGGACGATCGATTCCATCAGGTCGAAGATAGTACGTCTGGTCTTTGCTTACGTCGGCGACATGTTGTGAGGCGCGGAACTGAAAGCCCGCGTGTTGCGGATCACCTGCCAAAGAAATCTCACCGGCCAATGATTCCAAACGAGTGGAAAAATGTACCAAACGTTGGTCCCCAATGGGGACGATCACAAGTTCCCGCGTCTCACGGATAAATGGCTGGGGCGGTTCGACCGCTTCGTTGATCCAATCCACAACCAATACCTGCCGACCGTAGATTGGGCCAGCTTCGCGACTCGTTTCGCGGACCAACTCTTGATGGGCCTTTTTCGCATGCCAAGTATCTACTTCCGCGACGCTGCCGTTTTGTGTCACGCCAATTCGGTTCCAACCGACAAACAACCCGCGATGATGCGGAAACAGTCCGCCCGCTCCTTTGGTAATCGGATCGACCAATCCCGGCATCCAAAGGTGATGAAAAATCTTGTACGATTCGTCGCGGGCCTCCGGGGAAGAATCGTCATAAGCCTTGGCCATCAACCCCAGCACGGGTTGTTGTCCCAGTCGCAGTTCCGCACCGACGCCTTTCGAATGATCGGACGCTGTCGTCGTTTGATCCTCGGCCCACTCCAAAAGCGGCGGAGTCACAACGCCAGCCGCTACGGGTGGTACCACGGTCCATGGTCCGGTGGCATCCCGCGGGGCGATCCATGTAATCCATTGCACCGAGTCGTCCGTGGAGGAAGTATCCAGCAACCATGGGCTTCCAACCTGAGCCGCGTATACGTCGCCCGCCGACGACTTCAGCGAAACTAATGGCCCTGCCTTCACCGCGTCGGCCGGCGCTACCAATCGCATCACGACCCAGTCGGCGCCCGGCGTTTGTGCCGATGCCGTCTTGGAGTCGAGCAGGCAGTAACCAAGTAGGCATCCCACGATGATGACGAAGCACCGAATCGCGACACGTGATCCCCGAAATCTCGACGCCATTTCGCATTCTCATTTCTTGTTAACAAACCGGGCGGTCGTACGCGGCATCCTACCGAACGCTGCACGATGGATGGTCCAACGCACCGCCCGATTGCACACCGTAATGCACGACGACCGGTTCGTCGGGGATTCGAACTACTCTTCGTCGCCTGCCGCTTCGTCGCCTGCCGGCGTACCTTCGACGTAACCGCCGGACTCCATGATCTTCTGACAAATCTCTTTGCAGATCTCGGGGCGCTCTTGAAGATAAGCGCGAGCCTTTTCTTTGCCTTGACCGATGAGCTCTTCGTTGTACTTGAACCAGGCGCCCGATTTGCCCACGATCTTGTGCAAGATCCCGAGGTCCAAAACATCACCTTCGAAGCTAATCCCATTGGAGTGCATCATGTCGAATTCGGCGACCCGAAACGGAGGTGCCACCTTGTTCTTGACGATCTTGCAACGAACCCGTTGCCCAACAACCTCTTCGCCATCCTTCAATGCACCCACACGGCGAACGTCCACACGGCACGAGGCATAAAACTTCAGCGCCCGACCACCCGGGGTTGTTTCGGGCGAGCCGTAGCTGACACCAATCTTGTCGCGGATTTGGTTGATGAATACGACACAGGTTTTGCTGCGACTAATAGCTCCCGTCAATTTCCGTAAGGCTTGGCTCATCAAACGAGCTTGCAAACCGACGTGGGTGTCGCCCATATCGCCGTCCAATTCCTTTTGTGGCACCAAGGCCGCTACCGAGTCGATCACGACGACATCGACCGCGTTACTCTTGACCAACATTTCGCAGATTTGCATCGCTTCTTCACCACTGTTGGGTTGGCTCACCAACAATGTTTGCAATTGCACTCCCAACTTCCGGGCCCAGCGAGGATCAAAGGCGTGTTCCGCATCGATAAAGGCCGCCACGCCACCTGTCTTCTGGGCACTGGCAATCACATGCAGTGCCAATGTCGTCTTGCCACTTGATTCTGGTCCGTAGACTTCAATCACGCGGCCCACAGGTAGACCGCCGCCACCCAAGGCCATGTCCAGAGAAAGGCTGCCGGTCGAGATCGCTTTGATGTCGTGATTGCTCGTCTCACTGAGCGACATGATGGCGCCGTCGCCAAAAGTCTTTTCAATTTGCTGAAACGCGGTCTTTAAATTCGAATTGGCGTCCAGAATTTTCTGGAGCGGTGAATCGGAAGCGGAACCCTTCGACTTTCCTGATTCGACTTTGGCTTTCTTGGCCATGGGACTTGGCACCTTTTTGTTGGAAGAACTGGATTTTGGAGGCGAGGTAACTTTGGAAGATGAATCCAACGAATTCGATTCAGATTGAGATTCCCGTCCGGCGATCATCGTGGCGGCGACCATGGCTGCTCTTTCCTGCAATAGTTTGTGCACATGGGTCGATGGCACCTATGCCACCAACCACAACAGGATCGAAACGGTCGCCCAGACCATAACCTGGCCCATTCTGACCATTGACTATCCCGCTGGCAAGCGACCCGCTCCCGACAGAGGATGAGGTTGCGTCACCAGGGCTATTCATCGGGGGTGGGGGTGACACGTTAGGTCACTGCCGATCGTCTATTTTGTCAAAATGAGCTTGTCTTGCTTCGTCCGGCGCAGACGGTAGAGGCTGCCCCCGTGTTCGATCCACACTTCGTCGCCACACTTGACCAGTGTCGAAAAAGAGATGATTTTGGGCAAAGAGCCCGCAGAAGGCCCCCTTGTCGGTCCGTCCGACGCAAAATCCCGCGTTAAGTCATCGTGGTCCGTCATGCCGTGGTTCCAAGCCGTCGCAGAACAGCTCTCTAGGGGGCGTTGTCTTATTGAGATTCTGTCTCAACAAGGCAATTCTAGGTGGACGGCCGAGGGATGACAAGGTGAAGCCTGATAAATCCGGGATTTTGGGACTGGTAAGATCCGAGAATCTTTCGTAAAATCCCAAACCCCAACCTGCTGGAACTCTCATTGTCACGGTAGGAACTATCGTTGTCACGGTTGGATTTGTCGTTTTCACTTTGGCGGAGAATTGGCTGTGGCCAAGAGCAAGAAGAAAGTCGTGACCGTATTTTTGGTTTGTGAAGAGACTGGCGATTACAATTACGCCATTCGTCGCCGAACCGGTGCGGAAAAGTTGAAGCTGAAAAAGTACAGCCCCAAATTGCGGCGGCACACGGTTCACGTTGAGAAGAAGAAGTAAGTCGCTGGAAATTTGCGGTTGCACCGGTTCGATGGACCGTCCTTTTGAGGTGGTTCTGGGAAACGGTCTCGCGATTTGACTCGAACATCGAAGTTGGCCGACGGAAAACCGTCGGCCAATTTTTTTTGCTGCCGCGCTGCACGACGTCATTTGGACAGATTTGAGTTTGCGGACAAATGATCTCCGAACGACCGAGCGGGGTCATCCTAGTGCTTTGTCTCAACCAAAACTTGGGGTCTGGTAAAGGGGTCAGGAGTCAATTGTGCGAAGCACCCGAAGGGCCGTTCCGGCAATTGACTCCTGACCCCTTTACCAGACCGACCCCAAAATTAAATGGTGACAAAGCACTAGAAGCCAAGTCATCGATGACGGTTTTCGGCAACAGGACTTCTCATGGGTCGCTCGGCCAAGCAAAATGGATCGGTGGGGATTCAAAACTTGGAGTCTCGTCGATCAGCCTTGGGCCCCAAGGCGTTTGCTCAGGTTTTCGAGTCGTTTAGCGGCAGCCCTTCCATCGTCCTCAGAAGCCAGGTTTTCTCGTCATGCCAATTGCAACTCGGTGTACTCATTGCGGCAAGGCGTACCAAGTTGCGGAATCGACTTTGGGGAAACAGGTCAAATGTCAAGCTTGTGGTAAAGCGTTTGTTGTCGCAGCACCAAAGGTCGGGGCGGCAGCAGCGGGTAAAACCGCTCCTCGAGCGAACACCAACACGGGCTCCGCGAATCATGCGGATTCCGTTGAACGGGCTCGGATTGCCAAACTAGAAGCCGAGTTCGGGCTGCAGCCCATTCCGCCGAACCCCAATCAAGTCTTTCCGAACACCGAATATCAGCGGCCGCGCGGAACCCCCAATCCCTTGGCCAATCATGTTGTGGAAGATCCTGGCTTTGAAGATATTTCCGAAGCGGATTATGCAGCGCATCGCAAAGCCGAAGCTCAAGCCAAACACGAAGCTGCGTTAAGGTACGCTCCGGTGGACGATCTGGATCCATCCAGCGGTCAAGGTGGAGCCGGTGGCGTCGTCGGACTGATTATTGCGCTTGTGGTGTTGGCCCTGGTTATCGTTTTTGTGCTGTTTATGGCGGGAGTGTTTTAGTCTTGAGCATGGCAACTCTACCGTCGAATATTCTGGGACAGCCCACCGTCATTTTGCCGTCCCTGCTCCTGTGCGATTTCGCGAACTTGCAACGCGAAGCCGAACGCTTGGAGGCGGCCGGTTTTCAAGCCTTGCACTTGGACATCATGGACGGCGTTTTTGTCCCCAACTTGTCGTATGGCCTGAGCGTTGTCAAATCGCTCCGGCGAGTAACGAAATTGCCGTTAGATGTGCATCTGATGATTGCCAACCCGGCTCAATACGTCGACGCCTTCCGCGACGCCGGATCGGACATCATCACCTTCCATGCCGAAGCCACTCCGGACCACGCTGGTGTGCTCGAACAAATTCGTCGCACAGGGGCTGGAGCCGGAATTGTGCTCAACCCCGGTACGCCCGTTGCCGATGTCGCCGCGGTCGTCGAGTTGTGTGATCTGGTGTTGGTCATGAGTGTTCAAGCGGGATTCGGCGGGCAATCGTTTCGCCCGGAAGTGCTGTCCAAATTTGCTGAATTACGAGCGTTGGCCTCGGCCAAGCCCAATCTCATCTTGGAGATTGACGGCGGCATCAACTTGGGGACGATGAAACCCGCCTGCGACGCCGGCGCGCAATGGTTGGTGGTCGGCTCCGGGATTTTCGCGCACGACGACTACGCCGCCGCCCATCAAAACCTATTGGCTGCCGCAAAATAGTTTTGCGAGCAAAGAGATCGCTCGGTGTGGCCAGCATGGTTACGTTCCCCAGAACGTGGATGGACTCCGCGCCAAAGGTAAGTCGTTATTGAGGCAATGTGGGTGGATCCGCTTTCTGCGAAGGGATCTCAAAGGTTGTGCCCGGTGCCACACGGCCGCTGAAGAACCCGCAATTTTCCATGAACCACCCCGCGCCGTCGACACCGCCGCCAAAATCCAAGCGGTGTTTCTGGCCACCCGTGCCGTCCACCGATAAGCGAGCCGATTCACAGGGATGCCATTGGCCCGCGGTATCACGGACCCAAACGTTGTGATGCCGAGCTCGGCGATGGATGTGGCCGTGACTGGGGTCGAAGCTCTCCAAAAAAGAATGAAACCCGCGCAAGTGAGTTTTGGTTTGTGGTCGGCGGAAGCGGGCAATCAAACGCCATTCATTGGCAGCCTTGTCACCAAACCAGGCCGAATAAATCGTACTGCCATTGCCGTCGGGTACAACTCGGGTCAAGAAGCGATACGTTTGTCCAGCTCGCCAGGGATACACCAGAAAACTCTGGCCCCCCGAACCCTCATTGCCGAACTCACCAATCTTGACATCCGGGCCGCGCTCCAAGGCTTCGATCCGTTGCTCTTGTGGAATGCTCTTTGGATCATCCGTTTGGAACGGACTCCAAACCGAGAACAACACCCGACGTTCGGTGTCGCTGTTGACTTGGAACCCAAAATAACCTTCGCCAAAACCGTTGGCCATGAAATAAGACCCGATCGGATCTTCGCCAACGGGAACGGTGATCTCGCTATAAGCGTATTCGACATCCACACCTTTGGGCATTTGATAAGTCATGTGAACTGACGGACCACGACGTCCCCAGTAAAACATGTTGTCATCATTGTTGCGAACGAAATGGACTTCCAAGTCTGGCGAATCCGACGCGACGATTAGGGTCACCACGCCCGCGTAGTTTTTTCCCAGACGTTCGAGGCCCCGAAAGTCCACGCGGACATAGCCGGCGTCGGTCACTTCGACTTCGCCCAAGGGATATTCGTCGTGGTTCGCTTCGCGATTCTTCGTTGGTTCGCGGAGCGAACCACTACTATCTGTAGGTTCGGGGAGCGAACCACTACTATCTGTTCCAGGAACATCGACTTCAAACTTTGCGTCCGCGACGGACACCTGCAGTCGCGAGGCAGCCTCGGCGGATTTTAGCTCGGCGGACAACTTGATGCGGCTTGGTTGGTTCACATGAAAGTAAACCGAATAAGTTTCCTCGGCGCTGGTCCAAGTCAACGATCCGTCTCGGCCCGCGCGACCATTGCCCGCTTCAGGAGCCGTTCGAAAAAAATTCCCAGCGACCGGAATCCGCCATTCTTGAGCCACGGCCGATGTCGCGGTTGACGCGAGCAGCGCAACGGCCAATATCCCGCCTAACCAAAAGCAGCGCCGAGAGATCATTATTGGATTGTCCATCTACCGAGCCCCTGCTTAACGTTGATCAAATTCGAGTGGAAATTCCGATTTCGGATTGGTGATTTTGATCGCGACCTTACCGGCCAGTAGATCGGTGATCACATCGCCGACAACTTCTTTTCGCCAGCCACGATCCAACAACGGTGTTTGATCACCGGAAAGCTCACCCATGCTCCAGGCCACCAATTCACGCAGATCCTGAGTTGTGCCCACCAGGGCTGGGGCCACATGTTCACGGCGACACACGATGCCTAAAGCCGTTTGCGAAAATTGGATCACTTGCGACAGCTTCGAATAGTTCGCTTCGCTACGGACTTTTTTGGGTAGTTGGTCGTCCGGCAATTGGAGTGCCATACCCACTTGCGCAGCGATCTCGTTCAAGTCGTTCGAGTGACGACTGAAGTTCATGCCTCGGATGCTGCGTACCTTCAGGGGCTGGTCGCTTTTGAGCCGAGCAATTTCGATCATTAGGTCGTCGCGAATCACGCGCCGCAGCGGATGATTTCGAGCCTGAGCAGTCTCATGTCGCCATTGGTAGAGGTTGCGAATAATCGCCAGTTCCCGCGGTTGCAAAGACGAGATGCCGGACACACGTCGCCAGCGTTCCTCGTCGACCGTGTCTTGGTAACGAACCGACATGGCCTGCATTTCTTCTTCCAGCCAGTGTTCGCGACGGCGTTTCGCCAATTGCGACTTGATGGCAAAATAGATCTGCGGCAAATACAAGACGTCGGAGGCCGCGTATTCCAGTTGCGAATCCGACAAAGGCCGCTTTCGCCAATTGGTCCGCGTCTCGCCTTTGGAAATCGTGCGACTGGCAAACCGCGAGACCAGCGTTGAGTAGGCCGATGGGTACTCCAGGGCGACCAACGCCGCAGCGACTTGAGTGTCCACGAGGTTCGCCGGTCCTCGGCCCGCGTATCGTTGGCAGAAACGGAATTCTTCTCGCGCGGCGTGAGCCAAGGTAATGTGAGTCCCGTTGGCCAATTGCTGCCAAAAAGGGCCCGTATCACCCAGCAATAACGGGTCGAGCAAAAAGATTTGTTCGCCGATCCAGACTTGAATCAAACATAGCTCTGGCTGATAACAGTCTTCCGAGACAAACTCGGTATCGAAGGCGATCAGTTCCGCGCTTTGCATTCGCTGAACAACGGCGTCCAGGTCACTGCTTTGTGTTACTAACTTGTAATTGACGGCATCCAACGTTGGTTCCAACTTCCCACTGCTCGTATTCCACGCCCGAAACTTCGCCATTATGGAACTTCTTGTCAGCGTCGTAAATGAGGAGCAAGCCGCGACCGCCGCAACTTTAGGCGTGGTCTGGGTTGACCTGAAAGATCCGTCTCGCGGGCCATTGGGGATGGCCTCCCAAGAACGGCAACAAGCCGTGCTGGAACAATTACGAGCTTGGCCAAATATTCGTCGGAGCGTCGCGCTGGGGGAAGTCACCGACCACGATTCTACCCAACCCTTGCCGTTACCCTGCCCAGGTTTCCAATTCGCCAAGTTGGGGACGGCGCATCTGATCCCAGCGGAACCGACGGTTCCACCAAATGCCGCCGCGTGGTGGCAACGTTGGTGGACTTGGTACCACGCTTTACCCGTCGGCTGTCAGGGCGTGTTGGTTGCTTATGCCGACGCTCGGGCCTGCCTCGGGTTGGATGTTGACGCGGCTCTGGACTTGGCTCTCCGGCACAACCTGCCGTATGTGCTGGTGGATACCTACGACAAGTCAGCCGGAGGGTTGTTTCGGATCCTCACGCGAGAAGAGCGATTGCCACAAATCAGGACCTGGATCGACCGAGCGAAACAACAGGGCACCCATTTGGCACTGGCCGGTCAACTCTCCCTTTCCGAGGTGCAGCAATTGAGCGATTGGCAGGCCGAAATCGTAGGGGTGCGGTCGGCCGTCTGCGAGCGGGATGAGCTTGGGGTTCCACTCCGATCGGGCGCGTTGTGCCCCGATCGTTTGCAACGATTGCTGGCGACGATTCAAGATCCGGCCCACGACGTGGACTCACTCCCCTAATGCCTCGCGGGCCGCAGCGACAAACGTGAACATCTGCTCACGAGATTTGATCCCCGGCGCTGACTCGACTCCACTGGCGACGTCGACGGCGGACGGCCGAGCTTGTTGGATGGCGGTCGCCACGTTTTGGGGGTTCAGGCCACCCGCCAAGACCAGCGGCAAACCTGTGGGCCAAGCCGTTGGCGACCAACCAAGCGCCGGCCAAGAATCACGCTGGCCCAGCGGCTCCCAGGCCACGGTTTGCCCGGTACCTCCGTAGTTGCCCGGGGCAAAGGCATCGACCAAGATCCCCGCAAGCTTCTTGCGATCCGGTGGGGATTCCGAACCAAGTGTCCAACCCGACGGCACCACAACCGATTGGGCGATTGTCCCCAGTCGCTCCGCTAGTTCTGGTCCTCCGCCGATCGGGACTCGAGCTACCCACAGGATTGGACGACTCCAAGTTCTGGCCAAAACCGAGACGTCTTGGTCCCCGTGCAGTTGTATCACGTCCAAGTCAACCTGATCGACCAACGCTTCGACTGCTTCGCGCGTTTGCTCGACAAAGACCCCAACGATCTTAACCGTCGGCGATTGGGAACGGACGGCTTGAACCACCGTTTGGGCGGTTGTAATGGAAACATGTCGTTTGCTGGTCGTACTGAAATTAAGTCCGATGGCACCCGCGCCGGCTTCGACCGCGTCCAAGGCATCAATCACTCGCGTGATTCCGCAGATTTTGATTCGAAAGTCGCTCATTCTTGACCGATTTGCCCTTTAGGTGCCGTTCCGGGTGGAGTTTTTGGGGGTTCGTGCGGTATTCTGGAGGACACCTAAGTGTAGCAGGGTTGCGAGATTGCACGAACCAAGGCTAACGGGTCAACTCAATCCGCTGGGACACCTTGATTATGGCGGGAAGTGTTGAAGCTGGCGAATCGGCTTTTGCACAAGGAACGTTGACTCACCCGGTGTTTTTTCTGAGTGGAACATTTTTTAGGCCTGTTATGCCCCCGACCTTACCGTTCGACCCGTACGTCCTGAACCAGCCTCGCGACTTGCAACCCCATCTGCAAGTGGCGAATCGGTTGCCCGTGTTGGTGACAGGAGTCGCCGGAGTTGTCGGGTTCAACATTTTCCACTATCTGCAGCAGAAGTACCCTGGCCAAGTCGTTGGCATTCGCCCAACCGTCAATTGGCGCCTCACGGGAGAGGGGATTGTTGGGCTGGACCCCGAGGACGTGACGCAAGTTCGCGACTTGTTTCGACGATACCCTTTTCGCAGCATTCTCAGTTGTGGCGGCAGTTGTGCCCTGAAGAGCTGTGAATTGGACCCCGTCATGGCCCACCGGGTCAACGTCTCCAGTGTGCAGTCCTTGATCGATGTATCGGCCGAGGCCTCACCGTCGCAGCCCAGCAACTTGCGGCTGGTGCATGTTTCGATTGACTTGGTGTATTCCGGCGAAGGTTCCGGCGGTTACCGGGAGACGGATCCCACCGACCCGGTCACGATTTACGGGAAAACGATGGTTTTGGCGGAACAAATGCTGCAGGCCCAGCGACCCGATGCCGCCATCCTGCGGATCTCGTTGCCGATGGGCTTGAGCTTCAATGGTCATGCCGGAGCGATCGACTGGATCCAGTCGCGATTTGCCCGGAGCTTCCCCGCGACGTTATACTATGACGAGTTCCGAACGCCCACGTACTGTGAGTGTTTGAACGAACAATTGGAGATCATGCTGAGCGGCGATTGGGGCGGCATTTATCATGCCGGTAGTCCAACTCGGTTAAGTCTCTACCAGATTGCTCAGATCGTGAATTTGGTTGGCGGCTACAATCCCGACTTGCTGCAGGGCTGTTTGCGGTTCGAGGCAGGTCCGATCCCACCGCGGGCGGGTGATGTCACGATGGACAGTAGCAAGCTGAACCAATTGTTTGGCCGCTCGTTGTTCCGGCCTTGGCCGTTTGACCAGCGGTTGATCCCAACGGATCGCGAGTGGCACTATCGCCGCGATTGGTTCCCGGAGGGCTCGCCCGAAAAGATCGCCGAGTTGTTGTACCAGGCCCCGCGGCCAACCCTTGTCCATGGTTGAAACATTCACGATGCCCCCTTCACCCTCTCGCGAACTTCACGCGAATCAACCGGTGCCCATGGAGCAAATGATCCGCGCGGCAAATCGCGTCAACCTCGAGACAATCTTGATCGTGATTGCCTACACCGCCATCTTTCTGCGACTGGTCACGGTCATTGATTGGCAAATGGGTGAGTGGTCGGTTTTGGTTGGTGGTATGATTCTGTTGACGATGGTTTGGGCAGTTGGCATGTATCACGCGCGGTTAAAATGGTGTGTTGCCGATTATCAAGGTCGCCGACCGTCGTTTCCCGTTTATTGTTTGTGGCCACTACAATCCATGCTTGTGGTTGGCGGAATCTTTGTGCTGGCTGGGGGCACCGCGATGTTGGGCCTCTCCGCGACACTGGCCTGTGTCACCTGTTTGACTTATTGTTTGTTGCAAAGCGAAATCGGCTTGGTCGTGGGAGCGGTGATTGGAACGCTACCCGGTTGCATCATCGGGTTTTTGTTGGCAATGTCCGTGGTTTCCCGGCTCGGTTACCATTGGCTCAGGTTGACCTAAGATCCATGACGACGCCCGAGCATACTCTGGTCGGCATCCATTTGGCGTTGGCGTGTGGGCTACATTCTCGGTACGGTTGGCCACTTATTGTTGGTGCCGGCTTGGCCTCGAACCTGCCGGATTGGGATGGCCTCCCCATGTTGCTGGACATGCAGCGGTTTGAGTCCGGGCATCGAGTTTGGGGACACAATGTTTTTTCCATCTTCATTGGTTCTGCCGTCCTGGCCTTGACACAATGCCGTTGGCGGTGGATCGAACGCTGTTCAGCGTCCGTGGGTTCGTGGCTACCCAGTGCGCGGATCAAGACCGAGCGCGTGGTGTCCGATGGAGCCGAAACGACGCCACCGCAAGTTGCCAAGTTCGTGAATGGCCTAGGCCAGTGGCGGGTTTGGTTTGTGATGGCCTTGATTGCGCAGTCAATTCATTTGCCCTGCGACATGGTTGTCTCCGGGGGACAAGGATTGACCGACTGGCCGATTCAACCGTTCTGGCCCATCAACACAACCTCGTGGGTGTATCCCCTCATTCCGTGGGGCGATGTAGGACCAACCGTAATCTTGATGTTGGGCTGCATCATCGCCGCGCAACAACCCCGTCGCACCACCCTGGTCTCGTCCTGCACGCTTGCGGGTCTAATCATCTACTTGGCTGTGCGCGGCAACGTGTGGTGATCGGAGCGACAGGTCGTTGTGGTGATCACGATTCGTCCTGTGGAGGTCCTGCGCCAAGTTGTTTTTGCAGTTCGAACGACAAGGAATAGTGTTCCATAATTGGAATGCTGGCGCGATGCCGATCGACGATGGCGGCACCCGAGGTAAAAAGAAAGGGGTAAACTCCAATAACCTGATCCGCGGTAATCTTGGTCACTTCTTCTTCCCATCGTGTCCAGCGCAGGGTTGCGTAAAAGTCAGCCAACTGGTCTGTCATCGACCAGCAAAGAAAATCGGAGTATCCCATCCCACACGCTTCCCACTGTAGTGTGTCTGGGGCAAAGTAGTAGATCATTCGCAAGTCGTCACCGAGAGCTCCGCCATTGATCGCAAAGAAGCCACCAACGGCATCGTCGGCAATCAGGTAGAATCCTTCGCTGCGATCTCGATTCCACGACGGTAGCGATCGCTGGAGCAATTTGTGGCCGCCCGCACCAAGAATGCGAAGCCACCCGTGGTCAATCAGCAATCCCGCGCTGTGGTAAACAATGGCGCCCATGGGACTGCGAGTCGTCACCTGTGTTTCGTGTAGGGCGACCTCGCGCACTGCCAAGTCCACTTCAAGAACGCGAACATCAGGTTTGGCACCAGCGATCCATGCCTCGACCAGCGGCCAAGCGGAATCATTTTCGTCAATCAACTCGCTAAGTGGTCGCATCACGGTCTCGAAGATAATTGGAGTTGGGTCTTCACGCGTTGTGGACAAACATTTAGAAACTGTCTGGATATAACTTCCCGATTTGGGAGAGTTCGACCTTGGTTAATCCGAGAACCCCTATCGTCGAATCTGCCGAGACTCCAAATGGCTCGAGCCGCAAAGCGGCAAAATGCGAGCGTTTGGTAATTCCCACGGATGGCAAAGCCGAACTGCGGATGAAAAGTCGGCGGACACGTCCTTGACCGATAGTCCTTGTCCGACCGCAATTGTCTAACTTTTGAGCTGATGTTGTGACGGTCTTCATTTCGAAAACGCATGCAACAAGAGTATTCATCCGCAGTTCGGCATTGCCATCCGTGGGAAGTCCGCCAGCCGGCTTGGTCGGCGGGTTCGGTACGTTATTCGTGGTTACGGGCGTCAGTCTTTCGAATCATCTCACGAA
Organism: Pirellulaceae bacterium; assembly: GCA_041741535.1. Taxonomy (GTDB): domain Bacteria; phylum Planctomycetota; class Planctomycetia; order Pirellulales; family Pirellulaceae; genus M30B19. The sequence continues at coordinate 35,511 of JBGSJV010000072.1, forward strand.
GTTGTTTGGCAAAACCATTCAATGCCTCGTATTCGCAGAGGAACGCAAACTGCAAGTGTCCTGCCGCAGACGTTTCGTCACGCAAGTAATTCTCGATTTGACTTGGCCATGGTGCATGATCAAGGCGTTTGATCGTTGTAATGGACAATTCTACAACATACGGTCTAGGAAGGTCGCGACTTTTGCCAATCGTCAGTCCAAACCCAATCGCAGAGAGGGAAAAGCGAATGCTTGTGTCGCCATCCAGCAATTTGAAAAGTTCAGCCGCGTCGTTTAATGAATAGGTAAACGTCGAGATCTCCTGTTCCATGGCAGAACGTGTCTGTGGCGACGACAACACGGCCACAAAATTGGTGTACTCGGTCGCCGGTTCGCGCCAAAGTTGCAGCACCAATGACTCGGAATCGGTGCCGGTCAATACGGCGATCGGAAGGTAGTCAACGAACATTTGAGGCGCCAATATTTCTGTTGCTTTTTGAGCGTCACTCGACTTCACTTTCAATGCGATTCCGGCTGGGTCCACAATGTGTGGCGTCATCATTACGAAACACACATTTTCGAAACAGGACATAATGCACGCCGAGTCCAGGATTGATTTTGCGCGGCGAGCCTCATCGAGGTTCCAATATTTTCGAATCGTAAGTAGTTGATCGGTCATATAAGGGTCCGTTCTATTGCGTCAACTTTATGGATCGGTAGGGGCAAAGCGGTCCGGCGTGATTGAAACTTGGACATTCATCATTAATCGATTGTCTAATAAGTGAGTTGACCTACTGGGTAGCTTTCAATTGAGTCAGTGCTTATGACCTTCTTGGCGTTTCCTAGACCTATGGCCCCCATGTTTGGCCTTCCAAGACCGCGTAACAAAATGGACAGCGATTGCCATCCGTTCCGATAGGAGACTGCAATTCACCACATTGGCTGCATCGGAACTCGAGGGCGACGATCGTGTCGCCGCGTTGACGATACTCGTCAGCGATTCTCAACCGCAATTGTTCTTTCCGCCGTGGCTCCGGATCAAGTTTCTCCCACAGCAGTCCTCCGTAGATCACGATCACGTCCAAAAATAGAGGACTGCTCCAGACCAGCAGCAATTGGACCCGATCTCGGAGCGTACTCGGCGTATGGTTGGTCATGATCAACACCTCGTGCAGGCTTGGCGACAAACTCACGAAAGCTATTTCATTCTACCCGGATTTGGACCGCGAGCCTCTCGGGTTGACGTTTTGTACAATTTTATCGTTCCGCTGGAACGCGCTGACAGTGTCGGTCTTGGAAGTTAACTTTCGCAATCACCAATCGGATGGGAAGGGGACGCGGCTCAAACCGACACCGCCGATTTTAGTCGCCGGAGGACCCGCCCGAAGATTGGCAATTGCTCATACATCATCGCCCCAACATCAAAATAGTCGCGTCAAGAAGAAGTCGAGACAGCTGCACGGGGCAAGGCTCGTCGATATACTTAAAAGCGACCATCGAACACATCCATGGCGAGTCACGCGTCCATCGATCCTAAAGTTCGATAGGAACTAGCGCTTTGTCAAAGTCAAATTTTAGGGTCGTGTCTGGTAAAGGTGTCAGGAGTCAATTGCCGCAACGGCCCATCGGGTGCTTCGCACAATGGACTCCTGACACCTTTACCAGACCCTAAGTTTTGGATTTGACAAAGCACAATCGAATTATCCTGAGCCGAACTCATCTGCAAACTAGGAATATCACATGCCGTGTCAGCCAAACAAAATAGTGGGTCGGTTTGATGATTGGAAGCGATTGGGCACGCTGGTACTGTTGTTCGTTTTCTTTGGATGTTCTGCAGAGTTTCCGTCAACGGGCAGCGAGTCTACTGCCTTCTCGAGCGTCAAGACGAATCGATCGACCGGGAATTCACCCGAACGTTTTCATTCAAATTCTCCGACCCTAGACGATGCCGACTTGCGAATCTTGTTTGTTGGCAACAGCCATACCCGAGGACATGACCTGGATGGCTTGGTAGCCGATTTGATCCGATTTCGTCGGCCGAACAGCAAGACAGCCACCGAGTCGATCATGGTAGGTTTTCTGGAACAAGCGGAAACGACACCGGCCACAGTCAAACGCCTCACCAAAGTCAAATGGGATAAGGTTGTGTTGCAGGCCCAGAAAATCAGCGCCAGTGCTCGCACCGAGTATTCAACGGCCGAGGGAATCGCCTTCGCGCGACGCGCGATCAAGTCGGGCGCCAAAGTTCATTTCTTTGCCGAGTGGGGAATCCACGGCGATGCCAAGAACGCGGATCACACGGATGGCGTTTATCGCAAAATGGCGACGGAAGCCGAAGCAGCGTTGATCCCCGTCACACGAGTGTGGACGCGAGTACTAGCGGAATCGCCCGACTTGGCATTGTATTCGGAAGATGGCAACCATCAGTCCCGTCTCGGAGCCAGCCTAACCGCACTGACCATCGCCGCGTTTCTCCTGGAGGAGTCGCCTGAAGTGTTTGCTGACTTCCCGGACCCGGTGGCCACTCCGGCCCAATGGTCAGCGTTCGTCAAAGCCGCCACGGCCGAATGGGAATCCCAGCGGGATGCGGCGGCTCCAGAGTCCAAATAAGCCATGCTGCGATGAACAAACCAACACCAAAATTTTTTGCGACTGCAAAAAAGTTTCGCCAATGGCTGGAGGCCAACGCCGCGACCACGACGGAGTTAACGGTCGGGTTTTGGAAGGTCGACTCGGGCCGCCCCAGCATGACGTGGTCCGAAGCCGTGGACCAAGCGTTGTGCTTTGGTTGGATCGATGGCGTGCGACGCCGAATGGACGATGAATCGTACGAGATCCGCTTCACGCCCCGACGAGCGGGCTCCATTTGGAGCAAAGTGAACATCGCGAAACTGGAGCAACTTCGCTTGGCAGGTCAAATGACCAAGGCCGGGGAGGACGCGTTCGCGCGGCGTCAAGAAGCGAAGTCCGGCATCTATTCGTACGAACAAACAGAATCTTCTGAGCTAACGGAAGACGAACGGAAGCGCTTTCAAAAAATCAAATCTGCCTGGACCTATTTCGAATCTTGCCCACCCGGTTATCGTCGCACCATCATCCATTGGATCACCACAGCCAAGAAACCGGAAACGCGTTCCCAACGATTGGAGAAGCTCATTCAAGCTTGCCAGAATCACGAACGATTGAAGTAGCCGGCCTTGGACTGCGGCAGCCTGCTGCCGCTTTCCCCCAGCAGCCTGCTGCTGTTTGCGCCCGGCAGCCTGCCGCTGTTCGTTCGCGAACTCACCGATGAAGCACGAATTGAAAACGGTTGTGGGTGACGTTGCCCAGTTGTCGATCGATTTGTTAGAAGCACTCCGTCGCCACAGCAGGGATGTGGTCGGAACCTGTCTTTGCCACAGCAGGGCTGTGGGGGAAAAGCGGCAGCAGGCTGCCGCAGTCCAAAGCGGCCCCGCGTTTAGGCCCGGTCCGAACGATGCGGTTCGCCCAGCCATTGGTCGAAGCCACGATCGAATTGGCCCTGGGTCATCACGGTGTCAAATCCCGCATCGTTCGCAGCCGTTAACCATGTTTCATGCACGTGTGGCCCGTACGCCAAGGTCCGTAAGGATCGACCGTCACAAGCCGCACTCACGGCGGTCAACAACGGTGCAAGTTCGGTTGGATCGGCGATGGCCTTGAGATCCACGAGCAAACAAACCTCGTCGGGACTTCCGTTCGACCCTTCGGGCAGCCACACGGCAAGCTTCGTCAAACAATCATCCACACTGCTGGCCATCTTGAGACCCAATCCTCGGCGCTCCACCAACGGCCGCACTCGGGACGAAAACATCAAATCTCGAGTCAAATAAATGACCATGTTTCTTCACGCTTCTGTCAGGCAGCATCTTAGAATTTCGTGCCACGGTTCCTTCAGGAACGACGACTTGATCGTTATCAATTATCACCTGTGGCCAAGAGGAAGACAATTGGCTTCACTACGGTGACAGGATGACGCTGCGGAGGTCCATCAAAGAACCTTGCAGCGGACCATCCGAACGCAGGATCACTTCGTGCTCGCCGGCTTCCAGTTGGACGAAGCCCACGTCATGCCACGAGTACTCGTCCCATGATCCCGTGCCCGGCACCACGCCACCCGCACTTTGCCCCGCAACTTGAAGCACAAAACGATTGCCTGCGACGTCGTCGGCACAGGCATAGTCCAAGGTGATCTCGTAACGTCCGGCTCTCGGGACACGAATCGTCCATACCGCTCGGTCTTCCGGACTGCCCCAGAACCCAAGATTGCGATATTGCTGTTCGAACACCAACGTCGGCCCATAAATCCGCGCATTGGTGGCCAACAAACGAATCGAGCCATCATCGCGCACAAACGGATAGTCTGGTTCGTTGCCGGGAAACACTTTGTGCGGCGGGACAGAACTACGCAAGTACACGAGCAAATCCGCCATTGCCGGGGGTGCGATGTCTTTCTCCAAGCCTTCGGGCATCAGCGATAACCCTGTCGCCGCCATCTCTTCAATTTCATTTCGTAGCAATTCGATTTGCTTTCCTTCTTGAGCCAGCAAAGTCAACGAGTTCGACGTCTCGTTGGAGATCAAGCCCCGATGTTGTCGTCCATCTTCGCTCAGGATCAGGTAGTCTTGATAACGATCCTCGATCGCTCGGTTGGGGTCCAGGATAGCGGTCAACAGCCCGAGGTCCGACTTGTCCATAAACGCGGCCAAGTCCGGACCGACGCGATGTCCAACCCCATTCAAGTGATGACAAGCCGCGCAATGTTGGCGAAACACGGCTCGACCACGTTCGACATCCGCGACGTGCTCCGGAACCATGACGTACTGCTCGATTAGCGCTTGTCGATTCGATTGCACCTGGGACGCCAAGACTTCATTCGCCAACTGCCGAATCGATTGGTTGCGGTGCTGCACCAATTGTTGCCGACGTGTGGCATCGATATGCGACGACGGAATCCGGCCTCCTTGAACCGCTTGTAAGAAAGTCTTGATCCAGTAGTTGCGGCTAAAAACAACATCCAAAATCTCATTGCGGAGTGCCGGAGAATGAGCTGCCCAGTCCTCCAAGAAGTATTCGGCTACCACGTCATCTGGGTACCGGGCCAACGAACGCACCACGGCTACTTGAACTTCCGGTGCGGTGCGCGGCGACAACCACCCCCTCAGTCGCTGTTGAGCCGCGCCGGCATTCCACTTCGCGTGACTCAACAACCGAGCCAGAGCGGCTTGTAAATCCAGGTCCGGCTCGGTAGCCGAAGCGACTTCATCAGCCAAACCAAAAATCTGTTCCAGTCGCGCGATGAAATCGGGACTCCAATTTTGCGGATCGCTGTCACCCACACCACTCAGCAGTTCGGTCAGCGCTTCGATCCGCCAGAGATTGCCGTTGGGATCTTGTCGCAAGCGTTGCTGCACGGCCGTGGTCAAACCCGCATGCGCCGGATCGGTGTTGGAGGGCAACAAGGCTCGCACGAATGATTGGAACAAGTCCTGCTTCCCTGAAGCCACAACAAACCGCAGCAATCCGTGCCACACGTTGACCCGACCGGCTTCCAAGGCCGTATCTGTTCCGGGAACCCAGTGCTGCAACAACGTTTCCATCAGCGCCGAAAGATTTTGTTCGTGAATCGAACTGAGCACGGCCTGTGGCAAATACGGATCACTCAGACGATTCGCGATGCGAGACATCACCATTCTCGCCAGCGCTTCACTGTCGGTGTCGCCCATCGCCAGGGTCGCTTGCAACAACACTCGAGGATCTTCTTCTTGCTGCAGTTGAAGCAATGCGACCTCCAACAACCCGGAGCCGTTGGCCAATCGCCCGCCTGCCAATCGCCATGCGTGTTGTCGAACTCCTGGATGAGCATCTTGGAGGCCGACCTGCAGCGTGGCTTCCGAAAGTTGCTTCAAGCCCTGCAACGTCGCCAACGCATGCAGTCGCGCCAAGGGTTGTTTGGTTTCGCGAAGCAAACGAGCCAGCAAGTCTGGGGTTTCCGGAGTTGGATTCCAGATCAACAGCTGTTGCGCCATGTCCCGCACCCAACCATTGTCGGACTGCAAAGCGGCAACTCGTTCCGCAGTGCTCATTTGATCCAGTCGCGGGAATGGACGCGGCGAAACCTTTTGCGGAAAGACTCGATAAATGCGTCCCATGTCGTCACCGGCTCGCAAGTTGAGTTTCGCTTGCCACTGGGCCGGAATCCATTCAGGATGTTCGATCACCAAGCGATACATGTCCGCGACCCATAACGCTCCGTCGGGGCCGGTGCGAGCCATCACGGGCCGAAACCAATGATCGGCCGAAGATAAGAACTCGCGATCCCGTTCGTCAGGTGCTCGCTGACTTTGAAAGGTCAGGCCGGAGGCGGTCATGATTTCCCGCTGCACCAAGTTGTGGACGGGCTCGCAGACAAAGTAGTTGCCCGCAAACGCATCGCCCAACAACCGATCGCGATAGATCGTCAATCCACATGCCGACGTGAACCGATCCGCCATGTGAAAGTCATTGAAGCGGGGCAGGGTGCGGCTGGTGGGAAACACCGGAGCGGCACCGGGCGTGACCGAGACGTGGTGGCGAATGTCACTGGGTACAAAGTGCGGGTTGCGACGCAAGTCGGTATCTGACAAAACGTAGTGCCAAATCGGATAAGTATTGTTGCAACCAAACCAGTGGCCCCAATCATCTGTCGTACGCCCGTACTGAGTCATGCCGGATTCCGCAATCAAACGCCCGGAATCAGGTTCGATGCGCAAGTCACGTCCGCCAATCGGGATCGACTCGCCGGTTTTCAGCGAGCGCACTGTCCCGCCGCTGTCGCCATTGGCAATATGCAGCCAATTGTCCGAGCCCCACTGCAAGCCATTGACGCGGTGTTGTTGGTTGCCTTCGGCAAACCCTTGATACAGGACTTCGCGCTGATCCGACACGCCATCACCGTTGGTGTCTTCCGCATAAAAGATCTCCGGTGCGGCGGTCACCAAAATACCCTGGCGCCAAACTTTGACTCCCGTGGGAAAGGGAATGTTGTCCAGAAAAATCTGCGCGTGATCGTAGCGGCCATCGTTATTGGTGTCGGTCAGCAGGCGGATGCGACCGCCCGGTTTGCCCTGGCCGTCCATCCCCGCTGGATAGTCGCGCATTTCGACGACCCACATTCGTCCATCGGGTCCCCAATCAAAGGCAATCGGATCGGTCACCAAAGGTTCGGCCGCCACCAATTCAATTTGCATGTCGGGCCGCGTGGTCATGGCCTGCAAGGATTGTTCCGGGGAACGCGGTGCCGGGATCGCTGCCAAATCACCCAACAAATCATCAAACGAGCGACGATCCACTTTGTCGGGCAGGCTTGCGGTATCTTCGTTTTGGACCCACATGGTGCGCTGAGCAAACCAGACCCCGTTGTTGATCGCTCCACCGGCCGGAGCATCACGCACGATTGGCGGGATTGCGTTGCCGTTACGACGATCGGCGCTTTGTGCCACGATCGGCCAACCAAGGAATTCCCAGTCGTTGTCGAAGCGGCCGAGATGCAAACTGTAGTATTTGGAGTTGGAAAACAGAACATCGTTCGTTCCATCGCCGTCGACATCCACGAATCGCAGTCCAGCGTCGCGGCCAAGTTCATCAACCAACATCACTTCTGCCGGCAGTTGATAGTTGGCAACCTTCCAAGCCTTTTCCTGCCACTGCCAGATGCGGTTGATCCCAGGCCGACTTTCCAATAATTCGCACTGACCATCGTTGTTCAAGTCCCGCAGGCGCAGGCCTTGGTCTTGTCCATCGCGTTGGACTCTTAAGGACGCATCGCTGGGTAAGCCGTCCAGTAATGTTGGCGCGTGCTGCCAGTGACCTTGTACGAATCGCCACGCGGACAGGCCCATTTCGTTATCTGCCATGAGAACGATTTGTGGCGCGACGGAGTCGGCAGTCGTGGCGTCGTCGGTTTGCTGTTTCTGGTCCACCGAATCAGATTCGCAACCTATCACGCCAAACCGCCCAAGTGGAGTGGTCGATTCCACGGCAACCAACCGAGTCGGGAACTCGGCAGCGAGCCAACGTTTTTCCAACGGTGACCACACGCGTGTCGTCTGTTGCTGGGCATTGGCAATCACCACATCCAAATAGCCATCGCTGTTGACGTCCAGCAAGCGAACGCCGTTGTCGCCTCCGTGGGGAGCCCGCAGCGAGTTCCCCTGCAGCAAGACTCGTTCCATTCGTTCGTTGACTTCGGCGAAGGTCAAGAACTTGACTCGGTTGCCATAAGTGGCCACGGCATGATCGATCAACTCGACAATTTGATCGTTGCGAATCCAACCGTGTGGATGAAACACCAGACTGAACGCCCCTTGCTTTTGGACGGTCAGATCCAAGGCGATTTTCATGTCGCGCACGGTTTCCGGATTGTTGGGTGCTTGAACATGTTGCGCTTCCCAATCCGAGGGCACGATGCAAGGAATCTGCCAACAGGTCGAGCCAATCAAATAGGGATACGGGTAGTTTTCGATCTTGTTGGCGTAGTTGGGAAACGGGATGTAATGTTCGAACCGAGGTTGACCGTCCGGGCGAATCACGGCGTCGCGCGGCAAGGTGGGGTCCGCGGCCGTAAAGACTTGGAACACGGAACTATCGATGGTCAAGAAATTCCCGGCGGGCGTCGGGCGATTGAAGATCTCGGCATAAAACCGCGGGCTGGGCGTGTTCATCGAATCGCAACAGGGCATCCGAAACGCGACCGGCCGATTGTTGGGAATGGCCGCCATGACATCCACACATTTGTGATACGTTTCGAGCGCCGCCGCAAAATGGCTGTTGGCCAAACAAGGACAAGGATGATCCCACGTGTGCACTTCCAAGCTCAACCCTTCTTGCAGCCACTGTTGCAAGTGGGGATCTTGCGGATCGATGCGATTGGTCATGATGCTGACCGGGGCGCGTTGATCGATGGCCTTGAGCCGATCCAGAATCGGGCGCAAGTACGCTTCGTATTTTGCACTGTCGCTCATGTCGTCGATCGCCAGAACCACGACCGCATCGACTCCTTCTTCACCAACCCATTGCGGAGTCGTCAACTTTGGAAAATCACGATGCACGTAGTAGGGCTCGGTGGGTTCGTCCAAGTACGCCAGTCGATTGCCGGACTGAGCGTGAAGGTGGGCCAGTGTTTGAAGGCTCACGACCCAAACAGCCGCGATCGCTAACAAGACACGTTGAACCATGATGACCTTGCCCCGGTTGGACTTCGGTGACTTCACAGCGTGCTCCTTGTATAGAACCAAAGAAACTTATCCGCCGATTTGATGCATCGTGCGTTCGGGACGTTCGAAGTGTTGCTGGCCGATCAAATGCCCAGGCTGTTTGGCCAGCACACACTCTCGTACCAAGGTAAGAATTTCTGCTTCGGTTGCTCCCCGGCGCAAGGGTTCGCGCAGGTCCCATTCCTCCAGCGAGAATAAACAGTTTCGGAGCTTGCCTTCGGCGGTTAGTCGCAAGCGGTTGCAGGTGTCACAAAAAGGAGCGGTCACCGGATGAATCAATCCCAAGCGACCACGACCCGACGCATACCGAAAGTCAAACGCCGGTTGAGCGGGATCGGTTCGAGGTGCCTCCTCTAGCGGTCCAAATTCTTGTTCAATCAACTCGCGTATGGTTTGCCCCGACAACACTTGCTCGTTGGACCAAGCTTGGTCGGAATCCAACGGCATGAATTCGATGAATCGCAGCTCCAGATTTCGCTCGAGCGCAAAACGAGCGAGCGGCAATACTTCGGCCTCGGTCAAGCCTTTGATTGCCACGGCATTGAGTCGAATTCGTTGGAAGCCCGCGTCCTGAGCCGCTGCAATCCCGGCCAATACTTGATCCAACACGTCGCGGCGGGTGATCGCAACAAAGGTCTCCCGAGTGAGCGCATCCAAGCTGATGTTCAAACGATCCAGTCCGGCTCGCTTCAGGGGTTCCGCATAACGGGCCAAGTGGACGGCGTTGGTGGTCATCGCCACCTCGCGGATTTGAGGGATGGCCTTGAGCATTTGGACCAATCGATCGATGTCCGTCCGAACCAACGGCTCGCCGCCGGTCAGACGCAGCTTATCGACGCCCACCTGGGCCAACGCCGCAACGACTCGCTCGATCTCTTCGAACGACAAGATGGCAGTGCGTGGCAGGAACTTGATCGTGTCTGCCGGCATGCAGTAGAAACAGCGGATGTTGCAACGATCCGTGACGCTGATTCGCAAGTTGTTGTGCCGCCGACCGAACGTGTCTAGCAATGGCAAATTCGGGAGCGGCATGAGCAACGCCTACGCAGCGAAAACAGGCAAGTAATTCAGGGGAATCTGCAGGATGATCGTCGCCATCGCAGCCGAATATTCGGGACCACCGCCGTCGTTGGCCCACGACCCATCGGGCTGTTGATTCTTGAGCAGTTCGTCACGAATCGCGGGGTACCAATTATTCCAATACTCGCCGCCGGCGTGCCACATCGCCTGCACCGAATAATAGTGCGTGTAAAAGTAATGCCCGCCCATCCCAGCCATCTTTCCGGGTCGTGTCCGATCAATGGCCTTGAGACCTAGTTCGATTTCTTCGCCTTCATAGATCCCAGCGCTGTACAGCGACGTCACGCCGGCGGCCGTCATCGCGGGTGAACCATGACCCGATCCCGGCATGTACGAAAATGATCCGTCCCGATTGCGACTCTTGCGAACATACGCAATGCACTTCTCACGCACGTCATCCGGTACGTGGATTCCCGCATCCCGAGCGGCTCGGAGCCCCATGATCTGACAAATGGTCACGGACAGATCGGCATCGACGGGTTGCGGTTGATAACGCCATCCACCTTGGTTGTTCTGCGCCTTCACGGTCAGGTCCACTGCGCGCCGCAATTTTTCGCCAATCTCGCGCTTTCGGGTCATGCCATAAACTTGGGCCAAGAACAACATGGAGAAGCCATGGCCGTACATGTTCTCGTGAACCGAGTTATCCGCCAGTGCGATGTAGCCGCTATCTTGAACGTTGCCTAAAACGTACTCGGCACACAAATCCACGTTGCGTCCGTATTTCCCATCGCCGGGGACACTTCCGCCAGCCATAAATGAAAGGCCCGCCAGCGAAGTGCTGGCCACCCCAGCTCCATAACCACTGTTGCCAAAAGCGCCACGATACTTGCCATCACGAACTTGTTTGCGCACCAAATATTGATGGGCTTTTTCGATCGCGGCCAAGGTAGCGTCGTCTACCAACTCCGCCGGACTTTTCTCATTGGGAGACGCTTTGCGATCCGCCCAAAGGTCCGACGCCCAAGCCAAGGGTACGCCAAGACTTGCCAAACCCAAAGACGCCTTCAAGTAATCTCGCCGATCCATAGTTTCTAAATCCCGCTTCCACAAATCCCATCAGCCGCCCGCATCCGTTCCCCAGACGCCGTATTAGTATAGTCGACCGCCGACAGAGAAAACACCGCAATCTCTGGTTCGGGAACACCTCGGAACTGGAATAATGGCCAGCATTTTGGGATCGACCCAACTTGGTTGTCTGATTTTGGTCTCTCGTGCTTTGTCACAACCGAAACTTAGGGTGGGCAAAATCAGCCGTTGGGCCGTTAGCCCCGGTAATTGGCGACTCGGGCGGGGCTAAAGCTGGCTAATGCCCTTTTTGCTTACCCTAATGGAAAATTCACAATGTTTCCGAGCCGAAGATTCAAGGTTTTCGGGCAGGATCCAGGGCATTTTTCGTTCTTTGTGTACCACAGAGGACACGGAGGTGCACCGAGTAAGACGGTGGTCGAATTGGTTACTGGTAGTTTGGGTCGATTCGTGAGAAACATATCGTGAGTTGTTCTCTGTGCTCCTTCGTGTCCTCCGTGGTCAATCCACCTCGGTCGGTTCAACTCGTGCTTTGTCACAACAGGAACTGAAGGCCGTTAGCGGCGGTTATTGCGGACTCAACCGGGGCTAACGGGCTAACGCCCTGCGGCTCACCGCAAGATTAAATGGTGACAAAGCACGAGCGGAGGAAGCTCGCTCCGTATTGTCGGCTTCTTGTTCGGGTGTTCAGATATACCGGAGGCGTACGAAGCGCGATCGATTTGGTTAGGCTTCGTTCTAAAAGGGGTAGACCCTTTCCGGTCTGGTCTTTTTTCGTCCGGGAATTTGGCTGCCTTCCGAAAGATTCAGACAACTTTTAGCTCGAAGCCCTGCAGCAAGTTGCGTAGCGACTGGAAGGCCCGCTGCGAAGTGGAAGCCGAGCAACTCCATAACCAACAGCATCAAGTTCACGCAACATCAGGAATCCCAATGAGCTCTCCATCAAAGCTGGTTTCCGAACAATTTCTGCGGGCCAATGCCTACAACCCGGATTGGGTGGTCGCCAGCGCCAGTGGTGGGGCGAACGCCCTGTGGCTTGCGGATTGGCTCACGTCTGTTCTCGATCTGAAGCCCGGAATGCGAGTCCTGGATTTGGGGTGTGGTCGAGCGGTCACTTCCATATTTTTGGCGCGTGAATTTGGGGTGAACGTCTGGGCCACCGACCTGTGGTTTAGTCCGGCTGAAAATGCCCAGCGGATTCAAGATGCGGGCTTCTCGGACAACATCTATCCGATCCACGCGGACGCGCGCCAGTTGCCCTTCGCCACCGAGTTCTTTGACGCGATCGTCTCGATCGACGCGTTCCCCTATTTCGGAACCGATGATCACTATCTGAACTATCTGACACGGTTCGTCAAACCCCATGGCGTCATTGCGATTGCCTGTGCCGGCTTTGTCGCGGAGATCGAAGGCGAAGTCCCGGTCCACTTGAAAGAACTTCTCGAAGCGGAACCGGCAATGTGGAGCATGCATTCGCCTGCTTGGTGGCGTCGACACTGGGAACGAACCGGTGTGGTGGACGTCGACCGTGCCGAGTCGATGCCGGAGGGCTGGCGTCTGTGGCTTGAGTGGCATCGGACGATCGCGCCCGATAATCAACTGGAGATCGAGTCCGTGGCAGCCGATCACGGCCGTCATTTGGGCTATTATCGAGTGGTCGCGCGACGGAGACCGGATGCCCGTCTCCACGACGCCATTGTTTCGATTCCGGCAGACTATGTTCAGAAACCGTTGCTCCGGGACGCTTGATCGGTCCGGCGTCGAGATCAGGTCGTACGAGGTGTCGATGGTCGCTCGGAATTGACGACCGCAAAAATAACGCAAGTCTTTGGGCGTTTGTTGAACTATCGATCGACCCATCGAGATAGGCTCGAGGACACATCCCGATCTTACGGAGGACACCTCATATGAAGATGGTTGCCAATCCGCTCGGCCCGCCAAGGATCTCCGCAGTTGAAGTTTGCCTTTGCAGAAATCATCGTCGGCACAAGATCATGATTTGGGTCTTGGCGGCTGCCGTCGGCTTATGTTCTTGGATGACAGATCCTTCGTTGGCGGTCGGCATCCAAGAGGACGCGAAATCGCGGAAGGCCGTCGAACAGGCTCTGCCCTATCTGGCCAAAGAGAGTGCTTCGTGGGTTGCCCAGCGGGGCTGTGTTTCGTGTCATCGCGTTTCCTTCATGATCTGGTCCCACAACGAGGCAGCAGCCCGTGGTTTTCCTGTCGACCGCTCGCAACTTGACGCGACGACGAATTGGGCATTCACCAGCATGTTGTCGGACAGGTCCGAATTTGGAGGCGCGGATACGATTAGTCAAATGCTGTTGGGTCGCGACACAAAGTCGGTCTGGCGCAAGAAGCCGCCGCGTCACTTCAAGTCAAGCGACCCTTACGAAACATTGTTCGAAATCTTGTTGGAGCGACAACGAGCGGACGGTTCCTGGCCACCCGAAGGGCAGCTCTCAACACCCGCCGAGATCAGCACCGGCTGGGCTCTGTTGGCACTCGCATCCTTCGTTGATCCAGCAGCGGTTGCTTCCGAGAAACTTGACCCGGCTCGCGATTTAACCGATGAGCTGGCCGATCAAATCCAACGGAGTCGGCAGCAACAACGTGAATGCCAGTTGAAAGGCATGGCATATCTCGCGACGGTTGATCCGCACCCGACCCACGAGGGACTCCTCTTGCGATTCATGTGCAGCGATCTCGCGGATTTGCCGGTTCGCACGGAACTTCATCGTCAGGTGCTTGCGCGACAAAACGTCGATGGAGGTTGGAGCAACCGCTTTGATCAGTCCGAGAGTGATGCGTTCGCGACCGGGCAGACCTTGTACGCTTTGTCTGTCTTGCGCATTCCCACCGACCCGACCGTGATCGATAAGGCGCGCAAGTTTCTCATTGGCTCCCAGCAACCGCAAGGTCATTGGCTCGTCCCCGCCGATCGAATTCGCGATCGTGCGCGCCGTGCTTCGGTTGATGAGATATTCTCTTATTGGGGCACTGCTTGGGCGACCATTGGGCTCTTGCAGACACTGCCAGAAAACAACGCCAGCGAGAAGTGATCCGCGCTTTATCGCCGAGTCGCTGGATCTGCGGCGGCCCTGCCGGAATCGAAGCGGGCCATTTCACGGGAGAGCATCGCGATCTTCCGGTCGAGTCCCCAGCGATATCCCCCCAGTTCACCCGAGGAACGCAAGACCCGGTGACACGGAATCAAATACGCAATCGGGTTCGCGCCCACAGCCGAGGCGACAGCGCGAGTCGCCGTCGGTGCATCCAATCGATCGGCCAAGCTACTGTAAGAAACGACGCTGCCTTCCGGTAGGTGTAAAAGGGCGTTCCAAACTTTCAATTGGAAGTTGGTTCCTTGGAGATCGAGTAGCAGTTGGCGACGATGCTTCGCTACAAAAATTTGTTGAAGGGTTTGTGCAGCTCGTGGGGAATCTTCGAGCCAGTGAGCCGACGGCCATTCATTTCGGATGCTTGCCATTTCTTGGTCCTGCGTCGACGAATCGGCAAACCGCAGGGCACAGATGCCACGTTGGGTCCAAGCAATCAAACAGTGTCCAAACGGCGAATCCCCCCAGCCGTATCGGATCTCAACGCCGAGACCGCGTTGCGCGTACTCGCCGGGTGTGACGGCCTCGGTAGAAACCAACAAGTCGTGCAGTCGACCGGGACCGCTAAGCCCCACGGCAAACGCGACATCCAAAACCGGCACCGAATCTCGGAGCAATCGTTTGGCTTCCGCAGCATTGAGAAATTGCAACCAACGCTTGGGGCTGATACCCGCCCAGCGCCGAAAAAGTCGTTGCAGATAGGCCGGACTCAAGGAGACGTGCGCGGCGATCTGACCCAACGAGGGTTGCTCGGCTGCGTGCAACCGTACAAACTCGATTGCTGATTGGATGGTTTCGTATTCCGACTTCATCAACGCCAACTCCTGAATTTCTCCGTGTCGTCACAAATATAGTGTGGAGCTTGCTTGTCCTCCACCCGATTCTTGCGCGCCCGGCAACGCTCTCGGCAGCGATTTGATCGACCTTCACGGTTTGTGACCGGTATGACCTGAGAATTTTGCGATTGTCGGTGTAAAATGACGTCGGCTGCCCGTCATCGCTTAAATCACCAGGACGGCTTAACTTGGTGGTACCGGTTGCGGCCGGGCGGGGAAGCCCAAAAGATCGTTTCCACGAAAGGACGTTCAATGTCTACAAATCCTCTGTGCCTGCATCATGAATTGGCGTTACTGGTCTTGGACGATTCCAAGGGAACCTTCTCTGGTTCGATGTATCCCTATGGTCTGGCCGGTGCAATGTTGAGCGAATTGTTGCTCCAAGGGTTCCTGGTCGTCCGTGATGACTCGGAGAAACTCGTTTCCATCGCGTCCGAAAAACCCGTGGGCGATCCGCTTCTGGAAGAAGTGATGACCCAGATCAAGAAGGCGACCAAACCTCGCTCCTTGCAGAGCTGGGTTACGGAAGTTGCCGGGTTCCGCGACCTGGCCCATCGAATCGCGGAGCAACTCAGCGAGCTAGGAATCTTGGCCAAAGAAGAGGGGCGATTCTTGTGGATCTTTACTCGGAAGATTTGGTCGGAAGTGGATGGAAGTTACGAAGACGCGATTCGCCGACGGATGGCGGACGCGATGTTTTCCCCGGAGCAGAAGCTGGACAATCGCACGGCCGTGTTGATTGCGTTGGCGAAATCCGTCGGGAGTCTTCAAGCCAATTTTGCGGCGGTCGAGTTGCGGCAGCACGAGGCGCGAATCAATGAAATTGCCGCCGGCAAACTACTGGCCGCCGGGGCAACTCAAGAAGCCATCGCCGCGGTCGAAGCCGCCATGACAGCGGCCATGATCGCCTCCACCATGGCCGTCACCGCCGCGTCGGCGTCGACCAACTAAAGGCAATGACGTCAAAGTAGGTGCGTGACGCACGAAACCCCTACTTCGTGAACGGCTACGTTAGGTGGTTGTTCCGTCTGTCAGCATCGCGCGGAGCGCCTCGATCGTGTTGTAGTTCCGAGCCGTCGCGGGAACACCCAAACGTTTTTCAGCGGCCGCGGCCAACTTTGACCGGCCGATGCCGTCAGGTGCGTGGAGATAAAACACTTGGCCCGCCAATTGGAACTGTTCGGTTTTCGTAGCCAACTTTGCCAGCCCGGCAAGGTCGGGCTGGGACGGGCTTTCCTCCAGGAAGTAGAGATGCAACGTCTTGGGGTCTTTGCCGTGTGCATCGAACGGGTTGTTCGTGAGGGCTTCCCGAAACTGGGCTTCGGTTAGCAAGAGTAATTGGGGGCGAAACCCAAATTCACTTTCCGTTGCCTCCAGCAGTTTACGGGTTAGTCGCGTTTTGTTTTTGTTTGCCGAGGAAAACACCACGTTTCCGCTTTGGATGTAGTTGCGAACGTTGGTACAGCCGACGGATGCAAAGACCGCTTGCAGTCTCGTCATCGACATCTTGTTATTCCCGCCGACATTAACAGCTCGAAACAACGCAATCCACTTTGGCATTATTGATCGTCTTTCCTGCTGGAAACATTGCTCAGTGTCTCGTGGGAGCCCGCTCGAAAAAGCGTCATCGTTATTCGATGACTATCGATCAGATCACTTGTTCAAAGTTATAGCAACTCGTGATTGTTGGTAGTCCAATACGACTTGAAATGGCCGAAGGAACTCCACTCCTAAATTACCGGTCACGTAAGGGTCCGCAAGCGCTCCACGTTCGGCCAGCGAAAACAATGCTGCTGAAGGGGGATGCCGAAACCCGGAGATCTCAAACCACGGCATGGTACCCAACAACAATCGGATGTTCATCGTGGAAATCTCGCGTGCCCCAGGTTGGTCGGTCAGCCCAAACTCCTTTGCGGCGGTAGAGTGAAAGATCACATTTGCGGCCGGGCCTCCTGCGGCACCGACGTCGATACGAAAGTAGCCGTCCCCGCCGGGAAACTTCCCAGTTACGAGCGGCAAGTTTTCGTGAAACGTCAATAATGACCATGCCCGTCGATCAGAGGTACCCGTGTCGGGGTTCAGCAAGGAAATGCGGTCGGTCGCGAGGTCAATCTCACAAACACATCGACTCAAAAGTTCGTATCCGATCACGCCTGCCACTCGCGGGTCAATCATTTGTCTAAGTTGAGTGAGATCCACCGCGTGAAAGTCAGGATTGTGGATCAACACCGGCCCGGCGCGGAGACTTTTCCCAGTGACCACACTTGCTTCCACGTTTTCGCCCACCCAACTAACCATCGACTTGCGATTCGAGGGCATCCCTAATCGATTTGCCAACGATTTGTCGATCAAGTTTCCGCCCGCGCCTGTATCAAATACAAACCAAACGGCTTCACCTCCGTCCAATTCAATCTGACACATAACACTCCCGACCGCTGCTCGCTTGACGGTCAACTGCGGCGCTAGTTCCGCGAGGAATTCGGTATCCATCGGCCGTGAGTCCGGGCGCGAAAAGATTGCTCGGTCCATATCCGTAACCAATTGACAGGATTCGATGGAAACCGTGAATTGTTCATCAGGACCGCTAATTTCGATGTTCTTGGGGACTGGTTGTCCCGCCAATAAGGTGAAGTCCTTTACCGCCCAGTGATGCCTGCCCGAGGCGGTTTCAAACCGAACATCGACCGGATATTGGTCCCGGTTCAATTGTATTTGCCATTGGCCAGGTGAATGCACGATTCGAAACGGCAAGTCACTGTTGCTCTTGGTCGGACGTGATTCCAATTCAACCAATGGTGCCTGCAAGAGACTTCCGGCCATCAATTGCACAAACATCAGGCTTCGTTCGCGGTCCGAATGCGACAGCGTTGCGGTAATGCCTTTCTTGTCTTGTTTCCATAAAATCGAACCATCCGATCCATATCGTGTTTGATCTCGACTAGCAGAATGGTGGAAAGAACCCTTGGAATCCAATATTAGTCGGAACGATGAGGATCTCTCTCGATCGTTTAACGTCCCCACGAACTCATAATACGTGAACTGCTGGTCTTCGGCTGGCTCCGTTTTCTTGGTCTGGTTCGGTTCGTTCGTTTGCTTTTTCAAAAGTGCTTTGATTTCTTCAGGAGCTTCAAACATTTTCGGATCCAATTCCTTGTTGACGTTGACTTCATCAATTTCTGTGTTTTGTCTCATGAACGGTGTTATGACCGTTTGTTTGTGGCTGATTAAGATGCCGCCCGTCGCGCGATAGTCTTCGAACGAATAGGTCAGCTCGGTTTCACCCAAGAGTTCGAGTTCAAGAGTAACCCGAGTCCCGATGTGAAAATGGCTTTCGGGATCAAAGTAGAGTTTGATTGCTTGGCCATCGGTAAGCTGACCCTCAAGAACGCTACTGGCGCGACCAAGGAATTCCTCGGTCGGGATGACCTTGAGTCGGTTGAATACGGATTGATAGTTAATCAGAGGAAATGGCCTGCTGTCAAAGGCCGCCAAGGCGGTTTGGCCGCCATTTTTGATCTTGGCACCATCAATGGGCGATATTTCCCACGCTCGCTGGTCAACAAATCCAGACCGCAATGTCCCGACGCCATTTAGTTCGACGGTCGCGAGCGATTGATTGTTGATCGTTGACACACTAGTGACAGTGCCTTGGAGATTGGCCTCCGGAATCGTCAGCGAACCCTTGATCGTTAGGTTACGGACTGCTCCGAGACGGTCAGGCCCACCGATGGCATCCAGGTGGGCGCGCACGATCTTGACTGCCTCGTCCGTTAGTTCTCGCGGAACAGAGTCTTGGGCTGGTGCGATCTTGGCGACCGCGTGAACCAGCACCACCATCAGGAAAAAAAGCCTCATCCAGGTATCTCCACGTGGGTGAAAAACCGATAAACTCAACTTCCGGCCCGTCCGGAAGAGTGTTCAATGTTTATTGATTATTCAACAATAATTGAATGAAGTCAAGCCTATGGCAAAGAAAAATGTTGGGAAGCCTAAGTTGTCGACTTCTGGGACCCATCGAGCGGGAAGCCCAGGCTCGGCGGTTGGGACCGAGACGACGAACGAAAGTACGGGCGAAATACGCGAGACCTTTCAGCTGACTTCGGTAGAACAGTTGCGGTCGGTGGCAATCCCATTGCGAATCAACATTTTGAGGTTGTTGGCCGACAAGGCGATGACGACCAAGCAACTGGCGGAAGTATTATCTCAACCCGTGACTCGGCTCTACCATCACATGGACGCACTCGTTGGAGCAGGTCTGGTCACTATTGTGCAGGAGAATGCCAAACGTGGGACTATCGAGCGTTATTTCCGAGCCGTCGCCAGATACTTTCGCGCAGGGCAAGAATTGCTGTCGGGCGGATCTCCGAGGGATGCACGAATAACCTTGCTTGTCGATTTATTGGAACAGTCAAAGACAGCATTGCTACACCTGGGTTCTGACCGGCAAGCAAATTCCGTTGCTGGTGCTGGGTGTTCCGTAAATGCATCACCGAAGGAAGTTAAGGAATTGATGGATCTGTTGGTTCGTACGATCAAGGAGTGGGAAGCCAAGTGTGCCAATCGCAACAACGTCACCGGAGAGAGTACCGCTTGTCGAATAGCCCTTTGCATTCATCCAGAGGCATCCAACAAATGATTCAGGAAGGCCGACGGGGCCCGTGCATCGATTCGTAATTACTCATCTAGGTAACGGGTAAGAATCGCATTCAACTATCTTCACCAAGTCATCGCCCATTGGTTCCGCCGCGTCACTCGGCCATGCAAACCGAAGCGATTTTTCCATCGCTCAGTGTAATATTACGGCCGCGACCGTGCGGATCGCCGTCGAGGGCTTAGGTCAAGGGCTTAGGTGCGAGATATCTCCATCATAATCCAGTCTTTCCAATGATTCTTCCAAACTGAGTCGAGAAAGTGGACAGCGCAAATGGGTCAACGATGAAAGCGTAATCGCCGATGAAATTCGATACGCTGAACGAGAGTTTTCCTCGAGTTTTTTCCTCGCCGTCCATGTAAGGAGTAAATGCCAAAATTGTTTTCTCCGTCCCAATTACAGTAAGGTCGAAAGTTCCGATAAAAGCGCAGGGACTAGCGGTGTGTTGTTCTCGCCAAGCGTCAATCGAGGTGCACAATTGATGGAGTGTCTTTCGATTGAAACACATGCCTGGCATACTGACACAACCGCTTGCCCAACCATCATATTCAACGTTGTAAGTGATTTGTAGACTCAGGTTGCACTTGACGGTGTCTTCCCAGACGCAGTTTACATCAATGGAGATACCGAAAGCTTCTAGTGCATCTACTTGGAACATGGGTTAACCGTACCCGGAATTTTCGTTAGGTGTTCATGCCAATCGTGCCCACAGTATAGACAATGCCGCGCCCATGGTGTTCGCACGGTATTTTGATTCTCAAGTTCAGGGTTGCTCAGTTCTGCAAATTCGTTGGATCGCATTTCTCTGCCATGGGATTGCGTTTTCAGTCAGCTCCCAAACGTCTGGTCGGTCCATTGTTGCGGATAAATGGCATTGCACCACGAATGCGACCGAGTCTTTTGTGATTCTATTTCGTCTGCAATAATCGGAGTCCAACCACTTTCGCAAGTCTTTGGAACCCTTGCTCGCGTTGCACGAATTGCAGCATCTCGCGATATTCTCGAACGAAATAATCGAAGCATCGTTGACAATATGCTCCCACGTGGCAACGTCTTTCCGTGACGTGCCTCGCGGGACAGATTCCAACAATTTTACGCCGCAATAGACGCATTTGACGTCGCGGTCGCGAATCTGTAGCTCGAGTTCCGGTGGAATTCTCCAGCGATTCATCGTTATTAACCTTAGCATCAAAGGTAGCTGCGCCGCACAAAATACTGTCGTTTCAAAACTCCGGGCAAAGCCAACGCAGGAAACCGCGGTTTGCCCACATACCAATTTGCAGTTCAGATCACATTTGGAGTTTTTTAGGATTCTCCATTGTCCGATATTCGTTCGCCGTTGCCGCGCTATCGGTAGTTACGATTCATTCCGCTCCCAAAACAACGCGAGATGTTGATCCGACATGACGTCTTGGAACGAGGGATGTTCTGCGAACGACGCGTTGGAGAACTCGGTGTTTTCAACATCACGCAGAACCTTTAACGGAATCCGCGATCGTCGAGAATCGGAAACGTTCCGGTCCTCGGAAATAAAGCAGCAAACCATCTCGGTGCCAGCCTCGGTCGAAGTGCAAAAATGATGTTGGGCCAATTGTGGAGGCAAGAAGTCTGAAAAGTACACCCGAACGAGTGACTGTGTGGTTTTGGCGTGAGCCAACCGATCCCGCATTACGTTTTCGTATGTTTGCTGAGACACATGCGCCCACTCGACATCAGAAGGAGAAATCGCCATCAGCCCTTCATAGCTATCTGTGCCCGAAAAGTACAATGAAACGTAGAGTGTTTCACTGTCGTCCAGGCAAAATTCATCGCAAGTAGGCCTTGGATCGAATCGATGTTTCAGCCACACGAGTTTATGCAAACGCTCACCTTCCTCAAAGATTGCTCGTAGTTCATCCGTTTTCATGTTCCTCTGTTTCCTCGTGCTGTCTCACGCATTACGGCTACCATCGCCCGGGGTGCGCCAGACAAACTTCTATGTCGCAAACGGCCGATCGGTTGCACTTGTCTGTTACTGGGTGTCTTCCCAGTTTAGTTCGAAACCACGAAAGACCACCTGCATCTCAATGCCTGAAGAAAATAGCAGGCGATGTTCGAAGTTTCCATCAACATTGATGTCCGCTTCATCATAGCCGACATCGCCGAAACCATGTGGACCGGGAAGTCCAATATCATGATCGGCAAGCAAGTTGAACGACACGACGTCCACATACCGCAATGTGAATCGACGCAAGCCTCCTTTGCCATTGTTGGCTTCGAGGAAAAGAAATAGTCCACCTGTCCGGTACTGATAATCGATTTGGCGACGTCTGGCATCGTGTAGTGAGATTGATTCTTGGAGCGCAAGCAATCCTGTCGGAAGACGATCGCGAATCAATCAGAGATGTTTTTGAAACTCCAGGATCGGGTCGTAATCGTCGGCGCTTGGTTGTCTGCACCACCAATCCAGCGTGAAGAATCTCATGGCTTTACGGCCTTGTACACGCTAAAGCTCCGCCGATGCCAAGGTATTCCGTACTTCGTTTAGGATGTCTCCCAACAAGTTCAATCCCTTCCATCTGGCCCGATCATAGGCCGCTGGTTTGTTTGCAGTGAGGCCTATGCCCCAGATCTTATCAAACGGGCTGGCTTCGACAAACGCACGATCACCCGTTTCAAGCAACAATTTCTTCAGCTCTGGGTTTTGCGAGAATTTCGCGATGTTTGCGCTACGCACAGTCGCTGTGAACTTTCCGATTGTTTTCATTGAGTCGGCTATATTAGGGGACATTCTGGGTACGCTTGGAATGGTTGCCTTGGGACACATCTAGTCGAATACGCAGTTTCGATTGTGTTGAGTCACAGTCGAGTGCTGTGGGCAAAACTTCCGAACAGTTCGACTCGGGCTTCGAGGTTTTGTCGCTGGGCGTGTGGCGTTTCAGGCACTATGTTGCACCGATTGGCTACTTCGATTTCTTGGCGCTGACGTTTAGTCAACGCAATCGCCAGCCATCGCCCGTCCTGCACGAGTAACACCACCATTTCAAAAACGGTCGACAGCGGGCTCGGCGTGAACAGCACTGCTTTGTCGCGTCATCATCAAGTGGGTGTTTTCGGCCTTAGCAAAGATGATACGCTACATGGATCACTGACGCCAATTGCGTGGGCAAATTTTACGGCAATTGGGATTACCCAAAACGGTGTGTCCGCATCAAAAGGTGCTGGGTAATTGGACAGATTGTAGAGGGTCTTCGCGCAGATTTCTTCGAATTTGTATTCGTGTTGCAACGTCGAGTCATTTCTCTCAACGGCTGTTCGAGTCTTGATTCGGATCCGATCGAATAGATCGTGTGCCTTCTTCCATTTTGTAGGATCCTCGGCCATTACCTTTATTTCGAGCAATGTCGCGACGTCCCCACAGTGTGGAATGAAGAAAACGACCATTTCGCTGATTGCTGCGGCGACGGATTTATTATACGACATGTTTCACGGTTTGAGTTTTTGGCGACGGAACGACCAAAATCAGCTGGTTGCCGCGTCTGAATTTCCGGGTCGTACCCAGCCCATGGCAAGTTGGTTGAATCTTATCGTTGTCCAGCATTGGTCATTAGTTGAAGTCTTCGTCTGGATGTAATTGTCGGAACTTCTCGGCTTGGTGTTTGGCCGATTCGTGTTCTGGCAGTGAGAGTGTGATCTATACGCCCAGAACCACGTTGGTGATTTTTTGATGGATGCGACGACTTTCAATGCATCATTTCCGCCACCAGCGGCCCCCGTTTGCAGCTTCGTTATGCCTTGCTTGTTGCCAGTTGAGTAACCAACTTCGTGATCTGAAGCAAATCTCCCTTTTGCCGATCCAGTTCGGTACGAATTTCAAGGTGCCATTGTTGGTGATTGGGGACGACCCAGCAATACACCGGAATCCACCCCGACGTTCGTACAAGTGTTGATTGTAGAAATTCGGGCAGATCAAGAGCAGCATGCGTTACCTGAATGGGTCCCTTTCGCGGCAATTCAGTACGGGCGTACCACAGTGCGGACCAGTAATCATCGGAGCTTGGGTCCCCCGGGGCCATCGGCGATTCGAAGACCGTGATCGTGCAGCCGCCTTTCTTGCCCATCTGAAGTATAAGTGGTTCGGTAGCGATGTAGAGGTTGGCAATGCGCCATGGTTTTGGTACGACAGCAAAATCCCAACCAGTGAGCGTGGTTAGATCACGAGCTGCTTGTTTCTTTTTAGATTTTGGTTGCGGAGGATTGGGGCCTTCTTGAAAGGATGTGGCAAGGACTTCGAGGTTGTAGAGTACCTCGCAATCGCAGTATCCGCCGTGATCGGCAAGCCATGGCAGTACGCAGTCTTTGTCGAGCTTCTCGACGTGCAGAAAAATATCCGTGAGCTTGGTTGTGCGATCGCAGGATTTGAGATTTGCGGCGAGGAAATTAATAAGCAAGTCTAATTGTCTTGGCGAGAGCGGCATCGACGTGACGATTTTGTTCCGCTCAGCGGCTTGCCACTGCTGGATGTGTGCTCTTCGTTCTTCTTTGCTCAACCTCGTCATAATCGTTGTTTTAGAATCATTACGCCAGGATGCAACCGGCGGCAACCGAAAGGCTTGCCATCAGGACCAGACCGATCCGCTGCTTGGTTGCAGTCGATGGTCGTGTCGGTGCCTAAGGGTGCATGATTTCAGTCGGATCACTACAGTCGTCGCGACGTAGTGGAAGTTGGCTTTGATTTCAGCAAATGCTGGCTGCGCACCGCTAGATCGATGCGAGCGTACTCCGTTCACTTGGGTGACTGCTCGGCAGACCCCAGTTCGCATTGTCTCCGAACAATTCGGCAGTTGCAACTGCCGAATCCTGGAGCCGCACTCGAGGGAGATCCGAGCATCGAGGGTGCAAGTGGTTACTCGGTTGGATGAGCCAAGAACTTGTTGGTGACCTGTGGCTGAAAATCCCATCTCATCGACGGCTCCATTTCGCCGCATGTCTAGGCGAGATTGCCGTTGCGTTTCAGTTGGACACTGGTGCGATCAGGTTCGCGTCGCGACACAGTTGCCATGGGCCATTGGGATTGCGTTTGAAAACAGACAACGTGTATCCGGATAAATCCATTGGTTTGCCACCGTTCTTTGGCGTCACATGGACATCGAGTCGAGCCCTCGCATACGCCAAGTCGCCCGTCACGATGACTTCTTCGTACTCGCCACGGCAAGTCATCGCAACTTGGTCCTTCATTGCTTCGAAGGAATCCATGAACTCGGCCTTACCAAACGGCGGTCTTCCCGGCGACAGGAATACAATATCGTCCGTCATTAGTGTTTTGATTGTTGCGCTATCGCCCTCCATGGTGGCACGAAACCAGGTTTGCTGAAGCTCTCGAATAGCGGATTCGTCAGTCATGTCATGGCATCGCAACTGAAGCGACGAATGGGTTGCTATCCTCACCCAGCGCGGGGAAAGTGAGGATTTTCGGATACTTCCCCAGTCCGAGTGTGACCGTCTTTTGTTCCTCGGTCAACAAGAGATTTTGGAAGCGTGACGTCATGATCGCGGATCTTCCCACATCAACCCGCGTGGCGGTAGAAATAGGATTGGGCACTGGCAATCCGTAACGAGCCATGCCGCCAAACGACAAGATCCCGTCCGTCGAGACTGACGCCCCAGAAAAAAGGAGCAACGACGCGTCGAGCCAGACGACAAAACGAAGCAACCCCGAGAAAATCGGGGTTGTGATGGTTTGGGTTGGGTTGGTTTTCAAATAAACCCTATACATGACCCCTACGGGACTCGAACCCGTGTTACCGCCGTGAAAGGGCGGTGTCCTAGACCACTAGACGAAGGGGCCGTCTGCTCGGTGGAGAGTATCCTACCTATCGGCAAGACGTCCCGCAGAACTGGGGCCAAGTTTAACAGAAGACAGAAACTTGTCCAAGGCTCTAGGTTCACATTTTATGGCGATTCAGGCCAACCCAGCCCAACAACCATCGAGCCGCCCGTAACCGCAGAAGCACGGCACTTCGTATTCCCGTGAAACCGTGTTCCCGTGAAACCGTATTCCGGTGAAACCGTAACCCCGAGTTCCCGCGGCCCCTACATTTCCAGACTAGGTGCCAGTTCCGGACTATGTGCCATTTTCGGAGCTGTTCTCCGAACTGAGATGACCGTCCGATGCCACTTCGTGTTTGAGATCGAAGCTCTTGATGGCGTCATAAACTTCTTTGCGATGGACCGTGACATCCTTGGGAGCCTCGACGCCCAAGCGGACTTTGTCACCGCGGATTTCGACCACCACAATCGAAATCGAGTCGTTAATGACGATGCTTTCGTTTTTCTTTCTTGAGAGTACCAACATGTTCATTCCTTTGCATGCCAACCTTTCTCGGACGCTTGCTAAAATCCGGCCCTTGGCCTCACCCACATGGGTGAAACCTGCTTCGCAAAAACTCACTACCCGGACACTTTTCTTTCGGCGAAGCCTCCGACGAATCAAGGCTGTTCTTACCACTGTAGGCGGAGGGAACGCTCGGTCAACACTAAAACTTGAGCAATTTTTCAGTAATTTCCCGTTCGTCAAGGGGCGGTTGTGGAACAATCGCTATTTTCTACCCAATTCGCAGCCCGCTCCCCTCCAAACGTGCTCCAATGCCCTGCGTTTGGTTTCAGGAAAAGTCAATTCGGCCCCTGAACGCCCAAAATCCAGGGGCACGAATCCGCGGACGGCCGAAATCTGGTTTGCCCGCCCCTCCGTACCCATCCTTGGCATTACGAAATTGTGACAGAGTTTGTTGGGTTTTTTGCCTCCCAACGTCAGTCACTTAGGACGATTATTCCGAACTCCGGCGTCGCCGACTATCATGGGGGCCGTTGTTCGTTTGGGCGCTTCGCCCAACGAATACTCACCGTTGCGTCGTTGGTTTGCTACTGTAGTGCTTTGTCACTACTTAATTTTAGGGCGGGTCTGGTAAAGGTGTCAGGAGTCAATTGCCGGAACGGCCCTGCGGGTGCTTCGCACAATTGACTCCTGACACGAATGGCACTGCCGCCTGGTATCAGGGGACTTAGGTCACGCAGCGACGATGAGAAGTAGCTTCGCCTGCGCGCGGGGCTTTGTCAACAAGGCGAGTAGTTTCGGCCTGCGT
>JBGSJV010000073.1:0-3088 GCA_041741535.1 Pirellulaceae bacterium
GTATGCTCAGCACTTGTGTCGGCCTTTCAGGCCTTTTCTGGATGAGATGTCACGCTAACCGGTGGCTCGCGCACACCGGCAGAGGCTGTTTTGGCCCATTCGGGCCTGTTTTGACCAGAAAAAATGCTTCACAGCGTTGCCCGACAGGCCACCACATTCCACGTGCCGGACGGTCTTTGCCGCGCGAGAATATGGCGGCCAATGCGCTTCGTCCGCTTTGTCCCCAGCGATGACTATTGAACGACTTTGCGGATGATCTGTACCTTTGGGGCAACCGTACCTTTCCCGTTGACGTGTTCGCGAATCAATCGCACGCGTTTTCCTGCTTCGGGTTCTTTGACGTTGTCGCCTTTTTGGAATACGACGGCGGGATTCGACAGTGATCCGAACTCGCCACTGCCTCGGAATGTGCACGGGTACCAGTGCAAGTCTCCCGCCGGATCTTCTAAACAAAACTCGGCGTGTTGCCCTCCTTCGACCATTACTAAGCGAGCGGGAACGTCCATCGCCCGCGCCATCGCTACAAACAGTGCGGCTCGGTCTTCATTGCAACCTTGCTTGTTTTTCAACGTGTCGTCGGTACTTTGTACCTTGCTAACGGTTTCCGTGATGTGGTCCAAGATCCAGCGATGCGCAGTTCCGAGGTCCACCCACGGTTCTTCATCCTTGGGCGCAATTTCCGCGACCAGTTTCTTGAGGCTCTTTTCTCTGGTATTGATCAGCGGTGACTCACCAACAAAGAACTTGGTCTCTTTCGTGACTTTCTTGGGCTTCTTGAGACCCACCGTTTGCTCAGGAGCCAAGATCGGTCTGACCGAAACTTCGTAGGTGATCAGCACGTTGGCTTCGGTTTGGGCTGGCACTTGCGGAATTGAGACCAACATCTGGCGGACCCCAGCATCCAGCACTCGATAGTCGATATCACCCGCGCGGTCGTAGAGATCCTCTTCGATGATACTGACCTTTTGCTCCGGCCATTCGTTGGGCACCGGCAACCGCAAAGTCACACCGGTAAACGCTCCCGGGCCCGTTTGAATCTTGGCGCCAATTTGGTAACGAACAATTCGAGCTTCTCCGATACGAACGCCATACGACGTTGCTGCCGAATCACTCAGCGGTGAACTTTGGGACTCTTTGTCAGGCGACAACGGCCCAACCGTTGACGAACCTTGTTCTAACGGCGAGACCGCCTTTTCCTCTTGTGCGTGAACCGACGTGGTCACAAAAAGCAGGCATAGGATCGAAACTAGAAGTTGTGTCCGGCTCTGATCAGTCATTTGCATCACCATCGTCATTGGCTCATTCTTTGGTTGTTCTCGAACAACGTCCGATGGCCGTTCAGTTGAGATTAGCGGACGCCGAGAGTTGGGCGTAATAGACTTTGTCGCAAACCAGGGCTGACCCTCTCCGGTCATGTCTTTTTGTCCCGGATCTTGCATCCCGTCCAAAAGGTCA
The DNA here is from genome assembly GCA_041741535.1 of Pirellulaceae bacterium. Lineage (GTDB taxonomy): Bacteria > Planctomycetota > Planctomycetia > Pirellulales > Pirellulaceae > M30B19. The sequence goes on from JBGSJV010000073.1 coordinate 1,456, forward strand.
GAGCCGTTTTAGGACCAAGCCTATTAAGAATTGTAGTTCAAAACTCGCGATTAGCCGCCAAAAACTGAAGAATCCACAATTGACAATCATAACGATCTTGCGGATCGTCGATCCGACATGGCCTATCCTGCTGCTAGACACCGCTCGTTTTCGTGTTAACTTTGAGACCAAGTGGACTGACCCCAAAAGGCGTGTCAGGACTTCAGTTCGCGTTAATTACCCTCCTTCGAAGATGATTCATGGCTTCGGCAAAAGATCAGGATTGGCAGAAGACCCTTACGCCGCTGGTTATCGGTTCGGTCCCCATTGGCTTCCCAGCGGTTCAGGCAGCTTTGTCCGGCTACAGCGATTGGCCTATGCGGGTTATGGCGCGTCGGTACGGCGCTGACTATGCACTTTGCGAAGTCATGCTGGACAAGTTCTTGGTCGAATTGAAAGACCGCAAACGGACGGGGCATTTCCTGCATTTATCAGACGAAGATCATCCGGTGGCTGGGCAATTGATGGGAGCCGAACCAGAACAGTTCGCCGCTGGAGCGTTGAAGCTGGTCGAGGCCGGCTTTGACGTGATCGACATCAATTTTGGTTGTCCCGTGAAGAAAGTACTAGGTCGTTGTCGAGGCGGTTATCATCTTTCGCAACCGGAAGTCGCCCTGGAAATCGTGAAACGGACTCGGGACATTGTCCCCGAGTCCGTCCCGGTAACGTTGAAAATGCGGCGAGGCATGGATGACAGTTCGGAGAGTCGCGACCACTTCTTTCAAATCCTGGATGGCGCGTTTGCGTTGGGGGTCGCTGGAATCACGGTCCACGGTCGCACGGTGAAGCAAAAATATGTGGGGCCAAGTCGCTGGGAATTTCTACGTGAAGTCAAACAGCATGTTGGCTCGCGGACGATTCTAGGAAGTGGCGATTTGTTCACTGCCGAAGACTGTTTGAACATGATGGCCCAAACGGGTGTTGATGGCGTGACAATCGCCCGCGGAGCCATTGGCAACCCATGGATATTTCACGAAGTCCGAGAACTGGCGGCCGGCCGATCCTTACCACCGCCGCCAAGTCTGTACCAACAAAAAGCCGTCATCCGCGAACATTTTGATTTGGCGACGCAGCTTTACGGAGCGGAACGAGTTGGTCCAACGATGCGTAAGTTTGGCATCAAATACAGCATGCACCATCCACAAAACCTAGAAGTCAGGGAGGCGATGGCGCGGGCCAAAAACGTCGAACAATGGTTGGCGGCGCTTGACCTATGGTACCGGGACGACCTGCCCGGTGTCCGACCGGATGGCAATTGGCATAAAGCCCAAGGAAGCTGCGAAGAATAGTTGCCGAGGCACACGATCGTTGATCAAATAAGATCGGAGCGCAATTCGAGTCGAACCGTCGTTTGGATACGCGCAGTGACCGAACGATCGTTCGTCTAAAACAATCACGTATCAAAGAACTGGGGGCCATTATTCGACGGTTGACCGCCAGCGATTTTGCGGTCAACCCCGACCATCCGACCATCCGACCTAACGACCGCGGCCGCCACCACCGCCGCCACCGGGAAATCCACCACCGCCACCAGGAAATCCACCACCTGCGCCGCCGCGGCCACCACCACCGCCACCCCCACGACCACCTCGGC
>JBGSJV010000074.1:0-45565 GCA_041741535.1 Pirellulaceae bacterium
TCGTCACCCAGACCGCTGGAAACTAAAACAACAATTCGAGCTCGGCTGCGCAGCATACAACTTGGTAAGGTTAAGGAAGTTGAAACCGGCATAAAACCGAGACCCGCAGCTTGGGTTGCCTACCCAAATTGCTCAAACAAACAAAAAAGGAAACCGATCACGATGTCTAAAAACTAAATCAATAACATGATTTTCGAAAAACTCTTTCGAAAATCGTACCGATCATCCAGTCACACCCTTTTTCAGCGGCCTGCTAGGCTCCTTCGCAAAGACAACCGAGCCTCACACCACGGCGGCAATCGCCTATTCGTGGTACGGTTGTCCGGAAGGTGCTGGATCTGAGCAAAACAACACTTCGCACGGTTATTTGTGATGTACGTGAGGCAGCAATTCTCTTGAACCTATCAATGAACGCCGTTCGATAGGGTTTTGGTGTCCGCAGGAATGGTAACGCTCGCAACGATACCACCTTACGTGCCGTTTATGTTCGAGGTAACTACTATGCGAATTTTGCTTGCCGCTGTTGTTCTGCCCATCGTTGTTTTCGGATCCCTATGTGGGGACACGCAAGCTGTCGGGCAGAATGTCTATCAAGATTATGGGGTCAATCGAACGGGAAGTTACAGCCCCCAAGACCCCTGGCAAAAAGGGCACATTTTTCGCACGCACACCGGACACGATGGCCTGTTCTACAACTGCGATGGCGAGGAAGAGAAGCGATGTTCACCCTGGATTCGTTGGGGACAACGACCTTGTGACGATCTATTTTCGCCAGCCCGTATTCGCGGCGAGTACAAACAATCTCTCTGCGATGCCCTCGAACGACTCAAGCTGGGCTCGTGTCAGGATGCATGCGGAGTCACTCCCGGGATGGGCTATCCGCCCGGTGCCGGTTATGGAAACGAGTTCACAAGTTCCGGCCTCCACCAGCAACCGTCGCCCTCGATTTTGGACTCGGCACCCGGTGATCTGGGCGTGCCCCAACAAGTCGACCCCCATACTGCTCCACCCGAACCGCAACCGTCGGCTGAAAGTCGCCAGCGTTCTCGCGGCCAACAGACAACTTCGATTGTCGATTTACCATCGATCAATCATTTGCGACGTACACTGCGGTAGGTCGTCCAAGTCACGGACGGCAGGTCCGTGCACAAACGACGGTAACATTTTTCAAGCCTCGTCATTGTCGCTGAGCGTCGCCAAGACGGAGATGTCTTCCAAGGTCGATGTATCTTGTTTGACTTCGGTTTTTCCTTCGGCGATGTCGCGCAACAAGCGGCGCATGATTTTCCCGCTACGGGTCTTGGGCAACGCCGCGGTGAACCGAATGTCGTCAGGAACGGCCAACGCACCGATTTCTTTTCGGACGTGCTTTTTGAGCTCCTGCCTTAGTTCGTCGTCGGGCTCTGGACCTTTGACCGTGACGAAGACGCAAATTGCTTGCCCTTTCAACGAGTCCGGTCGGCCGACGGCCGCTGCTTCGGCGACACGCGGATGGGAAACCAAGGCACTTTCGACTTCGATCGTACTGAGCCGATGTCCGGACACATTGATCACGTCGTCGATGCGGCCCATGATCCAGTAATAACCATCGTCGTCACGCCGAGCGTTGTCGCCGGTCAAGTACATTCCGGGGACCGCTTCCCAATATTGGGCGTGATGTCGTGCCGGGTCACCCCAGATCCCGCGCAGCATCCCCGGCCATGGCTGGGCGATGCATAGTTTCCCGCCCTGATTCGCAACCGTGACTTCTTGGCCCGCTTCATCAATGATCGCCGGAACGATTCCTGGCAATGGCACGGTGCAGCTGCCCGGTTTGGTGGCGATCGCGCCCGGCAGTGGACTCATCATGATCCCGCCGGTTTCGGTCTGCCACCACGTGTCGACAATGGGACATCGTTCGGCGCCAATTTTGGTGTGGTACCACATCCAGGCTTCCGGGTTGATGCCTTCGCCAACACTGCCCAACAATCTCAGACTGCTTAGGTCGTGTTTCTCCACGTGTTCGTCGCCCCATTTGATCATGGCGCGAATTGCGGTTGGAGCCGTGTATAAAATCGTGACCCGATGTCGCTCGACAATATCCCAGAATCGATCTTCGGCGGGATGATTCGGAGCTCCTTCGTACATCAAGACCGTCGCCCCGTTGCTCAACGGTCCGTAAACAATGTAACTATGTCCCGTGACCCAACCGCAATCGGCGGTACACCAATAGATGTCGTTCGGTTGCCAATCAAACACCCAGCGAAACGTTAGCTTGACCCAGAGGTTGTAGCCGGCCGTCGTGTGCAAGATGCCTTTTGGCTTGCCCGTCGAACCACTGGTGTAAAGAATGAACAACGGATTTTCGCTAGGCAATGGCGGGGCAGCGCATGTGGGACTGGCGGTGGCCATCACCTCATGCCACCACACATCGCGACCCGATTGCATTGGCACGTCTGCTTGGCCGGTTCGCTTCAACACGACACATTTTTGGACCGTCGGCGACTTTGCGAGTGCCTGATCCACGGTCTGTTTGAGCGGAAGCAGTTTGCCGCGTCGCCACGCCCCGTCCGCCGTCAATTGAACTTTGGCCGAGGCATCGTTGTTGCGATCTGCGACGGCTTCGGCCGAGAATCCAGCGAACACGACCGAATGAACTGCACCGATACGAGCACAAGCCAGCATGGCGATGGCCAACTTGGGAGTCATGGGCATGTAGATCGAAACGACGTCGCCACGTTCCACGCCCAATCCTTTTAAGGCATTCGCAAATTTACAGACTTGGGTCAACAGTTCGGCGTAGGTCAGGCGGACGATGTCCCCGGGTTCGCCCTCCCAGATAATCGCTGTTCGATCGCCCCGCCCCGCCGCGACATGTGCATCCAGGCAATTGTAAGACACGTTCGTTAGGCCGCCATCGAACCATTTGACGGTATCTTGTTCCCGTTGAAACACCGATGTGAAGGGCTGCATCCAGTGCAATTCGGCTTCCGCGTGCGTCTTCCAAAACGACTGCCAATCGCTGATCGATTCGCGATACAACGCTTGATACGCTTCGAAGGATGGTATCCGAGCCGTCGCGCGAAACGACTCCGTCGGCGGAAATAGCCGCGTCTCATGCATCACGTTGTCGATGTTGTGTTGTTCACCCATGGATTCCACTCCCATTCTGTGCCGCTCGATATTTTGCAACCACCCCGAGCCAATTCATCGCCTATTTCGACGACAAACCACGCTCGTTTGAGCATAGCAAAACCTCACGCGAGCCACAATCAAGGCGAAGTGTACCTCGCCAGTCCCTGACGGCTTATATAAGTGTACGTCGCCAGTCCCTTAAGATCTGTCGCGAAATAAGTTCCGGATTTCGAAGGTCGAAAGCTCCGGAATGACTCTCGCTGGCTCTGGCGTTTGAATGATTAATGATTATTGAAGAATGAAAAATTCAAATGGTACCAAACGTCTAGTTTCAAACATTCCGTGAGCAAGCTATGGTTGTCAGCATTTTGCATTTTTCAATTTCCATTTTTCATTACTCATTTCTTGGCCGCTTGGGAACCAAAGACGAACATTTGCCTGGCAGGCGGACTTCCCACGGATGGCAAAGCCGATCTGCGGATGAATACATTCGCGGCCTGCGGTATCACATTGACGACCGTCAAAGTATCAGCTCGGGAGTTAGACTAGGGAAGTCGGACAAGTTGCGGTCGGACAAGTTGCTGTCGGTCAAGGTAGTGTCCGCTGACTCTTCGTCCGCAGTTCGGCTTTGCCATCCGCGGGAATTCCCAAACGCTCGCAGGGGTTCTCGGATTAATTTAGGTCGGACTGTACCGAATCGGGAAGTTATGTCCAGACAATTCCTTAGCGGCTTCGATCAAGATAAAAACGGAAGAAGCCGAGACGCCATAGCCCGCCTCCACTTAGCTTTACGTCACTAAAGCCCGGATCATCCACGAACACCGACCACCCACACCGCGCGATCGATCGACGGCACTGCCATCATAATGAATCCACCGCCCCACTAAAATGCACCAAACGTCTAGTTTCAAGCATTCCGTGAGCAAGCTATGGCTGTCAGCATTTTGCCTTTTTCAATTTCCATTTTTCATTACTCATTTCTTGGCCGCTTGGGAACCAAAGACGAACATTTGCCTGGCAGGCGGACTTCCCACGGATGGCAATGCCGATTTGCGGATGCTTGGAATTCGCAGCTAGGCGATCTTGCGCAGCACATCGATGCCGCGATCCAGTTGCTCGTCGGTGTTTGCAAACGACAATCTAAAATGAGTATCGTGGCGGCTAAAGATATTGCCGGGGATCACCAACAGTTCGTGTTCGATTGCCTTCTCGACAAACTTCTGCCCGGTTCCCCACGGCAATTTCGGGTACATGTAAAACGCGCCGTCCGGTTTGACGATCTCGTAATGATCTTTTAGTCCGGCATACAAGCGATCGCGTTTTTGGCGATAATCCTCCATGTACGGGGACACGTCACAATCCAGTGCCGACAGTCCTGCCCATTGCACGGGTTGCGGGGCACAAACGTAGGTATACTGTTGCAGCTTGGTCATGGTTTCGACCACTTCCGCTGGGCCGTGGACAAATCCCAACCGCCAACCGGTCATGGCGTGACTTTTGGAAAAACCGTCCACGACAATCGTCTCGGGATTGAACTTGGCCGCCGAAACGAATGGCGTATCGAAACAGAAGTGTCGATAGATTTCGTCACTGATCAGCGCGATGTTTCGTCGCGCACAGATTTCGGCGACTTCCTTCACCGAGGCCTCGTCCAGGCAAACGCCGGTCGGATTGCCGGGGCTGTTGAGGAGGACCAACTTCGTCTTGGGACTCAGTGCCGCCGCAAAACGTTCCAAGTCAATTTGAAACGCAGCATTGGTGTCGACCAGAACCGGAATGCCACTGGCCAAGCGAACCAACGGCGCGTACATCACAAAGTAGGGATCAAAAATGATGACCTCGTCGCCAGGGTCAACGAGCGCCAACATCGCCAAGTTCAAGGCCCCGCTTGTGCCGGACGTCACCAGCAGTTTTCGATCCGAATCCGGCCACTCGCGATGCACTTCCGCCAGTAGTCGTTCCCGCAGGGGAGCGATGCCTTGAGTTGGCGAATAACCGTTTCGCCCGTCGTGGATCGCTTGGATCATGCTTTGTTTGACGGACTCGGGGACATCGAAGTGTGGCTGGCCAATCGATAAATTGATCGGATTCTTGAGCTTGGCGGCCAAATCGAAGACGCGCCGAATTCCACTCGAGTCGAAGTGGGCGGTTCGCGCGGCGATCCAACGGCTGGCGTTGGTTTGTTCCTGAGGCGATGTGGTCATGTCTTGGGTTCTCCTATCGGGATCATAACCCGATTTCCGTTTCTCGGGGACGGGGCTGATCTGGGCAGCGTTCGAAGCAAAATCGTCGGAAAACTCGGACTTATCAATCCAACTTCACGTCCTTGCCGCTTGCCGTAACTCGACTTCTCGACGAAGAACGCTGCCTGCGACACTATTCAATGTTTTCGCTTGCCGGTAAACTGGGGAATCGATGTGCGGAGTTGGTCGCCGACCGCCCCGTTGACCCCATCAGCAAAGAGCCCGGAATCAATGAGCGAGATTCACGACGAGTGTGGCGTAGCCGCGGTTTATTGCCTGAAATACTCCTCGGAAAGCCCAATCTGTACCTTCGCGGACCCCAAGTACAGTTCGTACATGATCCCGCGAATGTTGCAGGATATCCAAAATCGAGGCCAATTGGCGGCCGGGATGACCACTTATTCGCCGAACCGTGGCCATCTGCTGCTGACGCATAAAGAAATTGGAGCGGTTTCCGAAGTATTTCGACTCAGTCACAAGCTCAAGAGCGAAAACTTGATGAAGCGTTTCGCCGGCAAAGCGGCGATTGGGCACGTGCGTTATGCGACCTGCGGAACGGACGATGCCTCGTATGCTCAACCTTTTGAACGCCAGCATATCCAGAAATCCAAGTGGTTCAGTTTTGCGTTCAATGGTCAACTGGCAAATTATCAACAGCTTCGCGACGAACTGTTGAAGGAAAACGAAAACCATCTCGCTCGAGAAACCGACACCGAGATCATTCTGCACGAGATTAGCCGTGTTCTTTCGCGTGATCCCAAAGCGAACTTCATGACGGTGATGCAACATCTGAGCCGCCGCTTCGATGGCGCCTACGCGCTGGCGATGTTGACGGCCCAAGGCGACATGTTGGTTGCTCGTGATCCGTTGGGGATCAAGCCCATGTGTTATGCGTTTGACGGCTGTGTTTTTGCGGCCGCCAGTGAAAACGTCGCGTTGCTAAACCTGGGGTTCGAACCGGCCCAGATTCACGATCTCCCGCCGGGATACATGGCGACCATTGTCGACGGCGAGTTTTTAGTCCAGCCATACATCGAGTCCAAAGCCCGGGCTCATTGTTTCTTTGAATGGATTTACTTCGCCAACGTCGCCAGTACGTTGGATCAACGCAGCGTTTACCTGACGCGGACGCATCTGGGCCAAGAACTGGCGGCGGCCGAACGAGCCAACCCCATGTTCGACTGGAACGACGGCAACACGATCGTGGTCCCCGTGCCCGACACCAGCAAAGCGGCGGCCGATGCGATGGCGTTTTCCTTGGGCGTCCCGTCCGTGGAAGGCTTGATTCGTAACCGCTATTCGGGACGAACATTCATTGAGAACACGCCCGAGCAGCGGACCCAACGAGCCAAAGCCAAATACACTCCGCTTCGTGAAGTCCTGGAGGGCAAACGCGTGATCCTGGTCGAGGACTCGATTGTTCGCAGCACGACCATGAAGGTTCTACTTGGCAGAATCTACGATCGCGGCGGAGCGAAAGAAGTTCACGTTCGCGTGGCCTGTCCTCCCATCGTGGCTCCCTGCTTCTATGGCATCGACATGCCGACGGTCAGCGAACTGTTCGCACCCAAGTATTTGAATGACTTGGCAGAACCGGATGATCAAGTCCATGCGATGATGGCCAGTCACTTGCAGTGCGATTCGTTGCGGTACTTGCCCCGAGCCGCCATTGCCCGAGCAATCCAAATGCCGGCAGACGCGTTATGCCAAGCGTGTCTGTCCGGGAACTACCCGACACCGGCGGGACAACAGTTGTACCAATTGGTCCTGGGTGGAGCCTACTCGGCTTCCGGCCGGCCGTTGGATAAATAAGCACGCAAACTCCGACCGCCGCACTGGTAGCTTCCGTTTCTTGCGTACCTGCTGTTGGGAATTTCGCTACGGTCGTGAAGCGAGAACAGGCCTTACGGGAAGTTACCACCAACCGCCTCCACCGTCTGGTGTCGGTAGCGACATTTCATAACCATCCACCGTCTGGCGACGGTAGCAACAGAAACGAAACGATAGGAAGAACTCATGGCGGTTGACCGCAACGTGCTCGAAACTTTCGAAAATCGCTTCCCGAACCGCGACTACGAAATCAAACACACGTGTCACGAATTTACATCGGTCTGCCCCAAGACTGGCCAGCCCGACTTTGGCACGATTCACTTTCGTTATACTGCGAATGAAAAATGCGTCGAGCTAAAGAGTCTGAAGCTCTACATGCAACAGTATCGCCATGAAGGCATCTTCTACGAAAACGTAACCAACTCGATCATGGACGATTTGGTCGCCGTGCTGAAACCGCGTTGGGCGGAGATCAAGGCCGAGTTCACGGTCCGCGGCGGTTTTAGTTCGATCATCACGGTCGAGTACTTCGACGACGATGCGAAGGTCTTGGGTTAAGGAATTAAGGAGCCATGTTATGTTGATTCCCCAATCGGTCGCCACATCCACAAAAGTCACGTTATCCGGTTTCTCGGATGAAGCGGCGTGGGACAAAACGGTGGATCAACAATTCTCGGCGATGGCGGCTTTGGGACTTCGTTTCACGTCCTTGCGGTTTATCGACATGGGCAACGGCATCAAGAACATGATGCAATTGGACGATGCCGAGGTCGACGCTTGCGTGAAGAAATTGACCCATTACGGCTTGAGCGTCGCGACGCTGGGTTCACCGATTGGCAAAGTCAAGTTATTGGACGAAGAAGACGGGACCAAAAACCGTTATGTTCCGTTCGCGAAGTATCTGGCCGAGGATGTCACGCACGCGTGCCGTTTGGCGAATCGCTTGGGAACTCGCTTGATCCGCGGGTTTTCGTTTTACCATCCCAAAGGTTCCGATCCCGAACAGCATTTGCCGCAAGTTATCGATCAACTCGGCCAGATCGCTGACGTTTGCGCGAGGCACGGCTTGGTGTATGGATTGGAAGTGGAAGCGAACTTGGTAGGCCAGACGGGCTTTTGGATGGCGCGTTTGTATCAAGGCGTGGGGCGCGAAAATCTGTTGCTGATTTTTGACGCCGCGAATTTGTCCACCCAAGGATACACGGGCCAACAAGTGTACGAACATTATCTGGCGATGCAGCCAGGGTTGGGCTGGTTGCACATCAAAGACTACAAACACCCGGGGCCTGTGAAACGGTTGGAACATGTGGACGAAGAAGCATTGAAGCACTTTGTCCCGGCGGATCAAGGCGACAGCGGACACGAACTGGTTTTACGCGATTTGGCCCACTACCTGCCCACGATCCGCGAGCGGTTAGCCAAGTTTTCCGTCGCAGATGTATTCTTGGACCTGGAGCCCCACGTTCGCGGTGGTGGACAATTTGGTGGATTCAGCGGCCCGGACGGATTTGGCATCGCCTTGCGCGGGTTATGTCGTGGTTTGGATTATGCCGGCATCGATTACAGTTTCCGCGAATACGCCGATTTGAAGTGATTACTCCGCAGCGTCTGTTGTTGCTCGATTTCTTCGGCGCCCTTGGAACCGCATTTGCGACAGGATTGATCTTGGCGACCGAGATCATTGCGACGGGACTTCCCACGTCTTATCTATGGTGCATGTCGATGACAGCCGCTGGATTTGCGATGTTTGACTTGTTGTCGTATCGGTTCGCAGCGGATGCTCGTCGGCCGTTGGCAATCGTTGCGGTACTGAACTTGCTGTATTGTGCAGTCGCTGTCACTGCCTGCAGCATCTACTGGTCGTCGCTCACGACCATGGGCCTGATTTATTTTGGATTAGAAACCGCCCTGGTTGTGCCCTTAGCAATCTTAGAACTCGCCGTGGCAAGTCGAAAAGAATAATCCAAGATCACAGAATAAAAGGTCTGAAGTCTGCGGACTCTCCGATCTCTCAACCTCCGCGCCCCCGCGCCTCCGCGTGTGACTTTCTGCCTATAACAACGGAATTGAAAGTTGTGTGGAGCCTTCTAAACACCGCGCCAGTTTGATGCTCGGTCGAGCGACAACCATCAAGACTCGATGGTATCCAAGTACGGGTCTTGGCCCATTTCGCGTTGGAGTTGTTGGCGGTGGCCTTCGTGGAAAAGTAATTGCCGTCGGGCTTTGAAGTGGCGTCGTTCGACTTTTCGTTGGGCGCGACGGAACACGTTGACGTCGCCCCGCACGAGGGCACCACGGCGAATGGCCGCGCGCCAGCCTTCCGCGCGCTTGCCAAATCCCGCGACCAAAATATCGTCTTCCCAGCAATGGAAATGTTGGTACGAGCCCGGGTCGCCTTGCCGCCCACAGCGACCAATCAATTGCCGATCGATCCGAGCTGATTCATGCAGTTCACTACAAATCACATGCAGGCCGCCCGCATCAAATGCTTCCAACGATAACTTGATGTCCGTTCCCCGACCGGCCATGTTGGTGGCCACCGTTACGGCTCCCAATTGCCCAGCTTGTGCGACAATTTCGGCTTCTGCGGCCGCGTGCGTGGCGTTCAAGACTTGATGGGGAATTTGCCGAGCCCGCAATCGATCCGATAGCCGACGACTGAGCTCGATCGACCGCGTCCCGACCAACACGGGCCGACCCGAGCGATGAATCCGTTCGACTTCTTCGGCGATGGCGTCCCACTTCTGATCGGCCGATTGGCACACGCGGTCTGGCATTTTCACTCGTTTGGGCGGTCGATTTGTCGGAAGCTCGACGGCCCAGAGTTTGTAGATCGAATACAGTTCGGGACCGCTGGCGGCGACCGTTCCCGTCATCCCCGCCAGACGTGGATAACGCAGAAACAAATCCTGGATCGTCACCCGCGCAGCCTCGCCGGTTTCATGTGTGATCTTGACCTGATGCCGAGCCTCGATGGCTTGATGCAATCCCGCCCGCCACTTGCGACCATCCGCGACTCGTCCCGTGAACTCGTCGACAATCTGTACTTCATGATCTTTGATCAAGTATTGTCGACCGTCTTGAAAGTACTGCTCCACGGTCAACGCCTGTTCGATGAACTGGTACAGCTCCAACAGAGGCACGGCGGCCAATTCGTTGGGGCGTGGCAACTGACGAGTTTTTCGGCGACCGTCGGCGGTTAAATGAATTCGGCGATGTTGAACTTCACGAGTGAAGTCGCTTTCAACGTGAAACTCTTTGGTTGCTGCCGCTGCCCAACGATACAGGGCCGCGCGCGGGTTCTCGGAATCGGGCAGTGGGCTGCTGACGATCAGTGGCGTGCGAGCCTCGTCAATCAAGATACTATCCGCTTCATCGATCAACGCAAAATGAAACTCTCGTTGAACCACGGACGAAGACTTGCTGGAATCATTTACTCCGCTTACGCCCAACGTCGGAAGTTCATGAGCTTGGCGGATGGCAATTCGATCGCGTAGAAAATCGAACCCTACTTCTTTTGCTGTCGAGTACGTGATGTCGGCTGCGTAGGCTTGGCGACGTTGTTCCGGCGTGGATTCCGCGGTCACGACACCCACGCGCATTCCCAGCAACTCGTACAACGGTCGCAATAATTCCGCGTCGCGTTGTGCCAAGTAGTCATTGGCAGTAATCAAGTGAGCACCTTGTTGCGACAGGGCCGCCAAATACAGAGGCAGTGTCGCGGTGAGCGTTTTGCCTTCACCGGTCTGCATCACCGCAATCGCCCCATGATGCAACGCGATACCGCCCAAGATTTGCACAGGGTAGTGCGACATTCCCAAGGTGCGTCGTGCCGCTTGACGTACCATCCCAAAGGCCGGGACAAGCAGCTTCTGAGCTGGTTCACCGCTCAACGCTCGATAACGCAGCGCCAGACTGGCTTTGTGCAACTGAGTGTCATTCATCTCTTCGTACTGGGCATCCTGCGTTTGAACGGCGGTCACCCAACGCCGCCAGTTCCTTAAACGCTGCTGAGACCACATTCGCTGGAGTAATGACATCGCTTAGCGAACTCCACTCGATTGCCACCCGGTCTGCAAGCCCGAGTTATCGGCCGCGCGCATCGGTTGGCCTGCCGAGCGGAACATGGGCGGCGCTTGTCCGGGCTGCATTTGTCCTGTCGCGCCGGAAACGGGTGGCGCGCCATAATTCGGATTGACCGGCGCTACAGCCGGCGCAGATAACCCAAATCGAGTTTGATTCTCGGCAGTTCGCGACGTTGAATTTTCGGCCAAGACTTGATAGCTACCGGCCCCAGGCCCGCTGCGCAGCGCCGCTGCCTGAGCCATCTGTTGGTTCCATAGTTGCGCCTGTTGCCAAGCCGCTTGTTGCTGGGCCTGAGCTAGTCCTGCGGCTTGCATCTCGCGCCATCGCGCGTAACTCAAGCCATTGCCTGGCGTGGCACTGGGCTGAGCAACGTAAGCAGCCGGTTGAACTGCATAATTGCCCGGCATCGATTGAGGCACATAGCCGACGCCTGGTGTCACTGGAATCATCGGATTGTCGATCGGCGCCGTGGTCGCGTAACCGGTCAAGTTGGCCGGTTGCAGACGGCTACCACCAAAGACGCTTCGGAGCCACTGGCCGGAACCAAAACCCGTGTTGCCAGGACTTCCTGGCGTTTGTGTTTGGCCGGGCCAGAATCCAACTTGGGCACCTGGCGGGACCGTGGGTGAGGAAGTGGTTCCCAGTGCGTTGAAGCCGGTACCACCGGCGTTGGACCACGTCGGAACCCGCGACGTGTCGTACGGATCAAAACCGCCTGGCAACAGTGCCGGCACGTTGGTCCGGTCGACACCGGTGACGCTGCCCCCCAACATTGGATTGCCAGTCATGGTCGAACCAGGAACTCCCGTTGCCGAGCCGCGATCCGGGATTTGCGTATAAATCGGTGCTCCCGTACCCGGATTGATTCCCGTGGCCGCGCCGTTTGCCGAAGAGTTCCACGGACTGACGCCGATTCCCGGCACCGTCGGGGCTCCCACCGCGGGATTCGCGATGCCGGGGTTGCTGATTGGATTTCCCGTTGGATAAAACGCACCGGAGGGGGAGCCACCCAAAGGCGTTGTGTAAGGCATCCCCATATTTGACGTGGGAGGCGACCCGAGCACGGGATTGAACTGGGGAATATTGAGCGAGTTGGTTGCGGGAGGCGGCACTCGATCGGTTCGACCAAAGTTGAACAACCGCGGACGATTTTGACAGCCGGGCACGATCAAGAGACTTAGCACAACCAAGCCGCTGACAACGCCAGGGCGCCGTATGCGGAGGAGAATTTCTAGTGAACAAAATCGCATCGGGAACTTCCTACCGGCGACAGTTACGCGAGCCACGAACGGAACACTAGCATTTTTTTATTAGGTCACCAATAGAGATTAGCGATTGGGATACAACTGATTGTCGTAGGCTTCAGGCAGCGGCCTGCCGAACTCGCGTGGGCGACCACCGACAATCGCCGGGCCCATGTGATCGATGGGATAGGGATCAAACTGCACCGCGCGATTGCGTTGTTGCCAGATCGTCCCCGGCGGTTGGAGGTTTTGCTGGAGGCCATTTTGACAACCAGCGAGAAATGCCGAGACGAGCCCCATACCCAGCAAACAAGTGAGATTCCGGTGCGCCAATTTGCCGTGCATGATCGCTTCCGTTCGCCTTGACTAAAGAAGTTGGGAATCGGAGCGACACTGCTCGATAACTCCACCACTGCGGGACGCTTCCCAGCAGGGCGCGGCGAACATACTGGGATTTCCAAACCGGGTCCAGATCAACTCTCAAGTCAAGTGGGTTTAGCGCAAGCCCTGGCCTGCCTCAGGCGGACTTAGGATTTGTCGCGAAATAAGTTCCGGATTTCGAACGTCGAAAGCTTCGAAATGACCCTCGCTGGCTCTGGCGTGTGAATGTTTAATGATTATGGAAGAATGAAAATTCAAAAGTCACCAAACATCTAGTTTCAGGCATTCCGCGAGCAAACGATGGCTGTCAGCATTTTGCATTTTGCATTTTCCATTTTTCAGAACTCATTTTTGAGGCGCGTGTGAACCAAAAAGCGAGCATTTGCCTGGCTGGCGGACTTCCCACGGATGGCAATGCCGAACTGCGGATGAATACGTTCGCTGCATGCCGTTTCGAAATGAAGACCGTCATAGTATCCGCTTGGAAGTTAGGCCATGGCGGTCGGACACATCCTGTCGGTCAAGGAAGTGTCCGCAGACGTTTCATCCGCAGTTCGGCTTTGCCATCCGTGGGAATTACCAAACGCTCGCATTTTGCCGCTTTGCGGCTCAGGCCACTTGGTGTCTCGGCAGATTCGACGATAGGGGTTCTCGGATTAACCAAGGTCGGACTCGCCAAAATCGGGAAGTTATTTCCAGACAATTCCTTACGCCATCGACCCGATGGCCACTTCTTCACCGGAATGCCATTTGGAAAAATCATGTTCGTCACGGATCACTTCCCGATAGAGCGTGTCGCGTTCCACGGGGTCTCGTCCGGCCTCCCGAATCAGTTGCCGCATTCGCTCGACACTCAGCAATTCCGGAGTGGTCGCCCCCGCATCGTGATAGATCAATTCGTGTCGCACGGTACCATCGATATCGTCGGCGCCGTATGCCAACGCCGCTTGAGCCGTTTCAATTCCCAACATGATCCAGTAGGCCTTCATGTGGGCGATGTTGTCGAGCATTAGTCGGCTGACGGCCATCGTTCGCAAGTCCATCAGCACCGACGGCTTTTTGATATGACTGAGGCCGGTGTTGTCCGGGTGAAACGCCAGCGGAATAAAAGTTTGAAAACCGCCGGTCTCGTCTTGTAATTCACGCAGCCGGATCAAGTGATCGATGCGGTGGAAGGCGTTTTCGATGTGACCATACAACATCGTGCAATTGCTGCGAATGCCCAACTGGTGGGCGGTGCGATGGATGTCGATCCAATTCCGCGAATCGGCTTTGTGTTCACAGATCTTGTCGCGAACTTCCGGATGAAATATTTCGGCCCCGCCGCCTGGCAAGCTGCCCAAGCCGGCCTCGCGTAAGTCGCGGAGCACCCATTCGGTCGACTGTTTGGTGAGGAATTCGAACCAATTGATTTCCACCGCCGTCCAAGCCTTCAGGTGCAAATCGGGATACGCTCCGTGGAGGGTCTGCAAGATACCCTTGTACCAATCGTAGTCCCGCTTGTGGTGCAAACCGCCGACCAAGTGCATTTCCGTGCAGCCATTGTCGACGGCTTCCTTGCCACGAGCCAAGATCGCGGCCTCGTCCATGACGTAGCCCTTCGGGCTGCGCAAATCGGACCGGAAGGCGCAAAACACGCAGCGGTAGACACAGACATTCGTCGCGTTTAGATGCGTATTGATGTTGTAGTAGCCACGGTTGCCATTGATTCGCTCGCGAACCAAATTCGCCAGTTGGCCAACTTCGTTCAACGGAATATCGTCTTGATACAGCAACAGGCCATCGTCCAAGGACAGTCGCTGGCCCGCTTCCACTTTCTCGCGAATCGGTTTGAGGCGGGGATCGACGGTATTCAACATTTTTCTACCCTAATCGATAGGCAGTGACAAAGTACTTGGGTTTCAATGGTTTTGGCCGATTAAAGTGTACGTGCGGAGCCAGTTCCCGCAAAGGGAGCCATGGGGCAACAGTCTTTCGACATTGGCGAATCGAAGTCGCACATCTAAACTGGGGTGAACAGGGGCAAAATCGGCATTCGGCTCGAGAAATAAGGTGCGTTGAACTTGGATGCGACAAATTGTCAAAGCGATGATCCGGCAACGCAATTAACGGGCCCGGCAGCACCATGGAAATGGATCGTTCCGTTGTTGGCCGTGATGGCCGTGCCGATGTTCTTGGAGCGGTTTGGGGTCGTGCCGATCAGCAAATTGGAGTTTGTCGGGGACCAGCGACCCGTCGGGGCCGACTGGCCGTGGCTGGGAGTCGTGGCGGTCCAAGCCTTGGTGGGTGGCGGTTTGTTGCTCTTCTGTTGGCGCGAGTACATTCGCAGCTTGCCGTGGCGAGTGTCGTGGTTGGTCCTACCAGCGGGCTTGTTGGGTTTGCTCGCGTGGGTTGGCATTTGCGAGCTGGGCTGGGAACAAGCAATTTATCAGAACCTGCCTGGAGCGGACCTGAAGGCGCTGGCCCGGGCCAGTATCAATCCCAGCGAATCATTTCCGGATCCAGTTAGTTATGGGCTTTTTCTGGTGGCTCGGTTCGCGGTCTTGGTCGCGGTCATTCCCATTGCGGAAGAGATATTGTTGCGTGGGATTTTTCTGCGGATGCTTCAACGTGACGATTGGTGGGCCATGCCGATGCGCGAATTGAGTGGGACCTCGATTGTGATTTCGGCGGCCTACGGAGCCTTGACGCACCCCAACGAGATTTTTGCAGCGATCGTGTGGTTTGCCGCTGTGACGTGGTGGGTTCGTTGGACGAATCGTTTTTGGGACGGCGTTCTGATTCATGCCGTGACCAACGGGGCTTTGGGTACTTACGTGTTGGCTTACCAGCAGTGGCATTTGTGGTAGACGTCGCAGGCAGGTTACGGCCGGGCTCCGTCGCACGCACCACGCTCGTTTTCGGCTACAATTCCCCGGCAGCGTGGTTCGTTTCTCTTTTTGAAAGGCAGTTGAAGGATGTTTCAGGTCTATCAGCCGTCGGGTCGTTTTTCTCCATTGGCCATGGTCCTCGCGCCAGTGATGTTGGTTGGGGTTGTAGCCGTGGCCTATGTGTATCAACTTGGCTTGCATTGGATTCCGTTTATCTACATCAATTGTTTGTTGACGTGGGGCATGGCAATGGTGATCGGCAAAGCGACCGAGTTTGTCGTTACGGCC
Organism: Pirellulaceae bacterium; assembly: GCA_041741535.1. GTDB lineage: Bacteria > Planctomycetota > Planctomycetia > Pirellulales > Pirellulaceae > M30B19. Next base: position 16,057 of record JBGSJV010000074.1, read on the forward strand.
GGTCACGTACGAAACGTCGCGTTAAGTCTCTTTGTGTTTGCGATATTGGTCGCAGCCGGACTTGGCGCCAAGTTTGGGTTTCAATACTTGGATGCCCGAACAACTCTGCAAAGCGAATTGGCAAACCTGTCACAACGCGAGCTGGGCATTGAAACGGACCAACCGTTGACTTCTGAGGAAATGGCCCAAGTTCGCGAGGCGATTTTGGCGAACTTTACGTTCGCCGATCATATTCAAATGCGAGTCGAAAACGGTTGGAACATTGGCCGAGGAGGCGGTGGGCAGGTTTCGGGACCGTTTGTTTATTTGGTTTGGGTGGTGGAATTGGGGATCATTCTTTTCTTTGGGGGAGCGATTGCCTTGGACGCCGCCCGCCGACCCTACAGCGAAAAACTGGATCGTTGGGCGAATTCGGTCACCAATGAAATGGCTCTGCCGATCACGAACCCATTGATGGTCGAGAAGATCACTTCCGCCAAGTCCGTCCAAGAATTGTTGGAGCTGCCGATCCCCGACAACGACCAAAGCAATACGATCGCGGTCTATGAAGTCCACAGCGTACCGGACTCGCCGGACGAAGACGCGTATTTGAACGTGGATCTCCAGACGTATTCGCAGAACGCCAAAGGTGAAACGGAAGTGGCTCACAAGTTTCTGGTCAAGTTAGCCATCATCACTGCCGCCCAACGCGCGCAATTAAAAGAGAACTCCGAACTCATGCAAGAAGCCCTAGCCGCCTACACCGCCAGTTTGGCCAATCCGCCGGCCGACGATACTGCTGAGGATGATGACGCGAACCCCGCGTAATCGAATAATTGCTCGGCGAACTAATGCTTTGTCTCAACCAAAACTTGGGGGCTGGTAAAGGGGGCAGGAGTCAATTGTGCGAAGTACCCGAAAGGCCGTTCCGGCAATTGACTCTTGACCCCTTTACCAGACCGACCCCAAAATTAAATGGTGACAAAGCACTAGTTACGCAGGTTCTCGGGGAGTAGCGAGCCCGCACCGTTGGGTTTCGCTTCTCCCCTTTTTTTGTGCCTTTGTTTCTGGCTGTTTGGAGTTTCCAGCCGAGACCGGAAAATTTTTTTTGCAAAATCGAAGTTCGTTTTTTCCTACCCAGCAGTGCCTGAACGCAGGCGCGACCTCAAGTCCACTTCATTGCAAGGAAAAAACGTGAACACTAGCTCGAAAATTCGCCAACTTTTGTCTTCAGTTGTCTCGTTGATCGTCACGATTTCAGTAATGTACCTGGCTTACATCCAATTCGAAACCGTTCGGGTTCATGCTGAAGTGGCCCATGTGTTCTCCCAATTCGAACAAGCACCTCCGGCGAGAATCTCGGAAACAAAAAGAACCCTTCGTGCGATTCGTGATCGGCTCGATACGATCGACAGTTCCACCGCTTTTTCTAGTTATCAGATGTCCCACAAGCAGGTGCAAACAAAACTAGATGCGTTGATTCGGGAAATCGACACGTTACCCGATGAAGCAAGCTCCAGCCTGGAATGGTTGAGCTTTGGGTTTAGCGTTTTAATCAACGGTCAAGAATCTCGTCAGTACACCCTGATTCGCCACGCATCGGAGGAATTCCAAGAGGCGATCCAAGAACTGACAAAGTCCGTTTGGCTATTCCAATGAGTATCAAAGTCGAGCCAAAGAGGGGGCCGGGAGAGTTCCTGCCGCCCTCATTACGGACGAGTTGTGACGCCCGTCCTAAACACATGACTGTGGACGGCGACCAGCAAACCGATCATGGTGTACAGCATCATGTTGGTCATGACGATGATGGCGACATCGTGGAACATGCCGTTGACGACGAAACCAAAAATGGCTGCGAACACGACAAAGCCAACATTCTGGATTTCGTCGGGCAATGTGGGATTCAGCCAGAGTCGCAAACTACACCACATGGCAGGAATGACGACCAACAAAAACGCACCCAGACCCACGATGCCCAATTCAACGGCATAGGCCAAGAACGTATTGTGCTGCACGTACTTCATGACCTTTTGCAAGGGCCGATCGACTTCAACGGCGGCAAAATGATACGGTCGCGAGTGTTTCAAATATTGGGTAAACCCAAATCCCATCCACGGTCGGTCCGTCACCATCTTCTGGGCGACGATCGCCAGAAACGGTCGCAACTCAGCGGACTCGGACATGTCTTCCACCGAAACCGCCTTGTCTCGCTTGAACGCGTTGAGCTTGTCGCCAAACATGACGTAGCCACAGATCAACGGAAACGGAATGGCCAACACGCACAGGCCGCGAAACTGCCAATTGCTGTATCGCCAGACGTACATCCCGACGAGTGGGGCGGCGGCCAGCCAATTGCTGCGAGTCAACGTTGCCCAAATCCCGACCAACATTAGCAAACAAAAACCCACCACCAGCAAACGCCCGCGGGAAGTGGCGTTTTTCCACATCACCAACCCACAGGCAAGCGATAGAATCTGGAACACTCCGTTGGCGATGGGATTCAAGAACGGCCCGCGTCCACGTCCCAGGAACTCGATCCGTTCGGGGTCCAGAATGTATTTTGGAAAAACCAGCGCGGTGATTTCTTGCGATTCGCAGAATCCCGTAAACGCCAAATAAGCGCCTAGTCCGACAAGACTCCACTGCAAAATCTTCCAGGTCCGGACGTCTTGCCCCACGCAACGTACCGCAAAATAAAACGCCAACGGTACGAGATAATAGAAAACATAGATAATTAGTGGCTTGTGATCGTCATACCGCCAATCGGTCACCAGTAGATTCAGTCCGATCAAGCCCATGAAGCCCAGGACATAAATGTCGAGCCATTGCAAAGTAGGCCACGGAATTTGACGCGTCCCTAACAAACCAAGCGTCCACAACACAACGCCGCCAACCATCACTCGGTCAATCGACAAGGCGGATTTGTGGAAAAATTCGTAGCCAAACACGCAACCACACAGCATCGTGACCGCCAAGCCCCAACCAATATGGGGCATTTTGACCGCAACGGCCGTCCGAGCCGGCACAACGGCGACCGAGGCAAACAACAGTTGCAAGCTGGGAATCATTCCGTGGGACTCGTGCGGGATTGACGGCTATCTGCCAGAGCTACAATCTACGTTCAAGTTACTTGCTTGAATCGATTTTATTCTTAACCTAACGCAATCTGCGGAGCATTTGGGTCGTTGCCACGGGACGCCAGGACGGTCGATCGTCGCGATCATGCCGATGAATCCGAGATTCACGGTTGTGCCGTCCGCGGAGAGCTGCTCCAATGGTCCAAGCCGCGTTTGTCTTTTAAAGAGAGATTTTTATCGCTGGAATTCGACTGCCGTCAACCGATTGTCGCTGGCCGATTGTCGCTGGCCGATGTCGCTGGCCGATTGTCGCTGGCCGATTGTCGCTGACCGAATGTCGCTGACCGTTCCTACGGTCAGATTCCCCATGCTTCATTTTAGGGAGTTTTCTATTGAGTGATCCGATTCATCGCGATTCTGCCACACCCCTAGAATCAATCTCACGCTCGTCGATCGCGTGCCATCATCCCACCACCGCCGAGCACCTCCGCTTAAGCGCCGACGCCGCGCGCTTAGCGAACTGGAAGCGTTGGGGTCCGTATTTGGCCGAACGCCAATGGGGCACGGTTCGCGAGGACTACTCATCCAACGGGGAACCCTGGCACCATTTCCCCCATGATCATGCGCGCAGTCGAGCGTACCGTTGGGGCGAAGACGGCCTGTTGGGAATCTCGGATCGCCAGTGTCGGATTTGTTTTGCGTGGGGACTTTGGAATCAACAGGATCCCATCCTTAAGGAACGACTTTTTGGGTTGACGGGTCCAGAAGGCAATCACGGGGAAGACGTCAAAGAACTCTATTATTATCTCGACTCGACCCCAACCCACTCCTACATGCGAGCGGTCTACAAGTATCCGCAATCCGTGTTCCCGTACGAGGGCCTGATCCAGGAATCAAAGATTCGCTCACGATCGGAAACCGAATACGAGATCGAAGACACGGGAGTGTTCACGAACGGAGCTTACTTCGACTTCCACGTTACCTACGCCAAACAATCCGACGACCATGTGTTGATTCAAGCGGATATCGTCAATCGCGGTCGGGAGGCGGCGCCGCTGCATATTCTCCCGACGGTTTGGTTCCGCAACACGTGGACTTGGCCAACCAAGTCGGAGCGAGAATGGGAGCGACCGCGCCTCTTCTATCGAGCGGATTTGGACGGGATCGTCTTGCAGCACGATCAATTGCGCGAGGCCTATGCACTGCGTTGTGGAACGCCGGAATTTCTCGGGCCAATAAACCAATTGCAATTTTCGGAGCTGCCGGTCCGATCCGTCCGCTCGGAACGAGTCGTCTTGAACTCGACGGATCATTTCCCAACCGGCTCGGCCGAATCCGGTTGGTTGTTTACTGAAAACGAAACCAATCGACAGCGACTCTACAAGTATCCCAATGCGGGGCCATGGGTCAAAGATGGTTTTCATGAACGCGTCATCCACGGACGCGAGCAAGCGGTATCGCCCCATGCCCAAGGTACCAAAGCCGCACGGTGGGCGAAGGTGATCATTCCACCGGGCGAAGCCGTTCGTTTGCGATTGCGACTGGGCCCGATCCAGGAAGTGCAAAACGCCGACTTTCGCGAATCGTTCTCTCAAGTCGTTGCCGATCGGAAGCATGAAGCCGATGAGTTCTTCGCCGCGCGGCAACCCGCAAATGCGACCGACGAAGTGCGCCAGATTCAACGGCAAGCGGATGCTGGGCTGTTGTGGACCAAGCAGTTTTATCATTTCGTTACTGAAGAATGGTTGGAGAACGATCATACGGAACCGGCCGGACATCCCGCGCGACGGACCATTCGGCGAAACGTCGAATGGCCGCAGCTTTACAATCGCGACATCATCTCTATGCCGGACAAATGGGAATACCCGTGGTATGCGGCGTGGGACTTGGCGTTTCACACGTTGCCACTGGCCAACTTGGATCCGCAATTTGCCAAGCAGCAACTGTTGTTGTTCTTGCGCGAATGGTACATGCACACGAACGGCCAATTGCCGGCGTACGAATGGGCCTTTAGCGATGTGAATCCACCGGTACATGCCTGGGCGTGCTGGAAAGTCTTTGAACTCACTCGGCAAGACGAATGCGGGGATTTGGATTTTCTGAAGCATTGCTTCATGAAGCTCTTGTTGAATTTTACTTGGTGGGTCAATCGCAAAGACCCCCGCGGGAACAACCTGTTTTCGGGCGGCTTCTTGGGCTTGGACAATATCGGTGTTTTTGATCGCAGCAAACCGTTGCCAACGGGCGGCTTTTTGGAGCAAGCTGACGGGACGGCTTGGATGGCCTTTTACTGCCGCAACATGCTGACGATTTCCCTGCACTTGGGAATGCGCCACTCGTCGTTTTCCGACATGGCATCGAAGTTTTTTGAGCATTACATGGGAATCGCGGAAGCCATGAACTTGGCCGACGGGCGCGGCTTATGGGACGAGCAAGACGGGTTTTACTACGATCATCTATTGAAAGACGGGCAAGCCACCCCGCTGCGTGTGCGGTCGATTGTGGGACTGCTGCCGCTGATCTCCGTCCAAGTCATCCATGATCATGCGTTGCAGCAATTGAGAGGCTTTCGCAAACGAATGCAGTGGTTCTTGGATTATCACGAAAACGTCGGCCAACGAATGACATACCTAGAAGGCGGCGACGAAAAACATGGAGGTATGCGGCTCTTGGCGATCCCGAGCTCCGATCGACTCAAGCGGCTGCTAAACTACATGTTGGATGAGAACGAATTCCTGAGTCCGTTTGGTATTCGGTCGTTATCGCGTTACCACGAAAAGCACCCGTACTTGTATCACGTCGGCGCTCATACGCATCGAGTGGATTATTTGCCGGGCGAATCAGACAGTGGAATGTTCGGCGGAAACTCGAATTGGCGCGGACCCATCTGGTTCCCATTGAATTACTTGTTGATCGAAGCCTTGGATCGCTACCACCAATTTTACGGAGATTCGTTCAAGACGGAGTGTCCCGTTGGCAGTGGACAATACCTGTCTTTAGGGGAAGTCGCGACCGAACTTCGCCGCCGAATGTTGCGGTTGTTTACGGCGAACGAAAAAGGAACTCGCCCGAGCCAACCAACGGATCGACTGTTTCCACAGAATCCAGCATTTCGCGAGCTGACACTGTTTCACGAGTATTTTCATGCCGACACGGGTATGGGCTTGGGGGCCAGCCACCAAACGGGTTGGACGGCGTTGATCAGCCAATTGATTGACCAACTTTCGTTCGGTGGTTGAACCGACAACGAAACGTGGGATAATGCAGTGGTGATTCCTAAACGGTTACCAAGTCGGTGATTTCCCAAAGATAGGCATTGAATGGCAATTCAAGTAACTTGTGGCAGCTGTTTCACTCGCTTTAGCGTTAGCGAGAAGTTCGCTGGGCAAAAAGGCCCGTGCCCAAAATGCAAGACCGTGATCACCATCCCGACGGCCGCGGAACAAGTGGTTATCCACGAGCGTGAGTCGGGGCCGAAAGATACTGCGGGACGACCGGTTCTGCGGCCCATTTTCCGTCAAGAAACGCCGATCACGGCGATTCATTGGACCATCGCGGCGTGCACGGTCGTAGTGATGCTGGTGGTGGCCATCGTCGGGCGAAGCCTGTACACACCCGAGACATTTCCGTGGGTTGGCATGTTGTTTGGGACCATCGTTTGCAGTTTCCCGGTTGCCTTGGTTGGCTATATCGTTTTGCGGAATCCGGAAGCCCCGGGGTTCGGCGGCCAAGAGCTTTGGCTGAGGATCGCCATCGTTGCACTAGGTTTTGCCATCCTCTGGAGTCTGTCGCCGATCGCGGCGTTTGCTTTTGCCGACCCGATTGAAAAACCTTCGTTCTTGAGTCAATCCGTCGCCATGGTCGCGATGGTCCTGGCGGGTGCTGGGATTTCGTTATTGGCGTTGGAGCTGGATTATTTGCTGGGCCTGGTCCACGCGACGGCTTACGCCACGATTTGTATTGTAATGCGGATGCTGGCAGGCCTGCCGGCGATTCCCGGCTTGGATGTAAGCGTACGAGCGGCACCGGAAGCGCCTGTGGAATTTGGTTGGATTGGACCGGAGACGGCGATTCCCATGGTGACGGATTGGGCGTTGACATCTTCGACGGTCATTTCTTCTTTCAGCCTGCTCGGTCTATGAATTCCCTACTGAGTATCCCCGAGGTTGCCGGACTGGTCGCCCCAAACCAATTGGTGCGGATTCCGGACCAAAAGGATGTACCCATCACCCCGCGGGTGCGGCGTTTGATCGACAGCGCGCCATTTGCTCGTTTGCGTGGCATTAGTCAACTGGGCTTGGTCAGTTTCGTTTATCCCGGCGCGACGCACTCGCGGTTGGAACATTCCCTGGGTGTGTATCTTAACGCGTTGCTGTACCTGCAACATTTGGCAAGGTATCCGGAAGTCAGCGAACTTGTGGATGGTCGGCAAGCCGAGGGATTTTTGGTGGCCGCCTTGTTGCATGACATCGGGCACTGGCCGTATTGTCATCCGATGGAAGATTTGCAACTGCCGGGCTGGAAGACTCACGAAGAAGCGGCTGCGGAATTTCTGGAGACGGACGAGATTCGCAGTTTGTTGCGCGATGATTGGGATCTGAACCCAGCGACTCTTCTGGCGCTATTGAACAAAGAAGTTACGACGTCCGGTGAACGTTTGTTGAGTACGATGCTGTCCGGTCCCATCGATGTCGACAAGATGGACTATCTTTATCGCGACAGCCTGCATGCGGGCGTTCCCTACGGTCGGCAATTCGATGCCCCGCGAGTCATCGCCAGTCTGTGCCTCAATGAATCCGGAAACGGGATCGCGATCTCTGAAAAAGGGCGGACGGCTGCGGAATTGATGGTGTTTGCTCGTTACGTCATGTTTTCCGAAGTCTATTGGCATCCGGCGGTTCGCAGCGCAACCGCTATGCTGCAACGCACGGTTTATGAACTGCGACACGCGTTGAACCCCGCGACGTTTTTGACCCGCGGCGATGATGCCGTTCGCGAGCTAATTCGGCAGACCGCCGCCAAGACACCGGTCGCCGACTTGTGCGATGGGCTGTTCGGCGCGAGAAGGCAACTTTACAAACGAGTCACCCAGTTCAGTTACTGCGATCAGCCCGAGATGTTTGGAAAACTGTCTCGACGTCCTTACACGACCTTGGTGAAACTGAGTCAGTATTTGGCAGGTGAATTGAGTCGAGAACTTGGCGAACTCGTCCATCCGAGCGATGTTCTGGTGGACGCACCTCCACCGGGACTGGAGGTCCAATTCAAAGTGGATGTAAAAATGGAGCGTTCGCAAGGGTTTCGGCAGTTGGGGGAGATTTCTCCGGTTGTCCAAGCTTTAGCGACCAAACAATTTGATGATTTTGTCAAGCGAGTCCGCATCTTTGTACACCCGCGACTCCGCGACCAATGTTCCGCGGCGATCGTCGGTCGGATCTTATCGAGTTGGTCGGAGGATTAGCGGTAACCTCAATGCCGTTCCGTAAGGAGCAGGCACACTCCCTGTGCCGTCCGCCGATCCGCAAAAAAAACGAGTGCTTTTTGATGGTCACCGCACATGATATGTGTCTAATTCCATCCTTTGTTGAACGGTATTGGCGGTAAACGGGATGCCGGCAAGGCGTCTTTTTTTAGCCGGACTATGCCCCGCCCCTTTCGACAACGCGGTGAAGGATTTTTGAATGCGTATCTCAGCATTTGTGTCGGCCTTTCAGGCCTTTTCTCGATGAGATGTCATTCGAACCGGTTGCTCGCGCACACCGGCACAGGTTGTTTCGGCCCATTCGGGCCTGTTTTGGCCAGAAAAAATGCTTCACAGCGTTGCCCTGCCGGTATACGGGGTTGGCTAAGTTTCGATTCGCTCACCGCCCTGGCACCCGCAACGATTGCAACGAATCTGCTTGCCGGGACTCCCTGGGCACAGTTGCTCTCTCTCTTTGGTCGAAACAAACGCAATCCGGGCGACTCTTCGGAGTTTGCCGCTGGATGAGCCACAACATGATACCACAACACGCTGCTCCCTTTACTCGCTAGAAACTTGATGGCATCCAACGCGTACGATCTTAGCACGACCCTGGCACCCCAACTCCAGTCCGGGCCCGAAACCAATTTCGGTTCGCCCGCCAGTGTGGTTTTGCCTCCACATATCGAGAGCGAACCTCACGAGTTCCCCGCGAAATCCGAATCGATGCTCCCGTTGGGTTTCCCGAGTCATCCCGTACCGTCGGATCAGCGGTCGGAGTCCTCGACAACCGCTCGGCCATGCCGTGACTTGAACTACTACAAGCAAAAGGCCATCGAACAGGATATCGAAATCTTCGAGATGCGGGCTTTGCTGCAGTCCGGTAAAGGCTTGAGCAACATTTTGAATCTCAAGCAATTGTTGGACACTTTCATGGCCGTGGTTCGCGAAAAATACAGCGCGATCAACACCGCCGTTTTGCTCCGCGACGACCTGGACAATTCCCAGGACTTCATCCGCATCAAAGCGCACTTTGGTTTGAACGAGACCTTTCGACACCCCAGCGGATTAGTCGAATCGATCTACATGTTTCGCTTCCCCAAAAACAATGGGCTCTTGTGGCAGCTGATCCAACAGGGAAACGTCTTCAGCGTTCGCGACATGCAAGGTGGCCCACGTTTTCGTCATGCTTGGGACCAGTGGAACTTGGGGACCTTGAAGTCGGATGTATGGTGCCCGCTAATCAAAAGTGGTGAAGTTCTCGGAATCTTGACCATTGGCGAACGAACGGACGGAACACAAATTCCTGAAAGTGACTACGCGTTTATTCAAGAGCTCGCGTCGATCGCCATCACCAATATTGACTCGACGCTGAAGTACGAGAAGAACGAACGGATCTTGAAGAACATCCAGACGTTGTACGACGTCAATCAACAAATTGCAAACGTCAACGACTTCAAGAAGCTCTGCATCGAAACGTTGGATAAAGCAGTGGATGTGTTGATGACCCAGAAGGGCAACCTGATGATCTTCAACAAGATCACTCAAAAGCTCGAGATTCGCGTGGTATGGGGCAACATTCCCACCAACGTGCGCGACGAAATCAATAATGGCTTGGTGGAAACCAAGTCGTTTGAACTGGGCGAGGGCGTCGCCGGCATGTGTGCAAAGACCAAGAAGCCCGTTCGAGTCAACGACCGAACGCAGATTCCGCAGGTCGGACAACAAGAGGTCTTTTGTATCGCCAGTGTGCCGATCCTCTATGGCAACGAATTGGAAGGTGTGATTACCATGACCAACAAGGTCATGGTCGATGACGACGGCCAACGAGTCCTGGATCCCTTGGGTCGATTTACGGACGAAGATATTTCGCTGCTCATGGGCTTGGCAGATCAGGCAGCCGTCAATCTGAATAAGACTCGGCTATACAGCCAATCAATCACCGACCGAATGACGGGCTTGTACAATAGTCGGTATTTTGAGCAGGCGTACTTCGATTGCATGGCCGAGGCAACGGCAACCCAAAAACCGATTACTCTGGCGATTTCCGACATCGATCACTTCAAGAAATTCAACGACACGCACGGTCATGCGGCTGGCGACGAAGTGTTGAAACACGTCGCCAAAATCTTTGCTGCGTGCGTTCGGCCAGGACACGACGACTTGGTCTTCCGCTATGGTGGCGAAGAGTTCTGCATGTTGTTGCCCAACGCCAGCCCCGAAGAATCCATGCAGGTTCTGGAACGCTATCGAAAAATGGTCGAATCCAGTCCACTGGAGTATATGGACAAGAAACTGGCGGTGACCGTTTCGATTGGTATGGCGACCGCCCCGATCGACGGGAAGGACTGCAAGGACCTCTTCGAGAAAGCGGACGAGACGCTGTACACGTCAAAGCGAGAGGGGCGCAATCAGATTCGGCACTTCACCGGCGGAGCCAAGGTTCGTTTTCAAGCCGAAGGTCTCGCTCAAGCCTTGCACGAAGGCTATGCCGCAAGACAAACCGAATAGGGCGCGGCGACCGAAATCCGTAGTATCGGGATCGGCAGCATCGTAAGGCGAGCGCCCCGATCGCTCCGCATAGTAGAGCGAGCGCCCCGATCGCTCCGTCCAATAACGCAATCGCCCCACATATAGTAGAGCGAGCGCCCCGATCGCTCGGTCCAATAACGCAATCGCCCCACATAGTAGAGCGAGCGCCCCGATCGCCCCGCATCGCAAATCGAGCGCCCGGATCGCTCTGCATAGTAGCGCAATCGCCTCGAACATCCAGTCGATCCCCAAACCATCGCAACGATTCACTCAGTCTCCAATCGTATTTGGGCCGTGACAAAGAACAAGGAACGGGCTCGAGTCGCCCCACCATCCCGCTCGGTCTTGTTTCAGCGTCAACAAGGGAAAATCGAGAAAACTTGTTTGTCCCTGATTTCATGTGAAGATTCAATCGATCATAATGCGACGGCCCGATGCCGCGATCCGGTTCCATGCCGATCGCTTCCCACCTCCCACCTTGCTGGCCGGACGCACGAATGTTTGCACTTTCGTTTCGAATTTCTTTTGGTTTCCTGTCCCGAGTTTCCGCGATCGGGACGTGCTTGGCAACCGCCTGGTTTGTTCTTGGATTCGTGGCGTCGGCCAGTTCGCAAGATCGGACCCAGTACATTCAAGACAACTATGAGAAGGTCGAGCACAAGATTCCCATGCGCGATGGGATCTTGTTGCATACGACCGTCTATCGTCCGAAGGACCGCAGTCAAAAGTACCCGATCTTGCTGAATCGGACTCCCTACAGTTGTAGTCCCTACGGCGAAGCGATGGCTCGGAGCATTGGTCCATCGGCTTACTTGGAACGTGACGGCTTTATTTTCGTCAAGCAAGATGTTCGGGGGCGATGGAACTCCGAAGGCAGCTACGACAACATGCGGCCACATGTACCTCACGTGGAAGGCATTAGCGAAAGTTCGGATACTTGGGACACGATCGAATGGTTGCTGGCGAATATTGAAGGCAATTCGGGCAAGGTGGGCATCAGCGGCATCTCTTATCCCGGTTTTTATTCGGCCGCGGCCCTTCCCGAACATCACCCGGCACTGGTTGCTAGTTCCCCGCAAGCGCCGATTGCCGACTTCTTCTTTGATGACTTCCATCATCAAGGGGCTTACACGTTGATGTACTGGACGGCGACGGGCACTTTCGGCTACCAACATCAAGGACCGACCACCAGCAATTGGGCTCCGACCCTGTCGCCTCGCCCCAGCGGCAACGCGTACGATTTCTACATGAATCTTGGCCCACTAAAGAACTCGAAAAACTACTATGGCGAAGACTGTTTCTTTTGGAAGCAATTGAGCAACCATCCCAATTACGATCAGTTTTGGCAGCGACGTAGTATTTTGCCTCATCTACAAAATCGGGAGACGCCCATCAAGACAAACGTCATGGTGGTCGGTGGTTGGTTTGATGCCGAAGATTTGTACGGTCCCTTGCAGATTTATCAGTCGGTGGAACGCAACCATCCGGATACGTTCAACTGTTTGGTCATGGGCCCGTGGGGACATGGACAATGGGCCAGTGCGGCTCCGAACACCCAAATTGGATATTTGGATTTTGGCGTGGGGATCTCGGACTATTATCAACGCGAAGTCGAGCTGCCCTTCTTCCGGCATTTCCTCAAGGGAATCGACCAACAACCTAGTTTTGAAGCCTTGGTGTACGATACCGGTCGCGGCCAATGGAAAACGTTCGAACAATGGCCTCCCCAAGACGCCACGCCAAGCGGCCTCTATTTGGGCGACCAAAAGTCGCTTACCTTTGCCGCCAAATCGTCCACGTCCGAATACTCGGAGTTCGTCAGCGACCCAGCTCGACCTGTCCCTTATCGCAAGATGTCGGACGTTCAGATCCGCTTCACGCCCCGCGAGTACATGACGGACGACCAACGTTTTGCCAGTGAAGATCCCGACGTTTTGGTCTTTCAAAGTGATGTGCTAACCGAAGACGTCACGCTCGTGGGTCCGTTGTTTGCAAACTTGAAGGTTTCCACCGACCAGACCGATGCAGATTGGATCGTAAAGTTGATCGACGTGTATCCCGACGATACGCCGAACCAAGCCACGACACCGCCAGGGATCTCATTGGGAGGCTATCAACAGATGGTCCGCAGCGAAGTGTTCCGCAGTCGATTCCGCAACAGCTACGCGAATCCCGAACCCATGGTTAGCAATGAAGTGACTTCTGTCCGAGTGCCGCTGCAAGACGTGTTTCATACGTTCAAGAAGGGGCATCGAATCATGATTCATGTCCAGAGCACATGGTTTCCCCTGATTGATCGCAACCCGCAAAAGTACGTCGAGAACATCTTCGAGGCCGACGAATCGGACTTTGTAAAAGCAACCCATCGAGTGTATCATGGGGCTGAGAACCAGTCATGGATCGAAGTGTTGCGACTGCCTTAAGCAACGCTCGATCACAGATCGCGGGAGCTTGCGAATGTACAAGCGAAAGTGGCTCGGCAAATGTGGAGTTCCTTTGGGTGGAATTCTTGTTGGACTGGTTTGGTTTAGTTTCATTCAACCACACCTCCTGTTGGCACAAGAGACGCCATCCGCCAACGTGGTTGACTCGACTAATATCTCGGCCGATGCTTCGGCCGCCCCGGTGCCGCTCGCAACAACCGAACTCTATTTCGAGAAGCACGTTCGTCCGATTCTGAAAGTCCATTGTTTTTTGTGTCATGGGGAAGAGCCCGAAAAGGCCGGTGGACTAGACTTGCGACTGGTGCGCCTCATGTCGACCGGTGGGGATTCCGGTACGGCGCTGGTTCACGGTAAATCGGACGAGTCGCTGTTGGTCCAGCGAATCATCGCGGATGAAATGCCGCCAGGGCCCAAGAAGTTAAACGAAGTCGAAAAACAGACGTTGATCCAATGGGTCGCGCAGGGCGGACGCACTTCACGGCCTGAACCAGAGGACCCCGCTGCGGCTCGCTTCACGGTCGAAGAACTGGAGCACTGGGCGTTTCAACCCATTCGACGTCCGGATATTCCCAGCACGGCGCCGAGCCAAAACGACGTGCGCGATGAGTCGATGGGGGCCATCGATCGCTTTGTCGCTCAAAAGCTCCACGAACAGGGATACACGTTTGCACCCCAGGCCGAACGTCACGTTCTGTTGCGAAGGCTTAGCTTCAACTTGACGGGTTTGCCACCCACGACCTCGGATCTAGACGCGTTTCTGCAAGATGGGGCGGTAGAACAGGCCTACTCGGCTGCGGTGGAGCGGCTATTGGCTTCGCCGCAATATGGCGAACGCTGGGCGCGACATTGGTTGGATGTGGCCGGGTACGCGGAAAGTGAAGGCCAAGTCTTGAACGATCGGCCTCGGCCACACGCCTGGCGCTATCGCGATTACGTGGTCGATGCCCTGAATCGCGATTTGCCGTACAACAAGTTTGTTCAGGAACAATTGGCCGGCGATCAAATGATCCACGGACCACGCGACGCGAATAACGACGAGCACGCAAGACTCTTGGCCGCCACCGGATTCCTGCAAATGGCGCCGGATCTTTCACAAACGGAAGACACGTTGTTGGTGCGAAATCAGACGGTCGCCGATACGATTCAAACCGTGACCTCGGCGGTGCTTGGACTAACGGTCGCGTGTGCCCAATGCCACGATCATCGCTACGACCCCATCTCGATCGACGACTACTATCGCTTGCGAGCCGTATTTGACCCTGCCATGCCCATCCAGCAATGGCAATTGCCGAGTCAACGTTTGGTCGACATGACCAACGACGCGACCAAAGCCGAACGCGCTCGGATCGAAGCCGAAGCCGTGGCGTTGCAAGACGACATCAACGCGCGACGTCGAGCCCATTGCCAGACCATTCAAGATCGCGAAATTCTGGCGGCGCCCGAGGAAGTTCGCGAGGCGCTGCGGATTGCAGTCACCACAGCACCCGGCGAACAGAACGCCGACCAAAAAGCGTTGCTGGAAGCGCACCCAAAAGTTCGTTCGATCGATTGGATTGTGGGGCAATTGGTCGAATACGACGGCCCGGCACATCGCGCATTTCAAGAAGAGGAAAAGAAGGTCGTTGCCATTCGCGACTCGAAACCGTTGGACCGGCAGTTGATGTCGGCATCGGATCGCCCGGAACCTGTTGCCAGTCATGTCATGTTCCGCGGCAATCCGAGTTCTTTGTTGCATGAGGTTCACGCGGGTGAATTAGAAGTCTTGACCCAAAATCGCGAGAATCGCTCGGACATCAATCCGGCCAACTCCAAGCGACGCCTCGAGTATGCGCGGCAATTGACCGATGGCACACACCCCACCGTGGCTCGCGTGATCGTGAACCGAGTGTGGCAACACCATTTTGGACATGGACTGGTGCGAACCCCCGGAGACTTTGGACTCAACGGCCAACGCCCAACGCATCCTGAACTGTTGGATTATCTGGCGCATGAGTTCATGGCCAATGGTTGGAGCCTCAAGTGGTTGCACCGGCAAATCGTGGCCTCGCGGACATTTCAACAGGCATCTGCCGTTTCGATGGAAGTGCCCGTTGCCTTCCGCGATGCCGAACCGACCATGTCAGAAAATGTTGAACGGAATGTCGGGGATAGTTGGACGATGGACCCGGAGAATCGCTGGCTTGGCCGCGTGTCATTGCGACGCCTGGATGCCGAATCGGTGCGGGATGCCATCTTGGTGGCGAGTGGGCGAATTCTGTTGGAAGTTGGTGGTCCAAGTGTGCCGGTAGCCGAGGATGACGAAGGCAAGGCCGTGATTGGAACTCGGATTTTGCGCGATGGTTTGTTTGCGGGTATTCAAGATGCGGGGACCGCTGCGAATCGACGCAGCCTCTATCTGGGTGCCCAGCGTGCTTTGCAATTGAGCCTGTTGCAGACTTTTGATTTGCCTGAGATGAAACCGAACTGCCAACAACGTGGCTCCTCGACCGTTGCTCCACAGGCGTTGTTGCTGATGAACGATTCGTGGGTCGTGGAAGCTGCCAATCTCATGACGGAAAATATATGGGCCAAGGCCGATTCGCTCGAAGGCAAGATTGATTTGGCATTTCGCACAGCGTTTGCCTGCTCGGCGAATGCCGAAGAAGTCGCCCAAGGTCTTCAATTTATCGAACAACAGGCAGCACTATTTCGGCAGGATCAGGACCCGACATGGCAGCAGCAACTGCAAGAGCAACCGGACCGAGATCGGCGCCGGGCCTTGGCCAGTCTTTGTCAAATGTTATTGGCGTCGAACCGATTCTTGTATTTGGAATAAAAGGAACCAGCGATGCAACAACGAATCCATGAATGTGGGGTACGCGGTTTATGTTCACGTCGGCATTGGTTTCAATCGTCCGCGTTTGGATTGGGGTCGGTCGCCGCTGCCATGTTGTTGGGCGAGGACGGGTTATTGGCTCAGGACGACGACGGTCGATTGAAGAAGCCGTTGTTGGAGGCACCGGTTTACGACCTGTTGCCGAAGCAGCCGCCGCGACCCGCGCGGGCCAAGGCCATGATCTCGATGTTCATGATGGGCGGCCCGAGTCAAATGGACTTGTTTGACCCCAAGCCGGAATTGGTCAAGCGACATGGTCAACAGTTCACTGGCGATATCAGTTTCGACAACGCGGCGCAAGCCAGTCGCCAAATCATGGGACCACAATGGGAATTTCAGCCGCGAGGAAAATGCGGCATGGAGATTTCTTCGTTGTTGCCGCATTTGGCCGAGATCGCCGACGAGATCACCTTGATCCGCTCGATGCATTCCGCGGTCAATAATCACTTTCCCGGGTTCTTTGCCATGAACACGGGTGGAATCTTGGGTGGCCGTGCGACGCTCGGGAGTTGGCTCACCTATGCCTTGGGCAGCGAGTCGCAGGATCTGCCCGCCTATGTCGCGTTAACGCATCCGGCTGGTCTACCGATCTGCGGAGGCGACAGTTGGACAAACGGCGGATTGCCCTCGCTTTATCAAGGAACCGTGGTACGACCAACGGAGCCCCGGATGTTCAACCTCAATCCGCCGCCGCATCTCCGCGGCTCAGCTCAAGCACAACAACTCGCATTCTTATCCGAATTGAATCGCCAACATGCGGAACGTTTCCCAGGGAATCACGATTTGACAGCGCGCATGGCCAGCTACCAATTGGCGGCCCGGATGCAACTGTCCGCCGGCGAGGCCTTCGATATCTCCGGGGAGACGGCCGAGACGCTCGAAATGTATGGCGTGAACAACGACACGACGCGCGACTACGGGACGCGATGTTTGATTGCTCGAAGATTGGTTGAACGAGGCGTGCGGTTTGTACAGATTTTCAACAACGGCCAGTCGTGGGATCATCACTCGGCCATTGCGACCGAGCTTCCCAATCGTTGTCGCGAGATCGACCAACCGGCGGCGGCATTGGTCAAAGATTTGAAGCAGCGAGGCTTATTGGACTCGACATTGGTCCATTGGGGTGGGGAAATGGGGCGACTGCCAACGATCCAAGTCCCGGTCGGCGACACCGAATTAAAACACGTTGGTCGCGACCACAATACTTATGGGTTCAGCATGTGGGTCGCTGGAGCTGGGATCAAGAGTGGCTATGTGCATGGTGCGACTGACGATTTTTCGCATTATGCCGTCCAGGACATCGTCACGCACCACGATTGGCTGACCACGGTCCTGGACCGGTTTGGACTGGATGCCCAAGCTTTGAAATTCGAAGTCGGCGGACAGAAGCTGGCCATGGTCGAGAACCCCAGTGCGAAGGTGATCAGCGGGATTCTCGGATAGAAAATTCTTGTGTAACCGATCGAGAGCGGATACAATGAAAAGTCGACAGGTTTTCGCAACCGAACGGGTTTCGAACGCCATTCGACATAGATCACGGCAAGGAATCGCATAAATGGATGAACCGATTCAATCAACAACGGTGGCAACGAAAACCAAACCGGCCGAAAAGACCAAACCGAAACCACAGCCCAAATACAATGTCCTGCTGTGGGACGATGATCAACACAGTTACGAATACGTCATTGAAATGATGCAGAAAGTGTTTGGGCATTCGACAGGGAAGAGTTTGCGAATTGCCTTTGAGGTTGATCACCATGGTCTAGCCATTTGCTTGACGACCAATCTCGAACATGCCGAATTAAAGTGCCAGCAAATTACCAGCTACGGTCGTGACCGACTGATTGCGACCAGTCTTGGGTCCATGAAATCAACCATCGAACGAGTCGAAGGTTAAGGATCGAGTGCTGCACCCGTTTCATGCACAACCACCATCGAACTGGCGACGTAATGTACGTCGCCAGTCCCTGGCGGCTCAATGTAGGTCGCCAGTCCCTGGCGGCTCAATGTATGTCGCCCAGTCCCTGGCGGCCCAATGTATGTCGCCAGCCCCTGGCGACTTCCGACTAATCAACCAAGTTTTGGCCCGACTAAGTCCCGATATCCAAGCTCCAGGGAGCTCGCATCTTGGGCGTGAGTAGTCCGTTGGCTTCCGCATCGTCCACGACTTGCTCGGCAACCGGATCCCACTTCAGCGGCCGACCTAATTGGATGGCGAGATTATTCAAGTGGCAGATGGTGGCGGTGCGATGCCCGATTTCGGCGGTCGCGAAGGGCTCTTTCCGCGTTTTGACGCTGTCGACGAAGTCGCGATGATGGCCGGGGCTGCGACCCAGCTTTACCGCATTGTCGCGCTCGTTATTCACTTCTTCCAACAGTTCGGGATGGCTGCATTCCAATTGGGCACCGTGAATGTGCATCATCAACCAACCGTTCTCGCCTATGAACTTCAGGCCGCGAGGTCCTTCGCTTTTGCCAACCATTCGCACGCCATTGGCGTAAGTGTTGACGAAGTTGTACTCCCAATACGCATCGTACAAACTGCCTTTTGCTCGGTCGCCTTTAGCCTCGTAATGGACCGGTCCGGAATGGTCCATTCCCAAAGCCAATTGAGCCAAGTCGATGATGTGAGCGCCACGGTCGGTCATTTCACCGCCGCCGTAGGCCAGATTGAAACGCCACCAGAAATGGACACGGCGTGGAATGTAGGGAACGACCGGAGTGTGTCCCAACCACGCGTCGAAGTTCAAGTTTTCTGGGACTTGTTCGACCGGCGGAATATCCGTCAGTTTCTTTGCTTCGATGTGGTGCGAATCATCACAAGGGAGGTTGATCTCGACGGTATGGATCTTGCCCAATCGACCGCTGCGGACCAATTCGCAGCCATATCGAGCCCGATTGTTGGAGCGTTCGTGGGAACCGCATTGCACGATTCGACCGGTCGCCTGTGAAACGTCGCGCATGGCCTTGCTTTCGCCCACGCTATTGGCCAACGGTTTCTCGCAGTAAACGTCCTTGCCGCCGCGGAGGGCTGCGACGGTGTTCAAGGCGTGCCAATGGTCCGGTGTTGATACGCAAATCGCGTCAATATCTGGCCGTTGGCACATTTCACGGAAATCAAGAATGCTCAGGCAATCCTCGTTGCCATAACGTTGGTCCACCATGGTTTTGGCTGCGGTCGCATGATTTTTGTCGACGTCGGAAACCGCGACGACTTGGCAATCCGCAAACCCCAGGAACTGTTCAACGTTATGTCGTCCTTTGCCACCCGTGCCGATGCCACCGATGGTGATCCGATTGCTCGGGGCGACGTGACCGGCCAAACCCAGTGCCGAGGGGGAAACAAAATAGGGGATCGCCAGTGCCGCGGTGCCAGCTTGAAGCAGCTTGCGGCGGCTGAGCGAATGGGGTTTGGCAAGGTCTGACGATTTGGAAACACTGGCGGGTTTGGAAACGTTTGAGGCGGGTTCTACCACGGTGGGGCTCCTGTAAGGGAAGGGATTTGGTGACAAACCAACGGTCCGATTGTCCCATGCCGCTGGTCCAATTGCAACAACAGCTTTTTGCCTTGTTGCAAATCAGGCAGCTTTTTCATATCATCGCCCCGAGAACGGCCACGGCGAGGCTGTTTCGGTTCCCAACTCGTGCTGGAAGGCGATTTTCGTTGAGCAGTATCAACCCCATCGTTGATTTTTCCTTGTTTGATCACGCCAAACCGATCGGGACCTTGGCCGATATCAATAACTGCAATCACCAACGCTTCGAGATAAGCCAGTTGGACGGTATTTTGTTTGAAGAACTGAGTACCAACCGATGTGTGGGTTACAAAGATACGACGACCGCCGACTTTTGGGTCCGCGGTCACATGCCCGGTTTCGCGTTGATGCCGGGTGTGGTGATGTGCGAAGCAGCTGCCCAATTATCATCTTATTTTACAGTGAAGTACGACCTGCTCGGCTGTGATGTCGTTGGTCTCGGTGGAATCGAGAACTGCCGTTTTCGCGGCTCCGTGTTGCCGGGGCAGCGATTGACGATGATGGTTCGCGGAACCAAACTTCGTCGCGGTGGGATGATCGCCTGCGAGTTTCAAGGTTGGGTCGACCAACGAATCGTCGTCACGGGTGAATTAAAAGGGGTGCCATTGTTTGAAGCCAGCCGCATCTTGGGCCGAGCCAAGGCGTGACGTAACCGTTCACGCTCAATGCCCGGAGAGTTGGTTAACCGCGTGGCCAGAGCAAATTTGGCGAATTCCATTTTGACATCCGGAAACAACTCGAACCGCCAAAATTGCGGCGGCCCGCGTTGGGGCGTCAACGGTTAGAGCGTAACACCCTCGAGTAAATATGGTTACAATGATCCGCCTGGGGTGCGGATCTTCGGGTAACCAATTCAACACGGGGGAGCGTGGCGATGCCACTGGCGCGATTAAAAACATTTACTCTGGTCGGGATCGATGCATTTCTAGTCGATGTCGAAGTCGATATCTCGGCGGCCGCCGTCAATCGCACGACCATTGTTGGACTTCCCGATACGGCAGTTAAAGAAAGTACCCATCGCGTCGAACGGGCGATGGTGAATTCGGGCTTCAATTACGTTGATGACAATATTCTGATCAACTTGGCACCGGCCGAACTTCGCAAACAGGCCGCCACCTTCGACCTGCCAATTTCCATAGGACTGTTGGTGGCCAGTGGCCAGCTGTCTTCGGATCTGTTGGAGGAGTATGCGATCGTCGGCGAATTGTCGCTAGAAGGACATACGCGGCAAGGTCGCGGGACGCTGTCAATTGCGATGGAAGCCGCGAAGGTCGCTGGGTTAAAAGGTCTGCTGATCCCGCGAGCCAACGCGCAAGAGGCCGCCGTCGTCGAACAATTGGCGGTGATTCCGGTCGACTCGTTGTCGCATGCCGTCAGTTTGTTGTCGGGTGACTTGGAACTAGAGCCCGAAAAATGCAACGTCGATCGTTGGTTCGTGGAGCACGGTCGCTACGAAGTGGATTTTTCGGACGTGCGTGGCCAAGAGATGGTCAAGCGTGCGTTGACGATCGCCGCCGCCGGTGGGCACAACATCTTGATGCTCGGGCCGCCGGGCAGCGGCAAGACGATGCTCAGCAAGCGGATGCCAACAATTTTGCCTCCGCTGGTTGCGGAAGAGTCGATCGAAACGACGCGGATCTATAGTGCGATGGGCAAGTTGGCTCATGGGCAACCGTTGATGGCGGTTCGTCCGTTTCGCTCGCCGCATCACACGATCAGCGACGCGGGTTTGGTGGGAGGCGGCAGCACGCCGATGCCAGGCGAAATTAGTTTGGCCCACAACGGGGTGTTGTTTCTGGACGAATTGCCCGAATTCAATCGCAGGACGCTGGAAGTATTGCGCCAACCGCTGGAAGATGGCATCGTCACGATCTCGCGCGCGCTCAACACGATCACATTCCCAGCCGACTTCATGTTGATCGCGGCCTTGAACCCTTGCCCATGCGGTTTCCGCGGCGACCCGCGCCGGAAATGCAATTGCTCGCCGCAACAGGTCGAGAAGTACATGGGGAAAATATCAGGTCCGCTTGTCGACCGGATTGACATTCATGTGGAAGTTCCGGCGGTTCCGTTTCAAGAGTTGACTTCGAAGACGGATGGCACCAGCAGCGCGACGATTCGCGAGCATGTGGTGGGTGCCCGAAACTTGCAGGCGCAGCGCTTCGCAACCAAGAAGACTCGGCAGAACGCTCAGATGAGTTCGCGGGAGATTCGCGAGTTTTGTATTCTGAATCCCGAGTGCCAAGAGGTGATGAAAAACAGTGTTCACGACTTGGGACTGTCCGCACGAGCTCACGACAAAGTCCTGCGCGTGTCACGAACGATCGCCGACCTAGAAGAATCGGCCGAAATCGAAGTCCACCACTTGATGGAAGCCGTCAACTTCCGCTTGCTAGACCGGCAAATGTGGGTGTGAGGTTGGAATCGTTTGCCGATCGAAGATTGTCCAGACGGACCAAACTCCGAGGCGCTCGCTAATTTGGACTCCGGCTTGAAGACTTTTCAGCTCGGAAACGACCGATCGGATGTCGCAAGCTGTGACTCCGTGAGTTTCGAGAGTGTCCCCCAAGGGGCAGCGTCCACAATAGCACGGCTCTGTTGGGCATATTGAACACAAACTGGGGACGAAATGTTTGAGCTAGGCTCGGATTGAAGTTGTTCTTCAATAGCGTCGTCCGAGTTGAGGAAATATTACGGGAAATTAGGTCGTGTTTATGAGGCGATTCGTTGTCTTGCTTGTCTTGTTACTGGTGCCGGGCTGTAGTTCCGAGAGTGCAGATCGTGAGGACGCAATTGTTCTTTTCGATGCTGCTTTCAAACTGTATCTGGATGATAAGTTTGAAGAGGCAGTTCCCTTGTTTGAAGAAGCCGCCGCTAAAGGCAATTCAGATGCCGAATGTGAGCTTGGGGTGATATATGAACTAGGTTTAGGAGTTGAGATAGATTTTTCAAAGGCTTTCGCGTGGTACAAGAAATCAGCGGAGCATGGTAGTTGCGGCGGTCTCTACCGTTACGGACGGTGTTTTCATAAAGGTATCGGAACGAATGTCGATTTGGAAGAAGCTCTTCATTGGTATGAAAGGGCATTAGCAATGGACAACAAGTTGGCGGGCTTTGGAATCGCGGAGGTGGAAAGGGAGCTGAATAAATGATGTTCCGACCGAACTCATAGCAGTTCGAGGCTTTTTAGTGCACTCTCGACCAAAGAAAGGCAGACAAGCCGAGCACGTGGAGGCGCGCTTTCTTAACTCGACAGTGTGCTCTTGCGTCAAGCAACGACCGCATTTCGGACTAGGAAAGCACCTTTTCGATGGGCTCCAGTAACAACACCGTCACGCGATTCGCTCGCCCTTCGATCTTCTGGGTAACTACGACTGTTGTCGCAGCATTGATCTCGTATTTTAGGATCTTGCCGTTCGACACTTATGCGATCCCTCTTGATTGCGTGACGACTACTCAATTGTTCGTTCTTGGGTATTGGCTCGTTTACTGTTCAAGGTCGTGGAGTTCGCGATTCTTGTTTCCAAGTGTGCTTATCGTATTCAATTCGTGCCTTGAGTGGACGGCAATGGGAATGCCGATTCCCGCAAATTTAATGTTGCTGACAATCGGTCCTTTAGTAAAACTTGTTACGCTAACCATGCTAGTGCTTTCTCTGTTAGCATTAAAAAATCCGACCAATGTTTCACAAATTGGTCCGCCTCGCTTCAGCATTGCCGATCTTCTATGGTTGGCAGCAATGATTGCAGTTGCGATCTTTCTTGTCCTGCAGTCTCTCCCGGATCCAAAGCGATATCAATACTTAAACGAAGTTGGGCACAATCCGTGGCTAATACGAACGATCTCTGCCTTGTTACGTGTTGTTTTTACACTGATAATATTTAGGATTAGGCACTTACGGGTACTTCGAATTCCCCTGCTGTCATCCACAATTGTTGTTGCGCTTGCGGCGGGATTATTGATTGCGAGATTCTTGGGGATCGTCGGCAATCCGACCTGGGGCAATTTTGTGTTCGGACCGAGCTCGATCGCGTTGCTTTCGGCAATAGCTATTTCCGTTAACTCTTGCGATTCAAAGCGATTGGAAGTCTCAGATCGCAAGTTTTTCGCTTGAATATGTTGACCGAGCGTTTGTGGAAACTTACACTTTGATTTGGCAAGATATCACAATGAACGGTGCTCAAATCCTACGAAGTCGTTTGCCAACAACAACCGTGGAGCATGATACAGCGGTTCATCCGGTCCGGATGAAGGATTGATAATTTTCCTGCCAAGGGGCGAGGGCCGTGCTGGCCAAGTAGCATAGGTGCTGAATTCACGTGAATTGGTGATTAACGTGGGTGCATCTGGCTGCGTTAAACTTGGCGGGTTTTCGAGATGCTCGACCAGTATTCGTATTCGCCGCAGTAGTGATTCAGGTTTTGCTATGTGCTATCATTGTTTAGGCAGTTGGCGCTCAACAGATACTACGAAATCGATAATGCGAAGGTGCTGTCCTTGATGTGCACGATTTCACCGACATATCTTTGGTCATTGAGGAGCCAACGATTCGCGAGGACGAGCTTGCCGTGCCGGGGTCAGCCATGTTTGACATGCCGACTTTACCGCCACGTTCCGGGATTGGTGGTTCCGTCCGTTAATGAGTAATTGTAGTATCATTATCGGCGAGTAGGCCACATTCAAATAAAGGGTAGAAAATGAACGCAGTCATTTTTCTCGTTTCCTTGATATTAATTCAAGATCCGGAACCCGACTGGGGCCGGCAGGTCCTCGGGATTTCTGTCGCGGCAGATTCAAACGAGAGGTCGGTCTCGAAATTGGCTGAGCACTTTAAAGTCCCTGAGTCTCAAGTTCGCAATGCGATTGGATCGGAAAGCGTCATCGTTCAACGCGTTCAATATGTCGTTGAGGGCTTTGTGAATGACCTTCAGCCGTTCGATGTCATCAAGAAAATCGGCGGCAACGATGTCGCAGGCGTCAATTCGATTCCTGAGACACTCGCGCAGCACGCACCTGGGACGCCCATTGAACTCATGGTTCTTCGACCAGCCTTCGTTGAGAGTCGTATCCAATTTGAAGAAGAATTGGTGCAAGTCACGCCTGTTTCGTTCTACGACTTAACCCTCGCTCCATACGACGTGGAGATCGACGAATTGACGGCCTCAAAGATCTACCGGCGAAGAGGCTGCGAAAAAGACGCCCTATCGATTTATGTCGTGCAGAAAGACTCGGGCGAGATTTACCAAGTCGTCAGGTTCATGTGCGACGGCTGGATTGGGTTAAGAAAAGTATTGATCAAGGTTAATGGCAACGAAACCGAAATCTCGCTAACTCGGGAGGAACGACGAAAGAACATTATCGCAGATCCCGCGTATGATTGGTTTGACCGTCCAGCAACCGATATGATCGATCTATTCGAAAGCATCGAATCAGCGGGGGAAATCACTGTTCGTATGTCTGGAGTCGACGAGCACCAAGACTACGATATGGGCATGTTGGTGCAGTCGAACATTAGAGCGAATCGCAAGCTCATTGCGGCATTGAAGTGGAGAGCGTCCCAAGAATCCGCAGGCAAGTAACATATCGAGTCCGTCATCATGGGCTGCTAGATGGCGGTTCGAAGTTTGTTCCACGTTGGGGGTAGATTGCAAAAGCGCGGCGAACTGAAATTCGAATCATCCAAGGCGGGTTGGGTGGTCGGTCGCCTACGGATGGCAAGGCCGACCTGCGGATGTAAGAAGGTTGGGTCCATGTCCGAAACCGTGCGGTTGAGCATGGATTGATGGAGAATGGGAGCTGAAGAAACAACATCACGAGAATCTTTACCTGTACATGACGGCATGAGATATGGGTTCGCAGCATTTGAACTTGTACTTCTTCCGCAATAACGATGCATTTCGCGAACAAACTTCAGTCCGGCGTTTTGTATTGAACGTAGCCGTCACGCTCGAAACCGCATGGTCATGGTGTTCCCTGGGAGCAGCCCCGCTTCGAACGTTTTCATCCGTAGACCGGCATTGCCATCCGTAGGCAATCGCGGTCAACCTTTTGCACGGTACCGCGTTCTTTTATCCGGGTGGAATAGTGAAGCAACCGACAAATTGACGTCGGCGACGGGCCTTAGTAGAATGCCTAGGCAGTTTGGATGGGTTCGGATGTAGCACGATGGTTTGCCACCTAGAATCTTAACGTGCACTTCCTTCACACGCATTATTTTAGGGTTTGAATCGCCGATTTGATTCTGACCGAATAGGAATAGAATGAATCAGCATCAATCCCCGGCATTATTCTTGGTCCTTGCGTTTGCACTGCTCGTCCCATGCGCGGTATTCAACGCGACACTTTGCCTCGGTCAGGACTTGGACAAAACCGAGGCGCCGGAACCCTGGGCCCGATTTCGTGGTGCAAATGGTCTCGGAACTTTAGACCTCGCTGCCAACGATGCGGTGCGGCTGGCGGAAAAGCCTAATTGGCAAGCGAAACTTGCGGGGGCCGGTAACGGTTCGCCGGTGATCTTCCAACAACAGATCTATGTGCAAAGTGCCGATGCCAAATCCGGCACGCAGTTTTTGCAGTGTTTTAACATGGGCGATGGGGCCGAAGTGTGGACTCGGGAGTTTCCCGGGCAACCGCACCAAACCCATGCCTGGGGGTCGTTGGCTTCTTCGACGCCAACCTTGGATCCGCAGCGCGTGTATTTTTGCTGGGGAAGTCCCGAACACACTTATCTGGCGGCGATGACGCACGACGGCACGTTGGTTTGGCAACGCGACCTGGGGCCGAACCGTTTCGAACATGGTTTCGGTAGCTCGCCGACGCTGATCGATGGCCGTCTGATTTTCTTTCATTCGCAAGACGCCACGGATCAAGAGCTGGCGCCGAAGTTCAGTCGCATGCTGGCGTTGGACCCGGCCACTGGCGACACAGTTTGGGAAACGTCGTTGGAGAAGACCACGCGGGTGTGTTATGGCGTGCCAGTGGAAATCGCCCTGCCCTCCGGCAAACTGGGCATCTTGGCTGCCGATACGGGGCATGGGATTTTTTGTTTGGATGCCCAATCGGGAAGCTTGTTGTGGGAGCAACCCGTCATCAAACAACGCGCGGTCTCCGGTGCGTTGGCGATTCAAGGATTGGCACTGGCCAGTAGCGGGTCGGGTGGGGGTGGCAATCAACTGGTTGCCGTTCGTTTGTCGGATCACGAAGAAGTTTATCGCATCAGTCGCAATGCAAACTACGTCCCGATGCCAGTCGCAGTGGGTTCAAAATTGTTTGTGCCTAACGACAAGGGGATTCTGTCTTGCTGCGAATTGGCGACCGGTGAAGTTCTCCAGCAACAACGAGTGGACGAACAACGCTTCAACATTTCGTCCTCGTTGGTCGCCTTGGGCAACGTCCTGTTGGTGCTCAGCGACGAGGGGAAGTTGAAAGTGATCTCGGCGGACGAGGATCTCAAGACGCTGCAAACGCTTGATCTGGGCGAACCAACTCGTGCCACTCCAGCTCTGCACCACCAAGCCGTCATCTTCCGCACCGAGACGCAACTACAAAGTTTCGAGATCAGGCCGTAAGATTGCCCAAGTCGATGAAGTACTCACTGGTGCTGCAATCATGAATTTGCCGCCGACCTGTTACATGCAGATTGCTCTATGTCGCCAAGTCCACTCGCATGTTACGCATATCGACAACGTGCACTAGGCTTGACATTGGTTTGTTCCAGTGTCTGTCCCTTACAACCGTTGCCGTAAAGAGAACCATTAAACAAAAAGACGACGCCTTGTTGAAATGCATCACAATTGGAGGTGGGCTAGGATTCCTTATTCATGTTTTCGGCGCACTTTTGGTCGAGACTTTGGTTATCGATCGGAATGCACCAGATTCATTCATTCCATATGGACAGTTTTTTGGAATGGTGATTCTGCCAATTGGTGTTGTCGTTGGTGCAGGATACGGGCTGCTTGCGTTTGGAATTTCCAGGAAATCAAACCTCGCAATTGCTGGTGGTTTGTTCACCGGCTTAGCGAGCGCGACAAGGGTAATCTACCTATGGCACGAGGTCCAGCTTTCACGAGGATCTGATGATTCCGACGTGGTACTTTTTCCGTTGCCAGCACTGTCTGCTTGCACGCTTATAGCGACGTCTTTGATTGCCGCCATCCGCCAATATTTAAGAAAGAACCATGAGTAAGCCTGATTTGGATGAATCGGCGTGGAGCTGCCACTAGGCCGGGGGTTGATTGGCATGTGATTCGCTCGCTCAAAGATGGGGTGATTCTTGAGCTTCGCTTCATTGTTTGATTCCGATGTCGGTGCGATTTTGGGGCCGTCGTCGCGGGTGAATCAGGCGATGCAGTTGATTTGGTGTCGCTGAACATGAACTGAAGACAGACCGGTGGCGAGGCAGACGGTTCTATTTGCTGCGGAAAGTTGAATCTTGTCTGTCGCTGAAGGTGCGACAGTTCGGTTAGGTTATTTTCCTCGATGTCTTTTTCCCTGGTGGCGGAATGCCGGTTTGAACTTGATCTTGATGATTGGTTCTTCGTGCTTGGTTCTTCGTTCGCCGTGTCTGATCACAACTTTTCTTGGGGTACCGTTTGGCATCGTACACTGCGTCGGGATTGAATTCGTAGATCTGCGGATTGCGAAGTTCGCCCGACTTCAATCGCTCGGCGATCTGTTCGATCAAGTACCAATAGATCGCTTGATACAACGACTTGTCGAACCATGTCGTGCCCACCATCGCGTGTTGCAACGCTTCGGGCCAGCGACTGCGGTCGACCCGTCCGGCTCGCAATTGCTGCAAGAACTCGATCACGACGTCCCTTTGCATAATGTTCAGCAACGACAGATTGCAACTGGGCCGCCATTCGAGCTTGCTCGGTGGAGCCAGGATTCATCACTAACTGCAATAACACGATCGCTAGGGTTTTAGGCCGTAGAAACAGATTCGCTTCAGACACGTTCCCAAGTAGGCCGACTGGGGTTTGTTCTTGTGTACGAATCGTCGGGGCTTGCCAGCATTACGCGTTGCGGTCTCGGTGAAGTTGGATTGCTAAAACGGCCTCTTTCTCGACCGCTGCTCTTGCGGCTTTCGTCTCGGCTGTAGTGGTGAATCCTTGGCTCAACCGAGACAAGCTCGGCAGGGGCCGCGTCTGTCACTCGACCGCAGATGAAGAGTAACGCGGTGAACCCGCCACCATTGGCTTTACACCAATGGGACGGTGACTGGTCAGAGGTAGCTCCACGCCTATTTATCCAAACCAGGCTTACTCTTGGTTCTATCTTCAAGACGTCCCACGGCAAAATGCTCAGCAACGACCGATCGCAACTGGGCCGCCATTCGAGCTTGCTCGGTGGAGCCAGGATTCATCACTAACTGCAATAACACGACCGCTAGGGTTTTAGGCCGTAGAAACAGATTCGCTTCAGACACGTTCCCAAGTAGGCCGACTGGGGTTTGTTCTTGTGTACGAATCGTCGGGGCTTGCGAGCATAAATTGTTGCGGTCTCGGTGAAGTTCGATTGCTAAAACGGCCTCTCCCTTGACCGCGTCTCTTGCAGGTGCCGACTCGGCTGTAGTGGTGAATCCTTGGCTCAACCGAGACAAG
>JBGSJV010000075.1:0-18397 GCA_041741535.1 Pirellulaceae bacterium
GTATGCTCAGCACTTGTGTCGGCCTTTCAGGCCTTTTCTGAATGAGATGTCACTCTAACCGGTGGCTCGCGCACACCGGCAAGGGTTGTTTCGGCCCATTCGGGCCTGTTTTGGCCAGAAAAAATGCTTCACAGCGTTGCCCGACACCGTGAACGGTTCTCGCTGGCCAGTCCATGGACATCGAGTCGGCTTTACGGTCTTTTCTGATCGAGAGACGACGCTAGTTGGTGGCTCTCGCAAACGGGCTAGGGTTGTTTCAGCTAATGAGGGCCTGTTTTCGTCTCGAGAAATCTCCCACGGCGAAGGGCCGGACCCCTTCTCGGACAAAGGCTAGATTCATTCCATACAATTCTTACAATCGGACGGGTTTCACGGAAAATTGATTTAGGATGCCGCTCCGGCTCACGAAGTAAAACCTAAGTTTTAGGGTTCCCTTTTCCTCACTCTGAGTGAACCCGATGGAATCCCAAACAAATCCAATCAAACTGCTGCATGCGGCCACGCCGGGTGCCAATCGAGTTTTGATCGTTGATGACGAACTGGTTAATCGCGAATTGCTGTCGCATGTGTTGACTAGGAACGGTTACAAAACGACCAAGATTGGTAACGGCGCTGAGGCTCTCGAGCGAATTGCCAGCGAGCCATTTGATCTGGTCTTGTTGGACGTGATCATGCCCGGCATGGATGGCATGGAATGTCTGGCGAAAATTCGTGCCGAGTATCCGATGACCGAATTGCCTGTGATCATGGTCACCGGCGAACACGATCGCGAACGTTTGCTCCAGGCGTTTCGGGCGGGCGCCAATGACTATATCACCAAGCCCGTGGATCGCGAGATCTTGCTGATCCGAGCGGCCACCCACACACAACTACGAGCCAGTCTTATCGCGCTACGCTACAGTGAGGAAAGATATGCACTGGCGGCACGAGGCTCGAATGATGGGCTATGGGATTGGGATATTCTGCGCAGTGAAGTTTATTACTCGCCTCGTTGGAAGGCGATGCTGGGATATTCCGACCACGAGATCGGGAACTCGCCTGACGAATGGTTGAGCCGAATTCATGCCGACGATCTCGGCAAATTTCAATCGACCTTCTTGCCTCCTAAAGAAGCCGCTTACTGCGGCCTCAACGCCAATTGCGAACTGCGGATGATCCATCGGGATGGTACGTACCGTTGGATGATGTGCCGCGGGGTCAGTGTCTGCAACAGCGTTGGGCATACGGAACGATTGGCCGGTTCTCTGACGGATGTGACGGAAGGCAAGGTTGGAGACGCGTTGACGGGTCTACCGAACCGACTGTTGTTCTTGGATCGTTTGTCACGAGTCATCGAGAGATATCAACGGCAACGTACGTCCCAATTTGCCGTGATCTTCTTGGATTTGGACAATTTTAAGTTGGTCAATGACAGTCTGGGACATGACGCCGGCGACAAATTGCTGATTACGTTGTCGGAGAGACTGCAGTCGTCGCTACGTGGATGCGATTCGATCGCTCGGCAAATGTCTTCGACACTGGCGCGTCATGGTGGCGATGAATTTACGATCTTGCTCGAAGACCTCCGCGACATCAATGATGTCGAATTGGTCATGCATCGCATCTTGACCGAAATTCGCAAGCCCATCGACATTGATGGTCAAACGATTACTCCTTCAGCCAGCATTGGCTGGACCACATGTCACGAAGGAGAATTGGTTGCTGAAAACTTGCTCCGCGAGGCCGACACGGCCATGTACAACGCCAAGTCACGCGGGCGAAATCAGGCCTTGCAGTACAGTCCGGCCATGCAGGTCGAGGCCGCCAATCGATTGGAACTAGAAAATGAACTGCGGCAAGCGCTAATCAAACGCGAATTTGTACTGCATTACCAACCTTTGATTGAAAACCAGAGCAATCGAATCGTCGGCTTCGAAGCGCTTGTCCGCTGGCAGAGTACCACGCGCGGCATGGTTCCGCCGCTGAAGTTTATCACTTTGGCCGAAGAGATCGGATTGATCGTTCCCTTAGGTTGGCAGATTTTGGAAATGGCTTGCGAGCAGGCGGCGCGGTGGGAGCGGGAGTTTCCCCATTATCCCACCTATGTGAATGTCAACTTCTCACTAAAGCAATTGTATCAACCCAATTTTCTGGATGACTTCAAGGCGAAAATTCAAGCCTCGGGTGTGACCCCACGAAACATCTGTGTCGAAGTGACCGAGAGCATCCTGATGGAGAACCCCGAACTGATCATCCGGATATTGGGCGAAATCCGGGCGCTAGGCATGCGGATCGCCGTGGATGATTTTGGGACGGGCTATTCATCGTTAGCCTATCTGCATCGGTTCCCGCTGGATGTGGTCAAGATCGATCGTTCCTTTGTGACCTCGATGCTCACCAGTCCTGAAAGCCTCCAGATCGTCAAAACGATTATCGAATTGGCTCGAAGTCTGAAGTTGAAGGTCACGGCGGAGGGCGTCGAGCGCGAAGAACATTACTTGAAGCTACGTGAATTGGGTTGTGACTTCTCGCAAGGTTATCTCTGGTCAAAGCCCGTCGATAACGTTGCGGCGACAAAGATGTTGGAAAACGCTGCTGAAAAGTTTTCGCAAATGGGGATCACGATTCCAGTCACTGGCTCGATGTTGGTTCAAGACGCACCCAATATTCTGTCCTAGTGCTTTGTCACCATTTAATTTTGGGGTCGGTCTGGTAAAGGGGGCAGGAGTCCATTGCCGGAACGGCCCTTCGGGTGCTTCGCACAATTGACTCCTGACCCCTTTACCAGACCCCAAGTTTTGGTTGTGACAAAGCACTAGGCCGAGTCCTAAAAGGGGGCTGACCCTTTGGATGGCAGGCAAAATCCCGGACAAAAAAGACATGACCGAAAAGGGACAGACCCCTTCTCGGACAAAGCCCAGTTGAAGCGGAAGCCCCATGAATACCGAGTGGTTATATTTTTTGTTCTCTACGAACTCCGATCAGATCCTGTTCGGATTATTCTGCTTCGCGATCTGGTTGGGTCACGATCGGTTGGTGCTCCGTCACTATGCGAGTCGCCGTTTTCGTGCGTCCATCGCCGCTGCTGTATGTTTGATGGCAGCGGGTGGGATCTACGCGAGTTGTGAGGTGGGCAATTTTCAGCGCGATCAGATGCGCGACAGTATCTCGGGATTCGCGCCAACGTATGCCCTGGAACTCCAACAACACAATCATGAGTCCGTGCGGGCGTCGAGCGACAGTGATTCTCCGGTCTATTTGGAGTTGATCGAACGTCAGATCGAATGGCGGCGATTGAACCCCACCGCTCACTGCATCTACACCATGCGACGAGATGCGGACGGTACGGTCCATGTAGTTGTTGACGCGGAAAACGACTATGATAAGAACGGGATCATTGAAGGTGAGACCGAAGCCAGAACCGAGATTGGCGAGTTGTACGAAGACTACACCGACGCGATGCTTCAAGCGTTTGATGGAGAGGCCACGTTCGACGACGTGCCATATTCGGATCGCTGGGGCCTGTGGGTCAGTGCCTATGCGCCGATCTTTGCAGCGGATGGTTCGGTAGATGCGATTGCTGGTGTCGACTTCGCGGCCTCCGAATGGGTTGCCAATATTCTGATTGCCCGCATTGCGGTCCTAGTGATCTTCGTGACTCTGATTTTTGGATTTGTAGGCTCTTTGGCGTTTAATTCGACGCTGCATCATCAATTGTCGCTCAAGCAGCTCTTTAGCCAGCAACTTCAGGAGCAAACCAAAAATCTACAAGAGACCAACGACGAATTAAAACGAGCTCGCGACGCGGCCGATCAGGCAAGCCGTGCCAAAAGTGATTTCTTGGCCAATATGAGCCACGAGATTCGGACGCCGATGAATGGGATCATGGGCCTCACCGAACTGGTTCTCAACACGGAGTTGGAAGCCGAACAACGACGACACTTGGAATTGATTCAATCGTCGGCCGACGCCCTGATGACGGTCTTGAACGATATCTTGGATTTCTCGAAGATTGAAGCGAACAAGTTGACTTTGGATCCCCACTTGTTTGATGTGCGCGACATGTTGGGTGACGCGATGAAGTTGTTTGGTTTGCGCGCTCACCATAAAGAAATTGAGCTGGCGTTTCGCATCGCTCCGGAAGTGCCGGACCAGGTGGTCGGTGATGCGGGGCGAATTCGTCAAGTGCTCGTCAACTTGGTGGGCAATGCGATCAAGTTCACTCATGAGGGTGAAGTCGTTGTGTCGGTCGATGCCGTGCCGACCGCCGGTGATGCGACACGACTGAAGTTCCATGTTCGAGATACCGGTATTGGGATCGAGAAATCCAAACTGGCACGATTGTTCGAGCCGTTCAATCAGGCAGACAATTCGACCACCCGTAAATACGGGGGAACGGGCTTGGGGTTGACGATTTGTCAACGATTGGTCGAACTGATGGGTGGCACCTTGGTTATGGAAAGCGAACCTGGTGTCGGCACCTCCATCAGCTTTGAGTTGACCTGCGAACGGCCCGTGGCGACCGAAGAATCGATCGCTCAAGAAGAACAAGTGACGTTGGACAATGTGCGAGTCATGGTGGTCGACGACAACAGCACCAATCGACTCATCTTGAAGGAAATGTTGGCGTCGTGGCAAGTGGAAGCCACCGTCTTGGAATCCGGGG
Organism: Pirellulaceae bacterium; assembly: GCA_041741535.1. Taxonomy (GTDB): domain Bacteria; phylum Planctomycetota; class Planctomycetia; order Pirellulales; family Pirellulaceae; genus M30B19. The sequence goes on from JBGSJV010000075.1 coordinate 4,646, forward strand.
TGGAGGCGGTTCCTACGTTAGAACGGGGAATCGACGAAGGCAGGCCGTTTGATCTGGTGCTGATGGATTTGCAGATGCCCGACGTCGATGGTTTTGAAACCACCCAATTGATCCGCCGCAGCGAAAAGACCAAACAAACAAGAGTTCTGATGCTTAGTTCGTGCGACGCGTCCGCCTTCACGGAGCAAGTGAAGGAGATGGAATTGTCGGCCTATATGACTAAGCCGATCAAGCAGTCGGAACTGCTTGAGTGTATGTTAAGCGTCCTGAAACGCGGCACTCCCAATGCCCCACGTAGTCGGGCACGGATCGATTCAACACAAAGCCATTCGGCCAAGAAACTTCGCCCGCTAAAGATCTTGGTGGCAGAAGACAATTTCGTGAATCAACAGTTGATCTTGCGAGTTCTCACGAAAGCGGGTCATGAGGTGATGTTGGCGAATCACGGTCTGGAAGCCGTCGAATACTTGGCCAACAATACCGTGGACATCGTGTTGATGGACTGCCAAATGCCCAACATGGATGGCTATGAAGCGACCGGCGAAATCCGCAAAGCCGGGCGAACCGACCGATGCGGGGCTCGCTTGCCAATTGTGGCTCTGACGGCCAATGCGATGCGCGGTGACCGCGAGAAATGTCTCGAAGCAGGAATGGACGACTACGCCTCGAAGCCCATTCAGTTTGCCAAACTGTTCGAAGTCATGGCCAGCTTGGTGGCCGAACATTCCTGTGATGAAGAGCCTGAGCAAATGGAGCCAACCGCCGAAGTCTCCACTGCCGGCACTCTCGAGCAGAGTCAAGTCCAAGTGCCTGTTGAAATCGAAGATTCACTGCCGACCGAAAGTCGCACGCCAGCGCACGAGTTCGAATACCCGGTTCTGGATCGCAACGAACTGCGAGATCGCATCGACGGTGATCTCGAGTTGCTGGCCATTTTGTTTGACGCGTTTGATGGAGATGTCGATCATCAGTTGCTGGAATTGGAGCAACAAATCGAGGCAGGTAACTGGGAAACGGCTCGGCGAATTGCCCATACGATCAAAGGCACTTCGGCTAATTTGGGTGGCACACGTGCCGCAAAATCGGCGGCCGAGTTGGAGCAGTATCTCAAAGAAAGCCGACGGCCCGAGCCAACGGTTATGGAAAGTGTGAAACAAAACACTACCGACCTGTGTTCGGAACTTCGACAAGTGATCACCAGTCAGTCGTTGTAGGCAAGTTCGGTCATTCATCGGAATTAAACACTCGTCGGGAGTTAGCCAGCTTAGGATTTGTCGCGTAATAAGTTCCGGATTTCAAACGTCGAAAGCTCCGGAATGCCTCTCGCTGGCTCTGGCGTTTGAATGATTAATGATTATTGAAGAATGAAAAATTCAAAAGGTAGCAAACGTCTAGTTTCAGGCATTCAGCGAGCAAACGATGGCTGTCAGCAATTTGCATTTTTCAATTTCCATTTTTCAGTACTCATTTCTTAGCCGCGTGTGAACCAAAGACGATCATTTGCCTGGCTGGCGGACTTCCCACGGATGACAATGCCGAACTGCGGATGAATACATTCGCTGCCTGCGGTTTCGAATTGAAGACTGTCAAAGTATCCGTTCGGAAGTTAGACCATGGCCGTCGGACAAATTGCTGTCGGTCAAGGACGTGTCCACGGACTGTTCATCCGCAGTTCGGCTTTGCCATCCGTGGAAATAACAAACGCTCGCATTTTGCTGCATTTTGGCGCACTGCGGCTCAGCAATTCGGCAGCTCAGGCCTAGTGTCTCGGCAGATTCGACGATCGGGGTTCTCGGATTAATCAAGGTCGGACTCTCTCAAATCGGGAAGTTGTTTCCAGGCAATTCCTTAGCGAGAATGATTGGGCGGAAGTCCGACCCATCATTTGCCGCCAAGCGTTTCCTGGGCTACGAGCCACTCCGCCCTGCCCTCCCCTCGAAAAGGGGAAAATGAGTACGGAGGCCATGCAACGCGGGCTGACCTTGCTCCAAGAACATGCTTTACCCGTTCTCCGAGCCGCCGCTCGGCTTTGGCGCTGCGAATCCTTGACTTTGCGATATTGATATTGGGCCAAGAGCCAAGTCGATCGCCATGGGAGCGCAGGCCCATCTTTCCGTAGCGGACTAGCATCGCACGTCGGGTTGCCAGCGATTACAATGGCGCCGTCGAATTCGGCAATTTGCAGCCGGAGTTCAGTGCAATCAAGCAACCTATTACCGAGCTTCAAGGGACTGGTCCGGTGCCGCAATATCAAGTTCGTTGTTCTCATTGTCAACAAACCGTCCCGGCAACCGTCAACCCCCAGCAAGAGGTTGCTCAATTGGCGTGTCCGCGATGCGGCGGGCCAATCAAGTTTCGAGTGCCCAAGCCAGCGTCCGCTCAACCGCAACGAGCTGCACCGTCGAGTGGGACCGAGGATCCGTTAGATTTCTTGTCTTCAGGAAGTGCGGCAACAAGCTCGACGAAGAACTCTGGGGCGCGACCGACTGCTCCCTATCCGAACTTTGGCAATCCATACGGTCGTCCGGCCGCGCGATCAACCAACTGGACTTTTATTCTGCTGATCGTAGCTGGAGTTGGAGCCGCTGCGATCATCGCAATCGGGGTACTGGGTGTTGGGGTTTACTTGTGGATGAACGGGAGCGGAACTGCGAACAATACCGCGCAAAGAGGCTCTGGTTCGGGTGGAACTTCGGACAGCTCCGCGTTACCAGTGTCGAAAAGTCCGTTGCCTGCCATTTCCCGTCCCGAGTCCGCCGCGGTCATTCGAAAGGAATTGGAATCACTTCGCGAACAAGCGGAGCAAGCGGTGGTTGGGATTACGGATGGGAATCGACAGACGACGGGCGCAGATCGTTTGCAGGAGTTCGTTCCCCAGTTCGCTGCTTTGTTTTTTCGAGCAGCGCAAGCGAATCCTGATTCGTTGTCCATGACCGATGTTGCTCAGCGCGATGCAAATTTGGCCGCGGAGATCCGGCGTTTGCAACAGTCCGGTGCGAACAATCAACCGGGCCCGAATTACATATGGTCGTTGAACTCGACAAGTACTCCCGCGGACCGATGGAGGGTAGCCACGTATGAGATTTCAATGGTCAAGTTGCGGGCGGAAGCCGCCTTGCAATCTCGATGTCGTTTTCCCGATCCTTTGAAAGAGACGAGCGGTGCGTATGAATGGACTGCCGAAGAGCGCCGCGTGTTGTCTGCTTATTGGTTGCAAGGCGAATTGGAACGTGATGTGGTTTCGGAGCTGATGGCTTGTATCCGCGAAAAGGTTAACGTGCAACAACTTCGAGATCGCTGCTTTCCTGTGATCGAAAAATTCTACGAACCGGCCCGCGAATTGGCTGCTGTCAAGTCAACCCAGGGAACCATGTTGATTAATGAACCGAAGGGCAGTCCCTACGCGCGACATGCCAAAGCGACTCGCCGAGTTTTGCAGGAACTACTCGAAGAGTTCCCCGACGAGTCGATCGTCTGGATCATCAACCAAACGATTGAGTTCTCTGATGCGATCGAGGACTTGCAGTTTAGCCGTAAGGAGGGAGTGATGAACTTCGCGGCTTATCGAGTTCAGGAACGGTACGAACTCCTCCAGAAGAACCTGGCCGAGGAGCGGCAGAAGCTGCTCGCTGAAGAGCAACGGCTTCAACAAGAGCAAGCCAAGGCGGAAGCGGCCCGCTTGGCCAAAGCGGCTGCCGACGAACGGGAAAGGCAACGAGAAGCAGAACAAGCCAAATTGGCAGCAGAAAACAATGTAGCTCAGAATCAACAAAGCAATTCTGTGGAGGATGTGCCGCCGGATTCTGAGCGGCCAGGTGCTCCTCGGCCGTTTGGTCCTGGTGGGGGGCGTCCACCCATGGGTATGGGGCAAGCAGGTGGACCGCCCGGGTTTGGGCCGCCGGGAAGATCGGATGCCGGAGCACCACCAGGCGTTGGGCCGCCACCAGGGTTCGGGCCGCCGCCGGGTTTTGGCGGGAATCGTTCGACGGGACCACCGCCAGGCCCGCCGTCAATGGGAACGACCGTGACGATTCGCATCAAGGGTCCGGCCAACATGAAGGTGGGCGACTACTTGGAGAAGCTAAAATCAGCGCTGAAGACCGGTAACTTTCAGTCGTCTCATAGCGGTTCGGAAGCCACGCTTATCCTCGGATACGAGGGAGACCTGCAAACGGTTGTGGACGCCATTGATTTTGGAACGGCGGAAATTTCCGATCAAGAGAAACGTGAAATTCGCGTGACGATCAAGTGAGCCGTAAGGTTCGCCCGGGGTGGTTGGGATTTGAATAAGGAAACATAAGATGGCGATGCGGTGGCAATTGACGGCAATGTTGGTTATTGGCTCGACTTGTATGGCCATCTCGGCTCAGGCCAAGACGACACTCGAGACGCCGGCGGTGAATGAAGCGTCAAGCGATGACGAAGGATGGGTTTCACTTTTTCCAACGGATGGAGTCCCCAAAGGTTGGCGTGTGACCGAGTGGTCCGACGTGAGCAAAACGGTGGCCGACCATGATTGGGAAGTCCGTCAGGGAACGCTGCGTTCGGGCGATCAACGCGGCACGTGGTTGATTTCCGAAGCCGTGTACGACAACTTCGAGTTGCAGTTTGAAATCAAGCTAACGGAACGTGGCAACAGTGGAGTGGCCCTGCGGACACCTGCCAAGGGCGATCCCGCATTTGACGGCTTGGAGTTTCAAGTCGCGGACGTGCGGTATAACCCTGCGGCGACGGAGGCCGAACTCACGGGCGGACTGTATCGGGCCGTGGCGCCTTCGGAGCAACTTTATGTACCCACCGAGTGGAATCGCGTGTCGATCAAAATTGATGGACACAAGTTTCACGCGACGCTGAATGACAAAGTCATTCAAGATATTGACTTGATGGAATATGATCAGTCCATTTTGCGACACGATGGCAACCAGGCCAGTCCGCTCAAAGATCGCCCGCTCCAAGGGAATATCGGTTTCCAACATCTCAGTCGTGAAGGCCATGTCGAGATCCGAGCCGCGCGGATTCGCCGGCTGGCCAAAAACTAACGATTTTTGCCGCGTTACGCCCCGGGGCTCTCAAGTCTTTATTCGCCAAAACGCTCGACAGTCTCCCTCTTTTGGCCAAAGTATTTGCGGATTGATTTCGCTGGATTTACCCCACCCAAATGGGTAGAATAGGTGTGGTCTTGGTCAAGTTCGTATACAAGTTTGGCGAAGGTGAGAAGCATGCAGAATCCATTTGCACTGCAAATTGTCGAACGAATTGAAGATGCGTCTATTTCAGCTCGGGATTTCCGATCACTTCTCTACGAGTTTACACAGTCACTTAAAGACTGTGTCAAACGGGAGGCCAACGAATCGCTGCAAATCTTGGCCCCGGTTTTGGCTAGTCGCAATGTATCGCGAGCTTCCTGGGTTGCCGAAGTTTGTCAAGCGATGGTCGAAAGCGGCTGTCACTCGCAAGAGTTGGTCCGGCCACTAGCCAGTGGGCTCAAACGGGCTCTTGAGGCCACTTTGCCTTTGGCTGCCAAACTCGAAAAAAAATTGGCGCCGAAACTAGCCGCAATTGAAGACCCGGAGAAAGCTCGAAGGTGGATCGAGTCCGCGATTCGGCAGTTAGCGGTGAAGCTGCCAAAGTCGGTTGGCAGCCTGAAGACCATCGAACGATTCTGTCATTTGGCATTCCAAGTTTACGGCCAACAAGTTGGCAGTAGGCCGAAGGTATGGAAGTATTTGGAAAGCAGTATCGGGCCCATGGCTCGTTGGAGTCGCACGGTCGAGGATCTCCAAATTCTGCTGAATTTGTTAGAGAACGAGCCGTTAGTTGTGATCGATTTGGCCAACAAGCGTGGCTTTGTGGCCAAATTTGGCGGCATACCCGAAAATGCTCACTTTATTACTTTGTTGATGGATACGTATGTTCACCAAGTCGTGTTCTGTAAACCTTTGGTGAGTTATGACGTAGCCCAGTGTGCTAAAGGGATCGGGTCGTGTCACGTAACGGACGAAGTTCATGGTGCTTGGAATGTCTACACCTATCGGGCACTTAATGAGATGCAACGTCTTCCCGATCCCAAAGACTTGACGGCCAACAAACATTGGTTGTGGAACGATCAGACGCCCAACCAAATCCCGGCCTTGCACGGCCATCGAATTGTGTTCATCGGCCCACCGAGTTATCCGAGGCAGTGGAAGTTTACTCGCAAGTTCCAACACGTTTCTGCATCGATCCAAGTTGACTTCGAGTTGAATAAGCTGGACTTGCAAATGTGGCTGGATCGCGTGATGCAGGCCAATCAGCACAGCCTGGAAACGCAAGGCGTTGGGTCATAAGCGTCCGACCGTGCCCCCCGTCAATTGTCGTCGACGGTCAACCATTGGGCGTTTTCAATTTGGGCGACAAACTTGTTCGGTGATGAATCGGCAGTGGTTGTGCCCGACCCCTCGTGGAATGGCAAACAAACCAGTGTGTGCGCGGTCGGAACGGCAACTTCTGCGGCAGATGCAGCGACCACCGGTTCGGGACAACCCATGTCGATGCGAACCGCCAAGATCTCGCCATGATAGTACCGGACTCCGTGCCTCTCCGGCAGTGCTTTCGGTGGAATCCCGCCGATGAACAGTCCAGGTACCGTCGGCTCGATCTCGTATTCCAACGGATCGGTCGCAGCCCAGCGACCGTCGATAAACATTTGCATCTCGCTCCCGTCACACCATCCAGCAACCAATTGTTGTTGGTCCCGCAGCGCCGGCTCGCGACAAATCACCAAGCGTGATCGTCCTTCATGCCGCCATCCCAGTCCCCAACGAAAATTCTCGGCCAAAAACAACGCAACCCAGTTACGGCCCGTCCATGAAATCAAGTTTGCTGGGTTGCGTTGAAAACTTGGAGTGGCCACAACTTGGACCAAGAACGGCGCTTGAGCCGCGCGGTCGAAGTTCAATAGGTCGACGTGGCTGATGCGTCCATCAAACGCCAGCCCGACCGAAGTCGCTTTTTCGCCGACAAAAGGATCTGCATTGGAGCGGCCTTCACCACGTGGCCAAAGATACCATCCTCCGAATAGGGCCAATGTTCCCGCGCCAATACCCCAGCCCAAGAGCTGTCGTCGTTCACTTTGCCGCGCCAAATTTCTTGCGGACATCGGTCGCTGATCGATCTGCAGCAACGGGGCAATCGACTCGGACGTCATGGTCGCATCCATCGACGTTTTATCTTGCTCTTGTCGAATCAAGTCTTCGAGCGCTTCGACCACAACCTTCATCGATTGCGGCCGATCCTCGGGCTGCTTGGCCATCATCGTTTTGACCAACAGCCGCAAACCTTCCGGGACCACTCGACCGGCAATTTCACAAGGAATTTCCGGAGTTGGCTCTTGCGCGTGCGCCAGAATCGTATCGATTTCGGTCTCGCCACGAAACGGCGGTTGCCCAACAATCAAGAAGTACAGCGTGCAACCTAGGCTATAGATATCTGCTCGTTCGTCGGCGGTCATTGCCGAACGGGCTTGTTCGGGCGCCATGTATCGGGCTGTTCCCAAAACACGACATGAATCGGTCAACGTTGAATCTTCCGTCGCGCCGGTCTCGACTTGTCGCAATCGGGCCAACCCCAGGTCCAGAACTTTGACAAAGCGTTTCTTTTCCAAGATCAAGTTGCTCGGCTTGATATCTCGGTGAATAATCCCCTGCTGATGCGCATAAGCCAAGCCTTTGGCCGCCTGCCAAATAAAGAACATGGCATCCCGCGGTCGCAGTCGTCCTTTTCGCGCCACCAGTTTGGCCAAGTCCTCGCCTTCAATCAACTCCGTAACCAAGTACAGTACATCGTCATGCTCGCGCGCATCAAACGCCGTGACGATATTGGGATGCGAGAGTTTTGCGAGGACTTGGACTTCGCGTTCGAAGCGTCTGCGCGCGGGCAGATCGTTCGCCCGCGCTTTTTGCATGGTCTTGATGGCGACGACGCGTCCCATGATTTTATGAACCGCGCGGTACACGTGTCCCATACCACCGCGTCCAATCGTGCCCGTGATCAAATAATCGCCCAATTGATGAACGTCGGGAGCATCCAACGGAGATTCCGCGTTTACTCGCTCGTGCGGCGCTTCCATCTTCGCCGGAGTTACCGCCGGATTCATTGCTTGCTTTTTTGAATCGCGATTGGGGCGTGGCGCAAACTGCCGGTCCGCCAAACTGCGAGTTACTTGATCACTAAGCCACTTCGAATCGAGCCACGGAACCTGCTGTTGAAAGGAATCGGCTGAAAACGGCAATTGCCGCTCGACCAAATAGGCCAAGTCGATGAGTACCAATTCGGGCGCGGTGAAAATCTGCTCCGCCGCCGGAACTGTTTCAAGAAATGTTTGCAATGAAACCGGCTGAGCCAAAAGGTTCGTAGTCGTCTTCGAGTCGCTGGTGGCTCGCCATTGAGCTTCGCGCCGGTCGCAGTGCCGGTTTAGACACAACATCATTTCGGGCGTCAGGCCACCCCGAGTCGCGGCGGATGGTTCCGGTTCGGTCATGAGTTGGCCTGTTCCCAAATCATGCGAATCGTTTGCAGTTTCCGTTGGACGGTCCGCAAGGTGCAATCCAAATGCTGAGCAATATCGGGTGAGGACTCGCCGACCATCGAATGCAACAGAACTTCACGCAGCGTCGAATCACCGGTCGCGTCCAACATGTCCAGTAACTGTTGAAAGGAATCCTCAGCCGCGACTTGTAGTTCCGGTGACGGCTCGCGCGAAACCAGTTCCGACCACTGGCTAATCGCATCGTTCGGCGAGTCATCCTCCAAGCCACCACCGCGTTTGAGTCGCTGGGCGCGCCGAACATGATCGATGGTTTTGTTCAAGGTCAATGTCACCAACAGCGGCCAAAGATTTTCCGGGTCCCCGTCTTGCGCAAACTTCCCTTGCTGAAATCCCAAGCAAAAGCTCTTGAAGGCACTCAAGGCAACATCTTCCTCGTCACCTTCCAACCGCTGAGCACCAACCAATTTTCGCCGCGCGACCCGAACCATGCGTTCGAAGTACATTTCCCAAAGTTGGTGCGTGGCTCGGCTCCCACCGTCCTTTAGCGATTGATACCAGGCCGATAACTCCGCCGCCGAATTCTCCAGACTATTGGTCATTTCCATATTCCTCGCTGGAACACCCACCGGCCAGGGAGCCCCTGTTCCATAGAAAATGTCGTCCGAGGGAAGGCGGTTCGCCAGATTCTAACAAATTCGTGTCGCGATTCAATCGCGATGACGAGCCCACGTGGGGGAACGAGAACCAACGGCAGCAATAGAGAGCCTAAACATGATCAAACCAACTACCAAATCGGGTAATTTCTGCTGGATGCCAGTATTGGCATGGCTAACGCTTGGTCTGTCGACAAGCAATCTGCGCGCGGATTTGGTAGTGGTCCAGAATCCGGGATTCGAAGACGTCACCGGGAGCGTCTTGTTCAACGAGTTTTCGTTTGGTCCGCCCGTCGGATGGCAGATCTATAACCCCGACGGCGTGGTCGTCAACAATGGTGTTGGGCCGCAATTCTGGGTGGGAACGCTCCGCCCATCACCGCCGACGAACTTCTTTTCCGTTCGCGAAGGTCAGCGAGTAGCAATCACGTTTAATGAATCGGGGACCGGCAACTTGGGCGAGTACGGCTTGAGTCAGACACTGACCACCACGTTGCAAGCGAACACGCGGTACGACCTCGAAGTGGAAATCGGCAATATCGCTTCCGGAACCGCGCTTAATGGCCAGTTTTTCAACTTGAACGGCTTCCCCGGATATCGGGTCGATCTGTTGGCCGGTGGCGTCGTCATCGCGTCCGACAATAACTCGTTAGCCGGAAATACTGCAGAAGGAGAATGGGGAACGAGCCTGTTAAGCTTCGAGACAACCGCCAGTCACTTGCAGTTGGGCCAATCGCTTGGCATCCGACTCGTTAATTTGAACGTTGTCGATCCTTCCGCGCCGACAGCTGACTTGGAAGTGGACTTCGACCACGTTCGCTTGTCGGCCACGGCGGTCCCCGAACCATCAAGCGCGGTGCTGTTGGGTTTTGCCATTGTCGTTGGCGCTTGGACAAAGCGTCCTCGTCGTCGTTTAGCCCGACGTTGGTGTTGAGATATCCGTCCGTTTGGGAGGAGCCAAGAATAAAACCTGTGTACCCACGAGAATCTTATCGGGCCTTCACTCAATCTCGCTCAAGCCCGTACATCCCTTTTCCGAGATAATTCAACTGGATGGGTGACTTCAAGATGTAAAATTTGTCCGCATCCGAGGCCGCGACGACCGGTGGCCCATCACTTTCAATTCGCATGTTGAATTCGATTTCCGTCGGCTCAAGTTGGCCGTCCATCATCACACGATCATCTTCTGCGACCGGATGAATGGCTTCACCATGCAACGCCAGATGAAACACGTCCACGCTGTTAAGCAAACTGTCGGGGTCTTGGGTCGCTCGAAAAGAGTTCTCGATTTGGTTGGGGTACTGAATAGACTTGGTCGACCTTTGCGACATCCCGTTTCCAGAAAAATTCGCGAGCGGAAGAACAGCTCGTTGGCTTGGAAATGCGGGGTGGTTGCTGCTAAGAACCCACCCCACGGGTAAACCTTCGGATGGGGTGTTGATGTTCACCCAATAACCGGCATGGGGTTGCAATGGAATTCGCCAGGTTTTCTCGCGACCGGACTGTTCGGCGTCAGGATAGTCGGTTGATGTCCAACGAGCATGAATGATTAAGGTATGTTGTCCGTCCGGGACAAAAAGGCATAGATTCTCGAACCCATTGGCCGACGCAAGAATGCGGTCACAATGCCAATTTGGGATGTCCGTGACGTTGCGGCAGAGCCGCAAAAAATTCGAGATCAATTGCTGGTCTTCATTGGCGCTTTGATTTGCAACGTCCAACTGTTCTCGCACCTGCTGCAGCTGGGTCAAATCCTGTTCCAGCGAAGAAATTTTTACACGCAACTCGCGACGTTCGACCGAATAATTCCAAGCCAGCAAAATCATCCCGAAGAACAGCAACAAAAAGACTCCCTGAACCGCCAGTCGTTGAGCGGTTAGGCCCATGCCGAACGAAGAGTGTGCGTGCCGGTCCGACTCGCCTACGTTGTTGGTTGACTCGTTACTCATCGCGACCTCCGTTCATGGTTTCGAATTGACTCGGTTTGTCGCTCAACCAAATCGAATACGAGAAGTCGCTTGAGAACGGAACGTTCATTGAATTTGCTTCAATTTCGACCGACAATAACCAAGGCAGCTCCTGGGTCGGTCCAACATCGACTTGTTCCGTCGCTGAAATGCTGGCGCTAAATCCATTGGTCGAGACCTGCAAATACCGAGTCTCAAAGAGAGTCTGCTCGCCTACTTTTAACAAAATTGCTCTCCATCCATCCGTTTGTTGCTCCTGAATCGTTAGCAACTGTTCGCCAGGTGGCAGCTGGAATTGCAATGGGCCCGAATCGGTAAGTGGAGACGATCGTAACCAATCGTTATATTGATCATTCTTATTGCCATTGCCTCTGCGAGCTTCCGATGGATGGACGGCAAACTTCAGCCAAATTTGCCGGGTCTCCGGTACCATCAATTTGAATACGCGACGGTCAAGTGACCGGTCGACCCGCAGTTCGGGGATTCGACGTATTGAAAAGGCGTCCGGGCCGCGTTTTTCGATACCGCTGTATCGATCTCGAATTGCCGCCGCGTGTTGAATCGCTTGTTGCTTGAGTGACTGCAGTTCGGCATAGCCTTCCAATGAATGCCGTAAATTCTCGTGCCGTCTTGAATCCGCGACCAAAAGAGAATTCGCCAGCGGCTCCATTTCACTTTCGAGCTGTTTGATGCGCTGTCGATCCTTTTGGACGCCATAGTAGCCACCACCTGCCAGCAAAGCCGCCGCGACCAACATACTCCAGGCAATCAAGCTTCTCAATGAAAATCGCATGGCCCAAGTCCAGGTCGAAGACGAAAACTCGCGAGCTCGGCCGTCGTATTCGAAACGAATCATGTCAACGGACTCGCGTCCATTCTACACGGTCGGTCCCGCTGCATCGAGCAGGCGCGGTTTGTACCTGACGTAGGAATAACCCTGGGGGGGAAATAACTTTTGCAAGCTCGGCAAGCCAGCCGGTTGGCGACGGAGCCACGGTCCTTTTGGATGAAGGAGTTCGTTGCGGTCTCGTCAACTTATGTTTCGATGTTTGGCCGGGGATGGTCGATTCCCGAGCGCTTCGCCACGCGTTGGTTTTGACGCTGGCGATGCTCGTCGACGATTGGCCTCACTGCTGGACACCCGGTCGAAGTTCGCTCAAGCGAATCCGGTGCGACACTCGCTGATTGCCGGCGATGTCGATCAGCTGCAGATGAACTTCCGGATCTTCCGCGTTCCAATCGACTTCGATCATACCAAAGTTGTTTTCACGGACAATTTCTCCGACTCGGTTCTGATTTTCTTCGACGGACGGCCAAGTCTCGGTCAAGCCACTCGAAGTGACATCGAACAAGGGGTACAACCCAGGGACCGGCAGCTTTGATAACTCGCCCCAATGGACATCGCCCGAAATAAACACCACGCCTTGGGCTTGTGTTTCTTTGATGACCTCTGTCATCTTGATTAGCTCTTGCGGCAAATTCGTCCACGATTCCCAACCGTTGTGTTGATGACTGAACTGAATGCTTGAGGCAATGATGCGCAGGTCGGCTGGCTGACGTAGTTGTTCCGCTAACCATTTCCATTGCTCTTCGCCCAATAGCGTTTTGCTTGGATTGGGATCGGGGTGATAGTCGTTCTTCCACGAACGTAACTTGTTATGCGCCAATGAATCGCGAAAACTTCGCGTATCGAGCAAGATGATCTGCAACGTTCGTTTTCCATCCGAGAATTTGTGCGAGTGGTAAATCCCCGGATGTTGCCGACGAGGACTGTCAGATGGTTCGCGCCAAAAGTCCAGGAAGATATCGCGAGACTCGGCCGCGGGGCGATACTCTTTCCCAGAGTCGTTGGCTCCGTAATCGTGATCGTCCCAAATGGCCATGGTCGGTACGGCGGCCCGCAGAGCCTGAAACTCGGGTTTCGTACCCAATTTCTCGTACTTGGCTCGCAGCACGTTCATGTCTTCCGTGTCACCGTAGATGTTGTCGCCTAGGTAAATGAACAAATCCGGTTGCCGACGAACGATGTCACGCAGAATCGGTTGTGGTTTGTTCTGATTTGCACAAGAACCAAAACAAATTCGCTGCACCATGCCTTCGATTTCGGCGACTTCCGGAGCTGCGGACTCTTGTGCCAACGCCGTTTGACACAGTGCAACAACGGTCCACAACAAGTTATACGCAACCACGTGCCCGACAAGAATTCTTATCCCTTTGCTTTGCATAACCAGCCTCGCTGTTTGAAGGGTGACGCCCCCAATGAATGTAAGCGACTTTTTTTCCAACCTCGCCAGCGAAAGCATACCGCAAACATAGCAGCTGGAAACCAGTAGTGAAGAAAACTGAACCGAGTAATGAACCGTGATCGCCAGCGGAATTCCCCCAGGCAACCGTTGCATACGCAGCGACACCACGCAGTCCTTGGCCACAAATAGACGTGGCCGATGCGGGTGACGTTGAAAAAGAGTCCTGACACGAATGGCACTGCCGCCTGGTATCAGGGGACTTAGGTCACGCAGCGACGATGAGAAGTAGCTTCGCCTGCGCGCGGGGCTTTGTCAACAAGGCGAGTAGTTTCGGCCTGCGTTTGTTGGCTCGGGGCTCG
>JBGSJV010000076.1:0-15875 GCA_041741535.1 Pirellulaceae bacterium
CTAGGATAAGGTTCTTCGCGTAGCCTCGAATTAAGCCACATCCTCCACCGCTTGTGTGAGCCCCCGTCAATTCCTTTGAGTTTCAGCCTTGCGACCATACTCCCCAGGCGGAGCACTTAACGCTTTCGTTGCGACTGAAAGGCTATGGAGGACCCTTCAATCCAGTGCTCATCGTTTACGGCTAGGACTACCGGGGTATCTAATCCCGTTTGCTACCCTAGCTTTCGTGCCTCAGCGTCAGAAAAGACCCAGCGAGCCGCTTTCGCCACCGGTGTTCCTAATGATATCAACACATTTCACCGCTCCACCATTAGTTCCGCTCACCTCTGTCTCCCTCAAGCCATGTGGTTTCCAACGCAATTCCACGGTTGAGCCGTGGGATTTCACATCAGACCTTCATGGCCGCCTACGCACCCTTTAAGCCCAGTGATTCCGAATAACGTTTGCACAATTCGTATTACCGCGGCTGCTGGCACGAATTTAGCCTGTGCTTCCTTTGAGGTTTGGTCAAAATTTCCTTCCCTCTGACAGCGGTTTACGACCCGAAGGCCTTCGTCCCGCACGCGGCATTGCTCGGTCAGACTTTCGTCCATTGCCGAAAATTCTCGACTGCAGCCATCCGTAGATGTCTGGGCAGTATCTCAGTCCCAGTGAGACGGGCCACGCTCTCACGCCCGCTACCCATCTTAGCCTTGGTGCGCCATTACCACACCAACTAGCTAGTAGGACGCAGACTCCTCCTCAGGCAATAAATCTTTGGTCCTGAGACATTATCCGGTATTAATCACCGTTTCCGGTGGGTATCCCAGACCTGAGGGCAGATATCTACGCGTTACTCTCCCTTTCGCCGCTTTCCGCTTCCCGAAGGAAACTTCTCGCTCGACTTGCATGCCTAATCCATGCCGCCAACGTTCATTCTGAGCCAGGATCAAACCCTTCAATTGGTATGCTTGCTGCAACTTCTTTCGTTCGCTGACCAGCCATGACCTCAAGGGCCAAAACTTACCAGCGGAAAGAGCCGCAGACGACTAACAAATGAAAGAGCTTGTCAGCTCTAACAAAATAAGATGGGTGGAATAATCCCGATCTTACTATTCAAAATTTGAGTATAGTTACGCATCCTGGAAAACTTTCCTGCGATTCACAAGACACCAAATTTAATACCTTGCTACCCCGCAGTTCCATTTCCGGGAAGTCTAACACTAAATTTTCAAAGATCATTTCGCTTCGACATCAGCCAGAAGCGGGACGACTATCTTAGCGAGTCTCAGCCCCCAGTCAAGAGGCCCCGGTGTTTTTTTGTTTCCTCGTTTCGAGGAACCAAAAACAACCTGACTCATATTTGATTCATCTGAATGACATCAACGAGGCACTTTACCAGAGCCAGTTCGCGACTGTCGTTCGAACCAAATTTTTCCTCTCGAAGTGATGTCCCGCAACTTAGTTCCGGGCCGTCTTTCGTTCCAACCCGCTAAGGGGTCGGTCAGAGGAGTCGCAGAGTATCTCGGAAGTTCGGCGATCTGTCAACGGTCACCGGGCATATTTTTTTAAGAAGCCTAAACTTCGTTCTCTGGGGACGGGACGACCGTCAAATAATGCCCCAACAAACGGCCAATTTCCAGGCAATTTTCGCATTTCCGCACCCCGACAGCGACGGTCGGATTGATCGCAACTCCCGCAATTTCAGGCCCTAACGACACCAATCGCTCCCTCAAACTCCACATGTCCGATACCAAAACCAACTCCA
Source organism: Pirellulaceae bacterium (assembly GCA_041741535.1). Lineage (GTDB taxonomy): Bacteria > Planctomycetota > Planctomycetia > Pirellulales > Pirellulaceae > M30B19. Next base: position 1,748 of record JBGSJV010000076.1, read on the forward strand.
GCGGACCGTCCTCGCCTTCAATCTCCGCCCGGTAAGCCGTCGCCAACTTCTCGCTCGTGAACATGACGATGAACGAAAACCAATTCGAACCGGCTCCCGCCTGGATCGACGACCAACCGCTCTGCCCAACGAGCGACTTCAATAGGTAGACCGGGTAGTTCCAAGGCGAGTTATCAATTTCAATCCCCAACTCCAGCAACTCCGCCACGGTCCGCCGCCAAACGCCCACAATCTCAGGCCGATCCATCGCCGGATCCAACACGGCCTCCACCACCGGCTCTTTTAGACTGGTCAACAGCCATTGAAACTCCCGGGCATTCTTGATCGCCCGAATCCCGGCAAACCCAGCCATTTGCTCGACGAAGTCCACAGCCCGCTCGTAGCTGCCAAACAGAGCCAGTGCCTGCGGTTGCGGATCGGCCGCCGACGCCACGTCGACCAAAGACACGTACCCTGGCCCGTGATGCAGCAAATACAACGGATATTTCAGCCGCTCCACCCGAGCGACGTCTTGCCGGGCGTCCGCCTCCTGAGAATCATCCAACGCCACCATTCGCGGCTGCGATCCGTCCCATTCGATGACGAATCGATCGCTCACATCCGTCAAACGCAATTCCCGGTACAGATGTGGAAACTTTTCGCCACCGCGGGAAACTTCCCACCGCAACTCCGGCCCAACGCGTTCTACAAACACTCCGACCAAGAACAGGTCGCTCTGCTGCGGATAGTGTTTGGCCAATGTCCCAGGGACCTGCTCCCAGGACGACAGATGGACAAACCCATCACGCAGGTCGACGTCCGACCCAGCCCAAGTCCCCGCTGCACTCAGCCGCGCCCATTGCTCGGCGGTCATGATTTTGTAAACCTGATTCGTGTTCATGCCCTTCAATATAGTTCCTCAACCCACCGACCTGAAACCGGGTCGGCAGCATGAGGGCAACCCAGCTGGAGCGGAACTCCATCGGGAATGATCCCGCACAAGCAAACACCGACCACAAGCAAAGGGCAAACCACTGGAGTCGAGTAAGGTGGCCAAACCTCAGTAGCAGAGCACGGTGGCACGGTTAACCGCAGGAGCAGAGGAGGAGTGGGCGGGTATCCGACCACTCCTGCGGCGCTCCGCGCGCGAGCCGCAAGCATCGGCACCGATCCAGCGTCACTCGCGACCCAACTTCAAACCCCGCAGGCTGCGTCAGGTTTTGTTCAACGTTGGAATTTGTCATGACTCGTCCCTTCCAGCTCGGCAGTGACTAGTTCCGGAAACGAAAAATCTTGTTCGCGCCGCCGCGCCGTGATGTAGGCGGTGGTCACTTTGACAATGTCCACTTTTTGCAGCCACGCCCGTTCCATGTCGGCGCAAGAGATCGGAAACCCAGCTTGGGTACTCACAATGCATTGCTCTACGATCTTCTGCATGTCCGACTTACGAAGTTTCATGCCGATCAAACTTACAAACGTGATCGGCGTTCCCGACAGGAACGCTTGCAACCAAGTCCGAGCGACTCCAATTGTAGAGACAAATAGTACGATCCAAACGACCAAGAAAAGACCGACGCAGGCCATAATTATAATTTGAAACACATCCATCGTGGATCTCCATAATTGATGACGAGGCAGTAGGCGTAGGATCGAACGAGTGCCTAGAAGTTCTGCAACAATCCGACTGTATTCCAGAACGCTTGTTTGCAATACGTGTGTCAAAACCCGAGTCCGATCACGATCCGTGACTTATCTTAGCTCCTCGATCGCCGCGAACCATCCCAGTCCAAAGTGCGAAGCATAACCCAGCGCCAACGGGCCCAAGACCGGCTCGGCAAATTCCAATCGCAATCCCAACCCCACATCTTGCGGCGGAGCCAGTTTCCCTTCGCGCCGACACCGCACGAATTGCCGCCAATCGATCGACAACTCTGGTGCGATTTCACAGACGGTCGCCAGCGGAAAACCGCGTGTTGCCAATTCCGCTTGGACTTGACCGATCAACGAGTTCTTCCCGGACTTCTTCAAAAAGCGAGGCGGCACATACGGCGTGATACTGGTCCAAGCTTTCGCCCCGTGAAACGACGGAAATAATCGAGATACGAACACACGCTGCGAGCGATGGGCCAACAGATCGGTCGCGACGATCTGCAGCTCCACCCAGCGATTCGAACCGATTCGCAGCCGGTTCAAGCACGAAATGGCTCCCTGAGCAATTCCTCCCAAGCCCATTGGAGCATGCAACAAGACCTGATCCAGCATTTGATCGCCGTTCAAATCCAGTGGCAAGATTTTGGCGTGTTCATGACGTCCACCCAGCGGCTGTCCAATCCGATCTTGTCCGATCAGTTCGGGGCAATCGACAACCTGCCCTCGTCCGGCCAACGAGACCAAAGCCCGATGCACAGCTTCGGCGACGGGCAAGGTACGAGTGACGTGCATGTCGCCCCCCCACTCCATCGGCTCCTCGCGGAAATTCAACTCCCAACAAACGGTGGTTGCCAAGTGCTGCGTCACGTGCCGCGCAGGCGCTAGATCATTATGGGTGCCAAAGATCGAGTCTTCGTTACCCAGTTGGTCCGTCATAAACTGCTCTCGATTCGATTCACTTGCCAAAATTACTCCGCTCTCGAAAAGCTTGAATTGTTCCGACCAACCAATGACATAGGGACTAAACCCTCTAAATCAGCCCCGAAACAAATCCTTTTCCTGTGGCAGTGATCAATCGTGCCGTAGTGTCCGAGCCCGCGGTGGTAATACCGATCGATTCCGACGAGGCCGCCCAAATTCCAACACCATGAGCTTGACCGCACCCCTGAATCCGAAACGGCTGAAGATCGGGTCGCAGATAAGTCGGGATGAAACCTGTCCATAATCATGTACGGGCCGGGGCAATGTCGGAGAACATTTGAGGTCCGGTAAATATTGCGGTTGGAGTCGTCAAGTTGGGCGTTTTTTCTACGAGAATTCGGCGAAGACGGAACGCGGTGTTGATGCCTCTGGCCAACAGGGCGTCACGGCGATCAGTTGATTTCTCAAGCGGATCGAGTTGCAGATCGTCGAGGCCCATAACGGGAGTGATATCGCACAACGCCAGTGGTGCGCTCCAAATTGGCCAAGTCCAGCGAATTCCTTTCATTGGGCGTGTGCCCCTAAAACCAATCGTTTGTAGGTCACCCCTCAGTGCGACAGATTGAAACAATGGCCAAGCCTCCATCGCCAACCGATTCGCGCCGACCATTCCGCCGTGAAGTGAACGGGTCGGATCACCAACTGGCTTATGCCACTGATACGCGTGTCGTCGATCTTCTCTTGGTTCGAGGTGAAGCGAAACTTTCTGAATTGGATCCGCGTAGTCCCATTGCCGAAACAACGTCCGCATTAGTTGTTCGCGAGTCAGTACGCCGACAATAGCCGCCACGCTCTCTGGAAAGTAATCACGTCGAGCGGTTTGAAGCTGATTGTTGTTTGCTGCATCGCATAGATCTGAGCCGTTGCAACTCAACCAGTCGGCGGCGATACGGTCGGTCAACGAAGCGTCGCATGCGGCCAACGAATAAGCGCTAGGGCGTGCGAGTCCAAGAAGTTCGGGCGGAAACTCGTTCAATCGTTTCAACCAATGTTGCGTTGGTTCAGTTCGCAGCGACTCGAAAAGCCAAGCGAGCATAGATTCGTCGCTGTACAAAATCTGGCTCGAACCAACGAGAGTTGGACTCCAATTTCCACCGGCAACTTCCCATTTTAGGCGAACCGTTGGGTCCAATTCAGTGGCCACGTGCCGAAACAGTCCAAGCGACGCAAGAAAGCCAAGCGGATTGGCTCCATTGAGCCCCACGCAGTTAAGTGAGAACGAAGGAGTGGAGGTCGCCGCCGGCGCGATCGAGCCGCGAGTCAGCACTCGCGGATTGAGCGTTTGAGGCGATGGCTGCGCGCTCGCGACCCAATCCGCGAGGCGAAGCGTCGATTCCAAAAAAGCCAAGCCCCACCAGCCGAAGCGGCGGTTGAGCTTCCAAAATCGTTCTGAGATACCGGAATCCAGACGATGTGCCGGGAGCCGTTGCCGATGTTCTGTTGAGACGATGGATTCACAAGCTGTGGAATTCGACCGAAATAGCTTTTCGAGGCTGACTGAAGGTGGAGTCATATCGAAGACGACGGGGGCGAATGGTCGGGCATGACCGTGATGCGCCGCGATGGCGTGAAGCATTACTTCCGCCGAATCGGTATTCAATTCGTGCTGTAACTGTTGAGCAAAGTCGAGCGATAGCATCTCATGCCGAAAGCCGTCGGGGAGTTGATCGGAGTCCGTGTTGCGTGCCAATTGCTCCTTCGCTGATGGAACCTGACGCGCCGCGGGGCCGCGCGCTGATTTGGCCCAGAGCTTGGGCTGCATCCAAGCCATGTCAAGCGACGAGCCCAACAGCATCGCCTGAAATCGTGGGTCCGCTTTGCCGAGATCGTGTCGCTCGGCGGCGGCGACGATCGCGTTAGCAAGTGAAGGCTCCAATCCGATGTTCGTTACTAGCCGCTCCGTCTCTGTCGCGACATCCGCCAAGTGATCGGCCAGAGACTGTCGCTCATCCGCGTCGATATTGTGTTCATCGAACTCGTCATCAAAACTTGCACGCGGCAATTCAGTTCGCGGCGAAATTCGCGGGCCCGTCACGATGAATCCGCCGGGATAGCGAACCATTGGGGCCTGTTTATCGCGGTTGACTTTGGCCAATGCGGCACGAGCTTGGAGCAAACTGATTGATCGCCCCGGCTCTTGGGATTCCGAACCGCTCGGTGGTTCGTCGGTATCGGTCTCGTTGGCTTGTTGAAGTTCGCTCTTATGCCATGCCCGATTCTTGTCATCAATGAATTCCCATAGGCCAGCAAGTGCGGCGTCGTCTGCTGTTGAGGTCATCAAGTCACGGTGAACTCGCAAAATATGTCGATCACGCGATTGTCGAAAGGCCGCCGACGCCTCGTCAACGCGAGCCAGTTCGCGTTTCCTTTCAATTGACAATTCAATATTCACGAATTCATTTGGAACGTCATCAGGCTCTTTGGGAGAGCCGGGCACATAACCGAGTGATGTCCAACCACCAGCTGTCACTGGCATCACAATGAGCGCGTTGGGGTGAACTGCCTCAAGCTCGTCCACGGCTCCTGAGACCGCATGACAGTGGCGACCGTTCCAGTTGACGCCACGGCGATGAGCCGGTCTTGGCCGTGACTTCGACGTGGGACTGACGACAGCGGCTTCACCGTCTTCGGAGACGCCTTCGCCATGAACGTCGCCGTAATCATTCGACGCTTCGTCTTGTCCCAACAGCCAATTTTTGAATTGTGGCAACGGAACGCTTAGGCACTCGGCTGAAGTTGGTGGACAGACAGCCAACGTCTGACGGCATTCTTCCAACCACTGATTGGAGTCGATACTTCTGTGATTGCGATGGTCAGGCAGATCGGCCCGCCAACAGAGCCGTACTTCAGGGACTCCGCGATTCGGACCATGCAGGTACGCAGCAACCTCCGGTTCCAGCGCGGGGCGCGGCGCCGTCTGGCAAAGCAGATCCAAATGAGCGGGCATCAGAACTGGCGCGTCGTGGGACGGCGCACTTAGCCGTTCGACATCCGATATATTCGCGCTCCTGGCTTTCGATAGGACGACATCCAGCGAGCGGATGCCGAAGTCGATGACGTCGTTTGCTGACGCCTGCTTCAGCCAAGCCCACGTTGCGGGCAGGGACTCGCCATAGATCGGGTCGGGCTTGCGGGGAGCCTTGTCTCCGTCGGCCATCACAATGACACCGCGCGAGTGCGTTGATTTGCCAAGTCGATTGAGTCGCCCGAACCGCTGCCGCAACGCATCGAGACTAGCACACTGTGAGACCATGCCGTCGAAGTCGAAATCAGCCCCGACTTCCAGGCACTGCGTCGAGACCACGAAATGCGGTACCGTCAGACGCTCTACACTGTCCGAACTGAAGCGATCTTGGAGTTTTTTGGTAAGTTTGTCGCGATCAATCGGTCTCATGCGACCAATCATCAACTCGACTCGATCGCCGTGTAACTCCTTCAACTGCTTAAAGACCTCTCGCGCACAAGCGACACGATTCACTACAATTGCAATCCGTAAACAGGGAGCATGCGAACCACTTCCGTTCGCCAGTGAATCGGCGTGGGCAACCAAGTGTTTGCCGAGTGTTTCATTCTGCTTCGCTCCCTTAGCACTCGATTCTTCGAGTCTAATCGGTTTCGCGCAACCGTGTCGTTCTTCGAGTGGTTCACCAGGCGCATAATCGGCAGTACCCAACTTGAAAAGCGATGATTCATCAACGCCCTGCGGTGGCGTAGCCGTCATCTCGATGAAAAGAAACGGCGTTCGAATCGGCTGCTCAGCCCAACGTGGAGCTTCGTTCGTCAATCGTTGGGCATCGCGGTACCTGGCGATGGCTTCCATCGTCTGGCTGAATGGTCTTGAGCAATGGGCTTCGTCGAGAAAGATCAACGAATCGTTGGCTGTGAGCGCCGCGTGAATTGGCAGATTGCGGTCCGAAACCCCGTAGCCGCGAAACAGCAATCGCGAGCCGACTTGATCGACCGTGCTTGTTACAATCGTTGGCTGGAGTATCGACCGTACCCAGGCGTCGTCGCGGTAGATGCCCCCCCGAAGTTCGACACAGTCCAGGGGCGGCGCGTGCTTATTGTCCGCCAAAGACTTCAGCCACCATGCGACGGAATACAGCGGATTGTCATCTTGGTCGAGAGCTGCCTTAAGTTTCCGCTTCAAATGGTCTGCCCGTTGAAACGCCTCATTTACAATTATGCGACGATCGACAACGAAGAAGATTCGCCGAGGCGTGTCGATGGTACTACCGTTCGCGTGGCGACGCCAAGCCTGATAAGCCAACGCGAACGCGGCGATATCAAGGCAGCTTGTCTTGCCGCTGGATGTTGGCAAGTTTATAAATCGCGGCCAGTCACCGTTACAAGCTAGTTCGGCGAGCCGCGACTGCCAGCGAAACGGTGCGTGACCATAAAGTGAATCAAAAAACGTCGCAAACAAGTCTACATTTAGTTCAGGATAATCAGTCACGAAATTTCCTTGGATCTTGGACAGCGGTGATGCCTACTTTGGCGAACGATCCTCAATAGGTTTGAATAATCCATATCCTTGAAAGCGGCCGGCTCCGACAAGCACTGGCCCGGCAACGCACTGATCGAACCTCAACCAGACATGAACCTGCGGCTTAGCCGGTCGCGTCGGCTTTGATGGCAACGATGGAAAACCATCGCCGAGTGGCCCCGTTATTGGACCTTCACGACGGTTGCAGATACGACGTGTCTTGGCCCAGGCTCGCGGCACGCCAACATGCCAAGCCGTTGAATCAATATCGACGTCGATTGGTTCAGGAAGCCCGGCTCGTGTGCAGGACTGCTTGACGATCGCGACAACTTCCGCGTGCCAGTCGCTTCGGGAGTCCGTGCGTGAAGCCTTCGGGAAGCGATCCAAAACAACTGGAGTTACGGAAGCCCAAGTCGTTGATGGCTTGGTCCATGTTTCGTTTTGCAACATCAGTGGCGGTGAGGGACGCTCTTCAAGTTGCAGCGTCCAGTCTGGAAGATCTTGGCCCCAGAGCTTTAGCGCCGATTCAGCAGCTTCCCCGGTTTCCTGATCCACCAGGAGCGGACTTAACCATCGCCCTCGCTCGGCAGCTGAAATCCCTTTCGGCAGCGCAATCGCCATTCCCATCAAATGGCCGTCGGCGTGCCGATACCCTACGAATGGTAACGCCAGAAACGCAGCATGCGCCGATGAAGTTGGGTTGCCATCGGAATCATGGCCGCACAGCCACTCGGGCAATTGTGCGTTGCGGTAAGCACCGATCACCGCCGCACGCAGTGCGTGGGTCAGTCCCAACGTCCGTTCGACGTTCAGCGTCGGGCCATCGAGCTTCGCGAGCACAAGCAAGTCACGCTCGAAGTACAAGTTCGCATGAATTTTCTGCTTGCCGCCATTTGCGGACTGCGTTCGACGGTATCCCTGCCAGACTCCGAGTGAAGCCGGTGTTGGCTCCGGTGGCCGCACACTCGCCTTGTAAGTTTCACCGAAAGCTTCGGCAAAGCGATTCTTGGCGGTAGTTTGAGCCTTGCCGCGGGTCGATTCGATTTCGGTCTTCAATGCTGCAAACAAGTCGATCCGCTCCGCGCGACATGCATCTTTCAACCGATTCAATTCACCAGCAACCGCGATGCGGCATGTAAGATCGGCGGCCGAATCCGACGGTTCCCAGCGATCGCCGTGCTCATGCACCGCTCCCACTTCCGTCCAAACCATGACGAGCGATGATGAATGACCAACACGAATTGTCTCGCGGCACAGCCGTTCCAGTGCGGGCAGATGTTCAGACAACCCCGATGTCATTCGCCATTCAAAAGTCACATCGGCGGTAGTTTCATTATGGCCAGAGCGACTTAACGGAATGACAGTCGGAAACGCACGCGACTGCCGTGAACGAGGCATGCCCGGCGCTGACTGAAGCATTGCCTTATTTGGCTGCGGCGCATCGTTGACGGGGACGTAATATGTCACCGCGCTTCGTTCGCTCGATTCGACGGACTGAATGAACGGCGCGGGCAGGCCCGCCAAACACTCCAGCGCCGCACACTCGGCAGCTTTGTCTTCAATCGATCCGTCCGTCTCGAAGTGTGCCGCCACCAAGGCCATGTAAAGTCGGCCGGGATGCGGCGGCCACTCCGACTGTTCGCGTGCATCAACGCGAGTGGCAACAGAACGACCAGTGATGAAACTGACATTAATCTTGAGTCTAATATCCTGTGCAACTTCGGCTTCAGCGACTGTTGCGACTTTGCTCATGACGCACCTCCATCGCCACTTTCACCACTGACGATCGCCAGTTCTTGGCTCTTGCGAACCAACTCTACGAGCTTTCTCGCGGGCTTTAGTTTGAGTGGTTCATTCAACCACGCCAGACCAAGTTTTTTCGCGTGCTGAACAGCATCAGCGAGCAGGGTGATGGCCGCCGCCGCATCCAATTCAATCGGATCTGATTTCGTGCCAGGTCGATCGAGCAACTCCCATGTCAGCGGAGCCGTTGGCCAGAGCAAACATCGCGACCGCAAATCCAAACCGCGCTCCGCTGCGAGCACCGCCCCACAAAGTCCCAGAACCGCCAACACAGTTCGTCCAGCGTTGTTGACTTCTTTCGAGACCTTGCCATTCACCGGGAATTGTAATCTGCGGAGTGCGGGCAATGAGATGACCGTCATCTGCTCGGCATAGGCGATCGTTACACCGCCAGCGAGTGGCTGTCCGTCTCGCGAAACGCTGGAAAGTGAGGGGACAATGTTGCCATGATTGGCTTCGGAAGGTTTGCCGTCCTTGCCCTTGAGGATCGGCTTCTTCTTTTCTTGAGCGGCTTCTGCCGGAGAAAGAGTCCAGCCGCGATTTGGCGTTTCATAGATTAACGCCGCATCTTTGCGAATTGCCAACGGATCAATTCTGCTGCTAGTCTTGGTTCCATAGCTTGCATCGACGCCGATGATTTCAGAAACCAGCGCTCGTTGAAACTTGGTTCCCAAACCACCTTTCGGCCCGGTAGAGTCCCACAGACCCAATAGCAACGCTGTAGGACAAATCTCAAACAGCGGCGTCGCGTTCCGAAGATTGGCGAAGCCGATCTTTTTTCCAGCCGGAGTCTCTCGAAACGGCACGCCATCCTTCTCACTGTCGCGCAGGATCGCGTCCGCGACACGGTGCGGCGCTTCCAAACTCGTCACTCGCCCAATCGGTTCGAACAAGCCCTCCGCGCTCTCCCCCGGTTCAACAACTGGGATATCGGAAAAGTCAACTTCGACGACTGGAATCTGGATTCGTCCGTCGTCAACAGCATCCTGTAACGCCTCCTCGATGCGATTGGCCTGACTCTGCACCGAGTCCAGCAATACACACTCGACTGGATTATCATGTCCCGGCAAGCGGCGTTTCTCCGTGGCGTAGACCGCTCCCGAATACGTTGGTGGAAATACCTTATCACCTTCCCCACCCGCCGGCTGCAAAGTGACTCGCGACCGAAACGCCGCCGCTGATCCCGCGACCGCAGCTTGAACTTTCTGCAACAAAGACAACTCAGACATTTTGAACTCCTTGGATTTTTGAAACGAAAAACCACACAATCATAACTACAATTTGCCAGACCTTCGCATTCACTTCCGGACGCTGGGTCTCCTTGCGTGACAATGAGTGACCTCGCTTTCGAGCCAAACGCAAACCAAAGCCCGGATGATGCCGCGAAAGCTCGACTTTCGATCCGATGCCATCTCCGCTGCCATACAACCAATCACATGATTGTCGATCTTTTGCGGTTTCGAACAGCTCAAAAAGCATCTGAGATGCTGCGCTTAATTTATTCATTCATAACCTGCCTTTCTGCGATCAAGAATGGGTTGGATTCTTGATCGGGTTGCCCGTGGGTTCTGGAACGCGCCAGACGGATGTTCGTCGCATTATACAAATCGGCCAAGTGCGGTGGGGCGGAATCCGTGTGTTTTGGAAATTTTTTTTGACGTTGCTAGTGAGGATTTTTTGACGCTTCTCACGGATCGCGGATGCTTATCACGTTGAAATGATAGTCGGATGTCGGACTCCATGAATGGTTATTCGTGTGTATCCGTTCACGGCTGTTGATCAATGCCATCCGCTGGTGCGTTGCGCAAGTCAGATGTTTGTAGTTTTGAGGTGGTCGAAGTGCTCACGGGTTTCACATCAAATGATGCCCGTTTTTTCAGCGACTTGCTCCACGGCACCCTACCTTTCGTGAACGGTTACATTCGTGTTTGCTATGCTCGTCGGATTCAAGTTCGAGGAAGAGTAGGAGTAGGAGTACCCGCGAAGGCTGAGCTGAGTAGGAGCGCGAGAACTCTGGACTGGTGGGGCATGTCCGATTTATGAATTCCAGCGATCAGTGACAAGTGGCGATATTTTCCTTGCTTCCCGGACCGAGCCAATTAAACTGAGCTCCAACGGAGTGCCCCCAATCCTTTTTTTTCGGGAGGCCCACGATGCGTCGTTCCTACTTGATTACGTACGATATCCGCGATGATAAGCGACTGAGGAAAGTCCATCGCACGATGAAAAACTTTGGAGATCATCTCCAATATAGCGTGTTCGAATGCCAATTGTCGGACAGCGAACTTCTGGAATGCCAGGCCGAACTGGCCACCATAATTCATCATCTCGTGGACCAAGTCCTGTTCGTGGATCTGGGCCCCAGCGACCGTCGCGGCGATCGGGTCATCACGTCCCTGGGCCAAGCCTACGCGCCCATCGATGCCGCTTGTTGTGTCGTTTAATTGTTCTTGGTTCTAAGTGCTTGGTTCTTGATTCTTAGTGCTTGGTTGTTGGTTCTCGGTGGGAGTTTGCGGAGATGATCAAACATTCGGATGGGGACGAAACTCGGGAGCCGAAAGAACAAGACCAGTTCCTGCCGGCTCGGATGTTAAACGAATTTGTCTACTGTCCTCGGTTGTTCTTCTTGGAGTATGTCGAAGGGCAATTTGCCCATAGTGCCGACACCATCGACGGTGCCATCAAACATCGGCGCGTCGACAAGTCCGTGCAAGAACTGCCGCAGGCCAAGTCGCGCAAGGGCGTTACGCCGGCGGCAGCCGATTCAGGGGAGACAGAACCCGAACAACCCAAGTTGCACGCGCGCAGCGTGACTATGGCCAGCGACCAATTTGGAGTCCTGGCAAAATTGGACTTGGTCGAGGCGACAGGATTACGCGCCACGCCGGTGGATTACAAACGGGGGCGACCGAAGATCGGGGACGATGACCTGCCGACGGCCTGGGAGCCGGAGCAAGTCCAACTATGTGTTCAAGCATTGGTCCTGCGCGAAAACGGGTACCAATGTTGTGAAGGGGTGATCTACTTCGCGGAAACCAAACAGCGAGTCACCATTCCGATCACCGCGGACTTGGAACGCTTGACCGTGGAAGCGATCGCGGGGGCTCGGGCGGTGATGAGTCGCGGGCAAATCCCGCCACCCTTGGTGGACAGTCCCAAGTGCCCGCGTTGTTCGTTGGTTGGGATCTGCCTGCCCGACGAGTCTCGCGTCTGCGCCCGAGAAATCAGCCAACCCGAGCAAGGCATGCTGTTTGATCTGGGGCCACAGTTGTACCAAATCGCGATGCCGGAACCTAACGAGCAGACGATTCGGCGGATGGTGTCGGCTCGGGATGAACGGCGGCCGCTGTACGTCAACACACCGGGCGTCACCGTAGGCAAGTCGGGCGAAGTTTTGCAGATCAAGGAAAAGGGCAAGACGATTCGTGAAGTGCGGTTGATCGATACGAATCAAGTCAATTTATTGGGTCCGATTCAGATCTCGACCCAGGCCTTGCAGGGACTGATGCAAGCCGAGATTCCCGTGGGATTTTTCTCGATGGGGCATTGGTTCTACGGCATCACGCAAGGCTTGGGGCTAAAGAACATTTTCACGCGCCGCGAGCAGTTCCGCTGGGCGGATGACCCGAGGTTCTGTCTGCGATTGGCGAGGGCGTTGGTCGTGGGCAAGGTTCGCAACTGCCGAGTGATGTTGATGCGTAATCATGTATCGGCACCGGCGGGCACCTTGCGAACGTTGAAGCGGATGGAGCACGCGGCCAGTCGCTGCTCGGACTTGAGCAGTTTGCTGGGGATCGAAGGCACGGCGGCGGCCGCTTATTTTGCCGAGTTCAATGGGATGCTGAAGGTGGGAGCCAATGCTGATCCGTTTGTCGAGAACAATCCGATGGCCTCGCCGGGGGAAGCCGAGGCGGCCAAAGAGGCGGCCAATTCGAATCGATCGTGGGCGACGTTTGATTTTCGGTATCGCAACCGCCGCCCGCCACGAGATCCCGTGAACGCGCTGTTGTCATTGGCGTATAGCGTGTTGGCCAAGGAGTTGACGATCACCTGTGCGATGGTGGGCTTGGATCCGTATTTGGGGTACTACCATCAGCCCCGATACGGTCGTCCGGCGTTGGCCCTGGATTTGATGGAGCCGTTTCGACCGTTGATTTCGGAGTCGGCGGTGTTGTCTGCGATCAATAGTCGGATGGTGACGCCGGATGATTTTGTGCAGGCGGGGGATGCGGTCAGTTTGACACCAAACGGTAGGAAGCAGTTTTTTCTGGCGTTTGAATCGCGGATGGATTCGTTGGTGACTCATCCGTTATTTGGTTATCGGGTGAGTTATCGACGGATGTTAGAAATCCAGACCCGGCTGTTGGCCCGGATGTTGTGCGGCGAGATCGCGACCTATCCGGTATTTGTGACGAGGTAATTGTCGCGGACCGATTGTCGCGGACCAATTGTCGCGGACCGCTCCGTCGGTCCGATTCAAATTCCCCCCCGCCGCTCCGTCGGTCCGATTAGAAATCCCTCCGACCGCTCCGTCGGTCCGATTCAAATTCCCTTCGACCGCTTCGCCAGTCCGACTACCCCCAACGATCGTCGCGAGCGTCGAGATGGCGTCAAAAACCGGGGGTTTGCTCGCGAGCCTTAAGTAACTGTCAAATCGAAGTTTAGGAGGACTGGACTTGTCAGCGTGGCCTTTGCCAGTTAATTTTGGGGGGCGGTGCTCGCAAAAGTCGGTTTGTGCCCCACAAAAACCGGCCCAAAACACCGGCCCCTTTCCGTGATCGAAAGATCACGGCCTCATTGAAGCATCAACTGCTAGGGCTAACTGTTGGGAAGCGATATTTCTTTCCGTGATCGAAAGATCACGGCCTCATTGAAGCGTAAGGCTTAGGCAGCTGCCTGGCAAAATGCCGGTGCCTTTCCGTGATCGAAAGATCACGGCCTCATTGAAGCTAGGTCAGGCCCTTAATGTGGACGATGTCCTCGAACTCTTTCCGTGATCGAAAGATCACGGCCTCATTGAAGCTGCCTCGTCGATCGTCTCGACGAATCCGTAAAATTCTCTTTCCGTGATCGAAAGATCACGGCCTCATTGAAGCCCGGTAGGTACAGTCGCGAGAAGTGCCCGACCGGCCCTTTCCGTGATCGAAAGATCACGGCCTCATTGAAGCTCGCCCCAAAAACGAACGTCGCTCAAAAAACAGGTCGCCTTTCCGTGATCGAAAGATCACG
>JBGSJV010000077.1:0-29868 GCA_041741535.1 Pirellulaceae bacterium
TCGTCACCCAGACCGCTGGAAACTAAAACAACAATTCGAGCTCGGCTGCGCAGCATACAACTTGGTAAGGTTAAGGAAGTTGAAACCGGCATAAAACCGAGACCCGCAGCTTGGGTTGCCTACCCAAATTGCTCAAACAAAAAAAAAAGGAAACCGATCACGATGTCTAAAAACTAAATCAATAACATGATTTTCGAAAAACTCTTTCGAAAATCGTACCGATCATCCAGTCACACCCTTTTTCAGCACCCTGCTAGGCCTTGTCCCAAATGGGGGTTGACCTTCTCCGGTCATGTCTCTTTGTCCGAAATTAATACATGCCCTCCAAAGGGTCAGGTCCCTTTTGGGACAGAGCCTAGCCGAAAGTAGCACCAACGCCCCGCTCGTGTCCGGAGCTGAATTTTCCCCAAAACGTATTTTCATGCGGTTTTGGCAACGAAACTCCGAGCTGGCTCGCAAGGCCATTACACTCGGCCAATCGAGCGTCTCGTAGCCAAATTCTATTGCCAATTTTGAATCATTTCGTTAACTACTACCGCACAACTTGTTGTGGTCGCAGTTTGGTGGAGGTGTTCCATGCGTTTGTTCGCTCGCATTTTGTTTGTTCTATTTTGCGGAGGGGTTACCGGGTTGGTTCCAGCAGTTGCTCAAGTAACGGAAATTCAAGCTCCAACGAGCCCACGGCAACCGAACTTGATCAATTTCCCAACCAAGACCATGGGTGGGCAACAGTTTTGGACAGACGTTCACTTTGCAGGCGGGTGGCATATTCAGCGAAACTCCGTGACCGAACACTTCCGGCTACTGGATCCTCGCGATGTTCGGCAAGCTTGGGGCACATTGGAACAATGCAGATCGGTCCTGAACGCGATGCGAGACGACGGTCGCCTTATTCCCTACCGAGGACGACTGGTTATCTTGCTGCACGGGCTAAATCGAACCCACTCATCGATGGACTTGTTGGCAAACAAATTGCAATCCGAACATGGTTTCCAAACGATCAACTTTCAATATGCCAGTAGTCGTGAAACCGTCCAGGAACACGCGAGAACCTTGGCGAGCGTCATCGATGGTCTGGGGCCTGAAGTCACCGAAATCCACTTCGTTGCTCACAGCATGGGCAACCTGGTGGTACGAAGCTATTTGCATCAGAAGCAAAATTTGGGGGAAGGCCAGGCGAAGGATCCTCGATTGACTCGGATGGTTATGTTGGGACCACCGAATCAAGGTTCGCAGTTGGCTCGCTTGTTGAAAAACAATTTGGCGTTTCATGCGGTCGCTGGAGTTAGTGGCCAACAGTTGTCGCAACACTGGGACCAGTTGGCTGTTGAGCTCGCCGTGCCGCATTTCCCTTTTGCGATCATTGCCGGTGGAGCGGAACAAGGCAATTTGTACGAGCGTACGGTTTTCGACGGGCCCAGTGATTTGGTCGTGTCCGTGCCGGAGACTCAACTGCCGGGGGCCGCGTTGCATTTGAAACTCCCCGTCGTTCATACGTTCATGATGGAAGATCCAACCGTCATGCAGGTTGTCGCCGACTTTTTGAGCACCGGTGCGGTTTCTTGGCGATAAGCACGAGTCATTTTTCGAGATTCCACGCGGATTCTTGAAGAAATCATCGGCCTACGACTGTCTATCTTCTGCCTGCCTATCGAGTCCAGCAGTTGGAAACACAAGGCGTGCCGGCCAATCCTTTCAGCAGAGTTGATCGTGGTCCTTTGATAGGCGAGGACGACATCTTCGCGCCCGCCGGGCGCTGGGTTGGAGTCCGCAAAATAGCACCATGATTCTTGGATCGATTTCCGTATGCAG
Source organism: Pirellulaceae bacterium (assembly GCA_041741535.1). Lineage (GTDB taxonomy): Bacteria > Planctomycetota > Planctomycetia > Pirellulales > Pirellulaceae > M30B19. The sequence goes on from JBGSJV010000077.1 coordinate 1,813, forward strand.
CCGGGACATTCAGATAGACTGGCGGAGATCTACGAGGAGTATCGCCGCGCTTTGGTTGCGATGGCCGTCAACATTTTGGGATGTCGGCATCGAGCGGAGGATGCGGTGCATGACGCGTTTGCTCGGGTGGTTCAAAGTCGGGGTCAGGTTGAGGACCCGGTTGCCTATTGTTTTCGAGCGGTCCGCAACGCCGCCTTGAATGTGGTCCGCAAGAATCGCGTCCAACAGCGAGGACTGGAACTCTATCAAAATTCCCAACCAGGCGAAGTGGTTGGTGGCGACGATGCCGATGGTTGTGGCAACTTGGCGGCGCTGGCTCAGTTGATCGAGAGCTTGCCCCCAGACCAACGCGAGTTGATCCTGCTCAAGATTCACGCCAACTTGACGTTTGCGCAAATAAGCGAGATCCAAAACGTTCCAATGAAAACCGTTGCCACACGTTATCGCCGAGTGATCGAAGCATTAAAAGCCAAATTGGAGCAAGTCCATGAATCCTGAAAACGAACCAGATATCACTGACGAGTTCGAGCAAGCCATCAAGAAGTTGGCATTAGCACCGACGTCATCCTCGCTCGATGGCCGAATGACAGAACTGTTTGCAGCTGCAACGGTTTCCGAATCGAGTCAGATGAAACGGCAAAATCACCCTCGAATCTGGATGACCGTGTTGATGATTGCGGCGTCATTGTTGATCGGATTTGGGGCAGGCACTTGGTATGGCCGCTTGCCGGGGACATGGCCGATGCCGCGAGGTGTTGGGGTGGTTCCAGAGCCAAACACGCCTGCCGACGGAACCGCGATTGCGACTCAACCAACCGCAAGTGCTCCGCAAACCGTGGCACCAACCACCGAATTGCCTCGTGCGCGGACGGTTTCGAGAAACACCACCTTGTCGGCACCTCTGTGGTTGGAGTCCAAAGATGGCCGCGTCTTTCGCAGCTACATCGCCACGACGAAAGAAGACATCGTAGAAATCGATCCCACCACACAAAAGAAAAAGTTAGTCCAGCGGCATAGGCCGCGACTGGTGATTTCGAATTCTCCGGGAATTTGAGTTTATTGAAATCCAAAGGGGTTAACACCAACCGTTCGAATGTTTTGCTTCGTTTTGTTTCTCCCGTTCGCAAAGGAAAAAACATGTCTAGTTTGACACTGCTGTTTACTGCCAATTTTTGGCTTGTGGGCTTCGTGCAAGATCCGGTAACGGTTGCCGATCCGGCTCCCGTTGTCGTTCAAAAATCGGCGCAAGAACACACCGACGAAAGCGCTCCAGGTACCACGAAAAGTGCCGAACAAGACCAGTCGACGCGTGTGCTCGATGTGTCCAAGCTTACGACGCAACAAGATTTAAGATACGGTCTAGTTCAGGCGATCGAAGGCATCTATTTCGATGTAGCAAACTATAGTGACTTTGTTCCCAATCGATCGCAGTTTGGGGTCCATATCCGACGCGCGGACGATACCTTACGCAAACACTTGAAGATCAAGTCGGGCATTGGTCTGGTGGTCGAATCGGTTGTTCCAGAATCTGGTGCGGCTGCTGCGGGAGTGCAGGTTGACGATATCTTGTTGAAACTTGATGATCAATGGCTGATTAATTCCGAGCAGTTCACAACACTGGTTCAAAACAGCACGGTTGGTCAAGAAGTCAAAGTTACACTGGTCCGCGAAGGATTGAGCCAAGAACTCGTGGTGACGCTCTCGGCGGGTGCGACAGACGTAGATGTAGTCGGGATTTCAAGCGTGGACTTGAGTTTTACGCAAGTTCCGTCAGATGATTTCCATAAGAACCTGCCAGAGGCTTCCAATTGTTCGAATTGCCATCAGTCGAATTACGGCTCGAAGGCAGCGACTCGAGCGTTTATCAGGTACGCCGTGGATGCGACCGCCGAATCGGCGGAGACAGAAGCGAAGAAGTAGAAAATTGTAGGACAATTACGATGATCGTCGGTCGAGTGGGTAATAGGCTCACTTGACCGAACGACACTTCCCTTACGCTGCTCAAAAACGGTCGTAACGACACTCGCAATTTCGGCGAGATTCCAAGCACTCGGTGTTGCCTGCATTACAAGTTTATCGGCAGCGTTTTTCGCCACAGGACCGTAGAGTCGATTGGTTTGAACACCAGTTTCTCACACAAGGCTTTCACCATATTGTCGGTCGCCAAATGTTGGATCTCGACCAACCCGATGCCACTTTGTTTCAGTTGCCGCAAGCTCTCTCCCACCATGTAGGTTGCCAAGCCTTTGCGACGGCAATGGGGCACGATCGAAAGCTCGACCAGCCCCATGCCGTTGTGTCCCCAATTTTCGGCCAACGGTTCCATTTCCCAGAACGCGACCTGCCCCACGGTTTCGCCTGACCGTTTTTCTTTCAATTGGAAGATCTTCTGGGCGGTCGCGTCGTAGTGGCATGATTGCAACCATGTTTGCGGATGGGACTCGGATACGTTTTCCAAGCCATAGCTGCGACCAATCAGCATTTGTTGGCGGTCGATCACTTGGCGAAAATCACCTAATCGCCAGTGATTGATGACGACGGTGCCATTGGGCGAATAGCCGTTTGCTTCCAAAGCTTCGCAAGTTCGTTGATCCTCGGCTAAGACGCCGACAAACCGCGAACCTCCGTACAGCCCCAAGTAAAATGGCGAGAGCGGAAAGTAACCGCCAAATTCAACTTGCGTCGCGCCGTGTTCGACCAAGTACTGTTCGCCCAATGCCAGGAGCCGCGTCGCGACGGGGGCCGATGTCTCCCCATTCCGCAGCAAGAGTTGCGAAATCAGGCCGCGTTGTCGATCCAATCCTTGATGATTTTCGGCGATTCCAAAACCCGCATGAACCATTCCGATCGCAACATTATCGTCCAGCGCTAGAAATACCCCCTGAGGGTCGAAGTACGTCTTGCTCAATACCAGTCGTTCAAAGACGACAGGGTTTAGTCCTTGGTACTTCCCACGCAAATTCGAGTGTTGCCGCCATAAATCGCAAATCAAAGGGGTATCGGAATTTTGAAACGAACGAAACTGCATGAGATGGCTCGAATTTCAATTACGCCGCCCGAACCTCGCGCGCACGAGCAGGCGAGTTGCGATTGGACTTTGGTTTCCAACGCCGATGGACCCACCAATATTGACCTGGGAATTCGCGGGCCTGATCAGCGATCTTCTCATTGTACCATTGAGTTAGCCCACGGACCGATTGGAGCTCCTCCGGCAAGTGATTGGGATCAGCCACGCCGCCAAAGTCCACCGAAAACTGCAAGGGGCCACTCGTCCGGCGGCTGGCAACCACCAGCATGGGTGCTCCGCTACTCAGAGTAAACAGCGCCAAGGCCTTATGGCAAGAGGCCGGGCGCCCTAAGAAGTCGATCCAGATGCCTTTTTCCCCGGCGTATTGGTCACCGAGCAAGGTCATGGTCTTGCCTTGAGCCAACGCCGCCTCGATCAAATCACTACTACCATCTTTCGGCAGAATGTACTGTCCGCTTCGTTGCCGAAAATCGGTTATAAAGCGATGCAAGAACGGGTTATCTAGGGTTCTCGCCACGGTATAAGTTGGTGCTCCCAAGAGTCCGCACAAGTAACCGCCAAGTTCAAAGTTGCCAAAGTGTCCAGCGACCAGCACCACGGGCCTAGGATCCAGAAAAATAGTCGCCAAAGTCCGGCGATCCGGGATGGTGAAGTAACAGCGCCAATTCGAATCGTGAATCAGACGCGGTGCTTGGGCAATTTCACATCCCATCAGGATCAAGTGCCGCCACATTTCGAAGGAGATTCGGTGATATTGTGCGTCCGTCAGTCCCGGAAGCGAGTGAGTTAAGTTCTCGAGGATCAGCGACCTTCGAAATTTGACCCAATCATTTAACACGATTGCCAAGCCACTGGCCAAGTTGTCACACCATGACAAGGGGATGGTTTGGATGATACAAAAGACGGCCCGCACGAGAAGGTAGACACCGTAATCAACGGCAACCTTGAAGATCGCCCGGGTACGGCTCGCAGGGGGAACTGGTAGAGACATCCGTGTCTGTTTCTGGACTTTATCTCAAAATGGAGTGTTTCACCCCCGACTCTTGGCGAACGTGGGGCTTCGGTTGTGTTTCGCCGTACCGACAATCCGAGGGAAAGAGGCCGGTGCATCCCTATAATCTCATGGGCACTGTTTTTCGTAAATACGTATTTGGAGTCGCCAAGATGCGAGATAAAGGTTAGGTTTAGAGCCCGAGACCAGGCCAGAGCCGCGGTTATTTGCCAATCTCGGCCGGTTGCCAAATCGTTGCCATACCGCTGGGCCAGGGCAGATCGGCGAGGCACAATGACAGGGCATAGATTTTGGGGCACAAATTTGGGGCACAAACCCGGGGCGCAAATTCGGGGCGCAGTGTGATTCGGAGCGTGAAAGGCTCTTGTTTTTGCCATTTTGCCGGCGAACCATGCCGGAAAAGGAAGGAAATGAATGTTAGTTTGTGGTATGAAAGCGTGGCGTTTCGGTTTATTGATGGGTGCGGTGATTGGTATGGTTTGTGGCGATTCGGAAGTCGGGTTGGCCCAACAAGGTCGGATTGGCGATGTGCCACCCAGCGGTGCGCCGGCCACCCAAGATATTCCAGAAGATCCGGCGCTCACGCAGCAAGCCAGCTACTTGCTGGGTCAACAAATTTTTAATGACTTTGCCCGCGATCAGGTGGATATCAATCTTGAAGCATTGATCCAAGGACTGCAAGATGCCGCAGGAAAGAAACCTTCCGCGATTCCGGCCGACCGAGTCGAAGGAATCATGACGGCTTTTTTCAAGCAAGTTCAAGCCAAACAACAGAGATGGTTGCAAGAAGTCTCGGACAAAAACCTCCGCGATGGACAGGCGTTTTTGAAGGAGAATGCCGTCAAGCCAGGCGTCAAACAGTTGGAAAACGGCGTCCAATACATTGTCATGCAAGAAGGAACGGGCGCTAGCCCAACCGAGACCGACACCGTCACAGTTCACTACGAGGGAACTTTGATCGACGGAACCGTATTCGACTCCTCGATCGCGCGTGGTGAACCCGCGACTGTTGCGTTGACTCAGCCACTTATCGAGGGCTGGTCGAAGACGATCCCGCGGATGAAGGTCGGTGATAAGTGGCGAATCTTCATACCCTCTAATCTCGCTTACCGAGAACACGGACGCATGCCGGACATCCAGCCCAATACAACGTTGATCTTTGAACTAGAGTTGTTGGATGTGAAGACTCGGTAGTTTGACCGTCCTGACGTCGCACCGGTCGCCAGATGATCCCCGTCGTTCCAAACGATTTGCGGAGAGTCGACCGACCGGTTTTTTGTGTCTTATCGGAACGGCGTCGGCCGGTTTCGGGACACGACGTCCATGAAGTTCTGCGTGAATTGCCGAAGTGTTACGTGAATTATTAACGTGTAACGTGAATTACTAAAGTGTTGCGTGAATTACTTGAAGCGACTCATAGACCGAATCCCTTGGCAGCGGCGATTAACCGTTGGGTTTTGGGGAAACGAAACAGAGGCGATTTTTGCGGTTTCCTTATTGGGGATCGGGTTTGTCGTCTTTATTTGGTGCGTTGTCACGCAGTGGATGGATGGGCTGGTTTCGCCGTGGAGCGACTTGCGTACCAGAATTTTGGGGATGGTGTTCAGCGGAGCGATTATTTTCTTGGGCGGATTCCGTTTGATTCGGGCCCTCTATTCCACGGCGGGGTCGCCGGAACATCGCAGTCGATTTCTGCAGCGAGCACTCGACTTGGACTATCTGAAGGCGCTTGATCCAGCCCTAACATCAGCCCCAACTGTCCCCAAACTTCCGCCGGGTCGCATCGGCACCGGGGAAAGACTACGGTTTCGGATCAATGACTCGAAACAGTCGCGCGGTCGTTGGCTCGGTCTGGCCGCCTTCGCCTTGCTGATGCTTGGGGTTTGCACGGTTCTCGTCGCCGTGGTTTGGGAACAATGGGAAGTCTTAGGACTGGAACGCTTGTTGATGACCTCCGCAGTGCTTGTCGTTGTCGTTGGAGTCACCGGCGGACTTTTGTGGAAAACCGGTCGCAGCCTGGTTGAGCAAATCCAACTTGGCCCCACGCGAGTCGAGCTGTCGCATCATCCGTTGGTTCCAGGAATTGACTTCCAAATCTTCTTTCAGCAAGTTGGCAAAATTCGATTGGAAAAGTTGGGATTAGTGCTAGAATGCTTCGAACAAACGACCTACCAACAGGGTACGAACATTTGCACGCACCGGCAGACCACCTTCGAACATACCTTGGTCCAGTCCGAAGGGGTCCAGTTGTCTGAGGCAGAACCACGACACCAAGTCGAGTTCCACTTGCCAGACAACGCCATGCATAGCTTTTTGTCGCCCAGCAACCAGATTGGTTGGCGTTTGGTTGTCAAAGGAAAGAAATCGGGATGTCCAGAATTCACACGAGAGTTTCCGATCTTGGTACTTCCGAAGTCCGTCGCCCGACCGTAAGTGAAACGCCCACTGGATGGCGTTGCGAATTCCTTTTGCAGGGAGCGTCGACTCCCAATGCACCGCTGGCACGATTGCCGCTGCAGTCACAGGCGATTCCCGTCTCGCAAGTCGTGGCAGGAACTTTGTTTGAGTGCCAATATCGAGTGCTCCCGCATGAAGGAGCCTCCGGCAACCTTGCTATGGTGTCAGTGGCGTGTTCCCCGCCGGAAGACGGCGAGCTAGGGCGTCGCTGGAGTTTTCAAACAACCGTGCCATCGGATTCCCTGCCGGAGTCGGACCCGATTCGTTACGTGGAGCATTCGATATTGTGGCAAACCACCGGAAAAGGGGATCGAGACTTCGGCATCCACTTATTTGAACGACGGAAAGTTCCATCGCAAAAAGATGGGCAAATCGAAGCGTTTGCTGGAATTCACGGCCCGGCAATCTTCAAAACGGTAAGTCCGCTCGCTCCGTTAAGTTACCAGGGCCTCCTGGTTTCGATTGATTGGTTGGTTCGGATCCGGGTCTTTCTGCAATCCGGTCGCCAGCTGCGTTTTGAACTACCATTCTTACTGGTCGTTGATCCAACCAACGCTACGAATTGACTCCGTTTCAGCAAATCGCTGGAAATGTTCGACGAACGGGCTCAAATAGGCAAAGCTCTCGACTTCACTCGAAAACAAAGGTCAAAGTTTTTCAGTTATTCCGGATGACTTGCCGAGAGTATGATTGTCAGACGCGTGAAACTGGGTTCTTATGGGGACAAGCCCAACACCGTTTGACGGCAATACCGTTCAATAAGTAGCAGGCACAATCCGCGTGCCGTCCGCCGATCCTCGAAAAACGAGTGGTATTTGATGGTCGCGGCACATGGAATGTGCCAACGAGTGCTTTGTCACCGTTTAATTTGGGGGTCGGTCTGGTAAAGGGGTCAGGAGTCAATTGCCGGAACGGCCTTTCGGGTGCTTCGCACAATTGACTCCTGCCCCCTTTACCAGACCCCAAGTTTTGGTTTAGACAAAGCACTACCGTACTTCCTTGAACGATATTGCATTTGACGGAGGAGTATTTCCGCTCCGGACTCGCACAGGTACGCAAGACCGGGCGATGTCGACAATCCGTGGGCAAACAATTGGGCAAAGATGGTACCCGCCCAACTTTGCTTGAAGAATCGGTTTACCATGACTGGAACGGCAGGAGAGGTAACCCCGAGTTGGGTTGTTTCGGATTTGCCTTAGCGCTGTGCGCGAGGGTATGATAAATCGTGACAGTTCACGGAATTTGGGTGTTTGCCGCAAGTCGCCAGGTGAACTCGCTGGATTGGAACGATCCTTTGTGTTCGTTGGAGGCTCGCGATTCCCAACCCAGTGACATGCGGAACGCACCAAACCCCCATTTCGGGAACGGTTACGATCAATCAAAGGCAGGTTTGTCGCGTCGCTCCCTACCAGAGGTCCGAATCGTGCAGAAGGTGCATCAATTGCAGCGGTTGCTTTGCTTATCGCAGGCGGAAGAAAACGACGACTTGTTGCCCGTCGGTTGGCGCGACGAGTACGAGGTGACGTTTGTTCGCAACCCGGTCAAGATATTGAACCTGCTCCAAGAACAGGCCTTTGATGGTGTGTTTGTCTGCGCGAACTCGTTCCGCGATGTCGTGGGCTTGGGGGAACTGTTACGCGATAGCCAAATTCTTAAGAACCTGCCGGACGCCGTGGCACTGTTGGATCGTGAGCAGAAAATCGTCTGGTGGAATGAGAGGCTGATGGCCTGGACGGACAAGAAGGAGTTGCGTGGACAACCGTTCATGGACTGCTTCCCAGACACACCTTTGAAGAGCGTCGATTTTGATCCCATCCACACGGCGGCAATGATCGGCCGGCAGTCGACGACACGCATGAAGGGTCGCAATGGCCAAGTCTATGATCTGATTGTTTCGCCGGTCTTGGGTCGCAACGGGCTGACGGACCAACTAATTGTCGTATTGCGCGACATGACCAAAGACGAGCTGCTGAGCCAAAAAATGAACGCGATTCACGCGGCGGGTGTGGAACTTGCGAATCTTACTCCGGAAGAAATTTTTCAATGGGATTTCAAGCAGCGGATTGAGGTGCTGAAGGCCAACATTCAGCACTACACCCAACAGGTCATGAAGTACGACTACTTCGAGATACGTTTGATTGACAATAAAACAAACGAATTAAAAGTCCTGTTGTCGGTGGGGATCAACAGCGAACGAGCGCAACAACCCCTGTTTGTGTCCACCAGCGGGCAAGGGGTCACAGGATATGTAGCAGCGACTGGCGAAGGACACCTGTGCAACAATACGGCCGAGGATCATTTGTACTTGGATGGCTTGATCGGTGCGGGAAGCTGTTTGGTGGTGCCGTTGATCGTTCACGAACACGTGATTGGAACACTAAACGTGGAAAGTCCGGCCACAAACGCGTTCACGGAAAGTGATAAGCAGTTCTTAGAGATCTACTCGTATTACATTGCGAATTCTCTCAATACGTTTGAGTTATTGGCAGCCGAAGGCGCGAATGCAGCGCAACAACACATCCAAGCGATCCACAAAGCGGTGGCTTTGCCGATTGACGAGATCTTGAACGAGGCCCATTGGGTCTTGGAAAAATTTAGTCACGATCCCGAAGTGGAGTCGCGTTTGCGGGCCATCCTGCAAAAAACACGAGAAGTCAAACGCGTCATCCACAAAGCCAACGAGACGGTGGTCGCAGATGCAGCCATTCCCGATTCGTTGCAAACGCCGATCCATCCCACTCTGGTTGGGAAGCGGATGCTCGTGGTGGATCATGATACGGCAACGCGCGATGAGGCTCACCAATTGTTGGAGCCTTATGGTTTGATCGTCGAGACGGCCCATACGGGTTGTGAAGCGTTGACGATGATGCGGAACATGGATCGCGAAAACCCCTACGACTGCATCTTGTCCGAAGAACGTTTGCAAGACATGGATGCCTGCGAGTTGCTAAAAGCCATGCAGGCGATCTTTGGTGTTTCGAGCCCGCCCTTGGTGTTGATGAAGCGAGCCGGCTTCTACGATCCCGTCCACGTGATGAGTCGCGCGCGAGAAGCGGGACTTCGCAAGGATGCTCGCATTGTCAAACCGTTGCGTTTGGAGCAAGCGGTGGCCATGGTCGAGAGAATGATCGACGAAAATGGCCCCCAAGATATGTGCTCATGATCAGTGCGGCATTTACGTTTGTGTTCTTTTCGATCGGACACTTGGCTTTTTGGTGCATGATCTTCAACCAAATTCATGCCACCCGTTGCCCACGCACGGCACGGAAAGGCAGCGAATTATTGACTTTGCTGAACGTGCTCGTGTTGTGGTCCAGCGGCGTTTATCTTTTGGTCGCTTACCCCAACTGGGCAGACCCATTCACGTTTTTTCCGGCAATCGCCAGCGGGTCCGGATTGTCGTCAGGAGCTATGCGTTTGACCGAACGTCCGCTCTATTTGCTGGCTGGCTATTGGCATTTCTGCAGTTGGCTATCGTTGTTTTTTATCGGTCGCTGGATCTATTGGATCCAAACAGCCAAACACCCTAGCTTTTTTGTCGAACATGAATCGCGTTTCTTCGACTTTGAGGACGAGGACCCAGAACTATTACATGGACTTCCCGCTCAATTGATCCATGCCTTGGTTCCGGGTAGCCAATTGTTAGTCTTGAGCGTGGAATCCAAGACGTTTCAATTTCGAAACTTACCCCAGGCCTTCGATGGGTATCGCATTTGTCAATTATCCGACCTGCACTTTACTGGTCGAATTGGCAAACCCTACTTTCGGCATGTCTTCGAACAATGCCAGCAGTGGGAACCCGATCTGATTTGCATCACCGGTGATCTAATCGACAAAGCCAAATGTTTGGATTGGATTGAGGAATTATTGAGCACATTGCAAGCGCCCGATGGTGTCTGCTTCATTCTCGGGAACCATGACCGTCGAATCAAAAACGAAAACTTGCTGCGAGAGCGATTGACACACGCGGGGCTGGTCGATGCCAACGGCAAATATTTATCGGTCGAACGCGCGACACCCAACGGAGTAGATCGTTTGTGGTTGGCTGGAAATGAGCTACCCTGGTACAACGGTGCGGAGACTCTGGAGCCGGTCCAACGATTGCGACGAACGATTGGGGAAGACTTCTTCATAGCGCTGAGCCACTCGCCCGACCAATGGCCCTGGGCCAAGAAAATGGGGTTCGACCTGATGTTGGCGGGACACACCCACGGCGGACAGGTTTGTCTGCCGACGATCGGACCAATCATTGCCCCATCACGTTATGGAGTTCGTTACGCGGGTGGAGTATTTGATATGGATGGGATGGCCATGCAAGTGAGCCGCGGTATTTCAGGAGCCGAACCGCTGCGCTGGAATTGCCCGCCGGAGTTGGCGTTATTGACCCTCCGCCGAAGCTGAGACGGACGTCTCGGGATAAATCTCTGGAAAATTTTCTGTTCTGAAAGTCGGTCGTCATCGGCTGAACCGTCCAAAACCGCTCCCGTCGAACGACCGGCTCCTAGTGTCCCGGCGCCATTGGATCGGTTACGATAAAACGGGTCCTGTTCACTTCCTTTGGAGAATTACGATGCCCACGGTCTTGGTTGTTGACGATACCGCTGTCGACCGCAAACTTGCCGGACGACTATTGGAAAAATCAGCGAATATTCGTGTGATTTATGCGGATGGCGGTCGCCATGCTTTGGAACTGTTGGCAACCGAATGTCCTGATCTGATTGTGACCGATTTGCAAATGCCGGATATCGATGGCTTGCAATTGTTGACGGCTGTGGAGGAAAATTACAGCGAGATTCCGGTTGTGTTGATGACCGCGCATGGATCCGAGGATATTGCTTCGTTGGCTCTTGAACACGGTGCCGCGTCATTTGTTCCAAAGGCGGAGTTGGCGGATTTGCTCTCCGATACCGTGCAACAAATTCTCGCTCTGTCTAGTTCGGATCACCAGTATCATCGCTTGATCGCCTGCTCCACTCGAACAGAGTTCGAATTCGAATTGGAGAACGATGTCGAGTTGATCGAGCCGTTAGTCGAATTGTTGCAGCAAATTGTTACGAGCATGCGGATCGTCGAAGGGACTCGGCGTGTTCGTTTGGGCGTGGCGTTGGAGCATGCCGTGCACAATGCCATGTTTCGTGGCAACCTGGAAATGCCGCGCGGTAGCTCGGGCGCACCAGACGTTGAGCTACTCCAACAGCGTTTGACCGATGCGCAATATCGCGACCGAAAGGTTCATGTCTTGGCGAGTATCACACGGGCCGAAGCGATGTTTGTCGTCACGGATCAAGGACCGGGATTCGACATTGCCACAGTCCCACAACCTGGGGATCCCGACTCGCTAACGCATGGCGGCCGCGGCTTGGTCTTGATGGGAACATTTTTTAGTGAAATGCGTTTCAACCCCACCGGCAATCAGGTCACGTTGATTCAGCGGCGTGCAAAATCGTAACTAGGTTTCGACCCGGAACAAGAGCGATCGACAACGCCCGCGCCAGACGCACGGAGGAACAACATGGAGGAAAGTTCAACAGACGATTTGCAAGACAGTCGCTCGCTGTTCACTTCGTTAATCCACAATATTCCCGCTTGTTTTATTCGCAAGGATCGCGCGGGGCGAATCGTCTTTGCAAATGAGAACTTTGCCCATGTCATTGGCTTTCCGCTGGAACAGATTATTGGCAAAACAGTTGCTGATTTTTATCAACCGGAGTTAGCAGCGGCCGCTCGCCAAGAGGACGAGTTGGTCATGGAATCCGGAAAGATCTTGGAGGATGTTTTCGATGCGGTGGTGGATGGGCAGACTCGTTATTTTGCCTCCCGAAAAGGGCCCGTACGCAACGAACGGCAACAAGTCATCGGGATCCAGACGATTTTCTGGGACATCACGAACCAACGTTTGGCCGAACAGGCTCTGTTGGCCGAACGCGAAGAACTGCGAACTGCAAAAGCAGCCGCTGAACAGGCCAACCGGGCAAAAAGCGAATTCCTGGCGAACATGAGCCACGAAATTCGAACTCCTCTCAACGCGATCATCGGCATGACCGACCTATTGATGGAAACCCCGCTGAACCGATCACAAATGGACTATTTGAAAATGGTCCAAGATTCGGGCGAGTCGCTGTTGGCGATCATCAACGATGTGTTGGACTATTCGAAGATCGAGGCGGGTAAGTTTCAACTGGATTATCAGCCGGTTGATCTGGGTGAGTGTTTGGGCGATGCGGTGAAAGGATTGGGGTTCCGGGCTCACTCTCGCGGCTTGGAATTGGTCCTGCAAATAGACCGAGGGTTCCCCAATCGTGTTGTGGCCGATGCGGCTCGATTCCGCCAAATCCTGGTCAACTTGGTTGGCAACGCGATCAAGTTCACCGACGCCGGCGAAGTCGTCGTATCACTGCGCGCCAAGAATATGGAAGACGGATGCTGCTTGGTCCAATTAAGTGTCCAAGATACAGGCATCGGAATTTCTGAAGATAACTTGGAGCGAATATTCCAGCAATTCGAACAAGCAGATAGCTCCACCACCCGTAAATACGGCGGAACGGGATTGGGCTTGGCCATTTGCACCCGATTGGTTCAATTGATGGACGGGCATCTCAGCGTGGAAAGCAAGCTGGGTAGCGGGAGTTGCTTTACAATCGAGGTCCCTTTGTTAATGGCACCGGGACTGCCCGTCACCGAAGAGACCGCTCGCGGAGTGATGGTGCACGGCATTCGAGTCTTGGTGGTCGACGATAATCAAACCAATCGTCGCATCTTACGCGACATGTTGGCCAACTGGGGCATGCAAGCGACGATTACCACCAGCGGCGCGGAAGCGCTCCGGGCAGCCGCTGAAGGAAAATCCGCCGGCAATCCATTTCAACTCGTCATTTCCGATTACAACATGCCAGAGATGGACGGCTTGGCGTTGGTCAAAGAACTGCTTCAACAGAAACACGTCCGTCCCACTGCTTTGATCTTGTTGACATCCGGCATGCGACCACAAGACGAACGCGAGTTTCTTCGCTTGGGTGTCGCGTGGCAATTGTTAAAACCAGCGAAACAGTCGGAAATTTACAATGCCGTCGTCAATGCCTTAGCAGCCGAACATTTGATCACTCCGCTACCGGGTCAGCATGCGCTGGGATCGACGTCCGCAACCCCCGGCCCCAGTTGGCAGATCTTGTTGGCGGAAGATAACAAGGTAAACCAAAAATTGGCACTTGGATTACTGGAGAAACTCGGGCACTCCGTGACCATTGCTCACAACGGCGTTGAGGCGCTTGAAAAGTTATCCGCGAATTCCTTTGATCTGGTTCTGATGGACGTACAGATGCCGGAGATGGACGGATTTCACGCGACACAGGAGTTACGGCGTCGGGAGCAAACCACGGGAAGACACATTCCCGTGGTCGCCATGACGGCCCACGCCATGAAAGGGGATCGGGAAAACTGCCTGACTGTCGGCATGGACGACTACTTGTGCAAGCCGATTCGCGCACGGGACTTGAACGAGATGTTGGAGTCGCTCGCCACCCGTTTTACGACGCTACGCGGCGAGACGATCGAGTCGGTGCACCGGAGCGGTCTCACGACCAAGTCCAATGAACGAACCGAACAAGTGGACTGGGCCAAGGCGCGAAAGAATTCTGCTGAAGATCCGGAACTCCTGAGGGATCTGTTGCAAACATTCCTATCGGAGATCCCTAACTTGATCGCCAAGATGGAGTCCGCGGTCGCTCTTGGTGACCGAAAGCAAACGAGTGCAACAGCTCATTCGCTCAAAGGATCGCTGGGCTTCCTTGCAACACGAACCGCTCATGCAAGTTGCGAGGACTTGGAATTGCGCTCTGCGACCTGGAGCGACGAAGAAGTGAATAAGTGCTGGATGTCGTGCCACGAACAGATCCAACAGGTCGTCCAGGAAATCAAGAGCCGCTTGGCGTAGGCTGCAAGAGAAAATGGCCCACAAACCATTCGGCCCCCTGGCGATAGCGAAACAACTCACTGGATGCCATCAAGAAGACTCTCCAACGTTGGCGCCATTTGAACCATTCTTTTCCGTAGACTCGTTGCAGAATGGGATCAATGGTCGCCGTCGAGCGATCGAAGTTCTCCAACCACGCGTCCAGGGTCTGGCCATAGTTGATACCATTAACGCTCCATTTTTCGATGTTGGCAAACAGATCTTCGAACGGAGCGAACTGATCAAAACTAGGCATCATGCCACCCGTGAAGAAATAACGTCCCATCCAGTTGGCCGCGCCCTCGACCTCAAACAAATACGGCCACGATTTGTGGCAGAATATGTGGACAAACAACAGACCGTTCGCGCGTAAACTTGGACGCAGCTTGCGGAGTAATTGACGGTAGTTCCGCATGTGTTCGAACATCTCGATCGAAACGATCCGATCGAACGAATTGGTATGCGGCTGAAATTGGTTCATGTCCGCCGTGCACACCGTCAGACGATGCTGCCAACCACGTTCGGCCGCCTGTTGCTCGATGTAAATTCGTTGCGGTGTCGAATTGGACACGGAGGTCAAGCGGCAATTGGGGTACTGCTCCAATGCCCACAACGTAAAGGAACCCCAACCACAGCCCAGATCCAATAAGTGCATGCCATCTTCGACTCTCGCTCGCTGGCAAACTTGACGTAACGATGCCTCTTCGGCGGCCGCCAGACTCGTGACACCGTTTTCCCAGAGGCACGCGCTGTACTTTCGGCGCGGCCCCAAATAGGCCGTGAAAAACTCGGGCGGCAGTTCATAATGTTGCTGATTGGCTTCGTCCGTCGCCACGGCAATCGGGCCCTGGTCCATCAGTTCCACGAACCGTTGCTTCCACGGATGCGTGGCAGATGCGTGCTCCTCGATCTGGCTTTGAACGGAAGGCAACATCACCAAACGCTGCTGGCACAGTCGGCGAATTCCCCATCTCGTCACAGCGTCAGAAACCCATCCTTTTTCAATGGCTGCAATGGCCGCACTGACCAAGCTGAGGCGCGAGGACGGTTCACGACCATTCATCGAGTTCACGTCAATTCACTTTCGAGGATCGATTGGAAGGAGTCGCCCCACGAGGCAAACGTGGCGGCCAAGGAAAGAACACGCTGGTTTCCTGCTGATACAAACGATAGTCGTCTCCACGACTTTGAATTGCTTGACGTTCGGTTGGCGGCACCCCGGTCACGTTAAGTACAAAGTGAAGCATCGCCAGCGGAGCGAGAAGTGTCAGCCAACCATAAGGAGTTGACCAGGCCATCAAAACGTAGACGAACCAATGCAGCCATTCGAAAAAATAGTTCGGGTGCCGCGAGTATCGCCATAATCCAGACCGGCACGTCTTACCGCGATTGGTTGGGTTTTCACGGAATCGTTGCAGTTGTCGGTCGGCAATGGCCTCACCCGTCAACGCGATCAAAGCCACGAAAACCGCCAGATAGTCGGTGGTCCCGATCGCGGCTGCGTTGGACGCCGCCATCAACATGGGCAAGCTAAAAACCGCGGCGGCGATGGCCTGAAACATAAAGAAGACAAACATCTTTTGTGGAGCTTGTGCCCCCCAGGCCTCTTTTAGAGTCGTGTATCGACCGTCCTCTGGCATTCGGCGGACCCGATGCAGAATGTGCCACGCCAGCCGGCCTGACCAGACCGCGACAATCATCGCCAACAACATGCGACGACTCAAATCTCCGTCAGTAGCGGTGACACAGTAACCAAGCGAAAGCAGCCCGACTCCAACGGTCCACGCGACATCGACAATTCCCGCATTCCCATGGCGACCATGCGTCCACCAGAGAATCGACATTGCCATGGTCAATGCCAGGCTCCCCGCCAAGAGAGTTAACCAAACGCCCATGAGCTCTTCCTCCGAGTTACGTTGTTCCGAAGGCCATGCCCAATGACAACGGGTTCATCATTTGTGGCCGGTCCAAGACGATTTGGACCGTGCCCACATGCCCCTCCGAGAAACCCGCCTCGCAATACGCAAGGTAATAGTCCCACAAGCGAAAGAACCTAGCATCAAAGCCCATCTGCGAGATCTGGACCCAGTGCCTATGAAATTCGGTACGCCAGCGACGTAGCGTCTCCGCATAATGCAGCCCAATGTCTTCCACATGAATCAATCGAAAGTCTGTTTCCTTCGCCACGGATTTCATAACACCGGACGTGCTAATCAAACAACCTCCTGGAAAAATGTATTCACGAATAAAATCAACCTGCTTGAGGTAGTCGTCATAACGATGATCAACGATCGTTATCCCCTGAAGCACCATGCGACCATTCGGCTTCAAGAGTCGACAACATTGGCGAAAATACTCGTCCTGATATTGATGCCCAACCGCTTCGATCATCTCGACAGAAACCAGTTTATCGAATTGACCTTCAATGTCGCGATAATCTTGCAGGCGGAGCGTCACCAGATCTGAAAGTCCCGCCGCTTCGACGCGCTGTTGAGCCACCTTCAATTGAGCCGGCGAGAGCGTTACTCCGGTAATTCGACAACCGTACTTCTGTGCCGCATAGACCGCCAATCCGCCCCATCCACAGCCGATCTCCAGCAAATGATCATCAGGCGTTAGCTGCAGTTTTTCACATAGTCGCTCCAATTTCCCCAACGAAGCCGTTTCCATCGAGGCGTCACTGGTCCACTCCTGGCCCGAAACACCGTTTGATTTCGTTAGTTCTGGAAATACTCCGCTCGAGTAACTAAGCGTTGGATCCAACCATTTGGCAAAAAACTCGTTGCTAAGATCGTAATGAGCTTGAATGTTCTTCCGTGAATTCGCACGGTGGTTTCGTCGCAGCCAGTGTCGTACTCGGCCCCACAAACGACGGACAATCGACGGCTTCCCAATTCGGCCGTCACCTTCGCGCGTGCCGTTGACCAGGATCCTCATCAAGCCCACCAAATTATCGGTTGAGAAATCACCGCCGATCAAACTGTCCGCGAATCCCAAGTCTCCTCCGAGAACCAGTCGCCGATACGCGACCGGGTTGTGGATCTGCACTTTGATCGGAGGATAGTCGCCGTGGTTCGAACCAAATTCGCAAACCACGTCAGCGTCCTGGACGGTAATCCGTCCTTCTTTGATATTGTGTAGTTGCTTAAAAAGCAATTGACGAAATTGCCGGTTGCTCCACGACACCGGTTGCATCGAGTCCTGTGCCAAGTCCACAATCGCATTCGGCACTTCGGAAACACCACTCGGGCTCTGGAGCGGCAGTGGGCTGCGATGTGCCGGCAACTGGTGTTCGGCGCGATTTGGTTTCGCAGGGTCTCCATCGGCTGGGCGATCTTGGATTGTCGGAACACCAAGTTCGTTTGCAAAAGCTGTTCCTTCAGCAAAATTCATACGGATCTTTCTAAGCGTCTACACAAAAATTTTAAAGCGAAACAGTTGCAGAAAAACTACCCAATTCGAGGCCTGAGACCAAACCGAAGCACTCCGATCGTCCACCGGTGCGCGGCAGTTTACCCGACTTCGGTGGCCAACCTTTAACAATAAATCAACTCGAAACGTAGATTTTCCCGTTTTCCGAGAAATTTACGGTTTGAGCCGTTTCCTGAATGCCTGGGTGAGGGACATAGGGGACTCGCTTTCGCCACAATCGCAGCGCTTGCCAATAAATGGCCAACCAAATGGTGAACGTCATCATCGGATACGTCAATAGTGCCGACCATCGTTCCCTCCGCGTCCAGGCGCGTTTCTTCATGCTCATCGTGACGTTGAAGTAGCGTTTGCCATTCTCCACTACAGACATGCCTGCGGGACCTTTGACGGGTTCATGACACCCCACAGGATCGGCTGGAAGGGGGATTTTTTCAATGGGAACGTTTTCAATGTGCATCGACAACGAATCCTCGGTGAACTTCACGGCCCAACCGTAACTGAAGTTCATTTCCATGAAAGGTGAAACATGAAAACGCTTTTTCGTTTGCTTCTGCGAACTCGCAAAGTGGTGTTCCGAACTTCCGGCGAATTTGGTGGCGTTCTCCCGATCCACGACGTAACAATGTGATTGGCCCCATGGGGTATTGTGAACCTCGGCCACCATGGTTTGCCATTGACCCTTTTGATCGAGACAGAAATAAAAAGAAACCGGATTCATCGCGAAGCCAAAGTACCGCAAGTGAGTCAGCAAAAGGATTTTGCCCACGGGCCGAGGGCGCCCGGAATCGACGACCAAATCTCGCAGGCACTCGTCCAAGGGTCGGTTCGGATCCCCTAAATGATCTCGACGACGGAACCAGGCGAGATTGGGCCATCGAAACGACCACGTCCAGGATCCTGCGAATGTCCCGGGCAGATCGGTGAGATCCAAGCAAACAAGAAACAGTCGATATCGAAAACGGTGTTCTACCGGTTGGAACCGACGGTGCTCGACCCATCCGCGGTACAAACAGCTTTCCATGGGTCCATTCCTAACAACTTCTGGCTCACTTGAAGAGCACTACTCAAACCATCTTCATGAAATCCATTGCCCCAATACGCTCCACAGAGCGACAATCCATCCGCATCAATCCATTGATCATGGGAACGCTGAGCGGACAATCGTTGAAGCGAAAAGATAGGATGGGCGTAAGGGATTTTCTCGATCACGTGACTCGGGTCAATCCCAGCATCTCCGTTAAGCGTCACACAGAATGTCTTACCCTGGGTCTGGTCGTTCGTATAACCTTGCAAAAGATTCATGTTGTAAGTGACGGTCGCGTTGTCCGATGAATCCGTTTTTGACACACGACTTTGACCCGGATTTGGCAAATGATAATTCCATGCCGCCCAGGCCCGTCGGTTCCGTGGTAGCGCCGAAATATCGGTGTGCAAAGTCGCCAAGTTGCCTTGATACGGGAAGGCCTGCAACGTCGATTCCAATGCCGAGCCGCTCGTAGGTTGCAAGAGACGCAAAGCCTGATCCGAATGGCACGCCAAGATTACATGATCAAAGGTGTGTATGGCATTCGCAACGGATCCATTCGGCTCAGTTGCCTGTACTTGAACGTGCCATCGGTTTCCATCCCCAGCCCGCGCAATTTCATTTCGTCGCACCGAGACGACCGGCGATCGAGTGTGGATCCGATGCTCAAAGCCACTCACGAGCGGACCAATGTACTGGATCGAACCACCGGTGACGACTCGCCATTGCGGGCGGTTTCGAATCGTCAACAAACCATGATGATGGTAGAATTGGCAAATAAAGCGAATCGGAAATGTCTCAAAGACACCTTGGGGACACGACCAAATGGCCGATCCCATGGGCAAGAAGTAGCGGCGATAAAATGCGTCACTGTAGCGGTGCTGAGCGAAAAACTCGCCCACCGTTTGCACTTCATCCTCCGTTTCCAAATATGCCACGGCTTGCTTGCCAAAGCGATGGAAGTCGAACAAAAACTGATAAAAACTGGGGCGAAGCAAATTCCGTCGCTGAGCGAAATAACTATTGAGTGTACTGCCGCTATACTCTATCCCCGACCGATCGCACCGCACGCTGAACGACATTTCGGTCGCGTGCGAACCAACGCCTAACGCGCCAAACAGCCGAATCATGTTCGGATAGGTCCGGTCGTTGAACACGATAAAGCCCGTGTCGATCGGCAAGACCGAACCATCCGTTAAACGATGTGCCAAAACCGGTTCACGCCGACCAACCAACGTCGAATGGGCCACGTCCACGTAGCGAGTGTTCGTATGGCCGCCGATGCGATCATCCGCCTCAAACAGCATGAGGTCGAAGTGTCGATGCAGAAAGTAGCCCGCTGCCAGTCCCGAAATTCCACTCCCGATAATTGCTAGGCTTGGCTTAGGCATGTCGTTCCGTTTGCTTCAAGGGAGCGTCGCAATCCCCATGCACTCGGCAGGAACCATGCATCGTCGCCGCCGGTCGATTCGCCGTCTCTCTGTCTTCGACCCGCGACATCGGCCGCCCCGTTATTTTTTTACGGTGTTTGGCAAACCACCGGTACATTAGGTCCGCACTGGGGCGAAACCATGACCAACGCGTCCAGCGAACCATCCAACCCAAATGCAGAACGCGGTACAGAGCATCAAATGTATCCAGTCCAACCAGCCAAGTTCCGTCAGGCAAGCGACCGTACATTTGAGCCATAAACTCGTCCCAAGTCTTGCCATACGCGGCGGCATCAAATCCCGGTGCCGCAATATCCGTGAACCGAACCTTCCCCTCACGGTCCTTGCGCTTCAACCAATCCATCTCCCGGCGACAGAGCCCACACAGGCCGTCGTAGAAAACTTCCAGTTGAACCAAATTGTCTGATGATTGCGACATACGGAAAACGCGGCGGGGGGTGCGACCAAAACCAGAAAGGGAAAACCGCAGACATGGTTGAAGGATTAACAACCGGGGTTTGGAGTACTTTGGTCCAGTTTACACAACGGTCCAGTTTGCTGGCCGAGTTAAACTCGCGCTACTTGAGTACCACCGATGCGACGGATCAGTCGCCGAGCTTGTAGGACCGAAACGGTGGCGAGGACTCGGTTGATGGGCAGCATCGTCGCGACCACAATCTGATCAATATACGTCGGCTCGACGCCGATCGCCTGTAGGACCATGGTTTCCTGTTCGTTTAACAACAGTTCCGCAGGCTGTCGAATCTCTACGATTGAACTGCCTGAATTCAACGCCAATCGTCCTTCCGCGGGTTGGGTGTCGGTACAAGCCGCATCAACGCCGCTGTCCGGATCCCCAGGAGTAAAGTCCGTCGGCGACAAATTTGCTTGAGTCATCAGCAATGGCGCCGTGAGCGGCCCCAGAGCGTCCAAGATATCTTCAACGTCCTGGACCAACGTTGCTCCATCACGAATCAAATCGTGACATCCGTGAGAGCCGCGATTGTCGATTCGGCCGGGAATCGCAAACACCTCACGGTTTTGCTCCATGGCATGACGGGCCGTGATCAAAGCGCCACTGCGGCTACTCGCTTCGATCACCAACACGCCAAGACTCAGCCCAGAGACAATACGGTTGCGTTGCGGAAAGGCACCCGCATGGGGAGGACGATGCAACGGCACTTCGGACAAGACAGCGCCATGATTGGCAATTTCCCGAGCCAACTCGGCGTGCTCGGGTGGGTACATGTTCAACAAGCCACTTCCCAGCACCGCGACGGTTCGTCCGCCCGCGGACAATGCCGCGCGATGGCTCTCGGCATCTGCTCCCCGAGCCAAGCCGGAAACCACACAAAAGCCTGCTTGTGCCAAGCCTCGACCAAACTGTTTGGCAACTTTGACGCCATAATCCGTGACATGACGCGAACCGACCATCGCAATCGCCAAGCGATCCTGTGGCAGCAGCGATCCTTTGCAGTACAACACCATGGGCGGGTCATGGATCTGAGCCAACTCGACCGGATAATCTTCGTCCCCAAACATCAGGAGTCGAATCTCGTTCCGCGCGCAGTCTTCCAGTTCTTGCTCCACTTCGATTTGTTGCGGAGCGGACAGAATTGCTTTGGCTAAACTGGTTCCGACTCCGGGAACCGACTGCAAGTCCGTCGCTGTTGATCCGAAGACTCGTTCGGCCGTTCCATAGGTTTCGATCAAGCGACAGAAGATCCTCGGGCCCACGCCCGAGACCATATTCAAGAGCAACGCCGCCCGCTTCGTTTCGTTCATCACCAAATACTCGCTGCCGTACGCCACCTCCCGGACCTCAGAACATCCCAACTATAATGGGATCGCTGACACCAGTCCATCATGGGACGCCGAGCCCACCCTACGGATCAACCGATTTGAGTTTGGCTCCGCGATTCCCCAGGTCCGCGGAGATGAATCGACGGTTTGCGTTAGAATTTCGGCAAGCGAGATACCCAATTCTGCAGCAACAAGGGTTGCCAAGCTCCAGGGAATGGCCGGGCGCTGAAGCATATGGGTCCCAACGCGCATTTATTGCCCATTACGGCATCTACCGACCGCGCGATAGGGCCGGAACAAACACTTCACGTGTCATCGGGGCGCAAGAACCGGGCCGTTCGAAAGCCAGCGGCGATTCGCACTCATTGCGATGAAACCATGCACGCCATGGAAACACGATCGAAGAACTCGCAAAATGCAACCCGGACCGGACGGGTTGGATCCCAAAATACGGGCTGGCGTATCCGTAACGTTCCAACCTCGCGTCTTCAAATAGCAGTGGCTGATAAGTCAAGTTCGGCGCAATCCAGGTGGCGACCGTACCCACACTGGCAATCGCGGGTTGGGTTCCGTTTTCGGCCGCACTCAAGGTCGCGCCAGCCGAATCATCCGGTCGCTTCCGATCGGAGTACATCGCCAGTTCGAGTTCTTGGACGGAACGAAGTGACCAACCCTGCGTCCCTTGGATTGGCAACTCCGATGGCTCGGACGTCGGGGACGAGCTCGGCTCTTGAGACGTAACTGGGGCTTCAACAGCCAACACAAGGACGTCATCAGACTCCTGTCTAGTGACGTTGGCTGGAATTCCGGTCGGCAAAAGACGCTGGCCGTCGTTTCTTAACGTCGCTGGCAAATAGCCAGTCGATTTTGGACGTCCAATCTTTGTTTCGACCGGAAACAAAGGCAACGCGTCGCTTTCGAGTTCCAGACACGAATGTCGGTCCAACGCCAGAGAATCAAACGCAGTGGGCCTGTCCAAATTTTTCGGAACAGGAAGCGCCTTGGGCAGATTGGGTTCTTGAGCCAACACACTCATCGAGCCTACGAAAACAAGGGAACTGGTCAAACACCCGGTCCAAGAACGTAAGGCAAGGTGGGCGATTTGTGATGCTGGCGATTTTTTTGACATGTGTGCGATCCTCCACAGGTCAATATCGAACCGGAAAACCCTTGATTTCAGCATCGTTGTCAGTCGCGCCATAAACGCCAAAATACCCAATTCGCGCACAATCAAACTATTTTACGTAACCGGTAAAGTTCTCCAGCAACGCGACCAGCGATTCAGCACAAACACCTCGATCCTGCCGAACGCAAAGTATCACGAGCGCCCCGATCGTGCCGACCGCATAGTAGCACGAGCGCCCCGCTACCCGCCACCATTGGCTTTACGCCGGCTTTACGCCAATGGGGCGATGACTGGTCAGCTACAAATGGATTTGATCTCAGGTACAAGACCGCCACCATTGGCTTCATGCCAATGGGGCGATGACTGGCCATCTACAAATGGATTTGATCTCAGGTACAAGACCGCCACCATTGGCTTTACGCCAACGGGGCGATGACTGGTCAGCTACAGGAGAGGCTCCAAGGTTGTAGAGGCCGTAGAACCGACTTTGCTTCAGACACACGCGCCAGTAGGCCGATCGGGTTAGTAGCACGAGCGCCCCGATCGTGCCGGAAACATAGTAGCACGAGCGCCCCGCTACCCGCCACCATTGGGCTTTACGCCAATGGGGCGATGACTGGCCAGCTACAAGCAGCCCGCCCCAAGGTTTTAAAGGCCGTAGAACCGACTTTGCTTCAGACACACGCGCAAGTAGGCCGATCGGGTTAGTAGCACGAGCGCCCCGATCGTGCCGGATGTGAAGACGAGTCTGAAGCTTAGACAAAAAAAAGCAAAGTGAGCAAAAGCGTTTTAGGATGCAGGCGGAGCGATCGGGGCGCTCGCTCTACTATCTCATCGCCCGACCTTTGTACACCTGAACCATGCCTGAAAAAATCCCAGTCTGCTGTAGCTGATTTCGCTTGCTGCGAGCGTGGGTGCTCGATTAGAATAAGCCCGAGTTCCGACCAAGGCAGCCAACGCAGCGAGGGCGTCATCGTGTTAGCCTTATCTCGACATCAAAGAACCCCATCAACAGTCGCTATTGTCGTCATACTTTCGGTATTTATCGGTTGCGATTCATTCCGATCAACAACGGTGAGTTCTGATTCGCATCGCGATAATCTAGTGACTAAATCAAATTTGATTGAGAATGAACTTTCGCGCATAGGCAAGCCACCAAAGTTTCGTGGAACCTATGTCGTTGGGCAGCAACATTTTGATTACTTGCGTAAGCTTCGCGAAATCCATTTCTTGGACGAGTGCAAGTCGCTAAACGCAATGGTTGCCGACGTCCAGAACAAGGACGGTACGCTTCCGCCGCAATTCTTCTCGAATGAAACGTGGGAAATCTACGAAAACTTGCTATTCATGTTTTGCGTTTCGGTCCACGAAGGGAATGATGCCGAAACGGCGGATGCCCTAGGTGCTATTTCTAAATTTCTTGAGCTACAAAAAAATGCTAATGGCGAAGAGAATTGGAACAAGCTGCTTGCATATCGCACAACCTTTCAGAGCCTCCTCCTTCTTCTTCCCGAGGTTCCAACTGATGCGATGGATGTCTTCCACGAACAATGTAAGTTGATTGAATTCGATATGCCCTGCTTTTGGGCAGCACAAATTAAGTCAGTTGTTGATTTGAAAGAGCCCAACACCGAAGACGAGAAGAAATTCCTAATCGCGTTTTTGCTTCACGGTCAGTCTTTGTCGCCAACCGATGCGATGATTTATCACAGCGAGCTTGTCGAAAAATCAAACATAATTCCAATGCAAGACCTGCAGGTCCCAATACCGGCGTGGCTTCGGCAGTTACGTGTGAAATCTACAAACACCGATGTCTTAAAGCGTTGCTATCGATTTTTTACGTTTCTCGATAGTCTGGAATCGGCTCGCGCTGCTGGCATTGTTACTAAGAAATTGCTGGATTCACCCGGGCAGCATCGTGATTTGGCAAAATGGTCGAACGAAATCTATCAGACATTGGCAAAAGAGTATCCAGATGCGGTTGTTACCTTTAAAACGCATCCAGACAACTTCAGGATGTGCCAGATTCTTATATCGTTATACAATACGGGTGAAGACGCAGCCGTGTGTTTTCCGAGTCCCGATGGGGCACTCGATGTGCTGCCGATCTCGTATGGCGAGCCGCGGTAAGGTGTAGCCCATTAGTCGCGATCGTTCCCGCTGTACTCGTTACGGGCGGAATCGTGGTTGCTTACCTCCCGGGTTTTCCGCCGGATTGTGACGGTAGAGCTTTAGGGCTCTTTGGAAAGGCGGACGGGTTTGTTGCGAATTCTTGAAGAAAGAACCATGAGTAAGCCTGATTTGGATAACTAAGCATGAAGCTTCCGCTCGGCTGGGTTTGATTGGCCAGCGGTTCGCTAACCAAAAGATGGGGCGATAATTATGGTTCACGTCAATGTTTTATTCGGATGTCGGTGCGAATGGGGGCCGACTTAGAAAATGAAGCACGCGACGCAGTTCACGGGGAAAACATATGTGGATGTGCCGACTACTCATGCTGGGCCGAGAAATACGCATGTAATAATTGGTGTGTGTGACCCCAATTACAGGTTCCAGTGCTGGTCCTTCGATAATCGAAAAGGCTGTCGACGAATGATCCCTCGATCCATCATAGCTTTACTATTGATTGCAACTTTCGGCGGGTGCAGCGACACGAAGAACGAATCGAAGATGCCGGAGGCCGATTTCGTCCGCATTCGTGGCTGTTTCGAAAATTGCGTGGGAGGAGAAATCAGTGGATTTGACCCACATACGGAGCAATCGTTTTCGGGGGATTTGTCAGTCGAAATATGTCGCAGTTCCACAACACTTTTCTGTCTTGAATCTATGTTGCAAGATGGGGTATTAGTCGAGAAAGTCACCAAGAACCATAAGGTTGGAAATTATATTGGAATTGATGTTCGATCGATTGGAGATGAAGTATGGATTAAACTGTACGACATGCCCTTTTTTGTCGGATTCAGCATTGCAGTTGACCAGAAAGAAGAATTTTTTTGCCGACTGGATAGCCGGGCAAAAATGGATCGGCTAATGAATCGCCTTAAAAAGAACCTGAAAGAAACTGTGTTGGGCGAAAAAACATGGGAGTGCTCACCACGAGTTGATCGATAAGTTATGCCAGTTCCAGCAAGAACCGTGAGTACGCCTTTTTTGGGATGATTAGGCATCGAGCGGCCGTTAGGCTGGTTCTGATTGGCATCCGACCATTGCCCGCCCCGCAACGCTTCCCTTTAAACTAGAACTAAACAAGAACCATCGCGATTACCCAAGACGGGTGTTGCGTGTTGCGTTGTACCCGCTGATAATAAATTCTTCGCCCATTTGTTCGGCACCGAGTTAGGTAGGTCGCTGATCCAATGCGTTCGCTGGTTTGTTTGGCTTTTTTTGGGGTCCAGCAATGGCCATCGTTCGGTTTTTCTGTTTTTGCCTTTTCGCTTTTTTGTTTGTCAGCCCCGTCCTTTCCGATGACGATCATTCCGAACGTCGCGAACAACTAGAATCGGCGATTCCAGAGGGAATACGATTACTGGAAGCAAAGGAGTTCGAGTCGTTTCTAAAAGGTTTTGTGCCGCCGGCAGATCTTAAAAAGATAACCGAAGAGACTTCGTTGGCGGAGTTTGCCAAGACCTTCGGCCAACGAAAGGCTCCGCGTCTTCTTGAAATATTGACCGAGATCAAAGACGAAAATCCGGTGTTTGGCAAGAACGAAACGGAAGCTACGTACACATTGAAAAAAGAAATAGGTGGCAAGAAGTCGCTCACTTTCGTGATGATCGACAAGTATTGGTACATCAGGAACTAATTGCCTAACCCGGTAAAAATGTGTGGTCCGTTTTTGATTGACGCTGCACGTTGGTACGCACCGCTGCCTCTCATCAAACGATCTTGAACGAGCATGAGTCGATGCGACTAGCCAACGGATGTGGTACGATGCTGGGCTATCTCAAACAACGACACCGATTCGGAAGCCACGTCATTCAGGAATCGATCCGATGAAGAGGAACTTGAATTGAGAACTCAAGTGCTTTTGAATCCAAACGGTTCCGGAGGTGATGTTTATCCATTCTTGGCGGTGGGTAAACAGTTGTAGCGACTGGGGCATCATGTCGGCGTGATGGCCAATCCATTGTTCAAGGAACGAGTCGGTGAGGCTGGGCTGGAGTTTATTCCGCTGGGGTCGGAAGAAGAATTGAATCGAGTCGGCCAAAGCCTCACGAGTCTTCCAAAATCTCGCATCTGGGAAGTCGCTTTGCGCTGGACGGCCGAGTCGGCAGCTCAAGCCGTTGATTACTTGGAACAACGTCGAACGCGATACCCAACGGAGAACAGCTGGGAGAACAGCTGGGGACACACAACTTTTTGGCTAGTTCCAGAGTTTGGATTTGCTTGATTTAGTTGCGATAGGTTATTGATCGGCGACGAGGCTGGGAGAACTTTGGGCTAGAGACCCATTTGGAGCGGTGTTGCGCCCGCAATAGATGGTCGGGCGACTGGTAACTAGAGTTTTGGCCAGTCGGTTGGGCGCACAAAGGCAACAAGCAAACGCCGCCGAAAGGTGAGAGCGGGCGGCGTGCCGTAAAATGGTTTTAAGATTGAATAGACCGATGTCGCTTGGCTGAGTACTTAGCTGGGCAACAACTGGCGTGTCTTGGCGGGGATGTTGTAGCGTTGCCCGCGCGTGCGACTGCGAGTTCCGTCGATGACCGTCGGCTTCCCGGCCACCGAACTAAACAACCGACCGAAGTTCTTGGTCAACTCGCACCAAGCTGAAGCGTCGATCCCCAATCGCTCGAACA
>JBGSJV010000078.1:0-2093 GCA_041741535.1 Pirellulaceae bacterium
AGTCAAAATGGTTAGAGATCGTGATCTGAGGCAATTGCCCTCGGGCTTCTTGAACAAAGGCCTTGACCTTCGGCTCCGCTCCTACCGTCGCTCCGCGAAGTCAAAGCCTTATTGGTTCGGCGGGTTTACGCTGCGTGAGAGGCGCGACCACACCAAGGATTACGAATGACACTGCGACGGCCGATGCCGAAAGAAACCCTGTAACTGCCTCACCCGCACTGGTTGTGAACTTGGATAGCGCGAGACCGCCCAAGATCAAGGCCGCCGGGGCGGCCGCAAAACAAAGCCACTGTTGAAGTCGGACGTCGAACGCGTCGGTCCCGATCCGCCATGATAGAAATTTCCACAATCGCGACATTACTAGTTCCTTTCCCGATGAGGATTGTACGACCCGTGTATTAATCGTTGGAAATTTGGGGTCATTTTCCCTGACAACGACGGCACACCACCATGATATTGCATACAGCATCCGCGTTGAAGTGCCTCGGTCCCGACGAACGCCTAAATTCTCCCGGTTACCGCCAAGAGACTTTGATTTCAGGAAACACCCGATCGGCAACTCGGGTGGATTTTTTTGTTATCCGTCATTCAGCGATACCGAAGATCTTGCGAAGGTTCGGTGTCAGTGAAATTTCCGGTTCAATGACGCGAACCAGCAAGTATATGCGTTCGCTTTGATATGGCCACCTGGCCACGCCTTTCTCATAGAACAAATGTCGAATCGTAGTCCAACCAGTTGTGTAACCCACTTCGAGTGGCAAAACCCCGGGTAAAATGGGAACACGAAATTTGGGACCAGCATTTAACGGCTCGCTCCATGAAATACAGCCATCGTCTTCGCCGGTTCCTCCAACGAACTCCCCGGTAAACGGGAAGGCCAAAGAGGATACCACGCCATTATTGAATTCAATATCCTTGTCGCTCTTTGGCTGAGGTACCGGACCGATGGGAATACAAGCAATCTCATGCAGTTGGATTTTTGACCAAACCTCTAGAAAACAGTGCGCGTCGAAAACGTCGTACTCGTCATTCCACTTCTGGACAATTACGTTTGCCCAATCATTTCCACAAGACAAATAGTCACCGGCATTCATTTTACGGGCACATTCTCTTAGCAAGTTGAGGTAACCAGCGTCGGATGCAATTCGGTTCAAGCACTGGTCCTTCGATGCCGTTTCAACATATGTCTTCATGGATGGTGGGCCCAAGACCTTTTAAACGGATAAAGAATCCATGTAAGTCCTGGGAATGGGGTGGGAGTCATTCGAATACAATCTGGCGACTCGGGCCCGTGATCATCTCTGGGTCGAAACTCAGTGAGTCACAAAATTCCAACCCCATTCCCAAGGAATATCAAGTGAAAATTCTCGCTCTTGATCTCGGCAAGTTCAATACCATGTGCTGCTTTTTTGACACGAACACTCGGAAACACACATTCCTGAATGCAACTACCGAGCGGAGGTACTTGGATGCGGTCTTCACGCAGCACAAAATCGACCTCGTCGTCATGGAAGCCTGCGGACCTTCGGGCTGGATCAACGATCTGGCCAAGAGCCACCGCCTCCAGACACTCGTCCGTTCGACAAACGAAGACGTCTGACGTGTTGTCTATTGGCTACACGGGGTCGAACTTCAAACGCAAGACCGACAAAGACGATGCACTCAAGCTGGCTCGGATGGCTACCATGAACGAACTGAAAGCCGCTCACATGCCATCGGAGGAGCGCCGCGAGTTTCGCTCGCGGGTCAAGTATCGAAAAACGCTCGATGGCCGCATCAACAAGATGAAATGTATCATTCGGGCCTGGCAAGATACGAGCCACCGCCAAAAGCGGCCAGATCATCGACTCACAGATGCTTGAACCGTGCATGGATAACTGAGGAGATGCAACCTGCACACCGCAGGCTCTCCAGAGTGAAACGCATCCGCACCTCGAATAGTCGCCTAATCAACCATCCTTGAAAGAAACCGAAGTGAACCGGACGAATCCAAACCCGCGAAGCCAACCAACCAAGGCCCATTGCCACCATCCGCGCTGCTAGTTGGTCGACACCAATCGTGCCCAACCAACAACCAGCATCGACGAAAGCAC
>JBGSJV010000079.1:0-22260 GCA_041741535.1 Pirellulaceae bacterium
TGGCGTGTGAATGTTTAATGATTATTGAAGAATGAAAAATTCAAAAGGTACCAAACGTCTAGTTTCAGGCATTCCGCGAGCAAACGATGGCTGTCAGCATTTTGCATTTTGCATTTTCCATTTTTCAGTACTCATTTCTGAGCCGCGTGTGAACCAAAAACGATCATTTGCCCGGCTGGCGGACTTCCCAAGGATGGCAATGCCGATCTGCGGATGAGTACATTCGCTGCCCTCGGTTTCGAATTGAAGACCGTCAACGTATAAGCGCGGAAGTTAGACCATCGCAGTCCGACAAATTGCTGTCGGCCAAGGAAGTGTCCTCGGACTGTGCATCCGCAGTTCGGCTTTGCCATCCGCGGGAATTACCAAACGCTCGCATTTTGCCGCTTTGCGGCTCAGGCCATTCGGCAGCTCAGGACATTTGAAGTCTTGGCAGATTCGACGATAGGGGTTCTCGGATTAACCAAGGTCGGACTCGCCCAAATCGGGAAGTTATTTCCAGACAATTCCTTAGCGGCGCCAGCTCGATCGGATACCCGCTCGACCAGGCTCTGCTAACCGGTTAACCTCCGGCGGAATATCGGACCTCAACCGCGGGATACGATGCGCATCACACCAGGATTAGCGTTCCAGTTTTCGTTCACTGGCCACGCGTAATGTCTGCGTGAACGCGCGCTTCTGTTGATACAGTTCTTGACGATTCTTCATGGCCTCGTCCGCAGGATTCAACGCCAGCGCTTGCGATAAACTATCGACTGCGTCATCGAACGAACCAGCCGCCGCTTGCGCCGCGGCCAAGGTATCCCATTGCGCGGCCGTCACTTGCTTGGTAGCCGATATCGAACGTTTGGCCACCGCAATCGCCGCTTCCGGACGGTTCCATTGAGGATCTGGACATGTGGCATACAACCAAGCCAAGCGACGATACAGTCCCGAGTGTTGTTCAAGTTCCAGACCCCGCAAGTACGTCCCGTCGGCCTTCTCCCATTCGCCCTGCGATTGATACGCATCGCCTAAATTGGCCAACAACCAAGCTTCGTTTCCTCGTTGCTTAACCAGTTCCTCCAGGATCGGAATCGCCTCGGCACCACGTCCATCGGCGATCAGACACAACGCTTGACCATTAAGCGCTTGCACGTCATTGGGAGACGTCGCCAATACTTTCCCATAGTTCTCGATCGCCTCGGAGTAACGACCTTGCTGATACTCGATTTCGGCGAGATTGAAGTACGCGTGGGTTTGCCCCGGTCTTGCCCCAATCGATTTCTGAAACGCTTCAGACGCTGCGTCCCATTGTCGCCGCTTGCCCAGCACAATGCCGCGATTCGCGTGCGCCTTCCATTGCGCCGCATTGAATGCAACCGCTCGATCAAAGTCACTTAACGCTTGATCAAAAGCTTGATCCATGGGACCCTGATTGCCCACCAAGGCGAATTCGAAGCCAATCTCCATCCGCGATTCCCCACGGCGGTTCAGCGCAAAGGCAGCCAATGTCTTGAGGTACGCCTCGTAGTTCGTCAGATACTGGTAGGTCGCGAGATCGCGTTCGATCGCCTCGACCACCGCCGTCCATTCTTTGGCGGACGTGGCGGCTTGATTCTGCTGCAAGAAAGATTCACAACGTTCCTTTTGACGCTCCGGATCCAACACTTGCCGCTCATCACTCGCAACGGCAGCATCCGCAGCGGTCGCATTTTCCGGTGCGTTATCGGATGCATTTGCGGACGTGGTTTTGTCGACTGCTTGTTCAACCGCCTGACCCGAGCAAGTGCCGACAGCCGAAAGCCCCAATGTCCCGCCCACAAACGCGGTCGCTAGTGCCGTCCGCCATCCCATCATCCCATCCTTGGTTGTCATCGGTTCGTCCTTGCGTTCACAGATTAAAAAAGCCTACGGTCTAAGACGGTAACTCCGGTTGCGGGACCGTCATGGAAAATGGATCAAGTGCTCGTTCCAACACGTCGTGTGGCAACACCTGCTTCTCTTCACACAATTGGCGAATCGTCTTGCCCGACGCGAACGCTTCTTTCGCCAGTTTCGAAGCCAAGTCGTAACCAATCAACGGATTCAAACTGGTGACCATCGACAGGCTCTGCTCCACCGCTGCCTCACATTGAGCGACATTTGCCTCCAAGCCATCCGCGCAGAACTCGATGAACGCGTCGATACCATTACTCAGGAGATGGATACTCTCGAGCGTCGTCTGTCCCATCACAGGCATCATGATATTCAGTTGGAACTGACCGCCGGACGCACCCGAAAGCGAAATCACCGAGTCGTTGCCAATCACGCGCGCTGTCAACTGCATCATGCTTTCGCACAAAACCGGGTTGACCTTGCTGGGCATGATCGAACTCCCCGGCTGACGGCTCGGCAAGATAACTTCAAAGAAGCCGCAACGGGGTCCGCTTCCCAACCACCGAATATTGTTCGCGACATTAAACAGGGTCGTTGCGACGGCCTTTAGTTGCCCATGACATTCGACCAAACCGTCCCGATTGGCATTTGCTTCGAAGTGATCGGCCGCTTCCACAAACGCAATTCCCGTTTGCCGCGCGAGTTCCGCAGCGACGCGACGGCCAAATTCCGGATGGCTGTTGATGCCGGAACCAACGGCGGTTCCGCCGACAGGCAGCTCCAGCACCGCCTGCAGGCCCCGTTCGGCTCGTCCAATCGACAATTCGATTTGCCGCGCGAACCCGCCAAACTCTTGGCCCAACGTGAGCGGGGTGGCATCCATCAGATGCGTTCGGCCAATCTTGATAATCTTCTCCCACTGCCGAGCCTTTTCCGCCAACACACTGTGGAATCTCTGCAGGGCCGGCAACAAACGCCCCTTGATTTCACACCCCACCGCGACGTGAATCGCCGTTGGAAATGTGTCGTTGGTGCTCTGGCACATGTTGACGTGGTCGTTGGGGTGGATCTGCTTTTTCTCGCTAAACCGGTCCCCGCCAATCAACTCGATGGCCCGATTTGCAATCACCTCGTTGCAATTCATGTTGCTCGAAGTCCCCGAACCCGTTTGGAAAACGTCGATCGGAAATTGATCATCGAACTTGCCATCCGCCACTTCGCGGGCCGCATCCAAGAGGGCCTGGATTCGCGTCGCATCCAACGGATTTTTGGTGGCTTTCCCCAGCCAACCCAAATCGCGATTCGCCACGCCGCACGAGTATTTGACCCACCCCATCGCGTGAATCAAAGCCGGTGGCAATCGCCAGCCCGAGATCGGAAAGTTTTCGACCGCGCGCACGGTTTGAGCCCCATAATAGGCATTTTTCGGGACACGAACTTCGCCCATCGAATCCATCTCAACGCGAGTTTCGGTAGAGGGCTGGCCAGATTCTGCTATCGTTTTCGTCATGTTTGGTTGTAGTAAAATGGGTAATTTCACGCGACACTTCCGCCGCTGTCACGCGTAGTTATACCGCGATTCCCGCAATCTTCCAACGGCGATCCAATTGGGCTCAGACGCAATACCGCTAAGTCGAGGCTTCGCGGATCCGTTTTCGAACGACCGTTCGGAGATCATCTGCTCGATGCGTATCGAACCCGCGCTCATGGTCTGCTAAATCGCGAAAAGGGTCTCTCCAGCGACCGACCGAGACATTCGGGAGTGGAGGCCACTCACGTTCTCGAAGCCTATCAAACCCGCGCCTCATGGTCTCCCTTCTCCCCTTTCTTGGGCAGACGCGCCGGGGTTTCGGTAACACGCGTTCTCGCAGCCTATCAAACCCGCGCCTCATGGTCTCCCTTCTCCCCTTTCTTGGGGGAGAAGGGCCGGGGATGAGGGGGTCGGGAGCGGAATAAACCCGCAAGGGCTAATCGAGCCCATCACCTAGTCCGCTAAATCGCGAAAAGGGTCTCACTGGCCCATTGCCTGCGGCAGGCTGCTTGGTGTGTTTGCGGCCCGCAAGCGGAACAACAAAAACACTCCGATCCCAGACACGACCAACAAACTCACACCGAGCACAGGGCGCACGGCAATCCAAGCAATCGCGATGGTCATTGAACAGAGGACCACGGACATCAGCACCGCAGCAAGAAAAACCAGACCGCTCGTCAGTCGCCCTAGAATCGGAATGAAGCTCGTCATCGCACTGATGGGACCCAATATCAATGTAAAACCGATGACACACAAAATGGTCCCGCCGAAGCGAATCCCCCACGCGACGATCGTGTTTTCCGTGACCAATCGATCCATGATATCGGCGGCCGACAATTGGCCCATGAACAATCGTTCAATCGACTGCCCGTTGCTGGTCCGGAAGTCTTCCAACCGACCGCCCTGGAGTTTCGCAGCGACGCTCACATCGGTCGGCAAACATTCCGTGAATTTGATGCGGAGATCACCGACCTTTGGCGAATCAGGCGAACCGCCCGTGGTGCTGAAGTACAACTGATTGGCGTCGCCGCTAAAGTGTTCCCATTGTTCTTCCGGTAGCGCCAACATGATCGAATCGACATCGAGGGCAATATCGGTCCAATTCGAGATCGCCGATTTAAGCGAGTCACTCAAGTCGAACACACCAACTTGGATCTTCGGAGCGTCGTAAGTTTGCTCGCGATATCGAGGCGCGGGATTCCGATGTTGCTCGGGTTGTTTGAACTTCGAACTATCGATTGGCTTGCGAGACCATTTCTGTTCGTAGCGCACCTCGCGCTTTTCGCCGCGCGACGAGTTGCTTTGTTTGGCAGATTCCGTTTCTTCATGCCATTGAAACAATTCAACTTGGCGTTGCAATCGCAAGCCTTTGCTGACAACCTGAAAGTCAACGTCGCGCAGCTCGCCGTCCGCGCGCGCCATGCCGCTGAGATGGACCAAGGAGTTGTTCAATTGCGGAGCGGGCTGATGGATGTCGGGGATTGTTTGGATCAGTCCCGCCGCTTCGGCCAAACCGCGACTCCGCTGGACGGTTCGATATTCGTTCCAACCTAACAGCGCCACCGCGCCCGGCACAAACAGCAACCCAACCAAGACACCAAACAACGAGTTCTTGAGCCGCCCAAAAAATCCCAATGAAGCTCCACCAGTCAATGAATTCCCAATCACCAAACGACTCCAAGAAAAACGCGAAGGCCCCAACCCAGCGATTTTACCGCAAACCGCCTGGAAGTTGAATCACGCTAAACATATTGCGTTTACCCGCGACGCAGAGCAATGTTGGGCAGTGACCTATTTTGCCGAACGGTTCAGGCCTATCGTCCCACATTGCGTCGCTGAGCGATTCGGAAGTGAAATAACTCCTTCGTTGAACGGTATTGCGTTTAACCGCGACGCAGAGCAATGCTGGGCAGAGACCCACTTTGCCCAAGTGTTAATGCAAGTCGCCCAGCGTTGCGTCGCTGAGCGATTCGGAAGTGAAATAACTCCTTCGTTGAACGGTATTTCGTTTATCCGCGACGCAGAGCAATGCTGGGCCGGGCCACACTTTGCCCAAAGGTTTGTGTAGGTTGCCCAGCGTTGCGTCGCTGAGCGTGTTGGAAGTGTAACAGCTCCTTCGTTGAACGGTACTTCGCCTACGCGCGATACGAGTCATTGCGTACCTCGACTTGGCGAACAAACCTACGAACCCGCGACAAAAAAGGCGTTTTGGTTTAGGATCAGAGACTGCGATGCGGAAAACGGTTGATGTCCCGTTCATTTTTCACTGCCACGAATTCGTTACTCGTCACAGAAGTCATGAATCGCCATCGCGACGTTGTTGTCCCATTTGCTGAGATGTTCGCCTCATGAATAACCAACCTGTTCCTCACCCAAATTGTCCTGACTCGCTGCGAGTGAATCGAATGGTTGCGATGGCGCACGTCGAGGACGTGGATGCGGCGGCAAGTTTTTACACGTTGCTTGGGTTCGACTGCGAGAGTCGCTACAGTCGGCCGGATGGAGTGACGAACTTCGTAGGTCTGGTCTCGGGACAAGCTCAACTGTTCTTGGCGATCGCCAGCGGCCCGATCGTACCGAGCCAGCAAGCCGTTCTGTTTTATATGTACTCAAGTGACGTGGCAGGTCTACGTTTGCATTTGTTGGCCAATGGCCTGGAGGACGGCGGAATCCCGCCCGGGCAACGCCCCTGCGGCCTCGAAGGTCCAATGCCCGAGCGCCTCGCGGTCTACAACCTCGCGCATCCCTTCTACATGCCCAACGGCGAACTACGCGTGCAAGACCCGGATGGCTACACCATCCTCATCGGTCAACTTTCGCCCTAAGGAGTTATTTCGAAAGCCGAATACTCCGGATCGTCCCCTCCCAAGCGTCACGAAATTCATCCAATTTGGTCTTTCCGCCTATAACTTCGGCCAAAAAAACTCCAGTCCGAAGGAAGAGATAACGTCCCGCCAATTGCAATTTCGTCTGATCCTGAATGGCTGCAGTCACATCAAAAATTCCGCCCTTTATTTTACGAATTTCAATGCTCGGTCGAATGGCGTTTAATGAATCCAATCGCTTTTCAATAAATGGAACAAACTGAGCTGGCACCAGTGACAACGACAACTCCGAGAGATTGAAGACCAAGTCCGATGGCTGCCGTATCGGAAAAACCCCATCAACGGTCAAGATTGTCTGGGGTCCATCGAAGTAGGCTACTTTGAAAGGAGGTACCTCGCGAAATTCGCAAAGGCGAAAACTTGCGGTAATTGGGTTCGCGGAATAGGATA
Source organism: Pirellulaceae bacterium (assembly GCA_041741535.1). GTDB lineage: Bacteria > Planctomycetota > Planctomycetia > Pirellulales > Pirellulaceae > M30B19. The sequence goes on from JBGSJV010000079.1 coordinate 6,664, forward strand.
TCCCACCAAGAACGGATGCAATTGTGGAAAACTGGTCGGTAATTGCAAGCTTCGGGTGAAAGGTCGTAACAAGGAAATGAGTGCCCTTTTCGGAGGGAACGAAGATCGCCCATTTGTTCCAAACTTCTTGCTCATGTGTCTGCTGAAATCTAATCGCTGGGCACTTGCCCACTGCAGATTCCAGCAACTCCTCGTCAATGTACTGCATCCCTTTATTCGCCATGGCTCTCGGCGAAAAACTCTGCCGGATGTTCTCGGATGTTTCAGGAATGAATTGGAAAACGAATTGGCACGTTCCATTTGTGAAGCCGTTGTTTGACGCCAGACGCTCAAAACCAGATGGTAGGCTGGCAGATAATCCGTTCACAAAAATCGAGGACCCGCTCGGTACCATGTCGTCAAAACCGTTGTTTAGAATTGTTGAATAATTGCAATATCGACACACCAATCTACCGCGCTGCGGTTAACGGATCAAGCAATCCTTCGGCCGTTTGCAGAGGAAAAACGGAGCCCAACCTATTTTTTTAACGTCTCATTTTGCCGCCGTCGAACGCTCGAAAATTCCATCAAATAAAAATTTGACAGCCCATTGCGTATCCCATACAATCCGTCCGATCGAACTTTTCCCATGGCAGAATTTTCTTCGTACGATTTGGGAGCAACTCATGAACGCACGTTCAACGCGGCCATTCTGGAGTCGAATTTCTAGCTTGTTTATGGATGTTCGAGTATGCGAAACGGCATACACCGAACTGTCGGTTGAAGTGCTTGAAGCACGCGAAATGCTCTCGGCCGACATCACGGGAGTCACTCTCCTAACGGATTCTGGAATTGCAAATGATGGATACACCACAACACCGGTAGTCGTTGCCACAATCAACAATACGACGAACGGTGCGAATCTAACCCTGCAGGTTGATGCCAACAACGATGGCACGAGCGACTTTGCTCAATCGTTGGGGACCGTTGCCACTGGATCACATCAATATGAATTTGATAGTTCGAGTTATCATTTGACAGACAGGTTCGGACAACAAAATCTCTCGTTCCGCGTGGTGTCTGATATCAATGGTGGCGGCCCAGTTGCATCCCAATGGCATTCATTCAGTTTCAACAGGGTGGACGAAGATCGACAGCTCGGTTACGAAGCCTACGCCCATCTCGCACTAGGCAGTATAGGGGATGGAGCGCCGATCAATTCAGCGGCGACTGGTGTTGGGTACCTGCTTTATTCTGAACAAGCCACTCAAGCGAGATTCGGCTTCGCATCCGCCAAAGCTTCGAACCTTTTTGTTGCAAAATTTGATGCGACGATCAACAAATGGTCTGTAAACGATGGAACGATATGGATCGAGTTGGAGACTCGTGATACGGACCGAGTCCTTGCCCAATTGAATCTCAGCTCCCAAACCAGCGTTGTCTTACCCGATTCAATCAAAATGATTGGCGGTGTTCAGGCAGGGGTGAAAGAGCATACCCTAAACCTGGGCTTTGAAAATGCGCGTAATTCGCCGGTCAGACATGTCAGTGTCCAAGGAATTGCAAAAGTTTCGTTGGTCACGGCGTCGGCTTATGCCGAAACGCTGATGTTCGGCAATTTGCGTAGCGGAATCGCTGTGCCCGACGATGCAGTCGGCATCGGCTATTTCATGTACAGTGCGACCGATCTTGCGGTTCGCTTTAACGCAAACCCCCTCGCTGCGAATACCTCCGCCCAAATCGTCTGTGTGCGTTTCAATGGCGAAATGAATCACTGGGAGTACAGTGATGGTGAGGATTGGCATCAATTCCAGATCCACGCGACCGATCGATTGTTGGCAATTGTGGACCTCAGTGCCCGCGTGACTCGCAATCTCTCCGGCGAGGTCGGGGATGTATTTGGCATCAAACAAGGATTCTCCGACAGCGATATCTCGATTGTTAGTAACCAATTCGGCGGGAATACTTCCGAGGGCGACTACCAAGTTTCTGGTTCGTACGCACGGATTCGTCCCAGTTTATCCGACGCATTACCCACGTTTGATTTTGGCAAAGTAAGCCGTGGAAGCAATGCAAGTCGAACGTTAAAAATAACGAATGTGTTTGATCACGCAATTGAAGTGCAAGACATTAGTCTTCCATTTGGGTTTTCCGCCCCAAATTTTGTGCCTGGCGTTTTGCTGCCCGGACAAAGTAAGGAAATCACGATCCGCCTCGATGGGATTTTCCCTGGTGACGCCAGTGGCGCGATCGGCATCAAGACCGTTTCCAAACAGGTGGAATCGGTTCAGACGCTGGAAATCAAGGCCCAGATCACGTCTCCTGCCATGGTGTTGGAACATGCGGGCCAGGTTTTAACGACGGGTTTAGATTGGGGAGTCGTGACCGCGGGACAGACCGTCACTCGTGAAATCACGGTTCGAAACACGGGTGTAGGTGTGCTTAGTCTGGGAGACCTCGTAGCGCCGGCGGGTTTCGAAATTACTACTCCACTCAGTTCGCTCACCTTGGCGGCGGGGCAAACGGCCACATTCTCCATCTCATTCACCGGTGGCACTGTGGCGCTGAATTCGGGCCTGTTACAAATCCTACCGGCAGGTGGAGGCCTGCCTCTGCAAATTCTCAATGTGCTGGCAGAAGTCGATGTTCCACGCTTGACTGTTCGCATTGACGACGGGCCATGGAATAGTTCCAACGACCGGATTTCCTTTGGTACAGTTGTCGCTGGGCAAACTCTTTCCCGAACTTTAATGCTAAAAAATTCGGGTGTCGCACCGTTGGAGATCTCGACGATCGACGTTCCGGCTGGCATTCAAATCTCTGGATTTAGCTCCCCCGTAACTCTACAAGCTGGTCAAGCGCTGACGCTTCAAGTTTCGTTTGCTTCGACCGCGGGATCACTCGTCAGTGGTTCGCTGTTGATCAACTCAAACGATCCCAATGATGCGGAGTTCCCGATCGACGTAGCGGCCGTATCGCTGTTGCCAACGACACCAGTTCTGCTCAACGATCATGGTCCAACACCCGGAGTGAGCAACGATCCACGTATCTTTATCGCACTTTCGCCATCGGAGTTTTCGTTGCCGGCCGGAATCGTTCGCGCCCATGTCGATTCCAATGGCGATGGAACTGCCGACGATATCATTTCCCTCACGTCCACGAATTTTATCTATGATCCAAATCTAACCGCCGAAGGCAGCTTTACTCGGCGAATTCGGTTCGAGATCATTGATCCGGTGACCGATAACTCGGTCTATACTTCATGGCAAGTGTTCTCGGCAACGCTGGATACTTCGATCGTCGATCAACCGGCAAGTATCGTCAGCGTTACATTAGCTGGAGATAATGTCGCAGGCAACTCGATGATGTCGGCCGCGATTGAAGGTGTGGTCGCCAACGACGGCAGTTTCCTTGATCTTCTCGTGCAAATCGACTTCGATGGCGATGAAGTAATCGACGGCGTAACCACGGTTCGGCCAGATGGAACGTTCCGGTTCGAGGCTTTTGGGCTTTCGCTGGGCTCGCATCTCTGGGTCGTCACTCTTCGAGAATTTCCGTACCAAGCACCCGCGCGCTCTTCGGATCCTGTCGGTGTCGAATTCAACCTGATTCCGTATCCCGCCCCAGAGTTTGTTTCTATTGCTCTCAAACAAGATACCGGCTCCAGCAACTCGGATCGGATCACGTCCCAACCGTTTATTGCTGGACAATTGAACGTTTCCGGTGACGCCGAACGATATCGAGTCTATTGGGATACGAACCAAGACGGTGAATATTTGAACTGGGTGGTCGTCGATTCCAATGGCGACTTCGAAGTTGATTTCTCGAGTTTAGGTGTTGGACACCATACGATCTACATGAAGGCCGCGGATCTTGAAAAGAATGTTGAAAGTGATGCCGAGTCGCTCAGTGTGCAGCTTACTTCAATCGAAACGCCGACGATTGTTAGCTTTTCGTTGGTCGGTGGGGTTCAGTCAAATGGGACAACCAACGATGTCGCACTGCACGGCACATTAACGAGCGAGTGGGGTGTCGCCGACCGCCAAGTGCAGTTTGATATCGACGGAGATGGCTTTATAGATGAAATCGTTACGACGGACGTCAATGGCCATTTTCAATTCGCGCCGCGAAGCCTGAGTTTCGGGACACACACCGTTCGTGCGCGTACTTCTGCATTTGACCCAACGACCGAATCGGAAGTCCTTGGTGATTGGTCATCCGTCGCGTTTGATTATCAGAAATCACTGACCGCGATCATGACCAATTTTGGGCTTACCGGAAATAACGGTTCCACTCAAGTTGTCGAACCGTTGATATCCGGAACGGTGACCACCAATGGAGTCGTTGGCCGATACGTTGAAGTCGAATTTGACTACGATAGCGACGGTGTTGCTGATGGATTCTCGGTCACAGATTTTTTCGGCAACTTCACGCATTTTGCCGACACGAAGATCGGCGCAGAATCCACCGTCCGCGCCCGAGTTCGGTCGCTTGACCCACACAACAATCAATACATTTACGGAACCTATCAAGAAGTTACGTTTACTCGCATTGCTGGGCAACCTCGTTTGGCGACTTCGGAACTTACTGGAATTACCGATGCCGCCCAGGCCCACTCGGCCCGCGTCTGGGATGCCTTGAAGTTTGCGGTTAATGGACTGCAGGGTCAGTTCAACGGATCGTCCGGCGGTCCATCCGGAGGCGGTTCCGTTGGCGGTGGCGGTATGGGTGGCGGTATGGGGGGAGGCACTGGTGGCGGCAATACCGACTATTTTGTGACCGGTTTTAATGTCGCAGGGGTCAGTTTGGCTTTGGCAACTGCCAATCAGTCCTTTGGCGTCACGCCCGTCGACGAGTTTTCATTTCAGAGTGGGCATGAATCTCGTTACATCTTGATGGGCAATGTGAGCCAAGGTCCGTCGGCGAACTCCGGATCATATTCGTTCACACAAAACAACGGCTCGTTCAACGTCATCGCCTCCATGAACTACCAAAAAACGGTTAGCGTTAACGGGACGCTAAATTTCTCCTACACGATGACTTTTACGTTCCAAGCAGGTATGGAATCGATTTCCGGAAGTGCAAGTGGCTCTTTCACCAAGTCAATGACTGGTGGCATCGGCTTTTCTGAAAATTTGGTTCTCAATGGTACGGTCCATGCGGATAATTACTATTTCACGACCAATTACCTAAGTTCCATCGGCATCACCGGCGGACAAGTTAACTTCGACGGCACGGTGTCTTATGGCCTGTCACGTTCCGAAACGATCAATAACTCGGCCGGGTTTTCGCGAGTTGACACTTTTGGGACGTTGACCGGAACGGCTTCGCAAAATGGCACCTACAGCGAAACGATTTTGGCGACCAACATCGGCTCGACCGGTGGAGCCGTTCAAAAGACGTTTGATCGTGATTTCCAAACCGAAATAGAAAGTACCGAAACCTACAACCGCCAACATTCCGCCGACGGGTTTATCGGGACGGAATCCCGCTCGCGGACAGATTCCTATACCCTCGATCGAGATGAGACCGGCGGGATGCAGCGTGTCAACGGTCTTTGGACGGTCGGTGAAACCCAATTTCACAACGTCTGGACGACTGTGAGTGATGCGAGTGTTTCCGTCAACGGGACATTTTGGGATCCGATCGGACATCAATCGATTCTCTTGGGTGCTGTTACGCCGGATTCCGCTCCGACGAATAACTTGACGACCTACGCTGTCAATTCCGTCGGGAGTCGTGTCGACACCGTTGGATACGACATCCAAGGTGAATTTAATCTGCAATCGGGAATCGATGCCACCTTCACGTGGACTAGCAACAGTGATGTATCGTTGGATTTGAGCTTGGTAACCAATTCCCCTCCAACGACTCAAGGCGATCAAACAACGCTGACCGCCGCATCACTAACCTACAGTCTGGACACGGATGACTATTTTGGACTGAGCGGCTCATATGCCGAACTAGGGACGACGGTGACCGTCGTTGGAACCGGTAACACGATCAATAACTCGAATCTGTCGATCAACAACCAATCGGTCGTTACGACAACCAGCCCGTCACTGTTTAGTAGCTCGACTCGTGGACAAAGCATCAACGCGATCAGCAACGCGACGAACTCCTACAATTTCTCGTCGCTGACACCGGATCATACCGGTTCGTACAGCATGACCCAGACAACGAATTCGCAATTGACAATCGAAGAGGAGGTCATTTACACGAACCATCAGTTGCAAGCGACGGTCAATTATCAACGGCAACCGGCGACCCTCAACGGATTTGTCGAATCATCGATGTCGGTCATTTCCGTTTCGGTTGTTTCCGAATCCGGCGACTACTCAGTGGTTGGCTCGGTAACGACCACCGCTGGCGATTTTTCGAAGTCATTCACAGAATCGACCGACTCGGCTTCGGAATCGGATTTGGCTTATGTCACGAACGCCGGCAACTACGAGAATATTCAATCCGAAAGTTGGCAAACTAGCGACTCCACGCAAACGGATGTTGGCACTTTTTCTTCCGTCAATCATGGCGACCCCGCACTCGATTCGCTGACGACGAATGGGAATTACAGCAACGTCGCGAGCACCGAGGGTTTCACTTGGATGCGAACCGAAAGCTACGAATTGGTCGTGATCCCCGGTTACCCGGTCGTCGTGACCCGACTCGAATCGTATGAAATCGATTCATCCACCGACTTTGAAAGCGAATCGACCGAAGGCGGAAGCTATACCAGCCTCACCTCATTACTCAATAATTCGCGGACGGGCAGTGGATGGCATTTGGATACGTCTAGTTCGAATTCGACGACGGAATTTTCCCAAGATCGCTCCGGAGGACCGTGGTCCATCGGCGTCACGAACAACGTAACCACCACCAGTAATTCGGCTGGCGGAGGCACTTATACGGAAGCGTCCAATTCCATCACGCACAACGACTGGTATCAAACCAGTTCAAGTTCGACGGGTTCTGGCTCAACGACGCTCATTGCCCGTGGCGATGGCTATGGTAGCACGGTGATCACCACAACAGAATTCGAGTCCACGGGAACCGACAACGGCACGGTCACAGGAACGCGAGCCAAGACGGGCCCAGGTTCCGCCGACCCGCTCACCAAGTCGGGCAACTTTACACTCACCTCCTCGGAAGAGAATAGCTCCTATTACCATGACTATTCCCATCGGTCGGGTGGCGGACTGACCGTCGATTCCGAATCCGTAACCAACGTCACCTCAAATGTCGATTCTACCGAATCCGGAACCTACTTCCGTGGTTCCGATGGGATCATGACTCGCAATGGAAGTTTCAGCGCGGCCGTTTCCAGCGAAACGACAAGCCTTGACATTTTTTCAATGGCGTTCCGCAGTGGTCAAATGCCGGTCTTTGAATCCGACAGCTCGACTTCCCAGGCACCCGATAACAATTCGCTGTACACGGCCTACATGTCCAGTATGACGCTGGATACCAATAACAATTCTCGAACGACCACCGGCACCACAACTTCCGTAACCCCGGTGAATGGTGTTGAATTCGAAACTGGTGAAGGCACATTTGAACAAAATTACTTCGGGACTACAATCTCGATTTCCACAAGTGGGAGCTTTACTGCGTTCGCTCGCGGCACGATCACAACTGATGACTCTTCGATAAACCAAGGCACCATTCAGCAAACGGACACAAACGGGTCATTTAACGACAACGGAACCATCACGACTGAAACGATGACCCGCGCGAAAAGCCAAACCGAAGGATCTTCGAACACTTCGACCACCAATTACAACATCAAGCTCCAAACTGGAAGAATTACACTCGATTCAGTCCAGAATATTCATGGCAACTCAACCTACACTGAAATTGCAACACTTACCGAACGTGAGTTGGCAAATGGGACCCGCGAAAACGTCTTGAATGTCGGTAGCTTCGCGGAAGGTTCAAACCGAACCATTACGGAAAACGCCACCGAGACGATCGAAACCGAGCGCAAACCGAGTGTCATTTCTCAAGAAGTCGATAGTGACGATTTTTATACTCATTCAGGGCTGTCTATCGAATCGTCCTACGATGTAGTAACGACCAATAACCAAACAAACATCAGCAGTTTTACAATCGGTGTATTCCACAACATCGAGGCCGATTACGATCGAATGGGAACATTCTCTTCGGCATCCACGATGAAAAATATCGTTACGCACGATGAGTCGGGTACCGGTCAGACATACATCAATGGCGAAGTCAGTTTTTCCGCTACGGCAGGCCGAGCATCGTTCCTGCACGATGCCAAGAACAACGGGCATTTTCGTTCAACGTCGCTTGTCGGCGAAAGCAATTCGTCCCATCTTATTGATATGAAATCAATTGAAATTAGCTGGGAAACCCAGAATGGCGTTCCCATGAATGGCGTCGAGCCGGGAGGTGCCGCGTTTACTTATGTGTACAATAAACGAGACACATCGCGTCGGACGGGCGCTGTTGCTGACGACTCTGTAGTCTATTCGGAAGCAACCACAACCAAAAGTGATAGTAGCACCTCCAGTCACTGGTATGACTTTCGGAATGAAAACCGCACGGACGCCGAAATTGTCGGCGACATTATCGGGGATACTGCCGCCCAATACTTACCGACGTTCCTTGGAGAAGGCTTCAAGAGCACGGTGGATTGGTGGATGGATGACGTTGACCTAACAGGTTGGAATATAGAACTATACAAACTTGATACCCGATCAACCAATTCAACCAGTCGCTCATTCGAAACGAAGGAAACTACCGAAAAATCCAGATTGGGCACTGCCCTGTCTTCTTCCTCGCAGTCCACGAATGGCAGTAATGAAGTCGTGCCAACATTTTACGTATCACTGAATACGGCACACGAAGGATTAAGTATCAATCGACGGGAGCAGACGTCAACACAATCGAAAACCTTTAATCTGGAATTGGCCGGTGAATTTGCTCGGACGGTACTGTTCCGAAGCGCGACAAGTCATGGCCAAAAGTGTGAAATCCGCAATCAAATACTTGAATACGAAGCCGCCGGTAATGGAACCGGTTCGACACTAAATCACGCACAGTATTCCAATTACGAAATCCATCGAGAAAGTCACGAGATCGCCAATCACGGCGACCGGATTTACCATTCGAAAAAGTCGGTCAACGGAAGCACCGCCGACCTAGAGGAGTTCGAAGACAATGATTACTTTGACGACGGCCCAAGCAACGTCGGACTGGGGGTCACGGGCGGATTTCAATCGGAACTTTCAATTGTTCATCGAGACGATACGAAAGATGCCTATCAAGAGCGGGAACATTTCGAATGGTTCGACAAAGATTCTGCCCCGCCGGATAATCCGGACGCTCCCACAGGTTGGGACGGAACCGACTACGGTCGGTCAAGGCGAATCGATCAGACCTGGGCGGATAGTGGACGAACTTGGGAAAACATCGAAGCCGTCGGATCGGAAAGTACCAGCAATCATACCGTTTGGCGAACACCGACCTTCGAGTACGATCTTTACTATTATCACTCGGATTCGTATTCTAACACGGAGAGAAATCGAAGTACTGTCGACTGGGCCAATCCCTACTTCTATTGGGAAGCGGACTCTCGTACGGAGACATTAGGTCAATACCTTGATACCACCAAGAACTATCACACCATCGTTGATCCCGCTCCTTCGACCTGGGCTGATACGTATTACGTAGCGGAGGCTCTATTCTGGTGGGACGATACGAAAGAGTGGGTCCTTGATCGATTATCCGAGGCGCTTGATGTTGCCAGCATCGTGACCGATTTGTTAACCGGCGGAATGTTGGGCAGCGTTTTTGACTTGATGAATGCCGGACTTTCGTATTCGCGTGGTCGCTATGGTGAAATGGCGCTGAATCTTGCTGCCGCGACTCCTCTCCTAGGCTACGCCGCAACCGCAGCAAAATACGCGGGCAAGGCTGCCAATGCAGTTGCCAAGGTCGGCAAACATGTTGGCAATGTGGCCAGTATGACCAACATGGGCAAAGGACTCGCGAACACCGTTAAAACCGGTGGCAAGACCATGGAAACGGGCGTCCAGGTTGCCAAACGTGCTGAAGATGCGGGTGATGCAGTCAAACGCTCCAAAGCGACCAAAAAGAATACGGAACCAGACAGCTGCCCCAATCCTGACAAGAACCAATGCTTCGTTGGCGACACGAAGGTCTTGATCTTTGCTCAGGTTCCTGAAGAGATTATCGCCAATTGGGCGCCAGTGCCGCTAGACCCTGCTCAGGCCCGTTCGCATAACGTTTTGGGTATGTGGTTCAGTCTGTCAGCCGCTGGTGTAGTAGTGGCAATTGGTCTCCGCGCGGCTCGTGGCAAAGACGAGGAAGAAGGTTCTCGCCATCGTCGTCCACGTCTGCAACGCACGCCTGGCAGTTCGAACTCGGCCGTGGATGAGCACGACGACCACGAAGGTGAAGAAATGACCAACAACGTTGGAGAACAAGCGGACCACACGATCGAACTTGGTTCGAGCCCAGATCCCAACCGGATCGAATTACCAACCGTTCCTCCCCACGTAACGACCGAGGAATTGGCGCGGTGGGCGCAGGCCGATGTGGGCCAGTACTTGGTGGATGAATACTGGGATGGCCAGTCGTTAGCCACCGAGCCGGTTCGCCAGCTATCGTTCCATGTGATCACACTTCCACCCCAACCCACGACCGCCTCCGCGCCTCGATCGCCGTCTGCCAATGACACGACGTCTGAATCGGCCACCGGTTCCCTGGTGTTTCGCAGTTTGCCGATTAGCGAGATCCTCGGACCGGCCCGCGGTTCGAAACCTTTGCATGATTCGGCAGATCGGTCAGAAGCCCCGGCGGCAGCGGTCCAATTGGCTCCGACCGAGGATTCGTCCCGAGCCGCATCGAGTTGGCCTGTTCGTTGGCGCGCGGTATTGGATTGGCCGCATTGGACGTCGGCGATGTGGATTAGCTTGCTGCTTTGTTTGGGAACCTGGATGGGGTTCGCCTGGTTCGACGCCCCAACCAACACAGCAACCAGACCCGCGGGTGAAGTAGGTGCCATACGCGAGGTGGATTCTCGGCCCGTGATTGCGGGTTGGGAGAGTTTTGCGCCTGAGTTGTTGGATATAGATAAAATCCGAGTGGGTATGCGGGTGGCGGCGGAGAATCCGGAAGTTTCGGATGCCGAGCGACGGACGTTTGTTGATCCCGATCCGGAGACTTGGCGGTTCTTGAAGTTGCGGCTGCCCAAGAGTGCGGACCCGCGGGATTTTGTCGAGATCGAAATGCTGCGTCCGGCCGCTTGGTTGGAGCAGTATACGGCTGAAGTGGGTGGCCGAGTGTTATTGGATTTGGAAGAGCTGGGCGCGAAGGGCTGGGCTGAAGTTCTGGAAATTGGTCCGTGTCCGGAGATCGTTCCCGGGCCAGGAAGCGTGGTCACCGCGACGTTTGCTCACCAACCGACGTCGGAGATTTTGGACGTGACAATCAGTGTGGATCGTCAGTCCCCTGGCGGCCTGACCCTAGACCAACCTTCTAGCCAAGACACCTCTTCCCCGGCCAGCGAAACCATCGGCGTCACAGCCAACCATCCGTTCTGGAGCGTGGACCATCAGGCCTTCATCCCCGTCGGCCGCTTAGAACCCGGCACCCGAGTCAAAACTCACCTCGATCAAATTCAAACCATTGTCTCCCTCCACCCCCGCCCAGGCCCGCCAGAAAAAGTCTACAACCTAGAAGTCCACGGCGAGCACGTGTATTATGTGGGTCAGTCGTCGGTGCTCGCGCATAACAATGGATGTGGCATAACTGCAATCGGGCGGATGGAGGATCTGCGTTCCGTCGACAACCTAAAGAATGTTGACACTTGGCAAAAAACTGGACGAATACCAGGTGCACACGATCCTAAAGTAACTTGGAAGGAAAACAAGAAATGGCTAGATGAACGAATTGATCGAGGCGATCGTTTCATTATCTTGTCTGATCCGAAGTCACTACCGCCAGTTAAGAATGGCTACATTCCCGGTTCGCCGAATGGATACTTTACCGCAAGAGAATTGGAGTACTTGCAAAGCAGGAACATTAAAGTCGAGTACATCACTGACATTTCCAAGCTATAGGATTTACAAATGGATGGTTACTGGTTACTTGAACCAGAGAATTACTACTTGCAGGCATTAGCAATTGATCCGAATTTGCGAGATGTTTGCATGAGCGTTTTGAAGTACGTAGCACGCAAACTAAATAATGAGCCTTTTGTTTCATCCTGCGGAGGGCACTTAGCCGTTATAAATGCACAATACGTTAGTACCTACCCTTGTTTAGCATTTCACACGGAAACTCCGGAGAGAATTTCGGACGAATTCGAATGCGCGCTAAACATGAAGATTAACGAAATACTAACTGAGACAACATTGTCGGAGTTTCTTATGACTATCACATCACAAATGGAGTAGCGAAACAATGTGTTGGAAGTCCTTCAGTGGCAGATCGGTCGGCCGCCATGCTGCGGCACTTGCAACTTGGCCAATCAACCGAGGGCATGACGTTGGCCCAGGTCCCCATTCGCGACATCAAGGTGGTCACTCGTGCTCCGGCGTTTAATCCAGAAGTGACGGCCAACGAGCGAGCTTCTTGGGTTGAACCGCGGTGGGAAGAGTGGTTGTGTCTCAGCTTGCTGATGCCCAAAGACGATGGCACGAACTTGGAAATTGAAATCCTTCGGCCCGAATGGTGGGTGGTTCAACAGTTCCAATTCCACTACGAAGAGTCTGTTCCGCCGTTGCTGGCCCGTCCTGACTCGTCGTTGGACGTAAATCAAGAACTCGGTGGTGGGTATGAATTTGCTTCGAACGAATATTTTGGCAATCTGGGCCGGGACAGCGCGAACGCCGATGCCGAATCGGACGCGGAAGCCGCTTCGCTGGGGTTCCCTCCGCTGCGACCGGCCTACTACGAACTGGCGATGGCCGGATTATTGTCCGAGATGGCTGGGATCGAGTTGGTTGGGGCGACGGTCGAGTTGGATTTGCATGAGTTGGGTGCGGCCGGGCCCGCGTTGGTGGTTGACGTCCGGCCTTGTCCCGCGATTCCGGCTGGCCCAGGGCAAGTGGTTACCGCGACGTTCAAACACGCCAGTGCCAATGTCGTGGATTTGGTACTGAGCGATTGCCCGGTTAGTTCGCGCGGTACACCTGACGACGTCGCCTTTGGTTCTTCGCCCTCTGCGCTTAGCCTTTCGACTTCTGTTGCCAATCCTTCAACCCCCGAGACCATAGGCGTCACGGGGAATCATCCCTTTTGGTCCTTGGATCGGTTGGAGTTTGTGCAGGTTGGGGAGCTGGCCATTGGCGAGCGGCTCCAGACGTTATCGGGTGACACGAAATGGGTGCAACAAAAACTCCCCCGCCCCGGCCCCGAACCCGTTTACAACCTCGAAGTTCACGGCGAACATGTTTACTACGTCGGCACCGATGGGGTGCTCGCGCATAACCCGAGCTGTTGGGATGGAGACGCGCCCCGGCAAACGAAACATGTGGCAAATCGGCATTACGACCGACATAAATACCCAGTGTAAAGTAAGTTCAAGAATCCAAGAGATGGAGTAAAACTCCGTATTCGCACCACCAACAACCCGGACTGGATAATTGAACAGAGTGGCGGACGGATTCGTTACGAATAGGATTTTGGCCGCGTCATCGGCACTCGTGATGAGAAAACACTTGTCATCGTTCTGGACCCGATAAAGAATAAGATTATCACGATGTTTCCGAGGCAAGATTATGGCATTGGACTTTTTCGAAATTGACGATGATTGTCGGCAACGTCGACTTTATGGATTAACTGATACGGTAGTTCTTGATGTATCCGAGGCACTTGATTCGTTTCGTACGATTTTTGGGTTTCATATTGATCCATACGGTCGTACGAAACTATCCGTCGCCAATCTAGTGGTTTTGCGAGAGCAGCTTCAGAAATTGCGAAAGGTGCGACCTGAAAAAGACGTATCAATCGCGAGTTTTGTGACGTTTCTAGACGAGCGGATTCTACGCAATCAAGGCCTAATTGCTGAGGGCGATTAGTTTGCTAGGTTGGAACTAGTAGCAAAACCAATGACCAGCGACATAAAAAGAGTCCTCCAAGAAAATTGGGTAGTTTTCGCAACGCGACTAAATCCACTGGTACCATGTCACGGTTCTTGATTTCGTTTACGAACCATTTTTTGCCAATGGTTCGGCAAGCCAATACTCCCTTACCAATGCGGTCTCATTTCGCGATGACAAGCACGCTTCCGGCATAGAGAATCTGTTACCTTTCTGAATATTCTGGAAGCTCCCAATCAACAACGGGTGTTGTTGGATTTCGAGGAACTTGGGCGCGAAGGATGAGGCCGAGGTGTAGGAGATTGGCCAGTCCGGACATTGTGCTTGGACCGGGTTGTGTGGTAACGGCGACGTTTTCACATCAGCCGACCTCGGATATTTTTGACGTTACGATTTCTTGTGCTCGGTCGGATACCCGACCAAACCAAGCTCTGCTCACGCGGTTAACTCCCAACGCCAAGACAAACTCTGTAGTCGGGGTGAAAGATTGGCAAGGGAATCTGGGCACAGGAATAGTTGAAGAATATCAGCGTTTCCGACAACCGACGTATTGTTAACGTTGGTTGGGGCGACCGTGGAGATATTTGCACGAGTTGGGCGCGGTGGGGCCCGCTTTGGTGGTTGATGTCCGGCCTTATCCAGCGATTCCGGCTGGGCCAGGGCAAGTGGTTATCGCGACGTTAGATTTGGGGATATGGCATGGGAATCTGGGCAAGGGAATATTTAGAACCGCGAAAAGTGGTGACGAGTGGTGTCCATGAAAGCATGTACCAATCGTTCCTGCTTTTGGTATCCAAACCTCGCGGACTCACGTGCGTCTATTTGCTAAAGAAGTTGGTTCGAGGTGAATCCTTGAATCAACCGAGTTGAACCCGAATGGGGCCGCAGTTTTCTCCATCGAGCGGTACCCGGTCGTTGGGATTTTGGGTTTGCTTGCGGCAGCAAGCGCGGAGCGACGCTTGATGGAGTCGGATCCCCGACTCCACCAAGCTCTGCTCACGCGGTTAACCTCCAACGCCAAATCGAACTCTGTGGTCGGGGTGAAAGAATGGCAAGGGAATCTGGGCCAGGGAATCGATGACTGACGAACCGTTGGATCTGCGGCGGCGGCTTCGGTCTGCTTGCAGACGTGCGCGCGGAGCGACGCTTGGTGTAGTCGGATCCCCGACTCCACCAAGCTCTGCTCACGCGGTCAACCTCCAACGCCAAATCGAACTCTGTGGTCGGGGTGAAAGAATGGCAAGGAGATCTGGGCCAGTGAGTGATTGGAACGACCAACAAAACCAGGGAAGTGACGCGTGAGCGTCGCTTCCCTGGTTTGTTTTGGTCCTCGTCACTGTCGACGACTTCCTCGTGACGTTCCGTCCGCTCCGGCGATCGCTCGATTTTACAAACGAGGCGGTGGCGGCGGAGGCGGTGGTGGTGGCCATCAATCGAGCTCTAGCTCTGTTTCAAGCCGATCTTTAGTCGGTGGTTCTGGTGGAGGTGGACGTGGTGCGAGTCGTAATCGTCGTGAAGAAGCACG
>JBGSJV010000080.1:0-40048 GCA_041741535.1 Pirellulaceae bacterium
TTCGACTTATTACTCCCAGTTGTTTGAAATGGCGACTGTCGAGACCGGCTGGCGGGATGCGATGGCCCAACAGCATCGTGAAATTCTGGCCGCGTTGCTCGACAAGGATTGGCCGCGAGCCATACTAGTACTCGCTCATCACATCCGTGCTCAAAAACCGATGGTGCAACAGTTACTTAAAACCGTTTCTGGAACGAGACCAAATGTTGCCCCGGATTCTTCCAAATGATGTTAGCATTTTGCCGGAAGGACATGTCGAATCGTGACGCGTTCGCATTTTCTGCCGTTTTCCAAGATCTATGATTGCTGCCAGAATCCGCGACGAAATGAACGGGGTTCGAAGAATGGAGTAATTGGGCAATGCGGATCCACGCCCAGCACTGCTCTGCATGGCGGTTAAATGCGAATTGAACGGTAGTGCGGTTATATACGGGAAAATGTATGGTTCGGAGAGAATTCGACGAAGTATCCGCCGCTCCCGGTTTAAGCGGCAGACTGACTCGACCCCAGAAATAAGGTTGGTTAAATCAAGATTTTCGCTAATAGATTTTCAGTTCGTTCGTCAGGGTAGTCGGGGTCACAAGAATTTCTCGGATCGACTTTTTGTTATTGCCGGAGTTCGTAATGTTTCGCAAGCTGATTGGGATAGCCGTGTTGGGGATGCTCGGATTGGTTGCTCGAGGGATCGAACCTTCGAGTGTCGCGATTGCCCACGAAAGTACTCGAATGGGAGAAGAGACGATCGGAAATCGGCCACTATCCGAGGCCAATTTCAAGCAGTGGCCCGGGATCATGCCTGTCGTCAATCATTCGACTCGCGTTTATCACAGTTGGGTCAACGGCAACGAACACACTTACTATAAAACCACTACCGCCGAACTAAACGAGCTGATTCGCAACTACGCCGCGATGGCCTTGGAAGGTTCCGAGATTGTAGTGTTGCCAGGTCCTGGGAAAGTGTCCAACTTTGCCGGCGATCAGGAATTCACTTTTCATTGCCAATTGCACATGGTCGGCGGAATCGCCTCGGTCATGCATCGGCGACAAAACGGCGATGTCTTCTGGCCTAAGTCACCGCGGCTGACGCTACGCATTGACGAGACCATCGACTTGAAGTCACTCGAGTTTCCGGAAGGTTGTCCGGTTGTCTTAGGCGATGAGCTAAAACAAAGATTTGTCCGTTCGTTGGACAGCGTGGATCAAGAAGTTCGCGGTTGGGGCTTGTCGCATTTGGCCGAACTGGATCCTTACGATCCTCAGTCGCTGGAGGTTGTGGCCGAACGTCTGCGCGACCCGGAATCGTGGGTGGTTGGTTGTGCGTTGCGGGTTCTGCCCAAATTTGGACCTCCGGCAGTCAAGTTTCTTAGCGAATCGGAAACAGCCGCAGCAGATGACGAACTGACGGACGATCGAAAATTCGCAAAAGAGGAATTTGCCAAACAGACCACCGACGAAGCCAAATTGTCGTTCGAACGGAACCAAAAGGAACACGCCAAATTGGCTGAAAAAATCCGAGGCGTTCTTCAAGCGAAGTAACATGGAGACCGCAGTATCTACTCGTTGCCGTCCATCCGCAGTCCGGCTTTGCTGTCCGCAGGAAGTTGCGTGTCCTTCATCCCCTGCCCTCCGCGCCCACATGCCAACACGACTGCGAGGCAATCCAGATTCGCTCGCGTTCAGATTTTACCTGCGGATGGCAATGCCGTTCTGCGGATGAAGACACTTACCGCGAGATTTGGGACTAGATCAGGAGATTCAGTTGGCCACTCGGTGAATAGGCTACGAAAACTCACCCGCTCGTTGCCGTCCATCCGCAGTCCGGCTCTGCTATCCGCAGTCGATTCACTCAGCGGTTTACTTTTGAAAAATCAACTGGGCAAAGTGGTACAGATTGTTCCGCCAATGTGTACCGTCGTGGCCATGGGAATCGACGTTCCAAACGTGCGGAATCTCGTGTTCCTTCAGGTAACGTTGGGTTCGTTGACTGATGTTGATCAAGCCATCTTTGTTGCCACACGACAGGAAGAGCAGCTTGAGTTGCGATTTCGCTTGCGCGGGGTCGGGAACCAACTCGGCTGCGGGCTTGGTATTGGGAGCAGAAGAAAATCCGCCGACCCAAGCAAAGGTGTCCAAATGCGCCAGTCCAAAATTCAGCGATTGGCCACCGCCCATGGATAAACCAGCCAGCGCCCGATGTTCGCGCTCGTTGATCACCGAATAGCGTGTCTCGATGGAGGGGATGACATCGTCCAACAGGTCTCGTTCGAACACGGCGAACGCCGGCGCTGCGGCGAAAACATCGCCCTCGGCTCGATCGTTCTTTTGGGCTCGTCCGTTTGGCATCACGACGATCATGGGCACGACTTTTTTATCCGCGATCAGATTGTCGAACAGCGTGTCCACGGCGGCGAATCGTTGCCACTCGGTTTCATCACCGCCAATACCATGCAACAAATACAGGACCGGATACTTGATGTCCGCCGAATAATTGGGTGGTGTGTAGACATTCAACTTGCGCGTCGTTCCAACGGTCTTCGACTCGTAGGTGATCATTTCCAAATGCCCGCGCGCGACCCCATCGCGTTTTTGAACGATTGAATCTTCGGGGTCTGGGTAGATTTGTTTGTCGTCTGGGCCTAGTTCGATTGGCCCACCAAATGGACCATTGCCGCGTGGCCGACCAGGGGGACCTGTCCGACCAGGTCGCGGTGGGGTCTCTTGAGATTGCGCAGCGACTGCCAATGGCGTTGGGGGAACCGTCCATTTGGGTTCGTAGCTCCACGACTTGTTGGCCCAGCGCACGAAGTGCGGAACGTTGGGTTCATCGGTATGTCCCCCATCGTGTTGTCGCCAAGCCAAATCGCCTTCCAAAAGGTCCACGTTTACTTCAGGCATCTTTTCTGTATGGTAGTTGTCGCTGCGTCCCAGATCTTTAGCTCCGAGCAACCGAAAGACGGGCTGGGCTGCAATAGCGGCCATGAAGCTTCCTTGATGATCCAACCATTGGGCATCACCACGTTCCGGAACTCCGTAGCTGACAAACGTCAAGCGAGGCGCACAAAGGGCCAGTGTCGAGTGAGTGTCGATGGGCAGGTCATCCGCATCCAGTAGCTCGAAGCTGGCTTCGGCCGCGGAGTATTTCAGATAATTGCCGGCCATCCAATGATACGCGCCGCTGGAGGCGAGGTTTTCCAAGCTCTCGCCAAATTCACGACGATACAATGAGCTTCCGCCCGCACCGGATGACGCAATCAGTCCGGCAGCCAATCGTTGGTCAAAGGCCATGGCCACCAAGGCGGCCTTGCCGTACCGTGAAACGCCAGCAATACCAACTCGGCGAGCATCGATTTCCTTCACGGTTTCAAAGTAGTCCAACGCTCGAGACGCACCCCAACCCCAAGCGCGAAGTGCGCCCCATTGGTCGGGTGCTCGTGGTTGCCCAAGATTGGTAAGTCCGATGATACCGCGAGTGAGTCCGGCGCCGGTTGGTTGCTCGTCGGTATTGTTTGAAGCACCTGCGCCGAATCGGCGAAGTTGCCAACCACCGGCATCGGCTTGAACGGTTGTCGGGTTCAAGGTGGCAGCTCCCCAACCCGCGGCCAAGAGGACATCTTCGCGGGTAAGTGGAGTTGGTCCGTCATTGTTCGGACGTCGCATCGGACCAAACGGTGAAGGCTCAAAAGGAGTCCAGCCAAAACTCAGCAATACCGGGACTGGATTAGAAATGTTCTTGGGCAATGTAATTGCCAACGAAATTTCAACTTTGATTTCTGGGCACGCGGAGTTGTCGACGACTCCAACGACATGCTTCTGTACGGCCGCGACTCCACCAACGGTGATGTCGCGAGTTTCACGAACTTCCCAAACAACTGCAGGTACGTTCGCGGGGACTCGGCCGTAGACTTCCCGTTCCAATAGTTCTACAAGTTCCGGTCGGCGCGTCGCCCACCAAACCTCCGCGCTGGAGACTTTCTCGCCGTTGGTCAAAGTCAATGGATCTGGCAGTTGCGGAAACGGGTTCGCCTTCGCCTCGTCGTAGTTGGCTGCGTGTGGCGAGTTTTGATCGGAATCACGACCGCGTCGCAGCCGTACAATGCCCAATTGTTCGAGCATGTTTTGATGGTCTTGTTGTGTGGTGAAAACGACCGGATTTGCAATCTCTGCACTTGTTGAATTCGTATCAGCACCCGCATCTTGAATCGAACCACCAGCCATCAGATCGTTGCCAACGAGAAGCGAGTTGGCTAGCAGTGTGAAGCCCACATAGAGCAGATGCCGTTTGGGTTGCGTGGTCGCGGAAATCAAATTAGAAGGCATTGGCAGCTCCAGAGTTGAACTGATGGGAATAGCAAGTTCGTCGCAACCGAACGAATGGACGGTCCGCTCCGTGGTTGCGTGCTCGTTGTTCTAATCGTTTCGCGGGTCAGAATCAACTCGCTTGGTGAGGTGGCATTTGTATCCGTTTGCAGCCGAGTTCACCGGTTTGCATTTTGGAAACTGTACACAAAGAATGGTTGTAGCCGTTCACGGCCAAACACGGGCCGTCGCAGATTTGGCGGTCGACACGGTTATTTATCGCGAAGTTGGATTTCGCCAAATTTGCTCTGGCCACGCGGTTAACTAACATTGTAGTGGTTCGCTCCGCGAACCATATTCGTATCGCGGAGCGATCCGCGACATTCCAAGCTTAGGGCGTTATAGGTTACGAATGGTTTTGTCAAAGAGAACGACGATCCAACAAAAACACCGCCGCAAAGTAACTTGCGACGGTGTTCGATTTTTTATTTTGCCCGAGTCGCCAATCGTGAACTAAGGTCGTTCGCCTTTTTTGGCTTCCAACGCTTTGCCGATGTATTCGCTCAGTCCGGGACCCCGCAACTGGCGGGATGTGCCGAGGATGGCACCAGTGTCGCCATCGACCAACAACACAAAAGGGATGCCGCTGACGTCGTGCAATGTGCCGAGAGTCGTCTGCCAACCTTTGCCTTCGTAGATTTGGGGCCATGGCATCTCTTCTTTTTCCATGAACTCACGAAGTTTTTCTTCCATGTTTTCTTGGTCGAAGCTAATGCCCAAGATTTCGAATCCTTGGTCGTGCCAATCGGCGTAGGCTTGCTTCATGTTGGGTAACTCGGCGATGCATGGTCCGCACCAAGTCGCCCAAAAATCCAACATCACGATTTTGCCTTTGTAGCTAGTCGGGAATTGGATTTCTTGGCCGTCCAAGTTCGTGGCGGTGAAGCTAAGTGTGGTCTTGCCCAATGTCAAATCCGGTGGCAGTTGCATTTCTGGCAATGCTTCGCCGGCTTTGTTGATCAGGAGTTTTCCTTCAGCTACGCTCAACTCATACGTTGTACCGGTAAAGTTGAACGGAGCACCCACGCGAGCCATTTCATAGTTGCTGCTGCGCGCCCCATTGCCGTCACGATCGATCCAAAATGCCGTTTCGTCGGTCGGAACGCCAGGCGATACCGTTTCAAAGGTCTTGCCATCCAGGTCCAACGTGTACTTGAAGCCAAAGTCGCCGTAATACAGCATCAAATCTTTGGTGGCGGCACGTCGAGGATCGGTGGGATCAAAGCGGTAGGCTTCCACTCGAGCCAGGCCTTTTCCGGGCATGTCGATTTCGAAACCGCCACGGTACATGGTGAATTCACCTTGTTTGTTGCCAGTCCATTCCACAGCCGGATCGTTGGTGAAGTCACCGTCTCGGTTGGCATCCACGTACAACTTGGCCTCTTCCCCTTCGGGCTCGTCCATGATGTACGACCATTTTTCACCGCCGAATTCGATCTGCCCGTACTTGGGATTTTTTAAATCTTCTGGCGCGACTTTGACAATGTCGGCGGTCAGGTCCATCTTCGACCGAATGGGGCTGTAGCCACCCATTTGTCGCGTGATCCCAGAACCCATAAACTCCGACTTGACTTCATCTGCCGCTGCGGTTTCGACCAATTCTGACGCCGAAACTCCTACCAGTGGTAGGGCAACGAGACCCAACCAAAAACGTTTTGCCATGAATGCAACTCCCAAGAAATGAAATATCGCCACCACGAGAAACCGGTGACGAAGGTCCTCGGCCCTCCAAACGCTCTCCAGCATAACCGACGGAGATGGGGATGTGTTACCGGGGAATGGCCCGTTCTTTCGCGGGTTCCGGGGAAAGAAGCTGTCAGGCTACCACTCGCAGGCACCTAAAACCGGTCTTTTTGCATGCATAAAATCCAAAACAATGTGGGGCCGCGGGTGCCCGGTCCGAACCGCACGCTCCGGGAGGAACGGAATGAAGAAGGAAACCAGCCTTGTTTGTTGCTCCGGAACCATTGCTGATACAAAAACGCCGCAAAGAAATCCGTGGGAAAAGATCGTTGTCTGTGCAGCTGGCCGCGGATGGCTACAAAAAAGAACGAGCGAGAACTGGCAATCGCAGTACTCGCTCGTTCAGGTTAGTTATTGGTCAACCGACCCAACAGGGAGGATCAAACCGCTTCGGGTAGATCGACTTTCTCCAAGGCGGCAGCTTCTTTGAGCTTGTTAAGGGCTCGGACTTCGATTTGACGAACACGTTCTTTCGTCACACCCATCAATTCACCGACTTCTTGCAACGTCAATGGTTCTTCCTGATGGTTCAGGCCAAACCGACGAATGATGATTTGTTGTTCGCGGTCGTCCAGATGATGCAACATGGCACCGACTTGTGACTCCAGTAGTTTCTGGTCAGCGACTTGGGCGTGCCAATCGGCTCGTTCGTCCGGAGTCGCCAAGAACAGTTCTTCGCCAGCCGTCCGGAAACGATCACGATGTTTGAATTCGCCCGGGATCGTGCGACCAAAATTCTTGATGATCGACCAACTCCCGTAGGTGCTGAACTTGTTCCCACGCGAATAATCGAACTTTTCGCAAGCGCGGATCAACGACATGTTGCCATCGCTAATCAGTTGAAAAAAGTCCTCTTGTGATTTCAAGTGCCGCTTGGCGATCGAAACCACCAAACGCAAATTGGCATGCACAATTTGGTTCTTGGTCGCGACGGCCTGTGCGTACAACGCTTCAATCTGGTCCATCAGTTTCGCGGACGGTTGGGCGACATCCAGTGACTCGCGCAATTTTCCGGCTCGAAACTTCAGGTAGTTGTACTTGCGGAACAAGTGGTACTCCTGAGCCCGCGTCAAAAGCGGCACGTCGTACAACGAGGCCATGTATCCCGGGATACCGACCGGAGCCTTGATACGTCGAACGGGCACCTCGGGCTCGGGCATGTCGGCCAAGATTTTTTTCTCGGCGTTCCGACTGTGGAACTCCAGGTTGTCGACAAAGTCGAGTGAAAGTGCCAACAGACCTTTGGCACGAATTTCACCTAGGACACGATAAATGGTCGCCGGAGATCGTTCGTACCGCCGGACCAAATAGCCGATCGTTTTGCCTTCACCGTGCTCTTTGTAGATCTTTTGCTTGATTGGTTCCGACAACGGTGTCGATTTGTCGGGGAACACCGCCACTGCCGGATTCTGTAGATCGTAGTCCCGGATCGTGTATCGTACGGTTTCAGCACTGCGATTTATTTCGCGGGCAATCTTCTTCGCGACCTCGGATTGGGAGTACCCGGACCCGGCCAAACGCCGAGCGAACTCGACGATCTCCGTGCGATCGTTTTCCGACATTTGACTGAATCGTTCGCCGCGCGCCACTTTTTCCGGATTGGCTTTGACGAAATTATCGACACTACTTCGCAGGAACCCAATACGTTTGCGGTTGCCGTCGAAGATAAACTTGCGACTCACCAAGCCTTGTTGGCGCCACCGCGAGACCGTCTTTGACGAGACGTTGTGCATCTTGCAAAGTTCGTCAACCGTGTGTACTGGCTGGCCAACCGAATCGGCATGAAGGTCGGACGCGTCCGATAGATCTTCAATCAGCAACAGCAGGTCGGCGATCCATTTACGGCCTGACTGAGTCTCCACGCCGGCGTTGAAATCACGCACGCCACTGACGGATGCACAAATGAACTCGTATCCGTAGTCCGTGTTGGGCGACAATTTTGACACCAACTGCTCGGCTCGCATCGCATCCGCCAGCAGTTGTCGATTTGTTCCTTTGGCAACTCGTTGCTTGCCAAACTCTTTTAATAGTTGACTGTTGTAATCCTGACGCATCGTGATCTCCCTCTTCTCCGGACTGCACCTGTCCGGCACCATGCAACGGAAATTATGACGAACTTTATTGCAGAAAAATACCCGCCACCTTGGTCGGGCCCTGCACAACTCGCTTTCTTTCCGGCATCCACTTCGACTTGCCCCAACTCGCTCCTCATTGAACCCGTCGTGTTTCATAGACTGTAACTCCATTGCGGGAGTTCTTGTCATTTGATCGTGACGAGCGTGTAACGCATAAACCAGCTGTTCCGAACTGGCGTGTGCGCTGCTTGACTATTACAGTGCAAACGTTGGGCCAACCGACGGTAGTACGCAAATGCGAACTACTAATTGGTCATCAAGTGCTGTTTCGACCGTTGTTTTCCAGTCGATTCACTTGATTTTGTCGAATGACTTGGGCCGCAAGTTTCTGGGAAAAGTCAAGGACGTATTGGCTGGGTCCGAGATGACCTCCCAAAACCAGCCAAGTGTCCAATTATGAGACGAGGAGTTTGCGACTTTGTCAAAGTCGCTATATACATAGACGCAGATCAAGGCTCAGGGGTTCCGGAAATCTCGCAAAAAAGCATTTTTTTGTGCTGAACGTCGCCGGTACGCTTTGGGTAGTCTGGGTGATTTGCTGTGCCAGGCGGCTGTCGTACGATTTCTTAATTCACCATCCCCAAGAGTCGTTGGACTTCCGCCGCGTCTTTGTCGCCGCGCCCGGAGAGACACACCAAGACGATCTCGTCGCGATTGCGTTGTTTTGCTTGCTCCATGGCTTCGTGGATGGCATGTGCACTTTCGAGAGCACAGAGGATTCCTTCGTTTCGCGCGAGCGTCAACACGGCTTGGAGCGCGTCATCGTCGGTGCACTGCGTATATTTTACGCGACCGGAGTCCTTCCAATAACTGTGTTCGGGACCAACACCGGGGTAATCGAGACCAGCCGAGGCGCTATGCACGTCACATGTTTGGCCATCCTCGTCTTGCAGTACATAGCTGAGGCTGCCGTGTAGGATCCCCGGTTGGCCAAAAGTCAGCGGTGCGGCATGCTCGCCGGCAGTGGGGCCCCGACCGCCAGCTTCGACGCCAATCAATGGAACGTCGGTCGTCTGCACAAAGGGGTAGAACATGCCCGCCGCATTGGAACCACCACCGACACAAGCGATTGCCACGTCGGGCAAGCGACCAAACCGCATTTTTGATTGCTCGATCGATTCACGACCAATGACCGATTGAAAGTCGCGAACGATTTTTGGGAACGGGTGCGGGCCAACGGCGCTGCCCAGGATATAGTGTGTATCTTTAACGGAAGCCATCCAATCGCGCATGGCTTCGTTGACGGCGTCGCGGAGGGTGCGGGACCCCGTTTCGACCGGCCGAACCTCGGTACCGAGAAACCGCATCGCGCGGACATTGGGCTGTTGTCGGCGCACGTCTTCAGCGCCCATGTAAACCACGCAAGGCAAACCCAAACGAGCGCATGCAGTGGCCGACGCCACGCCATGCTGCCCAGCCCCCGTTTCCGCGATGACTCGGGTTTTGCCCATCCGCAGCGTCAACAGAGCTTGCCCCAAGGTGTTGTTGATCTTGTGGGCCCCCGTATGATTCAGGTCCTCGCGTTTTAGCCAAATTTGGGCACCGCCGGCCAACGCGGTCAACCGCTCGGCAAAATACAGTGGGGACGGGCGGCCGACCAAATCACGGAGTAAATCGCCCAATTTTCGCCTAAATTCCGGATCACAAACAGCCGCTTCGTAGGCCGCGTCCAGTTCTTCCAAGGCGTGGTTGAGCGTTTCGGGAACGTACTTGCCTCCAAACGGTCCAAACCGACCTTGGAGATCGGGACCGGCAGCAAGAGGCGAAGGTTCAGGCAAAATCCGTGGCATGTTCGTTCCCAACAAATTGGTGCGGCCCGCTCGGGTCCCTTTTACCAGAGCACTTTCCCTGATATCGGACCCGGCATAGCGACCCGAGCGAAGTTCTCAATAATAACAGGCCCGATGGATCGGGCAAGCTAGACACGTTGTTCGACGCGTCGTTCAACTCTCGGAGTCGAACGAATTGCGATTCAGCGATTCAGCGATTCGTGCGACACGTCGGCCGAGATTCGGCGTCGCACAAACCGCGTACCTCATTTGCCGATGGTGACAAGATTGCCAGAACTACCTGAAGTGGAAACCATGTGCCGAGGGATTGCTTCGGTAGTCGGTCGCACCATCGTCGGTGCGGGCCGATTGCCCTGCAATAGACGCCCAATCGCCGTCAAGCCTGGTCCGGCCGGTTGGAAGTCGCGGGTCGTCGGCCAAAAGATTGACCGCATCGACCGAGTTGGCAAACGAGTGGTTGTGGTCCTGGAAAACCAAGAGCGGATTGTGTTCGAACCCAGAATGACAGGACTGGTATTGTTGGCCGAACCTCCGACGAACGAACACCTGCGGTTTCAGCTGGACCTTTCGACTTCGAAGTCTCCATTGCAATTGCGATTCTGGGACCGGCGCGGGCTTGGTTCTGTACGGTTATATTCGGCGGACGAATTTGCCGCGGCCTTTCAATCGGGGAAGATCGGCCCGGATGCTTTGGCGGTTTCGGCCACTCAATTGAAGGCCTGTTTTGCGAAATGTCGCCAGGCCATCAAACCAGCGCTGTTGGACCAAAAACGTTTGGCGGGCGTGGGTAACCTGTACGCCAGCGAGTTGTTGTTCCTGGCGCGAGTCCATCCGTCGATCCGCTGTGACCAACTGACGGACTCGCAGTGGGCGGCGATACACAAGATGATGCTCAAGGTGTTGCGAACCGCAATTCGCTACGAAGGCTCGACCTTGGGAGATGGAACTTACCGCAACGCGTTGAACAAAGCGGGTGGGTACCAGAATCAGCATCGCGTTTACGATCGCGAAGGACTGCCCTGCCCTGTTTGTGGTACCGCGATCCAGCGATTTGTGCAAACGCAACGGGCCACCTTCTGTTGCCCGAATTGTCAATGTGACGACTTGCGCTCATTAGAAGAAGTAAATTAGCAGATTCAAAATCGAGGAATCAATATCATGGGAGTTTTGATGCCGCCGGCGCCGGTGCTGCTGTTTTGCGCTATCTATGGGAATAAGTTGGCTAGTTTGCAGTGGGCTCGTGAAAAGTTGGTCGCCCAGTGGGGAGCGTTGGCGTTAATTAGCCCTGAACTGCCATTTACCGAAACACAATATTACGAAGCCAGCATGGGGCGCGATTTGCAGAAGCAGCTACTGGTTTTTGAAGAACTGCAACCGCCCGAAGCCCTTCCGACGTGGAAGCTGGAATCCAACCGTTTAGAAGCGGAGTTCCAAGCGTTGGGCGGCCATGATGTCGCCCGCGCCGTGAATATCGATCCTGGATACGTCACTTTGGCGAAACTGGTTTTGGCAACCACCAAAGATCGTGACCACCGGCTGTACATTGGGCAGGGAATCTTTGCCGAAGTGACCTTGCATTTCAAACACGGTCGGTGGCAGCATGACCGCTGGACCTACGCCGACTACCAACGGCCCGAATATCACGAGTTCTTGAACCAATGTCGCGAGTTGTTGAAGAGGAAGTTGAAGGGGTAGGTCTTGGTTCGTGGAGCTTGGTTCTTTGGGCTCGGTTCTTGAGTTCAACTTGATTTCACGTGTCTAGGCCGGGCGTAGGGTGAAGCCAAGGCACATCCTTGATCGCTTGATGAGATCGTTTTCCGTCGACCTAGAAAGTTCGTCAGCAGATCGATCACGTAGGCTCGGCGCTCGTCACCGATTAGCGAGCCAAATTGAATTCGTGTCTGTTCGCCCGCAAGTGAGATCGACACGCGGTTGTAGCTGTTGCTGTTGCTGCTCGAGAGAGAGTAGTATTCAGAGACCTGTTGCACAGAGTTCCAATCAAATTTCCGGGTCCACCCGAAGCGACCCACGCCCAAGAAGATTTGGCCATCATTCCCTTCAACTTTCACGACGGTGTGTCCGCAAACACTGAGCAAGACGCCCTAAATCGGAACAAGTCCCAACAAGACAAATGGCAGACCAAGTAACGACGCAACCAGACTAAAGTTGTCGTGCATGATCTGCTGTCTGTAGAATCCGAACCAGACCATCGAATTCCACAGGACTGCAAATGGCACCCAAACCAATCCGTGCCATGATCGGGTCGAAGCGTCGATGGACCACAAGGAATCGTTACCCTGATAGAATACACCGGCCGGAGGTTCAATCTCGTCAAAGTCAATATTCATGTTGTGGTCGCGACTCCAGGTCGTATTGGTTGTTTCGATTACACCGATTCGTCATCAAAACGGAAGTTGTGAACTTATATCAAAGACGCTGTTGCATTTTGGAAACTAGAACTGTCGATATTCGAAACTCCAATCAGACTAAATGTGTCGTAGCCAGGGTTAATAACAAGATAAATGGTCGGACGAACGAGAGCAACTCTCAGCCAAATGTGTTGATCTATTGGACCCTCAGACGAGCTCCACTTTTTCAATCCGTTTTCAATTTTCAACCGGGATTCATTCGATCTTGTTGCTTGCAGTCGATGCGATTGTTCTCATGGTTCTCCTTAAAGCGGTCAACGACGACGATATCGGATTTGGGGTATCGCTCCTGATATCACTTGTGGCATCCATTGGAACGAACCTGTTGACATTTGCTCTCGTGTCCGCGATGGGACTCGCGGGACTCGGGCTTGCCGCGGTGATCGGAGCGGTTTTGTTAGGTGTTTCCGTGTCGGCTCTGTTTGGAGTCGAGATCAAACGGGCCTTTTTGGTCGGAGGTGCTTTTGTGGCAGTGCATTTGGGTGTCGCCATTGGAATTCAAATGGTGTTGAGTGCATAAAGTGAATTGGGGCCTCGTTTCCTGATTTAGGTATGTTGCTTGAGCTTCGAGCACTATTCTGGTTCCGGCACGATCGGGGTGCTCGTGCGCCTATCTTGGTGCTGTGCAACAAAAATTGACTTGGTTGCGGATTAGTAGTAGACTGAAATTTGGTCTGGCGGCTCGTGCAATGGACTTGGCATTCTGTTGCAAAAAGGGCATGACTTCGGTCGGTCATGGTCCGTGTAAGTCTCTTCCAGCGATAATTGGGCGCTGGCCATTTTGAAAGTTGAATTGCTTGTCACCACCGTGGATCTGGGCCATTTTTGGCGTATTTGCCGGGACGTTTGCCCTTTCCGCTGGGCTGACTTGGTGGATGATTGGGTTCTCGGAGCGATTGGGGTTGGTCGATCGCCCGACCGAACGCAAGAATCATGGCCGCGTCGTTCCCAAAGGGGGCGGGGTGGCCATGATCGGCGCGACGCTCTTGTTTTTTGCCGGCTTGAGTCTGGGCTTGTGGTGGTTGACCGGAGCCCCCGAACGGGCCGCGTTTTTGCCCGAATCTTTGCGGGTGCATTTGCCGGGCGGACTTAGCAAGTTGGATTCTCTGTGGTGGATTCTGGGTTTGGCCGGCGCGATCGGTTTCTTGGGCTTCTGTGATGATCGCTGGGGAGTGCCGTGGCCTGTTCGATTGGGAATGCAATTTCTGATCGCGACCTTGTGTGTTTATTGGCAAGGTTGGCAGATGACCGTGTTTATTGGCGTGCCAGCCGTTGGGATTGTGCTGAGCGTGATTTGGATTGCGGCGCTGATCAATTCGTTCAATATGCTGGACAACATGGATGGCTTATCGGCAGGTGTGGCCGCAATTGTCTGCGTGACGTTGGCCGTGTTTTTGCTTAGCACCGTGGATGTGCAAAAGGGATCGCCCCAGTACTTTGTGGCCGGGATGTTGTTTGTCTTGGCGGGAACCCTCAGTGGATTTTTGGTGTTCAATCGAGCCCCCGCGCGGATTTTTATGGGCGATAGTGGGAGTTTCTTCATTGGTTTTTTGGTTGCCGTGTGCACGTTGTTGGCGACTTACACGCATTACGAATCCGACAACAAGTTTCGAATCTTGGCAGCCCCGATGGTTTTAGCCGTTCCGTTTTACGACATGATCAGCGTGATTTGGATTCGGTTGCGGGAGGGACGCAGTCCGTTTCAGGCCGATCGTTGTCACTTGTCGCATCGATTGGAAAATATGGGCATGAGTCGGCCCGAGGCTGTACTGACGATTTATGTGTTGACCGGCATCTGCGGATTGAGCACCGTGACCTTGAGTTTTGTCGATGCCCGAGGAGCTGGGCTGTTGATCGCGATCGTTTTATTGGTGCTACTACTCGTGGCAATGTTGGAGCAAACCGGGAAGAGACCCAAACGGGCCGTGAATCATTCTGCGGCGGGAAATGTGGTCGTTGAAAATGCGATGCATTCTGAGTCCGGATCGGGCAGTGCAGGAGCCAAGTCCGAATGAAGCCAACCGCGTCGTCTAGTCGCCCCGAGCCGGCCATGGACGCCCGGCCCTGGCTCGTGTCGCTGTTGATTCTCTTTGCCGCCGCGTGGTTCATTCCGACGGAGGCCAGCCTACGTGGTGGGTTGGGGATGCCGTTGAATGTCTTGTCCTTTTTGTGGCTGGCTGGTTTGGTTGGCTATTTGTCTTATCATTTGACAACCGAGAAGCTCCAGGCAATCTCGGGATTCGCCAGGGTCGATTGGTTGTGGCTTGGCTTCTTTGTGTGGCACACAGGCAGTGTTTTCCTGGGCTGGTATTTTCGTTGGCTCGAACCTCGGCCAGCGATTGGATTGATGTGGCAGCAGTTGGCGCTGGCAGCGATTTACGCGGGTGGGCGATTGCTTTGTCGCGGGGAAGCAAATCGTACGTTGGTGCTCCCGTGCATCGTTGCGTTAGGGGTCAGTGTTTCGCTGTTTGCTTGGTGCCAATATCTGATTGTCTTGCCCGAGTTGCATCGGCAGTACAATTCCGCGTCGGAGGCCGAGAAGATTGCACAGTTGGTCGGGGCGGGAATCACCGAAACCGAACCCGGCTCGCGCATGCGGGAACTGTTCGAAAGTCGATTGTTCAATCGAGAACCCTTTGGAACGTTCTCCTTAACGAACACGTTAGCCGCGCTTTTGGTTCCGGTGGTTCTGTTGTCGCTGCTGATGGGATGGGAATGGCTGCGGCGCCGCCAGTGGACGCTCGCGACGTTGTGGCTGACAGCTTGGTTCGTGAGCGGGAGTGCGATGGCTCTGACAAGTTCACGCACCGCCATCTTGGCGGTTGGCTTGACCGTTGTGTTGTGGCTGGTCAGTCGATTTCGGTGGGGAGAATGGTTGCCGATGCGAGGACGTTGGGCGTGGATCGGCATCGGTTTATTTGTGGGTTTGCCGCTTGCGCTGGTCGTTGGCTTATGGGCCGTCGGGCAATCCGATTCGCGGCTGTTTTCTGGTGCTCCGGAGTCCGTGCAGTATCGCTTGCAGTACTGGATCGCAAGCAGCCAGATGATTGCGGCTCGACCTTGGTTTGGTTGGGGGCCTGGTAATTTTCAGTCGGCGTATGCGGGTTTCCAGTCGCCGTACGCCAGTGAGACGATTGCGGATCCGCACAACTTCTTTTTCGAGATCGCAGCGACATCCGGGCTGCCAGCGGCGTTGTTTTTTTTAGGAGCGACTGCTGTATCGCTTTTTCCAGCAGCGGGACGACAAGATTCGAACGCGGAACATCCGGCTCTGAACAAGGCTGTCAATCGTGGAATGAATAAAGAGCCTTGGCTGGCATTTGGTTCGCGCGGCATTGGTCTGTCGGTCGAATTGTGGTTCGTCCTGATCTTGGGCCTGGGCTTGGGGTTAGCTTGTGCTTGGATAGGCGAGTCCTGGCCTGCTCCCCTTTGGTTGCTCGGGATTGGATTGCTGTGCGGAGGTCTTTGGTGGACGGTTGTGTGGTGGTTTGGGAGGCACGACACCACTTCTAACGGGGAAGTTGAACGTGAAATGACATCCGAAGCCGCTCGTTGGGCCTTGTTGGGGCTGTTGTTGAGTTTGTTGGCCTCGGGCGGGATCAATTATCCGGTGATCGGTTCGTGCGTCGTTTTGTTGGCTGTGGTTGCGATCGATGGCAAGGTGCAGCGAGCGTCGGGTGACCATGGCGCAAGTTGGTTTTGGAGTCAACGCTTGGCTTGGCAACTAACTTCGGTTGGGCTGGGGGGCGTGGCGGTCTACATGTACATGAACGATACCTTGCCCGTGATTCGCAGCGAGTGGGCGATGCAACGTAGTCGTCTTCAATTGGCTGCGGGAAATTTGTCGGCGGGTCAGTATGAGCTTCGGACGGCAAAGCAGTTGGATCCCTGGCGCGGCGACGCCCAGGTCGATTTCGCAGTGCTGGAGTTGATGACCCGAGCGAACGAAACGAGAAATGACCAAGCCCGAGCGGCTTTGGAAAAACAGCTTCGCGACGCGGTCGCCTATCGTCCGGCGAGCAGCCCCAGTCGTCGACGGATTGGCGAAGCGTATTTGCAGGCGGCTGTATTCGCCACCGAAGACCGGCAGCGGCGGGCATTGCTGGAGTTGGGGCGAGACTGGTTGAAGGAAGCCGTGGACCGTAAGCCGGTCGATGCCGCATTGGTCGCGCAACTGAGTTGGCTTCAGCACGTTTTGGGAGCTGTGTCCGACGCGAAGGATTTGGCGATCCAAGTGGAGCGACTCGGACAATTGAACCCGCATGCGGACCTGCGGCTGAGCAATCAGTGGTTCTTGGCGTTGGAATCGTCACTTCCACCATCGTTGACGCCGCACGCTCGAACCGTTGGTCCGGGGGCAGCTGGGCTAGTACAAGTGAATGTCGAGGCCTGGGTCCAATGGGTATTGGAACGCGCCGTTACGGCCAAGTGACAGCTGCTTGGGTCAACGATTCGCCGTGATTCGGTTAAAATCGGGTGGGCGGACTTCTCGTTCCAGATAGGGTTTCGGTTACCGGAGAATCAATATGCGACAAGAAAAATCTTCCTCAGGTCTCTGGCAGCTGGGCGTGTCGTTGGGGGCAGGATTGGTCGTAGGCATCGCGTTGGGGTGGATCGGATACCGCAACGCAACCACGTCGTGGCTGGAACAATTTTCGGTGATGCAGGCGATCGATGTAAGCAGCGATGGCACGTTGGCGAAGGAATCGAATTCTGGAGACACGCCACCGGCCAAGTTCCCCGTTGCCGAGTTGGTCGGCGGTGGCACCTTCAATTTTGGTGTCTCACAACCGGGTGTCATGATGTATCACACGTTTATTATTCGCAATCGCGGTGAGGCCCCGCTGGAGTTGACGCTGAAAGAGAAAACGTGCAAATGCTTGACCATGATTCTGGACTCGAAAACTCCCAGCATTGTACAGCCGGGCGAAGAATTTGAGGTAAAGTTGGAATTCATGAGCGACAAGGCTGCCGAGTCATTTGTTCAAATGGCCAAGATCAAGACCAACGATCCCCATCTGATGCGGAACACACTGCGGTTGCAGGTAGAAGGCCGAGTGGTTTCACGAACCATTATACGACCAGACGGCTTGGAGGTTTCCGACCTGCAATCGGCCAATTCGACCCAATTCAATTTTAATCTGTACACGTTTGCCATCGACGATGTGGATCCAGCGACCATTCAGATCGATAGTGTGCGTTGTGATAACCCGATTTTGAATGAAAAGCTGAAGTTCACTTGGCAACCGCTTAGTGAAGCCGAAATTCAATCGCAGTACCAAGCCAAGGGAGGATTTCAAATTACGGGGATCGTACCAGCAGGTATGCCGATGAACGCGTACGCGGCGAATATCTATGTCAAGACTAGCGATGGCAGTGAGACGTCCTTGGGGATTTCGATGAAGGTCAAAGCTCCGGTAACGATTCGAGGGCTAGACAATCAACATGGGAACGTACGTTTTTTTGAGGAAGCCCAATATATTGATTTTGGGATCGTGAAGGCCGGTCAATCCTCCGAAATGGAATTGTTGTTCAACTATCGTACGGAGAAGAAGGGCGAGCTGGATTTCAAGATTTCGGAAATTTCGCACCCAGAACTTCTGAACGTGGAAGTTGTCGACACGAGGAAAACGGCAACCGCAACGATTGTCAAGTTACGAGTGGCGATTCGAGCTGACGCCCCACCGACTCTTTTGAACGGCCCCAAACGCGACAAAATGGCCAATGTAAAGATTGTGACCGACTCGGTGGAAGCTCCTGAAGTCAACTTGGCGATCTCGGTGTCCAAGAACTAGGAAACGGCTAGATAGTCGCGGTTCGCTCCGCGAACCGATAGTCGTGGTTCGCTCCGCGAACCAACGTTGGATCCCGGATCGATTCACCAAATGACCGGTCGAATTCGGTGTGGAAGTTTGCGAGTTCTTCTCGTAGAATGGGGCAGCGAGTGGACTTGGGGAACTCCGACAAGTGAAGACTTGAGAATTGAAACTGTCACGATGGACCGAAGGGACGGTGTGAATCAAATGGAATGGACGACCGGACGAGCAATATCGAGTGGTTTATTTGCGGTGTTGACGTTGTCGGCGGGTTGGCAGTTTGTGCCGTGCGTGCCGCAGGTCAACCTTCATGATTCGGATTCGGCCGCCGTTGCCACTCGTCAAACGAGTATATCTTTGCCAGCGGTAGAACGTGCCAATGACCAAGAAGCTGCGGATGACGATTTTGATCCGATCTTTGAGAACTGGGATAAGCCGGATCTGGCGCTGTTGATTACGGGGCGGCAGCATGGCTACATCGAACCGTGTGGATGCAGCGGCTTGGATCGAGCCAAAGGCGGGTTAATGCGACGCCATGCCTTGATCAACGATCTGACAGGTCGCGGATGGTCGGTCGCCAAACTAGATCTCGGGGATCAGGTTCGTCGTTCCGGGCCGCAGTCGTTGATCAAGCTGCAATCGACCTACGAGTCATTGAACGAGGTCATGAAGTACGACGCGATTGGGATGGGCGCCGGAGAGTTGCGGATTGACTCGTTTGAAATGCTGCAACTATTGATGAACGCCGGGACTGGCGGCTCGGTCAGTCCCTTTGTTTCCGCGAATGCTACGGTATACGAAGACCCCAGCATCAAGCCTTATCTCGTGATCGAGCGGAATGGGCGTCGCATTGGGGTGACGTCGGTGGTCAGTACGCGACATTTTGCCGGGGAGGGAGACCTGATGGCGCAAGAACGTGACACCAAGATCCAAAACCCTGACGTTGCTTTGACCAAAGTATTGCCAACTCTTTTGGCTGAAAAGTGTGATGCGTTGCTTCTGTTGGCGTTTGTTTCCGAACGCGAGAGCCAAGAGTTGGCCCAAAAATTTCCGCAGTTTGACTTTATCGTGAACGAGGGCGTCGAGGGTGAACCGGTTGATTTTCTAGAGCCAATTCAGGTTGGGAACCGAACCGTCAATCTGGTGCAGATGGGCTACAAGAGCATGTTTGCCGGAGTCATTGGCATCTACGCGGATCCAAACAAGCCCGTGCGGTATCAAAAAATAACCTTGGATCACCGCTTCCAAGACACTCAGGAAATGAAGGATAAGTTCAAGCGATACCAAACCGAGTTGGAGCGAACGCAATTAACGAAATTAATTCCGGCACCGGCCCCACATCCGTCGGGGTACCAGTATGTGGGTTCGAAAGTTTGTGCGGATTGCCACGATCAGGAACATGAGGTTTGGGCTTTGGGATCGGAAGCTTGGCAGGCCGAGCATCCGGGCAAGGTGGGGCCGCATTCCCGAGCCACCACGGATTTGGTGGAACCGGGAGAGCGAGTTTGGGTCCAGCGGCACCATGATCCCGAATGTTTGAGTTGCCACGTGACGGGCTGGAATCCGCAACAGTATTTTGCCTACGAGTCTGGTTACTTGGACTTGAAAAAGAATACCGAACTGCACGGGAGCGGCTGTGAGAACTGCCATGGACCGGCAAGTCGACATGTGGCAATCGAAAACGGGGACGCAGCAACGGCCGATGAAAAAGACTTGGTCCTGTCCCGATTGAGGATTACCAAGGAAGAATCGAAAGATCGGCTCTGTGTCCAGTGCCATGACCTGGACAATAGCCCGGACTTTGATTTTGATAAATATTGGCCGTATATTGAACACTAATGACGTCGGGAAATCGACAGTTGAGAATTGATTAGAAAACGCCCATGTCGAACCCCGCCGCAGATCATTCTTCGCAACTCTTGATTGGTCGCCAATTGGG
This sequence comes from Pirellulaceae bacterium, assembly GCA_041741535.1. GTDB lineage: Bacteria > Planctomycetota > Planctomycetia > Pirellulales > Pirellulaceae > M30B19. The sequence continues at coordinate 20,209 of JBGSJV010000080.1, forward strand.
TGACTACCGAGTGCTGAGTCGGTTGGGACGTGGTGGCATGGCTCAGGTGTACTTGGCCGAGCAATTGTCCTTGAGCCGATTGGTGGCGCTCAAGATCCTAAAGCCGGAATTGGCCACGGATCAAACGTATATCAATCGGTTTCGGAACGAAGCCCGAGCTGCAGCGGCTCTGGTCCATTCCAATATTGTCCAGATCTTTGAAGTCGGTGAAGTCGAAGGCTGGTATTACATTGCTCAAGAGTACGTGGCGGGGATGAACCTGAGCCAGTATCTTCGCCGCAACGGGCCCGTCTCGTCTTTGATGGCTGTCAACGTGATGACACAAATTGCGGCAGCCTTAAAAAAGGCCCGGGTGTTCGGCGTCGTGCATCGTGATATCAAACCAGAGAATATCATGTTGTCGACGGACGGCGAGGTGAAAGTCGCTGATTTTGGTCTGGCTCGTTTGAAGATGGACAAACAAAGGACGGATTTGACGCAGATTGGCGTCACGATGGGAACACCGTTGTACATGAGTCCGGAACAGATCGAGGGTGGCGATGTGGATCATCGCGCCGATTTGTATTCGTTTGGTGTGACGTGTTACCACATGCTAACCGGACGCCCTCCGTTTCGCGGTGATAACCCAATCAGTGTAGCGATCCAACATGCAAAAGAAGTGGCGGCGCCGATCGAAAATACTCGGCCCGATTTGGCACGACCTCTGATTGAAATCGTGAATCGTTTGATGGCCAAGCGACCAGCAGATCGCTTTCAAGATGCCGGCGAGGTCTTGGAGGCGCTCAGCGGTGTGGAAGTGGATGCTTCCGCGGCCAATTGGCAAGAGCTACTGAAACAATTGCGTCATTCCAACCCGGGAGCGGCCAGCGATGTTAGTTTGACCGACGGGCAATTGGCTGCGACCCGTCGGCTTGAAGTCTTGATGCGCGGGCCTCGTTTGGCCGACCGGATCCGGTTCGCGATGTGGATTTTGGGCGGTGTGTTAGCAATGGTCGTAACGGGGGTACTGATGGCCAAGGTGACAGCGCCGCCAGATCGACTCCAACAAGCTCGCGACCAACCGTTGACCTTGCCGCGCAAAGACTCGATCGCCGACCAATACATGTACGCCTATTTTCAGGACTCCGAAGACGGTTGGGGTTCTGTAATCAACTATTTTGGCAATTCGCAGCCACCCAGCAACCTTGATTCACTTTACGTTCAATGGGCCAAGGAACGATTGGCTGAATTCTATTTGGGCAAGCGTCAATGGAGCGACGCGTTGAAGATCTACAATGAGTATTCTCTATTGCCGCCATCCCAGAAGCAGCGAACGATCAGCAAATATGGTTCCGCAATTTGCCAATATCATTTGGGAAATCCCGAGCCTGCCAAGCTTCTACGAAGCGAAACACCACCTGATTCCATCACCAAAGCGTTGAAGGACCAGTGGACCGCGATCATCGAGGAACTGGACAAGCAGTAATCAACTGTTTGCGATTCATTTGAATTTGTACTGTTCGGCCTAGTTCTTTGTCACAATCAAAACTGGGGATCTGGTAAAGGTGTCAGGACTCAATTTTTCGAAGCACCCGCAGGGCCGTTCCGGCAATTGAGTCCAGTCACCATTAACAGATCCACGACTCAATTGTGCGAAGCACCCGCAAGGCCGTTCCGGCAATTGAGTCCTGACACCTTTACCAGATCCGAAACGCTATATGGTCGGTGCCCGACGATTGTGGCACCTTGTTTGAACGGTTGGATGCGGCGAAAATAGCCGATAGGGGCATTCCATGAACTGGATTCTGTTCAGGACAAAAGCCTGTTTGCCAATGTGAGAGACCGATGGTGGAAAACCCTCTGCGAAATTTGCCTAGCGTCGATCAATTGCTCAACCATCCAAAACTGCAAAAAATGGTCGCGCAAGTCAGTCACTCGGCGGTTGTACAAAAGGTTCGTTCCGTTTTGGATGGCGTTCGCGAGACGGTGACGACCGCGACAGGCGAGGCCCACATTCCGACGCCCCAGGAAATCGTGGAAACAGTGGCTGGGTGGATGCGGAAGGAGGAGACGCAAAAGGTTCAAGTGGTGGTGAATGCCACAGGTGTGCTTCTGCACACCGGTTTGGGTCGCGCCCCGTTGGCCAAAGTCGCCTGCGATCGAGTCGCCGCTCTCGGGCAACGATATGCCAGTGTCGAATTGAATCTCCATGATGGCACGCGTGGTTCGCGAACGGCCGCGCTGCAAGCGTTACTCTGCGAATTGACCGGAGCGGAGGCCGCGACGGTTGTCAACAACAATGCGGCAGCCACGATGTTGACCCTAGGGGCACTGGCCGGTGGGCGGGATGTCATCGTTTCGCGGGGGCAATTGGTAGAAATTGGCGGTAGTTACCGACTGCCCGAGGTCATGACCGTCGCGGGCTGTCGCTTGAAAGAGGTCGGCACCACCAACAAGACTCGGATTGAAGACTACGCCCTAGCGTGCGGCCCAGATACCGGAGCGCTGCTCCGAGTTCATCCTAGCAACTATGTCATTTATGGCTTCACGGAAGAAGCGTCGTTGAAATCGTTGGTCCAATTGGCTCAGGAAAAGAGCGTGGCGATGATCGACGACATTGGCTCGGGGGCACTGCTTGATTTTTCTCGCTTGGGTTTGGCTGGAGAGCCACAAGTGAAACAAAGCGTTGCCGCTGGAGCCACGGTCACGTTGTTCAGCGGCGACAAGCTTCTCGGAGGTCCGCAATGCGGCATCATCGTGGGGAAACGTGACGCTATCAAAACGATCGCGAAGCATCCCATGATGCGAGCGGTCCGCATCGACAAGATGACGATGGCGGCCCTCCAGGCCACCTTGGAGCTCTACCGCGACGAGGCTCAGGCGATGGAGGCAATCCCGCTTCTGCGATTGCTTCATACGGACGTTGCTAATCTGAAACTGCGGGCTGGTCGAATTGCCGAACAGCTCCGCGATCATCCTCAATTGGCGTCGGTGCAAGTTGTCGAAACCCAGGCGACGATGGGAGGTGGCAGTCTTCCCACGCAACAGTTGCCGTCGATTGCCGTTACGCTCACAGGGAAGACCATGACAGTTGATCAACTGTGTGCGGCGTATCGAAACGCTGCGATTCCGGTCGTCGGTCGCGTCAGCGACAATCAGTTCATGTTGGACCTCAAAACCGTTCAACCGATTGAGGATCGTTTGCTGGTCGAAGCACTATCTCCTGCGACAACTTAAGAAAGGAAGCGACACTTCGTTCATGGCCAAGCTTTATTTCTATTATTCGGCGATGAATGCCGGCAAAAGCACCACGTTGTTGCAGGCTGCGCATAATTACCATGAACGCGGTATGCGAACATTGGTCTATGCTCCGGCCTTGGATGATCGGCATGGCATCGGTCAAATCACCTCGCGGATTGGCTTGAGCAGCTCCGCGATTGTTTTACCCGCCGACATGGACTTGTACGAAGATGTCAAACGGCGACATCGCGACAAGCCCGTCCACTGCGTCTTGATTGACGAAGCGCAGTTCATGACTGCCAAGCAAGTACTGCAGGCGACCAAGGTCTGCGACCTAATCGGTGTCCCAGTGCTGTGCTACGGGATCCGCACCGACTTCCAGGGCGAACCGTTCGAAGGAAGCAAGTACTTGCTATCTTGGGCTGAAGAGATCAGTGAGATCAAAACCGTTTGCCAATCCGGCAGAAAGGCAACCATGAATGCGCGATTGGATGAAAATGGCAATCGCGTTTGGGAAGGTCAGCAAGTTGACGTTGGCCATCACTATGTCGCAATGAGCCGCAAAGAATTTCAGTTGGAACGAGTTTCGCCGGTCGCCAAATAGCGAACGTAGCTGCCGTCACCAGACGGTGGAGGTTTGGTTGTTTTTTCCCAAATAACGAACGAACCGAGTTGGAAGCATCATGTTCGGGAACGTGCCAATTTTTACACCGGACCCAAACCATATCTTGCCCCACTTCCAACTCGGCTCTCGTTTTGCCCACCTACACTCGCTAGGTTTTGTCCGAAAAGGGGTCTGACCCTTTGGAGGGCAGGCAACAATTTCGGACAGCCAGGCATGCCCGGAGAGGGTCAAACCCTTTTCGGACAAAGCCTCGTGGTCTCGCCCAATGAACTGGCGCCTGAATGTTCATTGGACGGCTGGACTCGGACCACCTAGCGAATGCTCTAGCGCTGCGCCGCTCGCATCATACGGCGGCCAACTCTTGAACCTCCCCAGCCAAGCGTTGACGTGCGACGTGGAGACGACGCTTGATCGTACCCACTGGCGCGTCCAGTTGATCCGCGATTTCGAGGATCGACTTGCCGTCGATGTAAAAGGCCTCCAAGGCCTCGCGATCCATGTCGCGCAATCGTCCCAGGCCTTCGCGGACCGAAGACTCTCGCTCGCCGACCAAGGCGTTGGCCAACGGGGACGCTTCGCTGCCTTCCGTTTGCCCGATCATGTCGTCATGATCGTGCACCAGAACTCGGCGGCGCAAAAAGTTTTGCGTCAAACGAACGGCGATTTGCTTAATCCAACCTGGAAACGCTTCCGGCTGCCGCAATTGATCAAGCTTCTCGATCATCTTGACGAATACATCTTGAGCCAACTCCTCGGCATCGGCGACATCGCGGACGCGTCGCGAGATCACTGCCAACACGACAGGACGAAAACGCGTGAACAATTCACCCATGGCCGATTGCTCACCGGCTTGGGCGCGACGAACCAACTCAATGTGGCTAGACAAACGATCAATCTGTAATGAAAACGGAGTCATGGCTGAGATACCTTTGCTCAAGCCAATTCTTCCCACGACCAAGCAACGTTAGGGCAAGACCCACAGGTCATGCAACGTATTCCGATCGAGCCAGACGAATCCACGCGGATTCCGACAAGCGAACGGCGCTGAGCCAGGAAAAATCAGGATTTCAAGTTGTGAGAAACTGCCGAAAGGGTTACGAGGTGCGGAAACGTTTGCTTGCGTCTGTATGCCGCTGGGGTCTCCCCGGACGGTATACTTGCGAAGCTGTTGACGACTGGCTCGGTAGCCAGCCGCCGGTTTCCGCCTCGAGATGACTAAACATTCGATAGTCACCCGCTTGCGGGCAGCACAATAAGAGGCACGTTGACGGGACGTTGCCGGCGCGCAAATTACCCATCACCAAGCTCGCTTGGCGAACGACGTTGTCGATCCAAGTCATGGCGGAGGTAATGTTATTTCGCACGGTACAACTCCCTGTTGTCAAGCGCACAATCGAGAAATCCAAAACAACTTGCACGCCAAAAAGTTTGTTTTTCGGGCAGGTTCCATCTGTAGAACCACTCCGAAACTTGGGGCGCAAGTTCCCAATGATACCTTAGAACCCGATATTCGGCAAAGGTTCACTGGAAAATCTAAAATTTTCTTCGTCACAGCCCCAATTGAGTTCTTGTAGGGGGATTTGATCGGCAAGTTCGCCGATTCGAACCACGTAACCCTTTCTTGAGAGCCTTGTCCGACCTGAGACCGCTAGATCCGGGGAATCTTTCCCGTGACGTCCACGCTCTGGCGAGCGTCGCGATGGTTCACAAAATCAAGAAACGACCAAGCAAGGAGCCGTTCCTATGTCCATTTTTCGATTCACAATCGCCGCGACACTTACCAGCTTTTTCGGGCTGTGCCTGACCGCGACCACCCACGCCCAAAGTTATTTCGATCTGATGTCGGGCGTCATTAACGAAGGCCAAACGGCCGAAGCGCAGATTTGGCAGGCGTACAACCACAGTCTGCAAACGGAGCAGAATCTCTACCAACAAGCCATGCAAGACCCGCAGGTTCAAGCTCGTTATCGCCAGTTCTTAGCCAACGGAGGACAAGCTTCCTTAGGAGAATACGCGGCCTACTACGTGCGATCGGCCGGCGGCGACCCCCAAGCGTTTCGTCGCAACATGCGTCGAGAATCCGACATGAACGCACGCGACCGAAATGCGATTTTCGAAAACTATGCAGAGATCCATCGCATCAATCAAAACACGCACTTGAACCGGGAACGCAGTATGGACTACCGTCATCGCCAGATCGGCGAAGAACTGCTGGGGACGGCGACTCATCACAATCAGTGGGGCAGTTTCCAGGTCCCGACGACCCTAACCTACGGGAATTGGGCTGCTGACGATCATGGCAATATGTTTACTGTCGATCGCTCGGGCCAATACTATCTCTACACCAATTGGGGGTGGCAGCCTCTACAATCCAGTGGCCGGTAGTGGAGATCTCACCGGAAATCGCCACAACCCCGTCGATTTGTGAACGTCGATCGCCTCGAAAACGGTCAATGACAATAACGCAACAACGTTCCAACCGGTCACGCCGATCGGTTCTGTTTGCCAGACGGTTTGCCGCACTGAACCACTATGGCAACGGCATAAAGGAATTGCGCCGGAGCCGATCCATCAAGAAGAACGGACTGCGGAAAGGAAACATTCGCAGTCCGGATTGGCGTTATGATTGCCAGTGACCAACATGAACGTTCTCGATCCGTTCCACATCGTTTGATCCGTCCAGCGCCAAGTCGACTACGTGACGACCAGGACAGTGCTCACTTGGGAGGCCAACTTGCGATGTGGACCGTTTGAATTTCTTCAGTCGGCATTACTTGTTTGCATCCACGGAACGTTGATAGACGCGGACGTAATCGACCTCCATTTGCGCCGGAAATGCCGTTTCGCCATTGGGATTGCCCACAAAACCGCCACCAACCGCCATGTTGAAAACCATGTGAAACTTTTGATCAAACGGTGCGGGGAAGGGACCGCCCGTGGAGTTCCATTTCGTTTGAGTTTGATAAAGTTGACCGTCGACATACCAACGAATTTCACCCGGTTCCCACTCCAATGCGAAGTCGTGAAACTCATCAACAAAATTTCCCTTCGACAGTTGGTATTGCGTCCCAGTGAATTTGTTATTTGGCCAAGTCGCGCCATAGTGCAACGTGCCGTGCACAACTTGGGGTTCTTGTCCCTTGAATTCGACAACATCGATTTCACCACTGGCGGCCCACGTACCATAGGCATCCGCCGTTGGCATCAACCAAATCGCGGGCCATAAGCCCTGCCCTTTTGGGAACTTGCTGCGGATTTCAAAACGGCCGTATTTCCAATCGCCGCGATTTTTGCTGCGAATGCGACCAGAGGAATAATCACGGGTCGTCCCTTGAATGCTCGCCTTATCGTTCCGAGCCTCCAAGATTAGTCGCCCATTTTCGAGCCGAACATTTTCTGGCCGATCGGTATATATTTGCAGCTCATTATTGCCGCCACCGAACGCGTTGATCTCAATTTCCCACTTCGAGTAGTCCAGTGACGGGCCTTCGAACTCGTCTTGCCAGACCAACGCCCAGCCTCCGTCGAGTTTGGAGCCTAAATCGGGCCTAGATTCCTGAGCCTGAGCGGAAGTTCCCAGCGAACCTGCGACGCCTAGCACACCCATCAAAAAAAAGATCCATAGATTTGATGGCATCAGCATTGCTCGTTTTCCTTTAGCTTCGTTCTTCGGCCAACACGCCCATCACCAACTTTGTCAGGCGCGGAGCAGCGGCATTGGCCGTCGCGATGATGTGTTCCACGTTTGCCGGCTCCAACGCATCTGGCAAACACATGTCGGTGATCACCGAGAAGCCGACACTGCGCATTCCACAGTGGACGGCAACAATCACTTCCGGGACCGTGCTCATGCCAACCACATCGGCACCAATATTTCGCAAGAATCGGTACTCGGCTCGCGTTTCAAGATTCGGACCAGCAACGGCGACAAACACGCCTTGGTGGGCGACAATATCGTTCTTCCGAGCAACTCGAAGCGCTCGTTCGATCAAAGCAAAGTCATAGGGCTGGCACATGTCTGGGAACCGCGGCCCCAAGCGATCGTCGTTGATGCCAAATAGTGGGTTGTCGCCCATCAAATTGATCTGATCCTCGATCAACATGATGTCCCCACTACGATAATTCGGGTTCAAGCCGCCACAAGCATTCGATACCACCAAAAGTTCCGCTCCCATGGCATGCATCACGCGCACTGGAAACGTAATTTCTTTTAGGTGATAACCTTCGTACTTATGAAAACGGCCCTCCATGACCATCACTGGCAATCCATTTAGCTCGCCGCACACTAGTCGTCCGCGATGACTAGTGGCCGTGGACCGCAGAAAATTTGGAATCTCTGCGTAGTCCAAAGATGCTTCCTCTTTGATCTCCTTGACCAAAGGTCCTAATCCCGTCCCCAAAATAATGCCTGCGTGCGGCTGACGATTCCAAACCTTTTTGATGGCTGCCGTCGATTCCTGAATCTTGTCGTATAGGTCCAACATAACTAGCGTCTTCTCGCCAATACCAAAAGAAATGACTTCCGAACAAGTTCGCTCTGCCCGCGTCAAACAACGTCGAGACCAAACTTAACGTTTGGCGGAACAGACTTCAATCCCCGGTCACGCAAAACTCTCCGGGCAGTAGTCGCCTCGACATTTATCTCCAAACAACGACCATGCGCTATTGACAAGCCTAGGTCGAAGTCGGTGGTTCCAGCAACCGAGAAATCAACGGCAGCAGTTGTTTCTTGCGACTCACCACACCGTTCAACTGGTACATCTGTTTTTCTAATCGGGGATAGCTAATTTTTTGCCAGGCTTCTAATTCTTCAGATAACAAGAGCAAGCTGCCGTTGGACATAATGTCGGTCACCAACAACGCACTAAAATCCAAGCCTCGTTGTTGGCAATGATCCGACAATGCCTGCGTCAGTTCTTCGTGGCGGGTCCAGAATAACTCGAACCCAATTTCCTCAATTTGCGAAATTGAAAATCGACGTCCATGTTCGCGAAACTCTTTGCAATCTTCGCGAATCACATCGGCAGCTGCGCGGCTCCTTAGCGCCGAGCCAATGGCGAAAAACTCTTGAGCGTGTTCTTCCAAATTGTACTTCGTGAACTTCTGCAGCCAAACCAAAATGTCGCGATCCACGTCGGTTGCGGTAGGAGAACGCAGATTCAGCGTATCTGAAATAATACCACTCGCCAAACACAACGCGATGGCAGGAGTGGGTTCCAATCCGGCGCCACGATACTGCTTGGCCACCAAGGTACAGGTTGAACCTACCGGCTCGTTAACAAAACGGATGGGTTGAGTCGACTTTAAAGATCCTCCCAATCGGTGGTGGTCCAAGACTTCGACAATGTCGGCCTCTTCGGCGCCATTGACGGCCTGACCGAGTTCGTTGTGATCAACCAAAATGATCTGTGGACGAGGCGGATTCACCAGGTCCGACTTGCTGATCACCCCGACGAGTTCACGATCATCACCCAAGACGGGAAACAGGCGTTGCTCGTATCGATCCACCATGCGGCGAACATCGTCGATCAAGGATTGCGTCGGCAAGGTCACGCAGTCGCGATCAATGGCGTCATTGATCAACCTTGATGACTTGATGCGCATTGTCGTCGTCGCGGTATCGTGCGGGCTATTGATAATGGTCACATTATTCGTGCGCGCCAATTGCAACAAACCGCTGCTCAGTTTGAAACCGCCACTGACAACCAGTGCTCGGACCCCCATTTCCAACGCGGGCAATTGAATCGTCGGCCGATCACCACTGACCACGATCAGCTGTTCGGGTGGGAACTTCGCCAACCGACTTGTGAACCCACCGGCGCTCATCGCGCCCACGGTGACAATCATTGGCCCATTCTTTTCAGGGTCGACCGCGTGTTGGAAGGTGCCCCCAATCATTTGACAGACCTTGCCCAGGTTACTAATCACTTGACGTGACCGAACCGGGTCCGAGTCTCCCATGAAAATCAATTTCAGCAGGTCCAACAGCGATAACAGGCCCACAAACTTGCCGTCTTTTCCCAGCACCGGCAGAGTGCCGAGCCCATGATGCTCCATTCGCTCAAAGACTTCAAAAAAGACTTCATCTTCGCGAGCGGTAATCGTGCTTCTTCGACAAACGCCACTGACTTCTGGGCGAACGTCCATGATGATCTTCGGGGCCGCCAAGCCACAACGCTTCAAAACAAATTCGGTGCGCAGGTTTGGCGGGCCACAACAGGCGGCGATGGCATCCGGCCGATACGTTCGCTGCAAATAGTCGGCGTAGCCAATCGCCGCACAGATCGCGTCGGTGTCAGGGTTCTTATGGCCAAAAACCAATACGGACATTGGCAAATCTTTGCAGAGGACTCGTCAGACAAACTGCTCCGACCACAACGGATAGTCGAAGGCCGCGTTCGCACAGCCGAAATAGCTTATCGCACCAAACGCGTTTCGCCCAGCCGAGTGCTCCATCCGGAACTCAAATCGCCGATTCAAAACAAGATGAATCGGCGATTCGTCGGCTCCCTTCATTTTGCAATCAAGCGACCTGGCACAAATCGTGGTCGACCGCGGGTTCCCAGTTGATTTCGGCCAAGCCTTCGCGAATCCCGTTCGCAAACATTTCGGCCAATTCGGCGACATACGGACGAACCATCAATCCAGCTGGGTAAACCGGCAATCGTATGATCTCGACACCCTGTTCGGCCTCGAGCTCGACCTTCGCGCGATAGGACCGATAATCTCGCTTCGGACGAAACATATACATCTTGCCAGGGTAAATTTGCGGTCGATAGCGATCGGCCTGCGCATCATGCTGCCGCCAGATCTCCGCTTGGTTGATGCCTCCCGACTTGGAGTTGCTGCTGGATCGCCCGAACAGACTACTGAGCATGCCACGCCAGACTCGAGTTCTCACTTTGAGTGCTTGCCATTTGGAATGGAAGAACTTCCATTTGTCACCACCTGGCAAGAGCCAGAAGTTGCGGAAGTGGAAGTCGAGCCGCTGCATTTGATAAATAAACTTGATCGTAGGTGTGAGTTGCGACGACTGGGCTTGCCACCAATTGTAGGTTTCCACACCCGCCAAAAACGCGACTTGCTTCCCTTGAGCAATCAATTGCTGAGCCACTTCCAAAGCGATCGTGCCACCGGAACAATAGCCTGTCAGTAAATAGGGTCCATCGGGCCAAACTTCTTGCATGTCCTCAATAAAACGCTGAGCCATTTCTTCGATTCGCTCGGGGATAGGTTCGCCGTAAACTCCAGGCGAATTCAACCCATAGACCGGTTGATTGGGACCCAAACAATCGGAAAGCTCGTGATAAACCAGCGTCAAACCATCGGCAGCCGGCATGCAAAACAATGGCGGCATCGTTCCTTCCGTTTGAATTTCTTCCACGGTAGAAGCTCGGAACGGTTTGAACGACATTTGTAAAGCTGCCGCAGGTTGGACGGCCGCTCGTGTTTCTCGCGGACCGGCGGCATCGGCAGTTCGAAAGTTGGTTGCCGTTGAAGGCTCTTGAGCGCCGGGCCCGTCATCTCGTCCCGGTAGAAAGCCTGCGCGACGCAACTCCAAACAACTGTCCTTGACCGCGTCGATGATCTTCCGCACATCCGCATCCGAATGTTCCGTTGATAAGAAACAGTTGTCGCCCCAGCCACGTGTAAAGATCCCTCGATCCAACAAGTGGAAGTACAACATGTCGGCGTATTCGAGATCCGGCGGGAAGATGAACCGGAACAGCGACGTAAACCGTGCGACCCGAATGGGCATGCCCTCTTCCACAAAGAACTGATTGATCTCGGAGGCCAAACGTTCGGTTCTTTGACTCAAGGTCCGTTGCAACTCAGGCCCTTCGGCTTTGAGACGCGTCAGGATTTGGTAAGCCGCCGTCATCGCCAACGGATGTCGGACAAAGGTGCCCGCGAAGAACGTCATATCGGCTTCGGGTTCGCTACTGTCCTCGTACTTCCACGTTCCACCGTCCAACGCGTCCATGTATTCGGCCTTTCCCGCCAACGCGCCAATCGGCAAACCGCCGCCTAAAATTTTTCCGTAAGTTGCCATGTCGCCCCACACATCAAAGTACTCTTGAGCTCCACCCGGTGCGGCGCGAAAGCCAGAAATCACTTCGTCCATGACCATGACGATTTGACGATCTCGCGTCAATTGTCGTAACTTTTGCAAGAACTCGCGTGGATGCAGATCCGGATCAGCACTTTGAACTGGTTCCACCAACACCGCAGCGATTTCATCCGCGTGTTGCTCGATCAAACGCAGTGATTCTTCGGTGCCGTACTCCAAAACGATCGTGTTGTCCGCATAAAACTGCGGCACGCCCGGAGCCGCCGGACTGGAGCCGGTCTTTCCGCCCACCGAGGCACTCCGCAACAACACTTGATCGAAGTTGCCGTGATAATCCTTGTTGAAGAAAACACATTTTGTCTTGCCCGTGACCGTTCGTGCAATTCGCATTGCGGCCATCACAGCCTCCGAGCCCGTGTTGCAAAACGTGACTCGATCCATCCGCGAAAACTCGCACAAAAGTTTGGCAACGTCCCCCGCCAAAGGAGACTGTGGACCAACTTCGACGCCGCGATCCAATTGCTCATGCAGGGCCCGAGTCACAAACGTCGGAGACTGCCCGAACAAGTTGAGTCCAAAGCCCATCGCGATATCGATGTATTCATTGCCATCGATGTCCCATAGCTTCGACCCTGCGGACCGCTCGACTGAAATCTGATAGACCATCGACTTCCAAATACGACGATACCCTGCAACCCCGCGCGGATCAGCAAAATGATCGCGGTGTTTTTCCGCATGGGTTCGCGACTTGGCTGTCCGTTTCGTGAACCGTTCCAAGAATGTATCCAAGTGCTTCTGCTGTGTTTCCGTGAGCCCGCCAGTCGCCGAGCGACGTACGGGTTTGTACGGCCCAAACCGTTCGAAGGTCTTCTTCTGTGTTGCCGCCGCCGTTGTTGCACCAGTCGTTGCGTTGGTATTCACCGAGGACGGAACAAGTGCCGTCGCCGAGTTGGAAGCAGATCCGACAGCCGGCTCTCCACAAGTCCCCGGCACTGTCGTCGGTGCCACAGGTTCGCTTGCGACCGCAGCCCGCGATTCCGGGTTCGGCAAGTCCAATGCTCCACTCATCGTCGGAGCAACGCTCGTCGTCGGCGAAACGCTAGGGGCAACCATCGGAGGAAGAAACGCTGCCGAGTAAGTTGCGGTCCGTCGTTCGCGAAGCAATTGCAACTGAAACATCATCAGCTGATTCTGTTGCAACAAAATCTGCTCGACACCGTTCGTTATTGTGGAACTCGGCGATGATGACATCCCGAACACTCCACTTGTTTGCGGCATGGCCATTGGTATGGCTGGGAGCATGGGTACCTGAACTGCCGGTACGGGACTGGTCGTTTCCATACGAACGGCCGGGGCCGTTGGTGCCGACACGACAACCGGGTCCAAGTTCCTGGGCGCAGCGACGATGGTTGCTGCGGTTGGGGGCGTCGGTTGAGACGGACGATCGGTCGACGGACTCGTGGGAGCCGATGACATAACGCTCGGAGTCGCCGATGACGTGGTGATGACCGTCGTTGGTTGTTCGGTTGCAGGAGGCGTCGCGGTTGGCTGTGAAGCAACAACCGGTGGTGGGGTTGGCACGACGGTCGGCGTGGCGGCAGTCGCTGCGGACCATTTGCCGTTCTTTTCCAAGTAGGCCAGCAACGAATCGATCGTCGGGACTTCTTCGATCAATTGGCGAAACGTGATCTTTACCCCCAAGGCACTTTTGATACGTTGGCTAAATTGGATCAAGAACAACGAGTCAAAACCAAGTTCCAAAAAAGTTCCGCTTGGATTCAATTCATCCAAGTCAAAACCGGAAGCCTCGCGGAGAATCTTGGCAAGTGCGGCACGAGCCTGTGGTGCATTGGTGGTCATGTTGTCCTCTAACTACGTTGGAATTATTGCTGGTACTTAAGAAACTCAAGTTGTTGACGCAGGACTGCAAGCTGCTGTCGCACAACGACTTCGACGAGATCAGCATCGTTTGGACAGACGTAGTCGCCTGTACCAAATTCGCTGACGGTTTTTGCTTCACAATTGGAACGACCAACGAAACTGTCCGTCGAACTCGCGGGGTTGGCAACGTGAATCGCTGCGCAACTTAACGGATCGCCTACAGGCGTTGGTTGTTCATGGTCGCGACACGTGTTTTCTGGGCTTTGCGGATCAGCCGACTCTTCCTCAGACGCGGCGGCAGCGGAACTATCGACGATCACCGGAGCGATTTGGTCGTACCAATAGCGTTGACGCTCAAATGGATAGCCCGGCAAGTTCACGCGACGGCGTCGCTCCAAACGATACGCGCCGCTAAAATCTACTTTCACACCGGACTGCCACAAGGTCCCCAAACACAACCACAGTCGCTTGCCGGCGGAGGCCATCTGCTTCGCATGCGGCGAAACGGCGGTGACGACTTGTTCAGGGCCCAACCCAGGTTGCTGTCGCGTCAAGGTTGAAAGAGTTTGTCCAGGCCCAACTTCCACGATGGACCCAGCTTGGCCCTGCAACGCAGCAGCCATCGCATCAGAAAAGTTGACCGTCTCGCGCAGGTGTCGTGCCCAATACATCGGGTCGCAAGCTTGTTCCGGCGTTAGAACTTGACCAGTCACCGTGGACAGAATCGGAATCTGAGAAGTCGCTAACTTGAATTGTGACAGAACTTCGGCGAACGGTGCAATTGCCGGTTCCATCATGGGCGAGTGGAAAGCATGCGATGTGTGGAGTGGCGTTGCTGCGATTTCCCGTTGTTCCAGTAAACTTTGGAAATCGGCGATGGCATTTGCGGGACCCGAGACCACGGTCAAAACCGGACTGTTCACCGCAGCAATCGCCAACTCGCGATCATCCAACTCGGCCAATATTGCTCGCACCTTGGCAACTTCACATCGCACGGCCAACATATTCCCTGACGGAAGTTGTTGCATCAATCGAGCTCGATGTACAACCGCCCGCAAGGCATCCGCCAGCGAAAAGACGCCACCCAAACATGCGGCGACAAATTCGCCGACACTATGCCCAACCATCATTTGCGGGCGAACACCACAGGCCATCAACCATTGGGCGTAAGCATAAGAGATCGAAAAAATCGCGGGCTGAGCCACTTCGGTATTCCGCAGGGCTTCCATTGCTTGGGGCGATTCCAGCATCTCAGGTGCGACGAAGATTTGGTCGCGCAGATCAAAACCCAACAAAGGTCGCAAAATCGCAAAGCACTCGTCCAGGGCAGCCGCAAAGACCGGTTCACTCTCGTAAAGTTCTCGCCCCATATTCAAATGTTGCGAACCTTGGCCTGGGAAGAGCCAAGTACAGGGAACATCTTGGCGAACTTGGTGACGCCATGACTTTGCATCTCCTTCACCCTGTCGCAATTGGCTCACCAACTCTGAGGTGGTGCTGGCCATCACAACTCGGGTGTAGTTGAACTTTTTCCGGCCAGTTTGCAAGGTATAAGCCACCTCTGCCAGCGAAACGTCTGGATAGCGCTCCAAGAAATCGGCCAATCGCTGGCAGGATTGGTGCGCCGCAGCTTGGCTGCGTGCGGAAACCGGAACAAGCCAGTGGCTTCGTGATTCTTCCCCAGCGGCAATCGGCGGTGCTTCTTCAATCACCACGTGAGCATTTGTCCCGCCGACTCCAAACGAACTCAGGCCAGCTCGACGAGTTTGTTCCGATCGGCGCCAAGGTCGCAACTTGGTGTTCACAAAGAACGGACTATTGGCGAAGTCAATGTTGGGGTTGGGCGTTTCAAAATTCAAACTGGGTGGAATGACTTCGTGCCGCAGCGACAGGCAAACTTTGATCAAACCAGACACACCGGCGGCAACATCCAAGTGACCAATGTTGGTCTTCAGCGAACCGATGGCACAATACTGTTTCTGATCCGTGGTTCGGCGAAAAGCCCGAGTCAGTGCCTCGACTTCAATTGGATCACCCAGCGCCGTACTGGTTCCGTGAGCCTCCATGTAATTGATGGAATCGGCCGAAATCCGAGCCATTTCATGGGCCAGTCGAATGGCTTCGTATTGGCCCACAACGCTAGGAGCTGTATAGCCCATTTTCGCGCGGCCATCATTGTTCAAGCCCCAACCTTGTAGCACGGCGTAGATCGGGTCGCCATCGGCAACCGCTTCGGCATAGCGTTTCAGCACCACCACGCCGGCCCCTTCACCGAACACTGTCCCGCGGGCTTTGGCGTCAAACGTTCGGCACACGCCATCGGGAGACACCATACCACCTTCGGTGTACAAGTAGCCACGATTTTGCGGTAGCTTTAACGTGACTCCACCCGCCATGGCCATATCGCATTGACGCAACAATAAACTCTGGCACGCTTGTGAAATGGCTACCAATGATGTGGAGCAGGCGGTCTGAATCGTCATGGCCGGCCCGCGCAAATTCAGGAGATAAGCAACGCGAGTTACCAAATAATCTTTGTCGTTTCCTAATTCCGTTTGCAGGTCACCGCCATGAAACGAATTGGCCAAGCTTTCCAGTAGTTGCGGATTCTCCGCTAAACTAGCCAGCACATACGTGTCCATGTAACAGCCCGCGAACAGACCAACCGGCACCGAAACGTTATCGGGTTGATACCCGGCATCTTCCAGGGCATGCCAACAGCACTCGAGCATGATCCTATGTTGCGGGTCCATGACCTGCGCTTCTTTCGGAAAGATGCCGAAGAACTTGGCGTCGAAATATTCGGGGTTGGCGATCGAAGCGGCTCGCTTGATCAAGTTCGGATTGCGACGGAGCGGACTATTCGGTGGCAAGTTGAGTCGCTCGTCGGGAATGTCCACGATGCAGGATTCACCGCGCACGAGTTTCTGCCACAGGTGCGACACATCTTCAGCACCCGGAAATCGTCCTGCGACACCAATGATCGCGATGCGATGGTCTTCATCGGCTTTCGACGAGGGATTGGCGGCGGGTTCGATTTTTGTTGTACCTGAATCGTTGTTCGAATATCGGTCCGTCGACTTAACGTTTGACAAGCGCTGAGCGATCTTTTCAATCGTTGGCAGCGAGAACAATTCCATGATCGAAATGTCGGTCGAGAATTCTCGGTGCAGGTGCCCCAAGATCTGTACCACTTGGAGCGACGAAAGCCCCAACGACTTGAGCGAATCATGCATCCCGATCCGCTGCATCGCCATGACGCGGCAGCAAATCTGAGCCACTTTGGTTTGTAGTTCCGTCGCCGGTGCGACAAACGGTTCGTCGAGCTCTGGACGGGCACTGGCTTCTGCCGCCATGCGTTTGACGACTTGCTGGACTTCGAACAGTTCCGTCGCGATCTCGATCATGCGTTCCGAATCGCTGGAGCGCGAACTGCGAACATTTCGCGTACCGGAGTTTTCGGATTCAGCGGTGACATGTTGTTCGCGATTGGCCGCGATTGGAACGCCGCTGGATTGGAAGCCTCGCTGTACTACGGCTTCCAAATCCGACCGTGAAACATTCCAAGTCTCCCGTTCGTTGACGCCGGTCTTGGCGATCCAACCGAGTGATCGCAGAAGCATTTCTGCCGGTTCGTTTTTTTCTGTTCGTTGGAATGGGATTTCGATCGTGTCGCAGCCGAGTCGGCCGGCCAATTCCAGCAAATGGCGGAACATCTGCAGTTCCACGCGGCGCCCCAGGGCTCGACAACTGAGGAGAAACGAATCTAGCCGCAAGCGTCGGGCTTCGATCGAGCCGATCACGACACCAACCAAGCCATAATCGCCGAACTTGTCAGAGACGCGGATTGTCTCGCAGAAATATCCGCTTTGTTGAACGAGTTGTGTCAATTCCACAGCCGAGCGACGAACCGTCGTGAAGTTCATTTGGTTGGTTCGCTGCGTCATTTGAGCGACTCGGTCCACGTCCGACTCGGTCAGCGGTGCCACGGACACGACCAATTGCAAACCATCAAGGAACTCGTCCATGGTCATGACCGTTTGACGCAATTGATGGCGTTCTCGTTCCTCCATATAACGACGCGCACGCTGACGATCTTCTTCGGTCACGGCCGGAACGTCAAAGGCCCACGTGTGATCCAAGAACTCCGCGATCCGGTCGACTGGCAATGGCAACACCAACACTTCCGGACAGGCGGCGCGAACTTCAGCGCATTCGATCGGGTTATCGTCAATAAAGATAAAACTGTCCAAGCCCAAATTGAGCTCTTGGGCCAGCGACCTCAAATTTTCGGACTTGTTCTGCCAATTGATTCGCGCTGCGGCGATTTCGTCGCGGCGCAAAATCATTTCGGGATGTTCGTCGAACACCGCCCACACGTCGGCCGGACGATTCTTGCTGCACAGACATAATAACAAGCCGGCCTGCCGTAGTTCCTGCATTTTCGCTTGCAACCGCAGCCGCTCCGGACCAAGCTGAACATTCCTCGTGCCTTCCTCCGCACAAACACCGCTCCATAACGTTTGATCACAATCAAGAACGATCACCTTGTATGGCAAGCGACTGGCTGCTTGAATTCGGCGAGCCAAGATGGTGGCCAAGGCCACAAAGTACTCGGAGCGGTACGGAACATGAGCCGCTCGCAGAGTCACCGGATCAAACTTGTCGGCCACGGGATACAGTCGGTCGATCTCGCTCGCGCTGATCCACTGCAAACGAGTCCGCAGCGCCAACTCGGCGAATAGCTGGTCTTCCACCGCGCGAATCGCGCCCGACAGAGGGGCGTCGTCCGAATTCGAGTCGCAGACGACGACCAGCAGTTGGGCACGACTCGTGAGCTGGAAGCTGTCGATCGCGGTCAGGAACTCGGCGAGGCGTTGTTCAGCACTGGCAGCGTCTGTTCCAGTCCACCAATCGGCGACACGAACCAAAATCACGTTGACGCCCGACTCGTTGGCGGAGAACTTCGAGGACGGGTCGATGAGTTGTTGGATCAATTGGCCGTACGGAGCGACGGTCACGTCACCGTTCGAATCCAACCATGCCAGCCAACGACGAAGCGGTGGAACGATGGGATCGACCGTAAAGGTCCCGGAAATAACGATTTTTTGATCGTGCACAGGTCACTCGGCAATCTACAAATTGCGACCCAAACGTGGAGCAAACGAACTCGGTTGTTCGCCGCATTGGATGATAACCCGAGAAGTCACCAAACATTTCAGGCTGTGGTTTTTGTGCATCATTGCAATTTCCCAGAGACGGCAGCCGTACCGATTGGACCAATTATAACGAAATGCTCGCGCTTGCCACCGCCGGGGCAGTTAGTGGACTAGCACGCGTGGGGCTGATGCTGTCGTCGAAAAGCCAGCGACTCGCTGAGAAATACAAGCAGAGTGAGCCAAGATAAGGCCCATTCAACCACTTACCGATAACGGCAATGGTTAAATATCGATTGGAGTCAATAAATCTCGATAGGCCAGCGATGGGAGTCGAACCCATAACCCCCGCATTACGAATGCGGTGCTCTGCCAATTGAAGCTACGCTGGCAAGTGCCGTTTTCTCGGCGATTTTTCTCGTTTTAGCCCGATTTGTCTACCATTGACCGCCGAAAAACGCGGAAAATGCCAAACAAACGGCACTCGAACGCTCGGAGTTTAGCAAGTCCAACGAAACTCGTCCAGATCCGGCTTGGAACAACGCAGTACTGGATTTTTCGGGCTTGAAGTTCCCTCGACCCGGAGAGACAAGGTGCGACGTCGTTAGGTTCACTGCACGAGCAGTTGCTGACCGCAGGAGGTGATTATCCGTCCGATCAAATTTGTTTTGGAGCGAAGATCGTCTCTGTGTACAGTTCCCCCCTCTCCCATTTGGGGGAGAGGGGCCGGGGGTGAGGGCTACGCCGTGAAGGATTTTTGACTGCCAGTCCATCGACATTGTTTCGGCCTTTCAGGCCTTTTCTGGTCGAGAGACTGCGCTAAGGATTTGTCGCGAAATAAGTTCCGGATTTCGAACGTCGAAAGCTCCGAAATGACTCTCGCTGGCT
>JBGSJV010000081.1:0-10877 GCA_041741535.1 Pirellulaceae bacterium
CTCCTGAGCTGGGGGAAAGAGCCAACAGCGACGACCAAAGCCGCCGCAACCACACTCAGGAGAAGAGAAAAAGTTTGACGCGGCAACCAACCCCGCGTAGAATGCCGCCCAACCCGCCGCGATAGCGGCTTACTTGAACAAACCCGTGAACCGGAGCACTCATTGGGGCGATAATTGAAGTCAACGTCTTCCGTTCGTGTCCGGTTACGGGAGTCGTTATGCCACAACCCAGGACGCGACAACATGCGACGGACAGTTTGAAGCTTGGCTGGTGGCAACTGCCGATTGGTTGAAAGTCAATATGCGCCAGGGGTCTGCCGAGCGGTCACCGATGTGAACGGAGTACGCGGGCATCGATTCAAAACGTCGGACAAAGGAATTGGCATATCCAACCGGTTGCTCGAGTCACTGAGTCCCGTACAAGCAAACACTTGCACAGGCTAACTTGCCCCGTTACTCGTCGAGCTTTCGTCGAGCGACGGGTTGAACCACATAGCACACAGAGTCCACAGAGGAGTCATGAGTCGAACTTGCGAGATTCCGCTGTGTTCCTCAGTGAACTCCGTGGTTTGACTCCTGCAACGCTGTGAAGCATTTTTATCGGCGTATCCTGTTCGTTGTGTCGGACTTTCAGGGTTTTTTAGGCCTTTTCTGGTCGAGAGACGACGGTAACTGGCGGCTCGCGCACACCGGCTCGGGTTGTTTCGGCCCATTCGGGCCTGTTTTCGCCTTGGGAAATCCTTCACGGCGTTGCGCCCTTTCCTGGCCCTTCTCCCCCAAAGAACGGCGAGAAGGGCGACCATCGGGCGAGG
The DNA here is from genome assembly GCA_041741535.1 of Pirellulaceae bacterium. Taxonomy (GTDB): domain Bacteria; phylum Planctomycetota; class Planctomycetia; order Pirellulales; family Pirellulaceae; genus M30B19. The sequence continues at coordinate 813 of JBGSJV010000081.1, forward strand.
GCGCTTTACGCTCCCGGAACTGCGTGCACCAAAGAAAGGGGAGAAGTGGGACTGCTTGGGGAGTGGTATTGGGCTTTATCCGATCGACGAGTGCTCGCTAAACTGGCTTTGTTCGAACCGAATGGTGGGGTTGGGGGGTTCGTAGCGGCCGGGCAGCGACGGCCAAAGGCTGCTATCATACCTGGCCGATTTACCCATAGTTCCGTTTCTCCCGCCTATCGAGGAATTGCAACGTGCATCCTGCCTTGAGATTGGGGTTCGTGTTGGTGTTTGGGTTATGGACCCAATTCCCTCACGTTGCGTTTGCGCAAAAGTGGGCGGCCGATATGTTCTCGGAGCGAGAGCACGATTTCGGCACGGTCGCGAAAAACTCCGATGCGACCTACGAGTTCCAATTCAAGAACCTGTATCAAGAAGAGGTCGTGATTCGTAGCATTCGTTCCAGTTGCGGTTGCATCACGCCTTCCTACACCAAGCAACGAGTCGGGTCGCTGGAGACCGGTGCCATCGTTGCCAAGTTCAATACGGATAAGTTTGTTGGACAGCGCAGTGCAACGGTCACGGTGACCTTTGAAAAGCCCTTTTTTGCTGAAGTGCAACTCAAGGCGTCGGGTCTGATCCGTGGTGATGTCGTCTTGGAGCCCGGCAAGTTGGACTTCGGCAGTGCGACCAGTTTTGGCGACATCCGGAAGTCCATGGTCGTTGACTATCGCGGCCGCTTGTCGAATTGGCAAATTGTGGACGTCACCAGCACCTTCCCGCATGTCCGAGTCTCATTGAAAGAAACCCAGCGGCATCGCGGGCGGGTCATTTACTCGCTAAACGTCCGTTTGTTGCCCGAGGCAGCGGCTGGATTGCATCAAACCGACTTGATACTGATTACCAACGACCCGAACAACCGCGAAATCCCGATCTCGGTGTCCGCCAACATTTTGGAGCCAATTCAAGTTAGTCCAGCACAATTTGATTTGGGCAATGTGGAGCCTGGGCAAAAAATCACCAAGCACATTTTGGTGAGGTCCTCCGAACAGTGCCAAATCAGCTCGGCCACCGCCGATAGTCCGGCGATTGTGCCGACGGCCTCGGACGAAGCCAAGAACATGCACAAAATCCCCATTGTCTTCACAGCTGGTCCGAAAACAGGACCAATTTCGGCGACCGTCACGATCAAGACCAGCCAAGGAGCGACGCAGACGGTCGCGGTCCACGCCAACGTCGTTGCGGACGAATAGTGCTCCCGGATCTGCCGCTCCACGGATGGTGATGCACCCTTCTCGGGTAAAGACGCCCGCGGAAGCGAATTTCGGGCAATTGCTGGATTTCGTCGTCTTGAATAGACTGGGGACTTCCCGAATTCCCCTTCCCGCTGGTTCACTGCGATTGCCATGTCTTCGACGCCGGTCCTTGAATTTATTCTCCGCAACTACAAAAACTTCAACGCCCGCGTGACTCGGGACGCGTTGCTGGCGTACTGGCGGCACTTGCAGGGCGGCGGGAAGATGTTTTGGACATTGGCCGGTGCGATGTCCTCGGCCCAGTTGGGCGTCACCCTCGCTCCGGCCATTCGCGAGGGCCTGATCCACGGCATTTCGTCGACTGGCGCGAACCTGGAAGAGTCCTTGTTTCGTTTGGTGGCCCACCACAGCTACAAAGACTTTCCCGAATACCGTTACTTCACCAAGGCCGACGATACCAAGATTCTCAAGCAACGGATGCGTCGAGTAACCGACACCAGCATCCCGGAAGACGAAGCCTTTCGCGCGGTCGAGAAGTTTATCCTCCCGATGTGGAAGCAGGCCCACGAATCCGGCAATCGACGATTCTGGCACGAGTACTTCTACGAACTGATTCAAAAACTGCCCGCAAAAGCCCACGAAGGCAAAGCCGACGAGTCGTGGTTGTTGGCCGCTGCCAAAGCCAACCTGCCCATGGTCGTGCCTGGCTATGAGGACTCGACGTTTGGCAATATTTTTGCCTCCCATGTGAAGTTCAACGACTTCCCGGCGTCGATTGCCAAATCGGGGATCGAATACATGGCCGAGTTCTACGACCAATACCAAGACATGTCCAAAGGGGCCGGGATCGGCTTCTTCCAGATCGGTGGTGGGATCGCGGGTGACTTCCCGATCTGTGTGGTGCCATCGATCAAATACGATTTGGAAAAGAAGGCCAAACCGTGGGCTTACTTTTGCCAGATTTCTGATTCAACTACTTCTTATGGTTCCTATTCGGGAGCGACCCCCAATGAGAAAATCACTTGGGACAAGCTAACCGATAAAACCCCGATGTTCGTCATCGAGTCCGATGCCACGATTGTCGCCCCGCTGATCCTGTCGGCCTTGTTGGAATGCCGCCGCTTTCCCAAGGAAGCCGACAAGCTGATCAGCAAGTTGGACGCTTGACCAAGCGTCCAGCTAAAGCCTTGATCGTAGGGTTGCCAAAACGCGCGGATGGCCCGCGCGCTGCGGTGACTCGTTCCTTTGCGCAACGGATGAACACATATGTCGGTCGATATTCGCGAATATTTGCAAGAACGTATTCTGATCCTGGACGGTGCCATGGGCAGCATGCTCCAGCAATACAAAATGTCCGAAGAGGACGTCCGTGGCAAGTTGTTTGCCAATCATCAAAAGGATCTGAAAAACTTCTCGGACGTCTTGTGCTTGACCCATCCGGACAAGATTACGTCGATCCACGAGCAATACTTGGCGGCCGGCGCGGACATCATCGAGACGAATTCGTTTGGCGCCAGTCCCGTGGGCATGGAAGAGTTCGATCTCGCCGCTGAAATGGTCGGAAAGCTGAATCAAGGAGCCATCGATTGCGCGCGACAGGCTGTCGAAAAGTACAACCGGCTTACACCCGATAAACGTCGGTTCATCGCCGGTTCCATTGGACCGACCACTCGGCAAACGGCGATTAGCACACGGCCCGACGATGCGGCTTACCGCAGCACGACCTTTGACGAATTGGAAGCCTCCTATTACGCCCAAGTCAAATGCCTGTGCGAAGGTGGCGTTGATCTATTGCTGCCCGAGACGGCGATCGACACCTTGAACTTGAAGTCGTGTTTGTTTGCGATTTCGCGTTATTACAAAGAGACCGGTTGCCAGATTCCGGTGATGATCTCGGCCGCGTTTGGTGACGGCGGTGGAACCTTTGTTTCGGGGCAAGTGGTTGAAGCGTTCTGGTATGCCGTGTCGAATTTTCCGATGCTCAGTGTGGGAATGAACTGCGCCTTGGGTCCCGACAAGATGAAGCCCCACTTGAAGGAACTCTCCAGTGTCGCCAATACCTACATCAGTTGCCATCCGAACGCGGGATTGCCCAATGCGATGGGCCAATACGACCTGTCACCGGAAAACATGGCCGTTCAAATTCGCGAGTTCGCTCAACAAGGTTGGCTGAACATTGTGGGCGGGTGTTGTGGAACGACGCCCGCTCACATTCGTGAGATCTCGAAGGCCGTTGCCGATGTTGCGCCACGTCGCGTTCCCGAATCCGCGCCCTTGATGCGCCTCAGCGGCACGCGACCGTTGGTCTTGCGCCCCGAATCCAACTTCCTCATGATCGGCGAACGCACCAACGTCATGGGTTCGAAGATGTTTGCGCGGTTGGTCCGTTCGGGCGACTATGAAAAGGCGGTCGAGGTCGCGCGCGAACAAGTCCAAGGCGGCGCGCTTGTGATTGACGTCAACATGGACGACGCGTTGTTGGACGGTGTCGAAGCCATGACGACCTACTTGCGACTGTTGGCCGGGGAAAGCGACATCAGCAGCGTGCCGGTGATGATCGACAGTTCGCGTTGGGATGTGATCGAAGCGGGACTCAAAAACGTCCAAGGCAAGTCGATCGTCAACTCGATCTCGCTGAAAGACGGCGAGACAGAATTCCTGCGCCGCGCGGAACTGGTGCGTCGCTACGGGGCAGCGGTTGTCGTGATGGCTTTTGACGAACAAGGCCAAGCCGTTGAAAAAAGCGACAAAGTGCGGATTTGCCAACGCGCTTACAAGCTGCTGACGGAAAAGATCAACTTCCCACCGCAAGACATCATTTTTGATCCGAACATCTTGACCGTCGCGACCGGGATCAGCGAACACGACAACTACGCCGTGGACTTTATTGAAGCCACGCGCGAGATCAAAGCGCTTTGTCCGTTGGCCAAGATCAGCGGTGGGGTGAGCAACGTGTCGTTCTCGTTCCGTGGCAACGACAAAGTCCGCGAGGCCATGCATTCGGCGTTTCTGTACCACGCCATCAAAGCCGGCATGGACATGGGCATCGTCAACGCCGGGCAGTTGGAAGTCTACGAACAAATCGAGCCAGAACTGTTGCTGCATGTCGAGGACGTGTTATTGAACCGTCGTCCGGATGCCACGGATCGTTTGTTGGTGTTGGCCGAAAAATTCAAAGGCGACAAGACCGAACGCACCGTCGAAGAGCAACCGTGGCGCGACGAGCCGGTGGAAGCTCGGATCGAATACGCTTTGATCAAAGGCATCGATCGCTTTGTCGAAGCCGACGCGGAAGAAGCTCGGCAGAAATTCCCGCGTTGCTTGGATATCATCGAAGGTCCGATGATGAAAGGCATGGGCATCGTTGGCGACTTGTTCGGCGAGGGAAAAATGTTCCTGCCGCAAGTCGTCAAAAGCGCGCGGGTGATGAAGAAGGCCGTCGCGTATTTGACGCCGTTTATGGAAGCCGAAAAGTTGGCGGCGGGCATCACCGGCGATCAACACAATGGCAAAGTTTTGTTGGCGACCGTCAAAGGGGATGTCCATGACATCGGCAAGAACATCGTCGGCGTGGTGCTGGCGTGCAACAACTACCACATCATCGACTTGGGTGTGATGGTCTCGATGGAAAAGATCCTCGAAGCCGCCGTCGAACACGATGTCGACATCATCGGTTTGTCGGGGTTGATCACGCCCAGTCTCGATGAGATGGTCATCGTGGCCACGGAGATGGAACGCCGTGGCATGTCGGTGCCGCTGCTGATCGGGGGAGCCACCACGAGCGACAAACACACGGCGGTCAAGATCGCGCCCCGATATTCGGGCCCCACCGTCCATGTCTTGGACGCGTCGCGCAGCGTGGGTGTCGTGGAGAAATTGCTCAACGAAGATTCGTATTCCGAGTTTGTTGCTGATAACACGGCCAAACATCAAAAGTTGGCAGACGCCTACGAAGCTCGCGACTTGAAACTGGTTCCTTACGCCGAGGCGCTGGAACGACGCTGGAATTTTGATTGGTCCACGGTCGATATTTCACAGCCAAAGTTTACCGGTTTACGCACGGTCGATGGCGATATCAACACGATTCGTCAATACATCGATTGGTCGCCGTTTTTCTCTTCGTGGGAGATGAAGGGCAAGTATCCCAAGATTCTCACGGACCCCAAAATGGGACGCGAAGCGCAGGAGCTCTTCGACAATGCCAACGCACTATTGGATTCGGCCCAGCGCGAAGGCAAGTTGCGGCTAAAAGGCGTGTATGGCTTTTGGCCGGCCGCAACCGTGGGCGACGACATCCTGGTGTACTCGGACGAAAGTCGCAAACAACAGGCTTGCACCTTTCACATGTTGCGGCAGCAATGGGAGCGGCAAGGACAGACGAACTTCAAGTCGTTGGCCGATTTGGTAGCTCCGCTCGACAGTGGACGGCAGGACTACATCGGCGGGTTTGCCGTCACGTCCGGGATCGGTTGCCACGAATGGACCGAAGCCCTAACGAAAGCCAATGACACCTACAACGCCATCTTGGTGCAATCGGTGGCCGATCGTTTGGCCGAAGCGTTTGCCGAATGGCTACACGAACGAGTGCGTCAGGAATGGGGTTATGAAAAGACTCCATTGCCGTTGGAGCAATTGATCGAAGAAAGTTATCGGGGGATTCGTCCCGCAGCCGGATATCCGGCTTGCCCAGATCACACGGAAAAAGCAACGTTGTTCCGCTTGTTGGACGCAACCAAGCATACGACGATCACCTTGACCGAATCGTTTGCGATGTGGCCCTCGGCCAGTGTGAGCGGCCTGTACTTTGGCCATCCCGAGGCTCGCTACTTTGCCGTCAGCAAAATTGCCCAAGATCAAGTGGTCGACTACGCACGCCGCAAAGGTCGCACGATCGCCGAGATGGAACGTTGGTTATCGCCGAACTTAGGCTACGAACCCGCCCGCGAACGATTGGTCTCAACTTAAGTTCCCGATTTCGCCGGGGTTCGCCACGAAGACGAGGTCGTGGAGAATCGGATCGCGGAGCGATCCGCGACACACAAGGGAGAATCGGTCGAGCGACAGACTGGGCCACAACCTAGTTCCTATCGGTCGAGCCCAGGGGGTCGCCGCGAATAAGAGGTAGTAGGGAATCGGATCGCGGAGCGATCCGCGACACTGCCGGAGCGTTGGCTTTACTGCCGCGCGGTTACTTGGTGGATGGGCTGGCGAGCGAAGCGACGACCGCTTGGTAATGGCGACGCTTGAGAGGCGACCAGTTTTCTGGGTGCGGTCGTCAATGCGGGCTGCGACGGTGTCGAGCGACGCGACTGAGGGTCTTCCTTCACGCTGATCGGTTTGGCTGGAGTTTGGTTGGACCGCTGAATCAACTCGCGACGGGGTGGTGTTTCCGACGGATTGGTCGGGGCAGGTGTTTGCTCTGCCGGAGTTGGTTGCGGCGCTGCCGAATTTTCGGCGGGTTGGGGCATGGACTCCCGAGACCCAGGCAGCACTTCAGTCTCCTCGGACCAATGTCCAACCATGCCCACGTTGGGGTCTGAAAACGGTGAACCCACGCGACCATGACTTGGGTCCGGTCGTTCCAACAACTCGCTGGTGGCCAAGTAGTCGTTGTCGTACAGACCACAGCACATCGCACAACCGCTGGACATGAGCAGTGCGGCGGCGGCGAACAACAAGTGATAACTACGGTAAGACATGGCGGCGATTCCTAATCGGTTCAAGCGGTTTGAGGTTTGCGGAGTTACTGAGGCTTGATTTGAGCCACAGATTTGCGAGTCGGGCGGTAGCTTTGGCCTCGGCCTCGCGGTGACGCAGACGCTGGTTTGGGAGCCACGATCGGCTCGGTTGCGGATACCGTTCGCACTGGATACGACGATTCGGCGGGTGGGTTCATGGCCATCGATCGAGTGGAACTGGGCGGGATCGTCACCTGGTTGGTTCGCAAGTGGTTGGCGTTGGGCGACTGTTGCGAAACGGTATCTCCCGCGTCTTGCCAATCGCCGTAACCTTCCAACTCCAAAGTCATTTCATTGCCCATCTCGCCCTCGAAGACGCCGCCATCGCTTTCTGATTCCAGAATCATTTCCGACGGCATGACCTCCACGCCGTCCACCATCTCTGGGGCCCAATCGCTGGTCGCGTTTCCTCCCGCGGTGCGTGGTCCTTGGCTGACGACTGCCGGTCGAGTGAACGCGTAGTTCATTTCGCGACTAGCACCCCGACGGCGAGCGTGTTCTTCGGCATCCACATATGCTTTGCCGACCCAAGGGCCTTCGGCGAAGGTCACGCCACAATAATCCAGAGTCGTTCCCTTGCGACGATGGACCAAGGCAATCGTCTTGTTGTACTCGGTCAGTGCTTGGTAGTAGGCGATCTGCGATTGCGAACGACGACGTTGGGCATCTAGCACCAGATCCAAATCTCCGTCCCCATCCACATAGCGGAGCGTGACCAAGTCCACTTCGTTGGTCGAAGCCACCCAGCGATTGAAGTGCGTCTGAGCCAAACGATAGTTCGTGTTGAGGGCCCGCAAGGCTTGGGTCAACTCACGCGAGGCGTCCAATTCCATGTCCTCCAACCGAGCCAATTGCCGAGCTAACTTCAGCTGCGAGTTACGGACATTCGAGAGCTCGCGGCGATAACCTACGGGCATACCGAACTCAATCCCCAAGCGACCTTCCTGATAATCGCCGGAAGTCAAGTCTTCCCAAGCTTCGGAACCAGCGTTCGGAAAGCGAACCCCTGTCCCATCGGCGCTGATCAAGTTTTCACCCAAGCCGATCATGCGATACAACCCGGTCACATTCAAGTTGGGTAACAAAGAGTTCTTGCCGTAAGCAACCGCCAGTTGTCGCTTCTTCAACTCCCAACGTTCTTGACGTAGGCTGGGTTGGAAGGTGAGCGCTTCGTCCATGGCGTCGTACCAATTGAAGACAACGGCAGCCTCCGTCGGTTCGTCGGCGGGGCGAATCAAACGACCGTCGGTCATGGCAATGCCCATCAAGAACCGCAAGTTGTTTTCGGCGTCCAACAGCGAAGCATATGCCCGTTCCATTTCGGCGCGGAAGAAGAAGAACTGTTCCCGAGCCTGAGCTTCTTCGGTCCGCGATTTGTCACCGCCCGCTTTGACAACTTCGTTGGTCGTCCGCCAAGTCTTGATCGCCGCATCACGTCCGTCTTTGGCGGCTTGGTAGCTGCGATAGGCGGCGTAAAGATCCCAATAGCGAATTTCGACATTGGCCACCATGTTTTGCAATTGGCCTTCCAAGTTGGCCAGTTCCTGATCGGTGTTGATCCGAGCAAAGATCACCGGCATCCGATTGATCAGTTCGCCGCGACCACGCAACAGTGGTTGGCGGAATTCGGCTTCCAAAGACGTTGAGTAGAAACTAGGCAGAGCCTGCAACGTGTTGGGCAAGTTGTTGGTGGTGTAACCGGTCACGTTGCGCAAAAAGAACTGCGTTCCTGTTGCCGACTTCTTGGCCAACTCCATTTGAAAGTTGACTTGGTCTTGGTTGAAGACATTGTTGTTCGAGTCCAAAATGGTGTTGCGTGGTCGATCCAAACGCTCCCAGTTCAAGGCCGAAGTCAACTGGGCGTCGAACTCCGCTAGAGCTGCTTCAACCCCTTGGTTGACATCCAAGCTTGTGTTCGACAGTTCTCGACCCGCGGGGTTGATTTGGCCCGGCGTGCCGACGACCCCTGGCTCCGTTTCACGAATCGCGGCATTGTACATCGTGCCGGCTTGATTCACGTTGTTGATCAAGTTGTCTACGCCTGGGGCAACGCGATTCTCTTGCAAGCCCGGCGTGCCATAGCCGCGAATCAGTTTGTTGTTGAGAAGCGAGGTTGCAATGGCCTCTTCCAAACTGAGATCCCAAAAACTGCCAAACTGGTTGTTCTGGACCGTCAGCGGTTCGTGGGCTTGAGCGACCTCGGGCAACGGATTGATTTCCACATCCGGAAATTCCAACTCGGTCGCCTTGTCCAGATAATTGGCCAATTGGCCATCACCACGCCGGTAGATTGGTTGACGGGGATTGCAACCGGTAAACAGCACCGCGGTGATAAGGAGAACATACCATTGGGGGTGGGAGTACCAACGCATTGCTCTGGGCATCCTGGCTGAGCCGTCGGGAAACCGGACGAGCAGGCACACGCGTGCCAACATTGCCGACTTCCACTAATAGCAGTTGAGTTACCCCCCCGGGTAAGGCACGATAAACACGTGCCACCGGATATAAAAATCCGGTTTCATCAGCAATGATCGGGCGGCACGGGCCGTAAACTTAAGCCAATCGCTACAGCTTAACAGAAATGTGCCAGAAGGATCGCTGAAGTGCTAGCATTGGCCTGCTTGCCAGATACGCACGGACAAACGACCGTGGACTGCGTTGACCGGTTAGCACCGAGAAGTTGGTTGAACATTCTTGGTAGCGCGTTAACCGGTTAGCAGTGCGTGGTTGATTGAACATTCTTGGAAGCGCGTTAACCGGTTAGCAGAGCTTGGTTGGGCGGGCATCCGACCAACCAAGCGGCGCTAAGCGTTTAACCCCCGAGCCCCAAAATCCACCCCCTACCAAATGAGCTAAATCCCCACCATCCGATCAACGCATCGCCCCCCTCTTCTCTGCGTCCTCCCCATCTCTCGCGGTGCACTCTTTCCGCGACGGTTATCCGCTCCCGCTAGCGCGTTACCCGGTTAGCAGAGCGTGGTTGGTTGCATTCGTGTTTGTGTGTTAACCGGTTAGCAGAGCTTGGTTGGGCGGGCATCCGACCAACCAAGCGGCGCTAAGCGTTTAACCCCCGAGCCCCAAAATCCACCCCC
>JBGSJV010000082.1:0-82424 GCA_041741535.1 Pirellulaceae bacterium
ACTATGAAGTCCTGGATTCTGCAAGTGAGAGTTCTCACTATTTTAGGAATTCGTTTCACGGGTTACATGGTATGACTTTCCTGAGGTGCTTTCGTCGATGCTGGTTGTTGGTTGGGCACGATTGGTGTCGACCAACTAGCAGCGCGGATGGTGGCAATGGGCCTTGGTTGGTTGGCTTCGCGGGTTTGGATTCGTCCGGTTCACTTCGGTTTCATTCAAGGATGGTTGATTAGGCGACTATTCGAGGTGCGGATGCGTTTCACTCTTGAGAGCCTGCGGTGTGCAGGTTGCATCCCCTCAGTTATCCATGCACGGTTCAAGCATCTTTGAATCGATGATCTGGCCGCTTTTGGCGGTGGCTCGCATGTTGCTTCGATGAGCTGCAAGCCACTTTCCCTTGCTGCGCTGGCACATTCTTTAGGGCGACGCGTCTGATTGTTTCTGTGATCGCGCGAACGTGATCAGTCCATGCGAAACGTTCAGTGTCAACGGTTGTCGGTGCTTGGCGCGGTTGGGTTGGTCTTGTCCTTGTCCGAGATCGTTGTGTTCTTGGGATGAGTCTCCTGCGAAGTCAGTTAATCGGTTGTGATTCTGAGGCGTTCTGTATGGAAGTAATGAAGTGATTGAAATGGCCACGAGGTCCGATTCGTTATCCGATGTTGTTGCATCAGACACGCATACTGGTTGTTCTCGTGACCATCAGATTCAAAAGGCGAGCAAGGCTGATTCGTTAGCCGATGGTCGGTGGCTGATAAGCAACCGTGCATCAGACAGCCGATACTAGCTTTCTTGCTCGCCGTGGTTCGGATTTGGGTTTGGTTTTGGGGCGAGTCGCCTTCTGCGGTGGTGAAGGCTTCGCAGTGGGCTTGCCGATGGAGATCTTCGGTTTGGGGATTTTCGTGGCAATCGGGTTCGGCGACTTGGCTGCCGGTTTGTTTTGACGCTTCGCAGTAGAACTTGTCGCGGCAGTCTTGGCCTCGCGAGCTTCTCTTCGGAGACGACTCTTGCGTTGATCGCTGTTCTCCTTGGGCTTCATCTTTTCGAGGGTCTCTTTCAGTGCTGGAGGTGTTCGGCCAAACGACTCGGTGACTGCGAGCATCTGCTTCGGATCCCAGTCTTTTTCATCCCGAAGCAAGGCCCAGGCCAAGACCGCGATCTTGCGAGCCAAAGCAATGGCGGCCTTCTTCTTGCGGGTCTTCTGTTTTCCGCAGATTCGTTCGTAAACGCTCTTGGCCCAAGGGTTGTAACGCAGCGAAGCCCAGGCACATTCGACCAGGATCGTTCTGGCCAGTGGGTTGCCTCGTTTGGTGATTCGTCCGTTGCGGTCGGTTTCACCGGATTGATACTGGCGAGGAACCAGGCCGAAGTAGGCCGAGACTTGGCGACCGTTGGCAAAGCGATGCGGGTCATCGATACAAGCCACCAGGATCTCAGCGGTCCGAGGTCCTACGCCTGGAATGGTTCGCAGACGGACAATGCGTGGGTCGTTCTTGCCCAGCGTTTCGAGCTTCTTGACGACGATATCCACGTGCTCTGCCAGAGCATCCATCTGCGTCAATTCAAGATCCAGTTCGCCTCTCCAGAGCTCATGAGGTTGGCACTCCACGAGCGGTTTACGAAAGGAGTTGATGCGTTCTCGTCCGGTATGCCATGCTTTTTCGCCCGTATCGATCGGGATACCATGATTGACGAACCAGGCCCGAATGGTGCATTTCATCTTGTTGATGCGGCCGTCGAGCGTTTTTCGATACTTGACCAGTGAGCGGAACTCGCGGTGCTCCTCCGATGGCATGTGAACGGCTTTCAGTTCGTTCATGGTCGCCATTCGAGCCAGCTTGAGTGCATCGTCTTTGTCGGTCTTGCGTTTGACGTTGGACCACTTCCAAGCATCTTCGTTTGTCGAACAGACGAGTGTCGGGAGGTGGTGGCTCTTGGCCAGATCGTTGATCCAGCCGGAAGGTCCGCAGGCTTCCATGACGACGAGGTCGATTTTGTGCTGCTTGAAGATCGTATCCAAGTAACGCCGCTCGGTCGTCGCATTGACGAAGGAATGTTTCCGAGTTTTAGTGTCAAAAAAACAGCACATGGTATTGAATTTGCCGAGATCAAGAGCGAGAATTTTCACTGGTTGTTCCTTGGGAATGGGGTTGGACTTTTGTGACTCACTGAGTTTCGACCCAGAGATGATCACGGGCCCGAGTCGCCAGATTGTATTCGAATGACTCCCACCCCATTCCCAGGACTTACATGGATTCTTATGGGACCAACATAGACGGCCTTGCTCGTGAGCAATTCTTCCATCAAGGGTTCAATCAACGTCCGATCGCGCGACACCGATGCCAGTCGAGCGTGTAGTTGCGATCGTTTTTCATCAAGCGTTGTGGCCGGCTGAGCGAGCAGCGAGGCAAGGTAAGTCGTTGCGATGTCCGAGCGTGCGTTTAGTTGCTCAATGACGTCGGGCAATTGGTTCGGTTCGGTACTCACAAGTCGCCCGACCAGACCCTCGACGCGAGTTATTTCTTGCTGTTGGGCAATTTGGTTGCGAACGACGGTTCCGATGGATACCGCAACGATTAGGCTAACCGCCAATAATGTGAAGCGAATGCCGTAGACGCGACCCGCCCGGCTCATCATTTTTCGCTGGGGCTCGGTCCAACGCTTCGGGTTGGTCAACATACGAATGTTTATCCAGTCCAACAGCGAAGGCAGATAGCGGTTTTCCTGCTTGAAATTCCAGGTCAACGACGTGTCAAACAACTTAAGTTCCGCGCGACCCTTGCGAGATTCTCTCTGCTTGCGATTAAGCCAATCGCGCAACGAGTTGACGAGGTAGTCATGGGTGAGTTGAAAATACTTCTGACCGGTTTGCGTGCGCGACACCGACAGTTCTTCGACCTCTTTGCCTTCCGGATCGGTGGGAGTAATAAGCCGGATTTCACGATCCAGAATGTGAATCAAGTCGTCGAAGTCGTTTGGACGGCCGCCATATCCACTGGCTTCCAACAATTCGGCGTACGACCGCATGTATCCCTTGATGTCGGTACCGGAATCTGGCAGCAGATCTTTCAGTACCGCTCGAGCCGCTTTCTGATGATAACGGTGATCGGGCGAGGCCGTGGAGGCGCTGAACGATTCTTCGAGGAACGTCACGCCAATACCCTGTGTGCCTCCAACTTCCGCCAGAGTCCCCGGTGTCCAATTCTTGCCTTTCATCATCTCGGCAAACAAGGCCAACCGCACACAAATGATTTTGCCTTCTTCCACAAGTCCTGCCACCGACTGTTTGAGAAAGTCCATTTGCTCCTTGGTGAATTCGCTATCGTTGCGGGGTAATGTTCCAAATGCTTTTCCGAATTCTGCTAAGACCTTCTTCGCGTGGCTTTCTGGAAACAAATCGACGGCGGCCAAGTTATGCCCCTCGAACAATCGAATCTCCAAGTCGCGAAGGAATCGCGTTACCGCCATCCAGAAGTCATCCCGCACCATCAGAATGCACTGAACGCGCCTTCCATCACATTGCCGCAGGGCCTGTACCAGTTCCGTATTCTCTTCTTCCTTCTTCGCGTGCAACCACTGCTCGAATTGGTCGAGCACGATTAGCACCTTCTTACCGACCGGCAGACCTTGGCCGCGTCGGAGCGCGGCCAGTGCTTCCGTCAGGCTCCGATTCTGTTCGAGATCAGGACATCGTTTTCGCAGGCCGCGTAAAAGGCGAGACTCCGTTTCATCCCGCGTCGCTTCGATGTAGACCGCAATCGTTTCCTCGGACAATCGAGGCAAAAGGCCGGCCTTCACGAGCGACGACTTGCCGCAACCCGATGGTCCGTAAATCAACCCCACCGAAAATGTATTGTCCGGGTCGGTTTCCTCGATCCGAGTCTTCCAGAATCGGAGGCTTTCTGGCAAGCCTTCTCGATCTCTTGGTCCAGGCAACAGCTCGAGAAAGAAATCGGAATCGTGTGCATCAAAAGATCGCAAACCCTTCGGCACGACCCGAATCGATTGGCTATCGGAGGTGTCTCGGATCGTTGAACCGTTGAGTGCGCCTTTGGCACCCGTCTGTCTGGAAGCAGAAGTTGACGTCGCCGGCATCAAATCGACACCGCCCGGTGTCAAGCGTCTGTCGCTAGTGCCTTCGTTGAGCAAAAAGTGCCGCAAGTCGTCGGCGAAGTCTTTGGCCGTTGAATATCTCTCGGTGGCACGTTTGGCCATCGCCGTTTGGCAAATGCGCTCCAGTTCTTTCGGGATCTTGTCGTCGTATTGCCGCAGCGGTTTGGGGTCGCAGTTGGTGACCTGCTCGAGTAGTTCCTGTTGCGTTTCCGCTTGAAATGGTTTCCGACCAGCCATCAACTCGTAGAAGACCACTCCCAGACTGAACACGTCACTGCGACCATCGACTCGATGACCTTCGCCGCGGGCTTGTTCGGGACTCATGTAAGCCGGTGTGCCGGCATACTTCGGACCTTTGCCGAGTTCCTTCTCCCGCAATGCCAAGCCGAAATCGACGACAAAGGGGCGACCCTCTTTGCTAATCAGAATGTTGCCTGGTTTGATGTCTCGATGCACGATACCTTGACGATGCGCATAATGCAGCGCGTCCGCAACGGTGGCCACCACTTCGACGACTTCATGATACTTTAGCCGACTTTCCTTTAGTTTTGCTGCGAGGTCGGACCCTTCAATGTACTTCGAAACGACATAACACGGACAGCTGACCGTGCTACCGACATCATGCACCGGTACGATACTAGGATGATCGAGATTGGCGACGGTACGAGCCTCCGTCAGATAGGCGTCAGCATCCTCCGGCCTCGAAATCAATTTGGCATGCGGCACTTTTATGGCGACAAGTCGATCCAACTGCTCGTCGTGGGCCAGATAAACCATGCCGAACCCGCCAACGCCTAAAGCTCGCTCGATGCGATAACGACCAATGCCGGTCACCACCCTGTTCTCGTTGTCTTGGTTGCGGGTGTCTGCGGGTGAAGTGCTGGAGTTTGTCCGTGGTTGAACGACAAAATCCTGGGAATCAACTTTCGCAGGACCATGCGGTGAGTAGTCGCCCGTCACATCCAAGTGCCGGGCCGCGGACATCGCCGTTGTGAGATCAATCAGGCTGGCCAGGCAACTTTTGGGGTCCACGCCCAGAGACTCCAAGAGATCCCCGTAGTCATCGGCCGAAACGACTTCGCCGACGCTCTGGCGATGCTCCACGTCCACTCTTAAAAGTCGTTGCAGCAAAGAACTCCGCAAATCGTCCGACACCCGACCAAGGTAATCGTTCAATGCCGGCCGGTTGCCCGATTGCCACGCCATTTCAAAGTCCGAAAGGATTTCCGAAAAATCGATCTCGGTGCGATCCATATGCCAACCTGTGGAACATCAAACTCAAAAAACAAACGGCCATGAACAAAAGGGCCGCAAGAGTTTAACGAGTATTGCCGCCGTTATCCACATCACAGGAAACTAAAGAAACGCTTCGATTTGGAGCGATTGCAGAAATCGAAATCAAACAAATTACCCGACAAAGTTACCCGAATCCACATAATCGAAAGTCGAAGTAACCAGCCAGAATTCTCAGAGGGGCAACCAGCCGATCGGCGTTGGCCATTGGCTCAAATTGCGATTAACCGCAATGCCGTTCAACGGAGGACGGTCGTACGGAAATTCCATGTTCCATGACCCGCAAAAAGCCAGCGATTTAACAAGTCGGCGGACGACACACGGAGTGTACCTGCGACCAATTTGTACGGTATTGCAGTTGGCTGGGTCTCGATTTTTAGCCGTCGCCGTTAGGAAGCTGGGGCGAAGGCTTCCGTTGCTTTCGACTAGTTTCCGAAAATGTTGTATCGCACACCGTTCGAAGTAGGCTGTGCCTTATCGTCGACCGGTTTGGGGCTTTCGCGTTCGGTGTTTGATCCGCGTGGTTCTTCCGGAGACGAAGTACTAGGAGCGGGGCCGCGGTTGCTGCGCATTCCACTGCGTCGTCCACCAACTGGGCGTCGCGTCCCCTCGGAACTTGAAGACGTGCGGCTGGACGAACTGCTCGACCGTCCGCCACTGGCGGCTTCGGCCAAGGTAATGTAGCCGTCGCGGTTCTTGTCCCACCGACCAAACTCTTCACGTTGAGCATCGTCTAGGTCGGTAGCAAACTCCGCTAACGAGACCATTTTGTCGAGATTGGAGTCCTTCCGTTCCAAGTCAGAAGGCCATTCGCTTTCGGAGCCATCGGTCTTACGAGCGAGTTCACCGTCCCACAGGATCGTGCCTGGTAAAGGTCCTCGGTCGGACTCCTCTTGCTCATCCCGGTTCGAGGTTGAAGGACTCGAAGAAGACTTTGGCGATTGCCCGTCGCTGTAATACGCATACAGCTCGGCTTCGCTAAGCTTGCCGTCGTTATCCCCATCCGCACTCTTGGGAGGTGGGTTCCGCATTTCCCCCGCTTCCTCCAACGACATCAGACCATCACTATCTTTGTCAAACCGGGTAATCAAGTCCTTGACATAGGTGGCCACGCGATCGGTACTAGAATTTCGGCGTTCCCGTTCCCGTTCGCGTCGTTCGGCAGCGGCTTTTTCGCGTTCGGCTTCTCGTTCCGCGCGTGCGGCATCCGCTTCCGGATCCGATGAGCCTCGATCACCGCGAGTCCGTGAACGCCGATCGCTAGGCGCGGCTCCGGAAAGCGTGTTCAATCGTTCGGCCAATTCTACTTCGTTCAATTGTCCATTTTGGTCCAGATCGGACTCCAGCGGGCTTGGTGGCCCCCACGGTACATTTGTTATTTCACTTGCGTCCATCACCCCGTTGCGGTTCTCGTCGTAGCGCGCCATCAAACTGCGGACCTCTTCCAGAATCAGAGCCGAGTACCGCTGATCAAGCGGCGTAGCGTCAGCAAGTAATGGGTGGATCGTGAAATCGGAACTTGGAGGCCGTCGGTCGGACACCCGCGGAAATTCAAAACTTGATGCTGCTTCTTCGGTTCGAATACCGGTTTCAACAGCCAATGGAATCGTTTCCAAGTCCATTTGATTGACGAACCCACGCAGGGTCTCGATGTGGACCGGCATTCCGGGGTCCAAACCCACAATTTCCATAATCTCGGCGGAAAGCACATTCCCTTCGCCGGCGTTTGGATCAAGTCGCCCGTCTTTGTTCAGGTCCAAGGCGACGAGTTGATTAATGACTTGTTCGCGCGGCGTGCCGGTCGCACTGTTTGCCCCGCTTCCGCCTCGACGACGATTGTTCGCTGCCTCGCCCCGTTCTCCGCCCTCTCGCTCACGTCCTTCGCCACCACGCCCTTCGCGGCCGCGCCCTGCACCACCACGACCTTCACTGCCACGTCCTTCGCTGCCGCGTCCTTCACTGCCACGACCTTCACTGCCACGACCTTCGCTGCCACGACCTTCACTGCCACGACCTTCACTGCCACGACCTTCACTGCCACGACCTTCACTGCCACGACCTTCACTGCCACGACCTTCGCTACCCCGCCATTCGCTGCCACGTCCTTCACTGCCACGACCTTCACTGCCACGACCTTCACTGCCCCGCCCTTCACTGCCGCGTCCTTCACTGCCGCGTCCTTCACTGCCACGTCCTTCAGACCCACGTCCAGACGATCTTCCCTCACCCCGCGCGGGGCCTTCCCCACGCCCTTCGCCGCGACCACCGCGAGTTCCTTCGTCAGTCGGTCGGTCCGAATCTTGTCGACCTCTGGGAGCCTCTTCTTGGCCGCCGCGTTGGAATCCACCGCGACGCTCGCCTTGGGCCAGCAATTCAGGGGCAGACCAAGACAAAATCGCGATCGCGCCGATGGAATACCACTGCAGACCTAATTTCCCGAGCATTCGAATACTTCCTGATTCTCAGTTCCCAAAGGCTTGCGAATCGGTCGATCGACTGAAAAAAACGATCTCCCGAACCTTTACCCTAATTCTAAATAACCATTTTACGGACTGGAAGTTCCGGAAAATCCCCATTTGGCTAGGTTTTGGGTGAAATTCGATGCTGTTAAACGAAGGAAGCGACGATTAGCATGGAATCCTTCGGTTTAGGAAGGACCTATTTGGCAGGTAAAATTTCGTCCTCAAAGTCCAGTTATCGCCATCCAGGGATTTGCTATGGCAGACCTCCGCTATGATCCCATCAACGATTTGTGGGTTGCTGTAGCCGAGGTTCGCACCGACCGTCCTAACGAGTACCCACCACGTGCCGAAATCGTACCACTGGACCGCTGCCCGTTTTGTCTCGGAAATGAGGTGGAAACTCCCGAACCCATCGCAGAATCGACCTGGGATTCGGTGGCGGGTGTGCTACAACCGGTAAGCAACGGCGATTGGTTGGTTCGCGTTATCCCCAATCGGTTTCCGGCGTTTGACCCCAACGTGGGTCCCGTCGAGCGTACGCTGACGTCGGGTTGCGATTCCAGTGGGAGCATGGTTGAGCCGTATCGACAAGCCCATAGCCTCCACAGTCGCCAAGAGTTGGTCATCGAGTCCCCGCGACATGTGGAAAGCTACTCGCAACTGAGCGACGACGAGCTTCTCGTAAGTTTCTTTGTTTACCGAGAACGCCTGCAGTGTTATCGCCGGAATCGCCAACTCAAGTACGCGCTCCTGTTCAAGAACTGCCGGCCCGATGCAGGTGCCTCCTTGGCGCATATACATTCACAGTTGTTCGGATTGGATTTTGTACCTTCGTCTGTTTCGATCAAACACCGGCGACTTGGGCGTTCGGGATCCACGCCGAGCCAATGGCTACTCAAACAAATCGCGGACTTCGAAATCGCTCGTGAAACCAGACTCGTCACCCAAGGGCAACGATGGTCGATGTTTTGTCCGTTCGCGAGTCGGTTTGGGTTTCAAACATGGATCGTACCGCATCACGACTGGGCTCCGCTCTGGAACCAAGACGACGCCGCGATCGTCGAGTTAGCTCGGATGGTGCAAGTGTGGACTCGGGTGATTGAAAGTACCGTCGACCAGCCCGCGTATAACATTTTGTTTCATAATCCTTTGTTGCGACAGACCAACCTGTGTGGGCATTCCTACGTCGAGTTATTTGTTAGAATTGGGACGGTCGCCGGTTTCGAATGGGGCTCGAACTGTTGGATCAATCCCCACTCCCCAGAATCAGCAGCGAGTCTGCTGCGTGAGAAGTTCAAAGAATGCGATTGGTAACTCTGAATTGCAATGGAATTCGTGCCGCCGACAAAAAAGGCGTTCGAGATTTCTTGACGAGTTTGGCCGCGGATATTGTTTGTTTTCAAGAGGTACGAGCCACCACGGATCAAATCCCGACCTGGGCCAACCAACCACAGGCGTTTTGGTTGCCAGCGGTCAAAAATGGCTACAGCGGCGTCGGGGTCGTGACCCATCATGCCGTTCAGCGGGTGCAAACGGGAATCGGCGATACGCAGGTTGATGAAGAGGGACGAGTGCAGAGATTGGACTTCAAGGACTGGACCTTGATCAATGCCTATTTCCCATCGGGCAGTGCGGGCGAACATCGCCAAACCGCCAAGTATCATTTTCTAAACAAATTTGATCAGTACATCCGGCGTGTCATGGCCGAGCAACCCCGGCTGTTGGTTTGCGGTGACTTCAACATCGCTCACCACCCCATCGACCTGAAGAACTGGAAGTCGAACCAAACCACCAGTGGCTTCTTGCCAGAAGAGCGTCAATGGCTCACTGATTTTTCGAGCCTGGGGTTTGTCGATGTCGTCCGCCGTTTAGCGGGCTCCGAAACAGCGGTTTACTCGTGGTGGAGTCAACGCGCTGGTTCGCGGCAGCGCGATGTGGGTTGGCGCTTGGACTATCAATGGGCGTCACCAGACCTTGCAGCAGGAGCAGTGGCATTTCAGATCCCACGTGAACCCGTTTTCTCGGATCATGCCCCTGTTGTTGTGGACTATCAATGGTCCTAACGTCTCCGACGAAGCGAACGGAACCTTACGATCTCCTAATCGTTGGGTCGGGATTTGCGTCGAGTGTCTTGGCGATCGTGCTGCAAAAATTGGGATATGGTTGCCTGATGGTCGAGGCCCACTCGCATCCGCGGTTTGCCATCGGCGAGTCCTCGACACCGATCGCCGACCAGATCCTCTTGGACCTGGGGCAAGACTTTCAGCTGCCGGAATTGACCCGGCTGGCGCGATGGGCAACCGCGCGGCATTTGCCCGACGTTGTGGTTGGTTGCAAGCAGGGCTTCACCTACCTCTTTCCCGAAGCGGCCGAGCAACAGGGCGCCGCACCCTTGCTGTTGGTCCCCGCCAGCCCCAACGCGGCGGCGGCCGATAGTCATTGGCACCGTGGGAGCGTGGATCATTATTTGGCGCGGTGCGCTGTGGCACGCGGTGCCGACTTGCTCGAGCAGACCCGAGTGACGGGATTGCAGCGCCGCGATTTGGGATGGTCCGTGGAACTGACTTCCCAGGAGCGAGACGCCGAGGTTTTCCGCGTAACTGCCAAGTTTTTGATCGATGGTTCGGGACCAGCTCGGGTTGTCGCGTCGCTGTTGGCAAAAGAACCGCGTGGCCACGGTCCAGCGCCGCCCGATTCGGTTCAAGCCAGTTTTTCATTTGCGACCGATTCGGGCAGTCTCTTTGGACACTTTCACCTTCCTGTCGACTGGGACACAACTTGGCGTCAATGGCGGTTGCCCGTCGAACGCTTCTCGTTTCCACCACAAAATGCGGCGTTGCACCATGTCACTTCCGAGGGCTGGATGTGGCATCTGGCCTTTGACAATGACGTCGTCAGCTTGGGTTGGGTCCTGCCGTCGCACGTCTGGGCCAAATTGGGGCCAGACGCGACCCCGCCACAGCGGTGGCAGTTTTGGGAGTCTCAGTTGCGGCGTTACCCGCGTTTGCAAATGTTATACGGCGATGCCCCTTTGATTGATCCGCCCGGCGGATTGGGGCTAATCACGCGGCAACAACGTTTTCAACAACCGATCGCGGGGAGTCGATGGTTAGCGTTGCCCAATACGGTTGGCTTTATCGATCCGCTGCACAGCACGGGCATTGGCCATTCCCTTTGTGCGGTGCAGAAAATTGTTAGGACGTTGGTGCGTTGCCAGGACTTAAATGAATCCTTTCTGCAAATCTATGCGGATCGATTGAAGCAAGAATTTTGGTTGGTGGATCAATTGGTGGCTGCGGCCTATTCGAGTCTTGGCCAGCCCGAAAAATGGGAAGCCGCCACGATGCTGTACTTTGCGGCCGCGATCTCGTTTGAAGAATGGCGAGATCGGGCTCGACAAAGCCAATTCGCGAGGATCGTCGGTGAAGATCCGATACTGGCAGCGTACGCCAATGTCCCGTGGCAAAGTCCTGACTTTTTGATGGCGGATCGAACCGATTGGCTGGAGCGAGTCGTCCGAGCCCGCAGTTTGCTGCAACGACCCAAGCCACCCCGCAGCGGTTGGTTGGCCGAAATGTCGCAGATCCTCGGCCCGCTGAACACCGTCGGACTGTGCGACGCAAGTCTCGGGGGGATCTATCACTACACAACTGCGAACAAATAACCGTCGATTCGAGATTAAATTGCTTCGAGATTCCGACGTCCCACGATGGACACGTTTGATCGATCGTCGGCGACCCGGCTTCAACATCGTTTGGATCTAGTTTAGCATTCCGTGATGAGTCAGGAGCTTGAATGTGATTCAAGGCCTGAACGGATATGGGGCTGGTCTGCGTACTTCATCGAGAGAGCCAATGGTCAAAACCGCTAGTACCATGTTGCCGTTGGGGGAAATCGCCCCCGAGTTTTCGTTGCCGGATGTCGTGACGGGAGCGACCGTTCGATCGACCGATTTTCGTGATCGAAAAGGCTTGTTGGTCATTTTCATGTGCAATCATTGTCCGTTTGTCAAACATCTGGCGGAACCGTTGGCTCGATTCACGACCAAGTACCAAGAACAAGGCTTGGCCATTGTTGGCATCAATAGCAACGACGTCGAAAAGTACCGGGACGATAACGCCGACGCCATGCGGGCTGAAGTACAGCTGCGCGAATATCACTTCCCTTATCTATTGGACGAAACCCAAGAGGTCGCCAAGGCCTATCAAGCCGCGTGTACGCCCGACTTTTTTCTGTTTGATGCACAATTGCGATTGGTTTATCGCGGCCAGTTTGATTCCAGTCGCCCTAAGTCAGAAACTCCGATCACGGGTGAAGATTTAGGCCAAGCAATCGAGGCCCTGTTGCATGGCCAGCCGATCGCTGAACTACAATACCCAAGTCTGGGTTGCAACATCAAGTGGAAACCTGGGAACGAACCACCGTATTTCCCGACAATATGAATTCTCCCAACGGACGCTGAGTTAGCGATCACGGGTATGCTCGGAGTGTCCTTGGTTTGCCCAAGAGTCGTGGCGTCGGGTTTCAGCGTCGATCTGACGGGGTTGACGTCTGACCGAGCGCGGAGGATATTGACCGCACGAAAAAAAAGGCCGAGTGGCGGAATGGCAGACGCTCAGGATTTAAAATCCTGTGTCCGTTAAGGACGTGCGGGTTCGAGTCCCGCCTCGGCTATTTATTTGCTTTCAAAACAACGGGACCGATCTTACCATCGAAGTTGGTGTCGCGTTCGACACCAAATGTCTCCTTGTACACGAACATGAGTCTCCGAAATTTGTATCGCAGGAGATATCTCGGTATAGCGAATAGACGATGACAACGATCGATCCGACGCCGTCGTGTAATTCGCAGTTGACCACGAAATTCTCGTACGCGGCGAAAAAGTCGGTAATAAGCAATATCTGCCAAAAGCTACTTGTTGACCAAGCGTCTGTAGAAACTTACGCTTTTAGTTGAGAGCTGAGCTGAGAGAACGATCCAAAAGTATCCCCGTTCTTTCGTTGAATGTGGATAAGCGTGGATTCGGCTACGAGAATTTTTGTTGATGAATTAGCGGAGAACGGACATGCCTCGAAAAGGAACAGCCAAGCAAGCGCCAAACACACCGGCCCCCGTGAAAGATGGCGCGACGTGCAAGGTCATTGGTGGCACACATAAGGGCAAAAGCGGTATCGTACGAGACATCAACACAAGTAAAACGGGACAGGTCACAATCACGGTTGTGCAAGCGGATGGAGTACGGTTCAAAACCTTGGCTCGAAACGTTGCCGTCGATTAGCTCGTCGTGGAACATGCGAGACCAGTGACTCTTGCCGAAACAGGAAAGGTTCGCACCTTGAACCGAACAAGCAATTCGTTATCGTCTCCGTCGATCCATTCGGACCAAAACAAGTCACGTTGCCGTGGCCAGTTTGAACTCTCGGGGAATCACACCATTCGGCATAGTAAGTTTGGCCAGCATTCGTTGCGGATTTGAAAGATATCCCATGAAACTACCGGTTGTCCGAGGAACCATCCAACGTCGTATCCTTGTGAACTATCGAATCGATCCAAACGTCGTGAAAGCGATACTTCCTCAGCCGTTTCGTCCAAAACTCGTCAACGGTTCGGCGATTGGCGGGATTTGTTTGATACGACTTCACGGGATTCGACCTCGTTTCTTTCCATTCCGCTGGGGACTCCGTTCGGAAAACGTGGCCCATCGAATCGCAGTCGAGTGGGATGTCGATGGGCAAACGCATGAAGGCGTCTATATCCCCAGAAGAGACACCAGTTCGCGGCTCAACTCGATCGTAGGCGGTCGGATCTTCCCGGGCGTCCATCATCACGCATCCTTTGTCGTCCAAGAAACACCAAGTTCCTTTTCAGTGGACGTGAATAGCGACGACGGAAAAACCCGCGTTTCCCTGCTGGGCACAGTTACGGAGACATTTCCGTCGAGCTCCGTATTCGGTTCATTGACGGAAGCTTCTGACTTTTTCCAACGAGGCTCACTGGGCTATTCGGATGCCCATATCCGGGGCCAATTTGATGGCCTCGAACTTCGCTGTGGCGTCTGGAAAATGGAACCTCTCCATGTCGAAAAAATCAAATCGAGCTTCTTCGATGATCGCTCGCGATTCCCGGCAGATTCAATCCAATTGGATGCCACTCTGTTGATGCGAGAACTGGAACATGAATGGCATGGACGAGAAGATCTTTGTTGTTCCATGCCTCAACGGCCCTAACCCTGGATTGCACAGAACCCACGGGGCGGCTCGGTTTTGAATTCAACGCTTGAGAAATGATTTCATGATGACGTGTCCCCATTGTAAAACCGAGTTGCCTGTATCGAGCTACAACTGTCCGGACTGCGGTTATGGGCTTGCGTGCCAACCGAAACCCACAAAGCGCGGGCCGCGTTTTCTTGGCGACACTGCGGATGAATCGCGGGACGAAGAACTGGCGCGAACTTTCCGCTGTTCGAACTGCCGATCATGTGGTGGAAACGTCAAGCGGATTTCGCTCGAAGCAGCAGGGGCCACTCGCTTGTTCGGTTTTCCGTTTGAAAAATTTATCGTTGTGAGTTGTTCCTTTTGCGGTGTGGTTCAACTTTACGATCCGGAAATTGTCGACCGAGGTTCCTCAGGTTGGCCATTCAGCGATTTATTCTCCGGCGAAGGATGATTCACCGGCCCGCGACCGCCGCCCGACAATGCGCATTGGGAGTCAAGTCAGCACGGATTCGGGTGTCAAAAAAAATAGGCCTGAAGGGAGTTCCCTTCAGGCCTCTTGGATAGTCCGAAAAACTACCGATCTTTGGGATCGATGCCAAAACCGCTTCGGTTGGGGCTGGCCGGACGTTGAGGGGGCTTGTATCCCTTCGTCTCGATTTCTTCCAACATCAGCGCAATGCCGCGGTCCAATTGTGGATCGCCGCCATCGGTCATCAACGCTGGATCATCGATCACTTCCAAATCGGGATCCACACCGTGACCTTCGATGCCCCAACCGCCATCCACTCGGTAATAACCAAACGACGGTATGGTCACCGACGCCCCGTCGATCAAGCTTGGCGCGCCCGAAATGCCGACCAATCCGCCCCAGGTTCGCATGCCAATCAACTTGCCCAAGCCGTTCTGACGAAATAGTGCGGGGAACATGTCACCGCCGGATCCGGCCAAACCATTGATCAACATGCACTTCGGACCTTGGTGACTGTCCGGTGGCCAAGTCCAATCGGTCCCATCACGTCGCGCCCAATAGTTCGTAACCGGACGATTCAACAGTTCGATAAACCGAGTAGGAATTTGACCGCCACCGTTCCAGCGATCATCAATGATCAGCGCTTCTTTTCCAATCTGACCATAGAACTGGCGAACCAGGTCGTTTTGCCCAGGAACTCCGGTGTTCACGACATAGATGTAGCCGATTTTGCCACCGGACTTTTCTTCAACGTACCGGCGTTTGCTCTCGATCCAATTTCGGAAACGCAGTTCTTCGTCGCTACCGGTAACTTTGTAAGCGATCGTTTTGTCTTTGTCGCTCGCGGTCGCTTGGTCACTGACCGTGAGCAGAACCGTTCCACCAACGCTGCCAATCAAGCGCGCATACGGGTTCTCATTGGTCCGCAACGGCTGGTGGTTGATCGCCAACAGGTACTGGCCCGCTCGTACTCCGGCCTCGTACAACGGATTGCGAGCATCAACGTCCCAAGCCGATCCCATATAGAGTTCGGCGATCTTGAACGCTTCGCCTTCGACTTCCAATCGCATTCCTAAGGTACCGACGTTGTTACTCGGTCCGGACTCGAGCGCTGCCTCCCGATAATAAGCATGTCCGACATTAAGTTCTGAAATCATTTCGCTAATGACAAACCCCACGTCGCGACGCGTGACACAATCGGCCAACAACGCTTCGTATTGTTTGCCGATCGCTGGCCAATCAACACCGTGTAATGTCGGTTCATAAAAGAAATCACGTTCCAAGCGCCATGCTTCCCAGAACAACTGCTTCCATTCGGCTCGTGGGTCGATCACCACGGTCATGCCTGCGGTAGGCACCGTCTTCTCAAGTTTTTGACCTGCTTTTGCTTCCACAATGTAGATGTTGTCGCCACGTGAAACCAACAGCTTCTTTCGATCGGCCGACAATTCGAATCGTCCAACACCGGCCAGGACTTCCTTTTCCGCCTTCTCCTTATCTTGGAGATCGAACACTTTGATGGACGGAGGAGTGTTGCTGCCCCGGGAACCGCCACGTGAGTAGAGCAAGTGACCATCACTGTTGACCGCCAACGAGTTGAACGAACCTTGGGGAACGGGCAGTTGGAACGAGCGTGTTTCCGCACCTTCCATTTCGATCACCACAGGCTTGATCGCGTCTTTGGCAGCTTCTTCTTTGGACTTGTCACTTTCCGCGGGCTTGTCACCATCGGCCGGTTTGGCGTCATCGCTCTTGGGTGTGTCTGTACCTTTCGTTTCGGCAGCGGCGGGAGCGTCTTTCTGCTCGGCGTCTTTCTCGCCGTCTGGTTTCGCATCCGATTTGGCGTCAGACTTTGTTTCATCCTTCCAAGTCTCTTCGTCGACTTCTGGCAAGTAAGGATGTTTCACGTCGGCCCGCAGCGGCATCGCCGTCAAGACGGCCGTGTCGGCGTAAATGAACGTGGTGCCCAAGTCTTCGTACTGCGGATTGTTGAAGGCTCGATTGCTACTGAAGAAAATGTAATCGCCCTTCGTATCAAACACGGGGTTCGAATCGTTGAAGAATCCTGCGGTCATGCGATGTGTCGAACCATCCGCCAGTTTATAAACCCAGACGCTACTGCCAGCGGAACGTTGGTCCGGGTTCAAGGAATAGGTTAACCAACCAGAATCCGGGGACCACGCAGCCGACATCTGATTGCCTTGCGGGTCTTTGACCACCAACTTGGTGTCGCTGGCCTCGATTTGATGGACAAACAGCGATCCAGTCTTGTCCCCGAACACAATCGCCTTGGAATCGGGCGACCATTGCGGACTGTAGCGGAATGCCGAGCCGTTCTTCGTCAATTGCCGCGTCTCACCACGACCGTCCGATTGCATCACGTACAGTTCGTATTCGCCGGTCGCATCGCTCAAGTAGGCGATCCAACGCCCGTCCGGGCTCCAAGCTGGATCACGTTCGAAGCTGCCATTGGAGTTCGTTAGATTTCGCGGCGATCCGTTCTTTGCTGGCAGGGTCCAAACATCTCCTCGGGCTTGAACGACCACTCGTTGGCCGGTTGGCGACAGGGAAGCATTGCCGACAAACTCCGCGGCGTTCACTTGCTGCGGACGAAGCGTTGGTCGATCGCCGGGAATGGTGATGTTGACCGGTTCGGCGGCGCGAGTCGACAGATTCAACAAGAGTAGTTGCGAACCCTTTTGGAAAATGATCTCCCCTTCGCCGTTGGGGCCCGGCCCCATGGCTGGCGACTTGCAGTCATAGTCCGCGTACTTGGTAATTGCTTGGCGTTCTCCGGTCTCGGTGTTGTACGACCAGATGTTCAGTCGACTTGTATCACCGGCGTCCGAAAGATAATACACCGTTTTGCCGTGCCACATCGGATAACTGTCGGTGCCTTCAAAATCGGTCATGCGTTTGGATGTTTTGGTTGGCAAATGGAACAACCAAATATCCGAGGCCATCCCACCACGATATCGCTTCCAAGTACGTTGGTCCGTGCCATACGGAATGTAGGCCAGCCATTCGCCATCGCTACTCAAACTGCCATTTTCGCCGTAAGGAATCGGCAACAGCTTGGGCAACGGTTGTTGCTTGGAAACGGTAAAGAGTTGATTCATACGCGCCAAACCGGCAAAGCCATTCGACGAATGCAACAGCGAGTTGCCGTCCGGTGTCCATTCACACAAACGCTCGGCCGACGGATGATGCGTCCAGCGTTCCGAAATGCCGCCGGCAGTGGGAATCACGTACAGGTCACGCCCACCTTCATAGTTGCCTTCGAACGCAATCGCTTGACCGTTGGGACTGAACCGAGGATTGGACTCGGCTCCCGGCGGACTCGCCAAGGGAGTTGCGACGCCACCGGCCCGATCCACGAGCCATAGGTCGTCCCCATAAGAAAACACGATCTTTTCGGCACTCACATCGGGGCTACGCATCATCCGCGCGTCTGGTTGGACCTGTCCGATGGCCGTGATGGCGTGGGGGACCGCCAAAAAACAGGCCAGCATCCAAGATCGCCTGCCAATCGATCGGAAGACGCGCGACTTAAAAATCCGAGCAATGAAACTTGTGTTTCGAGATGTCATGTTTCTTGATCCTCTGAATATCCCTGCGCAGTACACGTTCGAGGCCCCACCACTCCGAGCAGCAAGGTAACCACTCTACCCCACCTTCCTACCGGTTTTGCTAGCATTCTGTCATAATAATTCGAAATTGTGCGAAAGTTGGCACATTGGTAAAAGAACAGGTTGATCCAACGGATTCAGCCTCAGCAACAGGAAGCTTGCCAGTGACCGCTCGCCAAAACCCAGCCGAAGATGTGGACGCTTCGTCGACGGACCGCACGAATACTCGGCCTCAATTGATCAAGAAAGCGCCAGCTCCCCCGCGAAAGTTCCGTCCCCTGCGTTGGCTGGCGTTCGGGTTTCTTGCGGTTGTGATTTTGGTTGCTCTAGCACCAACGCTCGTTAGCAAGACCGCACTGGGTGATTGGCTTTTGGCTCAATTGGTCCCCAGTGCCTGGGGCACGGTGGAGGTCGGGCGTCGCGACTTGGGCTGGTGGTCTCCAATTTCTGTGGGAGACGTCCGCCTGAAAGATGCCGATGGGGAACTCTTGGCCGAGATCGGATCGATTCAAACGAAAGAAACTCTGTGGCAGGTCATTTCGACCGCGGCCGTTTCGGAGTTGACCGTCGATCAAGCAGCCGTTCGCCTAGAGTGGCGCAGTGACGGCAGCAACTGGGAAGATTGGTTGGCAACGGCACTGCCGAAAGAACCGTCTAAAGCATCCGAAAAACCAACTCCCGACATGACGATCCACTTCAATGATTGCCAAGTCATTCTCGACAGCCAAACCGACGTTCAAACCTGGATCGCCGAAGGGTTGAACGGCCAAGTCGCGGTACAAAAGAATGCTCAGTACATTCTCATTCAAGCCAAGACCAACCTGAAGGATGCGGACCAGAACTTAGCAGCCGGCAAATGCGACGCCACGCTAGTGATCGCCGACCAGATCGGTCTAACCGCTGCGCGCGAGCAGTGGCAATTGAATACGGATGATGTGCAAAGATTCAAGGTTCATACGACAACCGGTGGTTTGGCCTTCATGGTCACTTTGGATGACATGGCCGTTAGTGTGGGGCGTTCGATCTTACGTCGCTACATGCCCACCGTGGAAATGAGCGGTTTGGCGACAGGCCAAGTCGTTGGCCTGAGCAATTGGTATGGCGACTACGTTCACGTGACGACCCCAAAAGTCGTTGTCAATCGATTGATCATGAGCGACGACACGTACCTATCCGGCGATCAACTGCGGTTGCAACAAGTCGAGACGTCGGGCGCAATTTGCCTGAGTCCCGATCGAGTTCGTTTTCAACAGCTCAAACTGAATGCGGATTATGTCCGTAGCGACATCGACGGCGAATTGACCTACGACGAGGTCTTCCAATCGTTGAACACGCGGCGTTTGCCGACAACCACGATCAGCTCGTCTGGGGCGGTCAACATGGCGATGTTGGCGAACCAACTACCCAAGACTCTTCAGTTAAAAGACGATTTGCAATTGGAACAGGGCGACCTCACTTGGCAAGTCTTCAATCGCCCCGAGGGAGACGGTTCGCAGCGATTGTTCGTGGATGTGACGGCGAAAAATGTCGTTGGTCGTCGGGCAGGCGGGCGGGTTCAATGGGCCCAGCCGATTCAAATCAATGGCTCGATGCGCGACTACAATCGCCCGGTCACGTTCGATCAACTCGAGTTCCGCAGCGATTTCCTCCAGGCATCGGCTCGACCACAGCCCGACGGGGGCACGTTGGTTGATTTCGAAATGAATTTTGATCGCCTTCGAACGGCACTGGAGCAGTTCTTTCAATTGCCACCCGTGGTGCTGACTGGCCGAGCCGGTGGCCAAGCCTCATGGAAAATGTTGACGGGTGATGGTCGGCCCGCCTCATTGGCTGAACCAGCTGCTGGAATGGAAGTTCGTTCGACCATTGGCCTAACGGACGCCCATGTTTCCATTCCGAACTATTTCGAGGTCCGAGAGCCGAACATGTCGTTGGAAACCAACACGACCTTTCGTTGGGGAAATGCTCAGACCGAATCCCAAGGCCTCATGGCTCTCTTGTCACCAACGACGGACGTGACGATAGAAAGCGCGCGAGTTGATTTGCGAAGTGCGCGACCTGCGCCGGGCGTTCCCGGAGTAGGGCCCGGTGTGCCTCCGGTTGCCCCGGCTGAAGTGAATCCGAATGCGTTGGGTCTATTGGTTGAATTGAAGCAACCCGTCCATCTGCCACAGTTGAATCAAGTTTTGCAATATATTTCCGGAGTCCTTCAACCACCCGCCAATCCCGCACAAGTTCCCGTGTTGGTCGCCGACGTGGTCGTGACCGGTCCGTTGGAGCAATGGCTGGCCATGATGCGGCCACTGCTGGTCGGTGTCGATTTGGCAATGACCGGGGCCACTCAAGCTCGGTTCAAGTTAACGCTTAATGAGCAATTTGCTTTGGTCAGTCATTTGGATGGAAATAGTCAGCAGTTCCAATTTCGTGGATATGGCGTCATTCTCCAAGAACCAGCGGTCCAAGTCGCAGGTGCCGCCAGTTACCACTATGCGAATGGGTTGATCCATTCGGAAGACCTCCAAGTGGCGGGCATGTCGTTGGCCGCTCGAGCCGTGAAGACACGCCTGCAGTTTTCGCCGCTCAAGAATCGCATGGAAGGCGAGATCTTTTTGCATGGCGATCTAGCGCGGCTTTGGCACACCTACCAACTCATGCAAATGGCGGCAGAAGTTACGGAGCCCGTCAAATTGGGGCAGGTTCCCATGGATCTAAAGCAGCTGCCAACGTTTGCGGCCCACCCCAACTTCGACCAAATCCAACTTGTCGGATACACCGAACCCGTTCCCGTTGGTGAATCCGCGGCAACGGCCATCCCGCCATTGCCAACGTCAGCAACGGCCGCTCCGCTGGGTTTGGGTGGCGAATGGATTGCCAAGATCAAACTCCATTCCGAGAACTTAGGACCCATCAAAGTTGATCTGGAGTCCGAAGTCAAAAATGGTTGGATCGGTACACAGCAACCCAATGGGAGTTGGGTAGCCTGGCTCAAGGAGCCCAAAATTATCACGACAGGACAAGCAGTCATTGCCGCCGATTTCAGCAGCATTGTCTTGCCCGACCCCGGCGTGTATCTCGAAGCCCAACGAATTCGCGGTGTGACCACGGGGCGAGTGATGGACCTGACCGGAAATCCGCAATTGGATCTCCGTGGGCAAGTCGAAACAGCGGCTATGGAATGGCTGAAGCAGATCGCTGGACCTGAAATTGGCGATCTAGAAATCAATGGCTTGAATAATCATGTCTTCGATATTCAGGGACCGCCATCTTTGCAACAAGTTCAAGGTCGCCTGATGAGCAGTTGGCAAAACATTCGCTGGATGGGTTTGCAGAGCGGTCCGGCCGATATCGACATTCGCTTGGCCGACGGCATTGCAAAATTGGTTCCCCTGCGCTTTCCGGCTGGTGATGGGCACATTCAGCTAGCGCCTGAAGTGGACATGCGCACGGAGCCCATGTGGATTCGTTTGCCTCGAGGCGTGATTTTTGACCAAGTGAAATTGACCCCGCAACTTTGCCGTAATTTCTTGAAGTACAGTGCCCCGATTCTGGCGGAAGTGACCAGCGTCGAAGGCTCGTTTTCGTTGGATAGTGATGGAGTCGAAGTGCCATTGTCCGATTGGACGAAGTTGGTCGCCAAGGCTCGGGTGACAATCAATGGAGCAAGAGTTGGTCCAGGCCCCTTGGGTATCCAGATTGGGAATATCGCGTCGACGTTACGCGCGGTCGCCGATGGAAAAGAATTGGACGCGGCCGGACTTCAAGCGTTGGGGTTAGGAAACCTCGCCGGATTGGTCCCGAGCGGCGATGGACAACGAACCCAAGCTCTTACAGAATTGGCCGGGAATTTGTTGGGAAGCTTGGAGAACGGGCAGCACCCGGATTTGGGCAACCTGTTGGCCGGTAACCCAGCTCCGAATAATCAAGCAGCGCCGGCCACCGAATCGAACAAGACGTGGCTCGAGATTCCAGCCCAAACCATGTCGGTCAATCTGCAAGACGGCGTCGTCGTACACGATCGCCTGAGTTTGAACATTCGTGGGTTTGAACTGGTCTCCCAGGGACGCGTCGGCTTGGATCAATCCGTCGCGTTGAATACGCAGTTGAATCTGCCCAACGAACTGTTGCAAAAGAATCCCCAAATCGCTTCGGCATTGGGCAATTCGATTGCATTGCCCATTTCGGGAACCTTGACCCAACCGCAAATTCAAGCGGGTCAACTCAAAACCGCGCTGAACACGGCGTTGGGAAATGGTCTGCAACAAATGCTCGGGAGTGAACTTCAGAAACAACTGGGTGTTGGTACCTCAAACGGTGCGGATCCCGTGCAAGACTTGTTGCAGAAGGGCCAGCAAAGTCTGGAACAAAAACTGCAAGATAAATTGAACTTGCCACCCGGAATTTTGAACCCTGGCAATTTGAGTCCAGGCAATTTGAATCCGGGGAATTTATTCCCGGGCCTTTTGCCAGGCGGCAACGGGGCCGCGCCCAACACCACGGGTGCTGGGACAACGCCAACGCCCGCGGCACCCACGTCAGCGCCGCTAACACCCGGAACGAATCCGATTGCGCCACCGGCTGGACTGCCCACATTGCCGACGGCCTCGGATGCAGAGGACGCCGTGAATCGCTTGCTCAATCGAGGACGGCAACGACTTTTTGGAGGCGACCAGTAATCGGATGCAAGTCCACTTTTTGGGTACCACTGGGTATCATCCCAACGATCAGCGGCACACGATGTGCGTCATGATTCCAGAACTCGGAATCGTGTTCGACGCCGGGACCGGCTTTTTTCGTGCTCGGGATCTGTTAGCGACGGAGGAGTTGAACATTCTCTTGTCGCATGCCCATTTGGATCACTTGATTGGATTGTCCTTTCTGTTTGATGTCTTGTATCGCAAGGAGACACGCGCCAATTTGTTTGCGATGGCGGACAAGATTGAGGGAATCGAGAAGCACTTGTTTCACCCGACGTTGTTCCCTGTGCGACCTCCCTTCACGGCTCAGGCGATCGAAGCCATCTCGCAACCAACACCGACGAAGAAAGACGTTGGTGGCCAATTCACAATAAGCGGTGGGGTCATGGTCCGTTGGTTCCCAGTGGAACACCCTGGTGGGGCCATCGGATTTCGACTTCAACTGCCGAACGGAAAATCCATTGCGTATGTAACCGATACAACGGCCGCACTGGACGCCTCGTATGTGAGCGAGATCCACGATGTTGATCTGCTGATACACGAATGTTATTTTGACGATGGTGTCGAAGAACATGCTCGATTAACGGGGCACAGTTGCCTCACACCTGTTTTGCAAGTAGCTCGGAAAAGTCGAGCCAAGCAGACCGTTCTTGTGCATCTCAACCCCTTGAGCGAGTGGGCACCGGCGGCAGACAAGATTCGCCGACTTGCCGGTGATTTAAATCTCGTCGTTCCCACCGATCAAATGACACTGGAAATTTGAAGCAACTGCCACGCGTTCATTACTGCCATGAAAAGCCGCCTGAGTTAACCGGTTAGCAGAGCGCGGTTCGGCGGGAATCCGACGAACCACGCGCCGCTAAGCGTTTCAGATCCGCAAGTGAACCCAACTTCAAAGACAAACTCAAACTACGCTCGCTCCCATAGTTTACCGACGTTATAAGCCGCCTGAGTTAACCGGTTAGCAGAGCGTGGTTCGGCGGGAATCCGACGAACCACGCCGCTAAAGATTTGTCGCAAGATCAACTACGGATTTCGTAAGTCGAGAGCTGCGGAATGACTCTCGCTGGCGCTGGCGGTTGAATGATTAATGATTATTGAAGAATGAAAAATTCAAAAGGTACTAAACGTCTAGTTTCAAGCATACCGTGAGGAAGCAACGGCTGTCAGCAAATTGCATTTTTCAATTTCCATTTTTCATTACACATTTCTTAGACGCTTGTGAACCAAAGACGAACATTTGCCTGGCACGCGGACTTCCCACGGATGGCAATGCCGATCTGCGGATGAATACAACCGCGGCCTGCGGTTTCGAAATGAAGCCCGTCAAAGTATCAGATCGGAAGTTAGACCATGGCAGTCGGACAAGTTGCTGTCGGTCAAGGAAATGTCCACGGACTGTTCATCCGCAGTTCGGCCTTGCCATCCGTGGGAACTACCAAACGCTCGCATTTTGCCGCTTTGCGGCGCGGGCCATTCGGCGGCTCAACACATTCGGCGGCTCAGGAGACATTTGGAGTCTCGGCAGATTCGACGATAGGAGTTCTCGGATAAACCAAGGTCGGACTCTCTCAAATCGGGAAGTTATTTCCAGACAATTCCTAAGGCTTGGCATAGCACAGCGTTGGTCCCGATTGCGGCTAACCCTCTCCAGTGATGCCAAATTGTTCGGAAGCACGTTTGCGTCCGAAGAGCCAACCCCGTTAATGGGACAAAGCCTAATCGTACGGCGATCAACTATGGCAACTCGGGAAGTGTCGCCAAAAAGTCGGGATGGACGCCCTTTAACCAAATATGCGTGTCCGTAATTTTTTTCGGCGAGACCATCCTGGCGCCAGTCAGACCGTATATGGCTCCAATGAACATCATGAGGATCGCGACCGGAGCGAGATAGATAAGGTTGTTGCTTCGATCATTTAGCGCCAGGGTGGCGACAAGCGTGCCAATACCGGACAACACGATCATCCAACTAACAAAGATTGCCATGCGGCGTTTCGCAAACCATTCATCACTGAGGCCAATATAAATAGTGGCCGTTTTTCGCAACACGAGAGCCAAGATCACATAGATCAACAGTCCGAGAAGAATCGACAAGAAGATGGCAGGATGATGCCAAGACAAAGATCGCTTTAACGTCCGCCGGGTCGGGACGTTGCTCTTGACGCAACGCGGCGGGAGTGCAGCTCGTTTGTCCATGACCAACAATTTGCCGTCACGCCAAAGTCCGCCCTCAACTTGCGCCATGGGAGGGCCGCTTCGGTTCGGAATAGGAGGCGGCGACGCCAAGGGCGCCTGGTACGGGTTGAAGCTGGACGACATCTCAATTCCTCTCAAAAGCCAAACAAAAGACATCGAAAGAGTAAATGAACCCAGACCAGTTTTCCAGTGCACGATGATTCGCTAGAAACATGCCTTTCTGCTTTTTGTGTCCGTTCCGCACCAATCCGAACCGGGGCCGTTGCTTTCCGCTGGATGGCAAAGTTCTCAAACAAACGTTTTGACTACGCTCGCGAAGGCGGGATTCTGGCGGCAAGTATTTTTCAAGATTTTCTGATGGTGCGAGTTGCTCGGTGCTCTCTTTTTGGTCATATTACAGAACCTTCAAATTTTCCAAAATCACCAACTTAACACAGAGGATTCGCCGATAAGTAAGCTTAGCGAAACAGAACAAGATGGGCAGTCTGGGATGTTTCTGAAGTATTGGCGAACAAATCAGGGAGCCATTTTCGCGATGACGCATGCCAACGTTCAGTTGAACAGCGTTGAACAAGTGCGCGATTTCGTGTTACGGACCTTGTGCCAACAGAACGATTTGGAAATGGACATGTTTCCGGCCACCGAGCGAGTCTTGGTGCGACGTGAACATGCGGTGGGACTCCAGTTTTGCCTCCACGGCCCGCGTAACGTGCGGCTGATGGCCATTTGGGAGTTCGATCAACATTCCATTTTGTTTTATGGTTCGTCCGGACAACGTTTGGGTCGCGTGCGATTGAAACGCGCTGCTCGACTGGCAGAAGAACTAAAAACGGTTGCCTTAGCCGGTTAATCGTTACAACATAACAGGGAGGGATTTATGCTGGTGCTTTCCAGGAAGGAAAGTCAAAGAGTGAGACTAGGGAACGACATTGTTTTAACAATCGTTCGAGTCTCCGGTGACAAAGTGCGGTTAGGGATCGAGGCGCCTAGCGACCTGTTGATCCTCCGCGAGGAATTGGACTCTGGCCAGGGTCCGCCCGCGAAGGCAGCTGCCTAGAACCCCGCACTTGATTCGCCACCGCCTTGGAAGCCGCTCCATCGGAGGATTTCCCGGGAAGAGGGGGTGGCGAGGGAAGTGTCACTGTTCACACACGATCAACCGAATGAGTCGCATCGTTCGGACGCTTGGAATCAAACATACTGATCAACTGGCTTGACCGGCTCCCATAGTAGGAACTTATCCAACCAACTAGGGAATCACCGACTCGCCGTAACCACGGTTGTGCGGACAACCGATTTTTTGATCCGACCGTACGAAGATGCGATTTGTTCCTACAATTTGAAACTCGTCAAACCGAGTTGGTGGAAACGCTGACTCGGTTTTTTCGTGCGATTACTGTGAAGAGTGCACTGATAAGGATAGGGAAGTTCCTTATGACTCCCCGACCGCCGAATCGGAAATGAGGTTGTGGTCCTCTTTGCTCAACTGTTTAGGTATGTCGCCCAGAATTGCGCCACCGAGGGATTTGGAATCGAAACAACCCCATCGCTGAACGGTACTGCCGTTAATGGCGCACTGGGTCGCCAGTCGCCCGATCGAATTTGACATGAGCTCATTATAATCATCCGTAGCCCAGCGCTGCTATCCGCAGGAAACACCGCTACCGTAATTTCTAGCTCCCCTCTTCTTTCTTCCATTCCCTTCTGGACTAGTCCGTGCCATTCCGTATCCATTCGAGGCTCAATTTCACCTTTTCCCCTCGGCGAAACTTCCCGGATTCTCCACCGGGCAAGTCTTCGTCACAGGCACGACGGACCTGACTCAAACCAGCAACCAGACCTCGATCAACAGCTTCAAGTCGCGGAAGCACGTATCGCAGCTGGCTTCAGCCGCGATTGAACTCACCCTGGATGGAAGCGGCGATGTCGAATCGCCTCCGCCGATGGCCGGCTGGCGCGATTCCAGTTCCCATGCCGAAAGCACAGTCAGCTCGGCCCAGAGACTGCATGACTCGATCGTGCGCCATTGGAACTACGCCGCTACAGGAGTGGTTACGATTGCGGACAATTCCACTTATCGCAGCTACATCACAGCCTATTCGGGCAGTGACGATTGGACAATCAAAACGTCTCTAGACGCAGCCGACGGGCAAGGCAACACGCACTCGGATGCTTTCGAACAAACGATCAGGATGTGCATCTGGTTCATTGGCACTTGCATGTTCGTGACTTTCGTGTTTTTCGTGGTAAATGTTTCGAACCACCAAAAGCACGAAAGGCACGAAACAACGGGACGATGAGGAAACCTCTGGGGACACACCGAACACGCATTGTTTCGATATCCGTAGTACGGTAGTCGCCCGGGGACAAACCCGAGGGAAAGCGTTGGCGTGCCCGCGGGCTGATTTTTTTTGAGACATCGACTAACAAGGATGTGCATCTGGTTCATTGGCACTTGCATGTTCGTGACTTTCGTGTTTTTCGTGGTAAATGTTTCGAACCACGAAAAGCACGAAAGGCACGAAACAACGAGAACATGAGAAAAGACGCTGCGGAATGGACTTCGGCCAGCGGCCGTTGGGGGTTGGATTCGCCAGTCAAACAACTGGTCCGCAGGAATCTGGAAGCAGGAATCTGGGGACAGAGCAGGAATCTGGGGACACACATGAGTGTCCTGCGTGTCCCCAACTTTCCCGTGTCCCCAACTTTCCCGGAACGCTTAGCGGCGCGTGATTCGTCGGATTCCCGCCGAACCACGCTCTGCTAACCGGTTAACTCGGGAGGCTTATCAAGTTCACAAAAAAACGTCATTGGGCTTTGTGAGTACCGGATGCCGTCCAATTACGACGACCAAGCCTACGCGATGCTACGATAGAATCTTTTCAATCACCCGACCGTGGACATCCGTCAATCGACGATCGATCCCTCCGGTGCGCACGACGAGCCGTTGGTGATCGATGCCCAATAAATGTAAGATCGTGGCGTGAAAGTCGTGACAGTCGGTTTTGTCCACCGCGGCCTGATAACCCAACTCGTCACTTTCCCCCAGCGCAACTCCGGGACGCACTCCGGCACCCACCAACCAGCTCACAAACGTTCCGCGATTGTGGTCGCGCCCCACGCCGCTCTGCGCAAATGGTGTCCGCCCGAATTCCGTCGTCCAGATCACCAACGTATCTGCCAAGAGCCCGCGCGATCGCAAGTCTTCCACCAACGCGAACATTGGTTGATCGACGCTCAAGGCCATCGGCGGAAGTTCGTTAGGGATGCTACCGTGATTGTCCCAGTTATTTACGGCTCCTTGCGGTCCACTCCAAACTTGGACAAATCGAGTTCCCCTTTCGATCAATCTCCGGGCCATCAAGCAGCGTTTTCCAAAATCGGCAGTGGCCGCTTGGTTCATGCCGTAGGCTTGCAAGGTCGCGTCCGTTTCGCCCGACAAGTCAAACACACTAGGAGCGGCCAATTGCATGCGCGCCGCCAATTCGCCCGCTGCGATCTGGGATTCTAGTTGCGAGTCATTGTGCTGGGCGATCGCGTGTTGTCGGTTCATTTCGCCGAGTAGCTTTTGGGTCGCCAAGTCACTCGCCCCGTGTGCGAATTCGAACTCCCGCGGAGCATGCAAGTGAGGCACCACGTCCGGTCGATGAACATCCAACAGCGTGCCTTGATACTGCGCCGGTAGAAATCCGGAACTGAAGTTGCCTTTTTGGTTGTAAGGTAGTCCGCGTGGATCTGGCAACACTACAAACGCGGGCAACTCTTCACTCACGCTGCCCAGCGCGTAACTGATCCATGAACCCATGCTGGGAAACCCCGGCAAGATAAACCCGGTGTTCATCATGTAACTGGCCGGTCCATGCACATTGGATTTTGAAGTCATGGCCATCAAGAAAGTCAATTGATCGACGATCTTCGCTTGGTGCGGAAACATACTGCTGACCCACCGCCCGCTTTCACCGTATTGCTGAAAGGTGAACGGACTTTTCATCACCGCACCGGCGGGTCCGGTAAATCCTTCCGGCTTTTCCGTCGGCCCCAGCATTTGGCCATGATATTTTTCCAGGGCCGGCTTGTAGTCGAACGTGTCCATGGGACTGGCCCCGCCGTTCATGAACAACTGGATTACACGTTTCACTCGGGCCGGATGATGCAATCCATCTTGGACCTTCGAAGTTGTATCGTCATTGCCAACCGCAAATCCTTCGCCGCTCAACCAGCCAGTCAAAGCCAGGCTGCCAAATCCGCCACCCGCGTTGGCCAACCATTCCCGGCGCGAAAATGTCGGGCTTCGCTGCTCAATCCACATATAAAAACTCATTGCTGTTGATCAACAAACGACAGACCGCCGCCATCCCATGTTCCTCCGCCAATAAGCGCAATGCGACCACTTCGGCGTCCGTTGCCGATCGCAACCACGCGTGCTGAACCGCCAATCGAATCGCGTGCTCAAGCGCAGCTTGCTCTGCTTGCTCGCTTTCGAATGCGTTCTTGACTTTCGTTTGACATTGCTGGGCCCAGACCTGGGCATGATGCAACACAAAGCGATGGTTCAAGAGCGTGAGTGTTTGCAGTGGAGAAGTTGACTGGTGACGCTGCGGCGCCAACAGTCCCAAGTCAGGAAAGTCCAACGCCTCGAACAAGGGATCGGGAATCCCACGCCACACGACTCGATAAATGCTGCGCCGACCTGCCCCAGGTCCATCCAAATCAAAATCGTCGTAATGCAACTTGGGCGTGACCTGCGGCCCGGGACTCTCGCGAAAATACTTCACGCCGGGGCCACCCATGGTCAGGTCCAAACGTCCACTCAAAACCAGGACACTGTCGCGAAACGATTCGGCATCCAACCGTCGCCTCGACCATCGCGCGTACCAGCGGTTTTCCGGATCGTCTTGCTCACCAGTCCCCATCGAAAGCCCGGAGTTTGTAGTGGATCGCTCCGCGATCCTCTGACGTGTCTTTCCATCCTCCGCGATCCCCGGTTGTGTCGTTCGATCCTCCGCGATCCCCGGTTGTGTCGTGGATCGCTCCGCGATCCCCGGTTCATTTGCGGATCGAACCACAACTGCCTCGCTGCTCCGTTGATACGCTTCGCTTGTACAAATCAGTCGATGCAAATGCTTGAGCGAACCGGTATCTCGTAATTCGCAGGCCAACCAATCCAGCAATTCTGGATGCGACGGCAATTCCCCCATGTGGCCGAAGTCGTTGACCGTGTTTGTAAGGCCGCGACCGAAGTGATAATACCAGACGCGGTTGGCCATGCTCCGCCAAGTCAATGGATTGTCGGAATGAACAATCCAGTCGGCCAACGCCGCGCGACGAAAGACTTCGTCCGCCGTCGGATCAAGGGCGAACCGTGGCGCTGCATGAGTCAATGCGGACAACGCACCAGGACTTTCGACGTCGCGCGGTTTTTCCAAGTCGCCGCGAGTCAGCACATGAATGGTCCGCGGCTGCGGAACTTGCAAGCGACCGCGTTCGTTTTCCACGTCTTTTCCCGCCGCGTAGAGTCGTCCCGGTTCCGGCAACAACTTCAAGCGCTGCTCCGCAAACTTGGCGACTATTTCGCCGCGAAGCTTTTGTGATTGCTCGACAGTTCGCTCGTGCGGCGGAATTTGCTCGATCGCCTGACTTTCGTTCGACAAAGCAACCGCGTGAAGCGCGTCACCTTCGCAAACCGACATGGCAAAGCGACCGATCACGTGGGAGCCGCCGTGGGTTTGCCGCAAACTCACCAGGATCTTGCCCTGAGGTTCAACTTGCAGCGGTTGACTCAGCACAAAGATCCCATGATGGGGCTGCCCAACATGAGGATGAATCGCCCACGCGGATTGCGGATTGCCATCGATGGCGTGTTCGATCGTCCACCCGTCTTGATTGAAGTCCGCCGTGGCCGCGGCGATGGTCAACTTCGTCGGCACGGCATTGCCCGGCGAGAAATAGTGCACTGCGATTTCATTGAGATGCAAGTTGCCATTCGCCGCGCGGCCGGGTCCCTGGGCGGGCAACGAATCATGGGGCAACACATCCAATCGCAGAGCGGTTACTGTCGCCAGTGCGGTCGTTCCGGTGACGACAAACGTCTCTTGTTCGGGGTTGGGCCCTCCAGCCAAGATTGATCCATCTTCCAATCGCTGCAGTTCCGCCCCGCCATTCGAGTAAAGAGTCTCGTAGGTCAACGGTGACCACCGCGGAGGTTTGGCGGCTTGCCACTGCTGCATGATCTCGTCGGCCTCGGCGGTTTGCAGCCATGACGAATTAGGGACCTTGGCTTGATTCAACACGCGTTGCCAACGTTGACGTTCGGTCGCCACGGTCACATCCGAGTCGTAGCGGATCTCCCCTTTCAAAACTCCGGCAAACACCGCCTGCAGCGCAAAATAATCTTGTTGGGAGATCGGATCAAATTTGTGCGCGTGACAGCGCGCACAATTGGCCGTGGTACTAAGCAGCGAGCCACAGACCTGAGTCACCAAATCATCGCGATCCAAGTACTCGAACGATAGGGGCGCGGTGGCCGCTGCACTTTGATCGTACGGCCCAGCGCCCAAGAAACCCAACGCAGCCAGCGAAGTTGGATCTTCGGGAAAGAAATGGTCCGCCGCCAATTGCGCGCGAATAAAATCGGCCCAGGGCAAATCCTTATTCAACGCGCGGATGACGTAGTCGCGATATGGCCAAGCGTGGGGGCGAAAGACATCGTGTTCAAAGCCGTGCGAATCGGCATAGTGAACCGTGTCCAACCAGTGCCGAGCCCAACGTTCGGCATATTGCCGTCGCGCCAGACATTCCTCAACCAATCTTGTCCAAGCGTCAGGCGACGCATCCTGTTCGAAGGCATCCAATTCACCCAACGTGGGGTGCATCCCCAAAAGATCGATCCACAATCGTCGCATAAGCGTGCGACGTTCGGCGCGAGGTTGAGGTGACAAGCCTTGCTCGATCAGCGCTTTTTCGATCCACGCATCGATCGGATGCTTGGCATCAGACACTAGGCTCGACGGTGAATCTGGCAACTTTGGTCGTAACAAAGGTTGCAACGACCACCAAGGGGAACGATCCGCATCTTCGGTGGTTGGCCGAGCGACTCGTGGATCGACGGCCCCGCTCTGGACCCATTGCTCCAGTTTGGCGATTTCCTCATTGCTGATTTTTTCGGCCGGCATTTGCAGGTCGGGGTCGACATGCCGAACCGCGCGTATTAGCCAACTGTTCTCGACGTCGTTGGGCACGACGGCCGGTCCACGATCGCCGCCGTTGGCCCACCCGCTCCTCCAGTCCAAGGCCAGGCCACCTTCCATCGTGCCGGCTTGATGAGAATGACATTCGTAGCAATGTTGCTGCAAGATCGGCTGGATTTCCCGAACAAAATAGTCGGCTTCATCGTCGTCCGCTGCGAATACAGTGGTGCCCGCCCACGATACCATCCATAGCCCGATATGGGACCAAACACCGGCCATCAAGTCGTAACGACGACGGGCAAAA
The DNA here is from genome assembly GCA_041741535.1 of Pirellulaceae bacterium. GTDB lineage: Bacteria > Planctomycetota > Planctomycetia > Pirellulales > Pirellulaceae > M30B19. Next base: position 32,560 of record JBGSJV010000082.1, read on the forward strand.
ACGATCAGGCGGGATTTTTCGTGATGGACCATCATTCTCGCGGCTTGTCCTAATTCACCATTCGGAGCAGTCAGTCGCTGTACCTAGTATAACAACGTCCCTCCCAAAAAGCAGCGAGCAATAGAAACTGCAGGTCCACGCTTTAATCTGAACAATAGTTGGGACACCCCGCCCCATTTGTGCGTTGTCACTCCATATAATGAAGCGCGTCACCCAAAAATTGGTAGCCACGTTTCAGCAAACGTCGCTACCGAGGCCATCCTAAGCTGGAGCCGATACGATGTGGAAGTGCCCGAATTGTCATGAAGAAGTTGACGAGCATTTTGATCTCTGCTGGAATTGTGGATCGGATGGGTTGGGCATTGTCACTGCGGAGTTCGCTCCCGAAGATCTTATCGTCAATGAACCCGTCCAAGGCTCCAACCGTCAGAACACCACGTATCGCTTCAGCATCCTGGCGATTATTGGTCTGATGACCTTGATTTCGGTGGCTTTCCAAGTGGTTAGTTTCGGTCGTGAGACATTCTTGCTCGGGTTGCTTGTGTTCGCTTGTCCAATCGCCGTGTTTTTCTATTTGCTCGGCTTTAAGGACGGTCCGTTGGATCCACTATTCCGCGACTGGAGGGGTGGGTCTGATTCCAAACCTCAATCACCGCAAGAATCCGACGCGATCGTCTTCCACCACTCAAACGAACCGCATTCAATTGGTAAAAGGGAACCGAATTAACGATCGGCTCATCGCCAGAACTCCGTGGTACTTTGGGATATTCAGGCCGACCAAAACGTCATGCAAGCCACGTTTGATGCAACCCTCACACGACTCATCTGGATCTACGATATTCTTACCGTCCATGACAACCGTGGACGCACACATCGACTACGCGTTTTACCCCGGACCCACTAAGCCAAGAGCCGATTTCCAAGGATTCTAATCCACTGCGACGCCCCATCACCGCCAGCTTCAACTCAAGAAGGAACGAGTAAATTTGCTTGACTGGTCGCCCGACCTGGGATATACAAATGGTGTCTTTCGTCCAAGTTCGTTGAATCTTCGGGTGTTTGCACCTTGCTGCGTTTGCGAAAGCGAATGTTGGCAACGATTCGACTTCGGCGGGGTTACCCCGTCGTTCGCTCGGTAGGCTGGCTTTTCAGGCTGTGGCAAAGTGCGCCCTCGCGCACGATACCACAGCGCACACAAGTTCGGTTGGACGAAAGACGTTTTTTGTTTGGCAAAATACTGAAGTACGCAAGCGTGCGTCGACCTGCAAAACTAATCAGCGTCGATCACGCGCATCCCCACTCGTTTTTAAGGCCGGCTGATTGGTTTTTGAGCAACTGGCCCAGCTACTGTTGGATTCTGATTGGACCTACGAGTCGCTTGAGCATCGATTGTCGGCAGTCTATCGACCGACGAATAGAAGATCGGTATTTCGCCGCGTTTCCAAAAGCAACCCTGCGTTGTTGGCCGCCAGTATTTCGTTAGCGTTCCCCTATCCACCAAGTCGAACTCGGTTGACGGAATTCTTACGACTCTCGCCGGGGTCAGGTCGCGGATTGCGATACAGCGAAATTCAACGAGCGATCTTGGAGAACCAGCTAGACGGCAGTCAAATGCGACAATCCGTCGCCGCGACTCTGGGTTGGAAGTATCCCCCGATCGGAAACCTGCGCGAGCTCTCGGATTGTCTCGGCACGTTGGACAAAACTCTGAATTGGTTGACCAAAGGACCCCAAGGCTACGGAGCGGGAACGGAACATTATCGCGTGCATGTCATTGCCAAGCGATCCGGCGGTGTCCGGCTGATCGAAGCCCCCAAGGCGCGACTAAAGCGTATTCAACGTGAGATCCTCAATCAGATTCTCAATCAACTACCGACGCACACGGCGGCCCATGGTTTCGTTCGCCAGCGTTCGACCTTGACGCACGTTCAACCGCACGTGGGGCAAGCATGGATTCTGCGCATGGATCTGGAAGACTTCTTTCCGTCGATCGATGGAGCAAGAATTTTCGGCCTGTTCCGCAGTTTGGGTTATCCCTACGAGGTGACCCAGTCGCTCACGAACTTGACGACCAGTGTATTGGGGACGGAGACGATTCGAAAATCACTAATGGGAAATTTTGGGCAAGAAGCCAGCGAACGAATGGTTGCCGAATTAGCCCGCCTGTATTTTCGGCGACACTTGCCACAAGGCGCGCCGACGTCGCCCGCATTGGCGAACTTGGTCGCGTATCGCTTCGATTGCCGGTTGACTGGCTTAGCGAACGCCTACGGTGCCAACTATTCGCGTTACGGCGACGATCTTTTGTTTTCGAGTCCAACGATCATGAAGCGAAGTCTGATCAAGATGGCCGACCAAGTGGCGTCGATCGCTTGGGAAGAGGGTTTCCGAGTCCGACATCGCAAAACGGCCATGATTCCGAACTCGCAACGACAAACGGCCGTCGGGATCGTGCTCAACCATCGTCCAAATCTGGTTCGACACGAATACGACTTGCTAAAGGCAATTCTCTATAACTGTGTTCGATTTGGTCCCCAGAGCCAAAATCGGTCGGCTCATGACCACTTCGCGGCCCATCTGCTTGGCCGAATCCACTGGCTTCGAAGTCTGCACTCCGCCCACGGAGAAAAACTACTTCAGTTGTATCAACGAATCGAGTGGACGACTGGTTGAACAGCCGAACCGTGGGTGCTTCCCGATGCTAGCAACGAAAATCGAATCAAGCGGTTTTGCTGATTTTGCCGATGACGACTAGGAGCGGTTGTCGCCGAGCGTTGGGGGCTGGGCAATCGTGTCGTGCTTCGTTCATTTCTTAGATTGGCAAGTTGCTGCATGAGCTCGATCTCGTCGAACAACTCCACGAACAACTCCACGAACAAAGAAAACCCCAACCTGCGGAAGGCGGCGATCTTGCTGACCTGCCTCCCCAGGCCCCTCGCGGCCAAATTGATGGTCAAATTTACTCCGGCGCAAGTCGAGACCGTTTCGATCGAAATTGCTTATCTTGGCCGAGTGACGGTTGAAGAGCAGAACGCCGTGATCAACGAATTCGCGGATTCAAGTGGAGCCGCCAACGGTGGCATGTCGGGGAACTTGGAATTGGCGCGCAATTTGATCACCGAGGCCTTGGGGGATGGCGCCAAGGAGTCGTTCGAAAACGTGCGACAAGTGGTCGAGTCGTTGCCGTTCAGTTTCTTGAAAAAGATCGACCCGCAAAACATCTTGACGTTTATCTCGGACGAACATCCGCAGACGATCGCTTTGATCCTGGCTTACTTGCCCCCGGCGTATGGTGCCGAGATCTTGGCGGGGTTGCAACCGGACCGGCAAATCGCCGTCATTCGTCGCATTGCCAACATGGGACAAACGAGCCCCGAAGTGATCCGCTCCGTCGAGAAAGGGCTCGAATTTCGGATGGCCAACCTGATGAGTCAGTCTTTTGACAAGACCGGCGGCGTGGGCAGCATCGCGGAGATCTTGAATATCACGGACCGAAATACCGAGCGGACGATCATGGATCAATTGTCGCGGGAAAGCCCGGAATTGGTCGAAGAAATTCGTCGGTTGATGTTTGTGTTCGAGGATATCGGTAAACTTGGCGACAAAGACATCCAACAGATTCTAAAAAACGTCGACAGTGCCAAATGGGCCATGGGGCTGAAAGGTGCCAGCGAGACGCTCAAACAAAAAGTCATGGGCAACATGTCGCAACGAGCGGCCCAAACGCTCCAGGAAGAAGTCGAGTTCTTGGGAGCCGTCAAATTATCGGACGTGGAAAAGGTTCAACAGGAAATCGTGGACATCGTTCGCTCGCTCGAAGAGGCCGGAACGATCGCTCCTCGCGGATCGGGCGAGAAAGAAGAACTGGTCGCGTAGTTACAGTTAATATGGATCTTTGCTAAAAAGACATGATAGTGAGGGCTGCGACAATGTGCGTCGCCAGTCCACTGGCGGCCCACGGGTGAACAAACTCGTTGTGGCGTTGAGGCATCGTGGGGTATGTTGCTCTCGTGTCTTTCCAAACCGGCGAGCTCGTCGAAGTCACGTCCACTATAAGACGGGCGACAGAGCACCTTCTGGGTTCCCGGTCCCGCTGGCAAACTGACCGTTTAAAACAAGTGATTCAGCAATTGGCTATTGGACCACTGTCTCAAAATCCTAACATGTCGGACATCGTGTACATGCCGGGTCCACAACTGCAGAGGAACTTCGCGGCGGCAATTGCTCCTCTGGCGTAACCGTCGCGATTGACGGCCGCGATGCGGATCTCTAAGGTCTCGCCCAACATGCCGAAGATCACCAGATGTTGCCCGGCGTCGTCCCCAGTACGTACCGCATGGTAACCGATCTCGTTCATTGGCCGCGGCCCCACCATGCCTTGGCGACCGTGAACCGCTTCGGTCAAGTTCAACTCTTTGGCGATCACATCGCCGAATCTCAAAGCCGTGCCACTAGGGGCATCGTGTTTCATCCGATGATGCCGTTCCACAATTTCAACATCCGGGTCCATACCGACCTGCTTCATCAAACGAGCTGCCATTTGCGATAGGTAAATGGCCAGATTCACCGACGTACTCATATTGGGAGCGGTGAGGATCGGGATTTCGTGAGCCGCGGTTTGAAGTTCTTCCAAGAACTCCGGTGGCAAACCTGTCGTGGCCAAAACCAAAGGTAGGCGACGATTCAGGCACAGCTGCAGAGCGGCTTTGGCACCTTCGGGGGAACTAAAATCAATAACCGCATCGCAACCGCCCAACCAATCCGTTGTGATCGGGATCTCGTTGGGGCCAATGCCGGCAACCAGCCCACTGTCTTGCCCCAGTTTTGGAGAATTCGGAGCATCGATCGCGGCAACCAACTGCACTTCGTCGTCGGCTGCCGCGCAGGCGACCAAACGTTGGCCCATACGGCCGGCAGCACCGTGGATCGCGAATCGAAATTGCATGTTCTTCCCTTATTCAAAGATGGTTCCAGTCACATGGCCCGCGGGCTGGACCGCATTATAACTGTTCTAAATGAACATGCAGTTGGGGGAACGCAATTTGCACACCCGCGGCGTCCAAGTGAATTTTGACGGCGCGGGTCAGTTGGTCTCGAATCGACCAATAATCCGCCGTGGGGGCCCAGGCCCGGACCGACCAATTGACGGTACTGTTCCCCAATTCGACCAAATAAATCATCGGCTCCGGGTCCGCCAAGACACCCGTAACGCTGGCGACCGCCTCTCGCAACACGACCCGCGTGTGATCGATATCTGCTTGGTAACTTACCCCCACCGCAACTTCCACGCGTCGCTGATGGTGGTGACTGAGGTTTTCGATTGTGCTGCCGAAGATACTAGCGTTGGGGACTATGAAGCGGCGGTTGTCGGTCGTGTCCATCGTCGTTGTGAACAACTCGAGTTCCTTGACCCGGCCCAAAGTGCCATTGACGTTGACCATATCGCCCACGCGATACGGGCGAAATACCAGCAGCATGATTCCGGCCGCAAAATTGCTCAGGGCTCCTTGCCATGCCAAGCCAATCGCCAAACTGCCCGCGCCAACGACGGCTGCAAGTGACGTGGTTTCAACACCAAACAAACTCAAGACGCTGAGCCCCGTCAGAACCAAGACAAACCAGCGAGCCGCTTGGGTAAAAAACAAAGTTAGCGTTGCTTCGAGCTTGGCCTTTTCCAGAGAGATTCGTACGGTGCGTGCCAAAACGCCCGCGACGACCCAACCAGCAATGATGACCACCAAGACCAGAACCAACTGCTGCCCGTGGTACAGGAGTCGATCGGATGTGATTCCAAACTGTTCAGCCCGATGAAATAGGGACGTCGGATTCAATGGTTGATCATCAGCGGCCGCCGCTTGCAGCATCTTTTCCAATCCTTTGTCGCGCGGAAAATCCTCCCCTGATTTCTGGCATGGAGCTTAACAAAGACGCACAAAAACGCCAAGCGAGATGTTTCGCGATTGGCGACTCCCAGTCCCCAACGCTGTGAAGCATTTTTTCTGGTCAGAACAGGCCCGAATGGGCCGAAACAGCCTCTGCCGGTGTGCGCGAGCCACCGGTTAGAGGTGACATCTCATCCAGAAAAGGCCTGAAAGGCCGACACAAGCGCTGAGCATACACATTCAAAAATGCTTCACAGCGTTGGCCAGTCCCCTGGCAGCGCGAGCAATGTAGTCTGCCAGTCCCCTGGCAGCACTAACAATGTAGTCTGCCAGTCCCCTGGCAGCACTATCTTTGCAAGCTGCCAGTCCGCCGGCAGCATTTACTCCACCGGCGAAATCGTCTCGGAAGTAACCCGCAACGGTACCGAGCACAATGGATGGTGCTGCTGTTGGGAATCGACCGCCAACTGTTGCCGAATCGATTCTTGAATTTCCGGTGCGACACTGTCCGGCCACGCGATCAAGAAGTCGCGATTCGGTACACCGACCCAGACGAATCCAGCGCGCGGCGCCAGTTTCTCGATCAAGAACTCGCGAAATTGCGGCAACAAAATTCGTGCCGCCGCGTACCCGTCCGTTTCCTGCACGATGATGAGTCCTGAACCGCCAGGCGCCGGAACTTGCATGAGGTTCGTGTTCTTGACCGCCTCGCTCAGATTCTCACGGGCGATCTCAATCAGATCCACGGTCGTTTGGCCCCAAGATTCCGCATATTGTTTGTGAACGTAGGCATAGCCATGCGGAGCATCGATCACAACCGCCGAACAAACTTCATTGGAAAATGGAAACGTAATTGTCTGATGAAATTCCGGAATTTGCAAATTGGCCAACTGCAGTCGCAGACGCGACTTCGCTCGTTCCCAATCGGGTGTGACCAGCACATCGTCTTGGGCCATGGCAAACGCGTGCCGAAAATGTTGCGTGATGCGATCTTCGAATTGTTCGTCCGAAAGCGCAGCACCGTGGAGTTCCGCCATGAAGTTGGCCAGTCCGAAGCGCATCGAATCGGAAACGATCACGCCGTCCTCTGGATTGGCCACAAACTGTTGATCGGGAAATTGCTTCTCCAGAATACCTTGGACTCGAGTTGTGAATTCCGCTAGATTCATGCGCGACTACCTTTCTCGAAAACTCTTTCGTCAACAAATTCGTTCACGGAGCCAATCGCTGCCGTGTCCACTGGCCTTTGGGTTGTAGTTGGTATTCGAAACGATCGTGAAGCCGACTCGTTTGCCCTTGCCAGAATTCGAAACGATCTGGCCGAACACGATAACCACCCCAAAACGAAGGCAACGGGACCTCGCGATTGGCAAACTTTTGTTTCAGTTCAAAAAACTTGGCTTCCAACAGACTACGGGACGAGATCACCGAACTTTGCTCGGAGACCCACGCGCCCAACTGGCTACCCCGCGGCCGCAAAGCAAAATATTTTAGCGACTCGGCAGTTGAAACTTTTTCCACCGTTCCGTTGATCTCAACTTGTCGTTGCAAGGGCAACCACAAAAAGTGCAAAGAGACCTGCGTGTTCTGGGCCAAGTGCTGGGCTTTGCGACTGTTGTAGTTGGTGAAGAACACAAATCCCGTCGCGTCATAATACTTTAGGAGAACAGTTCGCTGGGCAGGTCGGCCCGAGGGAGCCACCGTGCCCAGAACCATGGCGTTGGGCTCCATCAACTTTTCGGCAACCGCGTGTTGGTACCAACCTTCAAACTGGACGAACGGGCTCTCCGCTAATTGGTCATCTTGCAGCGGCGGATTCTCGTACTCCCGCCGTTGACCACTAAGATCGCCCTGAACTTCGCTCGACATGAAATCAGTATCCGTAGGTTAGGCGGGTTTGACGTATTCGTACGCGGAATTAATGCCCAAGGGGAAACCCAGCTGCCAATAGGCCAACAAGAACAACGTCCACAACACGAGAAATGTCAGCGAGTACGGCAACATCAGCGAAGTAATCGTACCAATGCCTGTGGCCTTGTAGTAGCGCTGGCCATAGACGACCACCAAGGGGAAATATGGCAGGAGTGGCGTGATGATGTTGGTCGTCGAATCTCCAACTCGATAAGCAGCTTGGGCCAATTCGGGAGCGATTCCCAACTTCATCAGCATCGGGACAAAAATCGGAGCCAACATGGACCACTTGGCACTGGCCGAACCAATCAACAAGTTGATCATTGCCGTTAAGCCAATAATCCCGCAAATGACCAGAATGGCGGGTTGTCCTTCCAGGGCGTTGGCTCCCTTGACCGCCAAAACCAGCCCGATCCCGGAGCGATTGAACAAGTAGATGAACAAGGCGACAAAAAACACCAAGACCATGTAATACGCCATCGACTCCATCGCCTTGGACATACCGGCAACCACATCGCGATGATTCTTGAAGTTCCCGGACACGTACCCGTGAACGACACCCGGAATAAAGAACAAGATAAAGATCAACGGTACAATCGACTTCATCAAAGGAGCACCGGGGATCAACTTCGGCGAGAACACCATATGCTTGACGACCGTCTCGCGTTTGACTTCGGTCTCATTCTTGATTTCGATCTCTCGCTTGATCTCCAACACGACTGGCTTGTCCGCTTTTAATTGTTCATCCAAGGGCTTCTCCTTGGCGAGCAACTGCTCCAGGGGCTGTCCGCCGATGCTCAACAAACGGTCGTTCACGAGTATGCCTGCGGAATCGGCCGCCCCTTTGGGCGATACTTGCTTGACAACCACCCCATCCGCAGTTGCTTCGAAGTTCATTCCGAGATTCGATTTGGAGTTGCTGTCGGAGTCGATCTTGCCCAACGGGTCGCGCAACGCGGACGTTGACGGGAGTGCCCACAACAACAACAGCCCCAAGCCCAAAGAACCCACACTACAATACAAGGCGCGGTAGTCGCGAGACGTCAGTTCTTCGATCTTTGGAATTTCAGAAATGTCTCCATCGATGGGTGTGCTCTTGAGTTTTGGTTCGATCAACAAGTCGGTAATGGCCCAACCGACCGAAATAATCAAAAACGAGGATGATGCGGTGAAATACCAGTTACAAAGCGGGTTCACGACGTAATTCGGGTCGAAAATTCTCGCGCCCGTTTGGGTCAAGCCCTGCAGCAATGGATCGATCGATGAAGGCACAAAGTTGCAGCTAAATCCACCTGAAACACCGGCAAATGCAGCGGCGATTCCAGCCAAAGGATGACGACCGGCCGCATAGAAAACCACTCCGGCCAGCGGAATCACCAACACATATCCTGCGTCCACAGCGGTATGGCTGACAATGGCGACCAAGATCACCATGGGGGTCAACAGAAACTTGGGCGCTTGGTTCAACATTGCTTTCAGAACCGCATTGATAAATCCGGCTCGTTCGGCAACTCCAACGCCCAACATCGCGACCAAAACAACCCCCAACGGAGCAAAGGTCACATACGTGGTGACCATGGTACTCATCGTGGTCGCAATTTCGCCGGGTAGCAAAATGTTGGTTACCGTAATCGCGGGAGCTTTCTCAACCGGGCCGTCAAAGCGAGGGTCTTTTTCCGAGAACTGGACCGACGATAATTGCCACGAGACGACGCCGACGATGGCAATCAAGATCACAAATAGGACGGCTGGGTCAGGAAGTTTGTTGCCCACCCATTCCACAATGTTCAAGAATCGAATCAGCAAATTGGGCTGGGCTGTGGTATTTGGATGGGACATAAAACTACCTAGAATTAAGGTCGTTGGTTGATACGCAGTCGGATTTTTGGCTGCACGGGAATGTTCGCGATTGATTCACGGTCCGCAAATCAAGGGCGAATGCAAACTCGGAAGCAATTACCCACGCTGGGGATTATACAAAAGTTTCCCAGACAAGTGAGCACCCGCACCCTCGTGAGTTTTCGTGAATCCGGTAAATTGGATTGCGGTGGTGAGTGAGACAAAACAAGGTCAGCGGGAACCTGGCCCACAGTATTTGGGCCCCGGAAAACTTGGCCAGTCCCCAAGGTTCCAGACAATCGGCTTGGAGTTCAGTGAATGACCCTTTCGGAAACACGTCAGCAAAGTCGGTTTGCATTCGAGCAAGCCAAGCAAGTCACGCCGGGTGGGGTCAACAGCGCGGCGCGAGCATTCGGGGCCGTCGGCGGACATCCGATCTTTATCCAACACGCCGAAGGAGCTTGGCTGACCGATATCGATGGGAATCGCTATATCGACTACATCGGTTCTTGGGGTCCGATGATCTTGGGGCACCAACATCCGAACGTCAAACACGCGATCCTTACGGCTTTGGAACATGGCACCAGTTACGGCGCTCCAACCCAGGCGGAAACTCGGTTGGCGGAACTCATCATCGACGCCGTGCCCAGTGTCGAAATGGTCCGCTTGGTTAGCTCCGGGACCGAGGCGACGATGTCGACCATTCGTTTGGCACGTGGAGCGACGGGCAGAGATAAGATCATCAAGTTTGCCGGCAACTACCACGGACATGTCGATAGTCTGTTGGTGGCCGCCGGAAGTGCAGCCGCCACGCTGTCGGTCCCGAACTCGCCGGGAGTCACCCTCGGCACCAGCCAAGACACGCTCGTTTTGGAATACAACGATGTCGAACAACTGCAAATGACGTTTCAAAAGTTTCCTCAAGAAATCGCCGCCGTCATTCTCGAACCCGTCTGTGGCAACATGGGCTGTGTCACTCCAACCACCGAGTTCTTGACCGCGTTGCGAAAGCTCACTCTGGAACACAACACGTTGCTTGTGTTCGACGAAGTGATGTGTGGCTTTCGCGTCGACAACGGCGGAGCTCAGAAGATCTTTGGGGTCGATCCCGACCTGACGGTCATGGGCAAGATTGTCGGCGGTGGACTGCCATTGGCTGCGTTTGGTGGCAAACGTTGGATCATGGAACACATCTTGCCGGCGGGAAAAGTCTTTCAAGCGGGAACGCTAAGCGGCAATCCTCTAGCAACCGCCGCTGGAATCGCCACCTTGGAAACACTACGCGACCCTCAGATCTATTCGTTTCTCGAGCGTCAGTCCGCTCGCTTGGCCGAGGGCCTGGTTTCGGCGGCCAAAAAACATGCGGTGCCCCACCAACTCAATCGAGTCGGCAGCATGTTGACTCTGTTCTTTCATGATCAACCAATCACGAACTGGTCGTCCGCCAGTGGGTGCGATACTCGGCGCTTTGCCAAGTTTTTCTGGGCCCTGATGGATCGCGGCGTGTATTGGCCCTGCAGCCAGTTCGAAGCCTTGTTTGTGTCCATCGCCCACACCGACGCCCTGATCGACCAAACCGTCCAAGCAGCAGACGAGGCCTTGAAAGAAATCGCCCGATCGATATGAACTCGGGAACGATGTCGCACAAGCCGGCGACTCGTTACACCGAGTGATTTTCGAACGCGGTGGGCTTTTCCGCGACAAACGGAGCGTAGTCGAGCATTTTGATTTGACGACCATTTTCGACATCGTACGTGATGTTGCGCCAGACGACTCGTTTGACTCGTAAAGCTTTCAAACATCCCCAAGCATAGGCCGTCGTGGCCAACGGAACCGACAGCGATACGAACAATAGCCGCGTCACCCAGGTTACTGGTTCGGAGCGATGGGCCAATGTCTGCGAACGGAGTTTCGCCCCCGTCAACGAGGCCCGCATGACCGCTTGGCGCACGATCAAATAACCTGCGACTTGTCCAATCAGGAGGATCGTTACAGCGGCGACCGGCCCAAGGACGCGACTCCACAGTGGCTCATCGGAAGGAACCAGAACCGCCGCGACCAAGCTACCAAGACACCACAACACGACACTGACTTGCAGAGCCGAAGTTACCAATGCGTGGACACCGGTAATCCAAAAAGTGGATTCGAACAGCCGACTCCATGTGAGCATTCTAGCTACGTAGCGAAAACAGAAATCGAGGCTGCAATCCTCGCGGTTGATCACCAAGTTCTGGGGAACAAACTCGATGCGTTTTCCAAGTCGTTGCAAGTTTTCGCGTACCGGTCCGTCGTCGATAATGGACGTCCGCCAATCGTCCATCAGACCACTGGTCAAGATATCGGAGTGACGGATGGCACAGCTACCCGCCCACGGGTTGCCCAACATCGCGGTAGGAACAATCGCACCCGCTTGCCAAACGGCACGAACCCAAGACCCCAAAGACAAAGTACCAGGCTCAAACCACTGATTGCTGGTCGTGGCTCCGACCGATCCGTCGGCCATTGGTTGCAGCAAATTGGCCAACCAACGGGGTTCGGGAACGGCATCCGAATCGATCGTCACAATGATTCGATCGGCCTCGACGTCCGAAGCAAGGCTCTCAAGCGCTTGGACCAACGCGCTGCATTTAAGGCCACAGTTGGCGTGACGTAGACGCAGCTCTTGCAACTCCAATTGCAAGTCGTTTAATCCCAATTCCTGCTTGATGCTGGAAACCACGTGCCACGCCGGATCAAGCCGATGGTCAACAACAATCAGGACTCGGTAATTGGAATAGTCTTGCCGGGCCAGTGCTCGAATCGTATCGGCCAAATAGGGATCATGACCGCGAACGCACAGAATGACCACGGCCTCAGGAGAATAGAGGGGGCGGGACGTTGGTGAGGCGGCCGCGTGTCGCTCCAGCCCTTGGTCGTGACAAAGACGATCCAACCGTGTGGCCTGGCGTCGAAGCCAAACCGAAAACGCAATCGCCGCGCCGATACTAAGAACGGCAAAAACACAAGCGCTAATAAACAGGGCGACGGCGAGCATCACTCTAAGTCTATCCTGCCCCAGTGGTCTTCGGGAAGGAACCGTGGACCGGACGAACGGTATTTTTCGACGACTACTTCGGAACCAGCTCTACGAACGGTGTGGTCGCTGCCATCTGGGGGATTGGCACAACCGCTACGACCCAACACCCGTCGAATTCCCGGTCCGGAGGTTTCCCGACTCATCGAATATCGTGCTCGCTCCCGTCGCCAAAACTTACGGCAATTCGATTTGGCTGGACCAAGGCAAGTTTTCTTGATACCAACGAACACAAGCCGCCAAGCCGTCATCGAGTGTCACTTGAGGTTTCCAACCCAAAAGTCGGCCAGCTTTATCGATGTCCGCCCAGGTCGATTTGATATCCGCCTTGTGGAATTCTCTGTTTTCGATAATCGCTTTTTTGCCCAGAAGTTTTTCGAGCTTTTCGATGATCAACGTCAACGTGATGGGTTGATTGCCGCCGCCCAAATTAAAGATTTCGTAGCCCACTTCTTTGATCGACGCGATGGTTCCGCGGGCAATATCGTCAACATAGGTGAAGTCCCGCGACTGTGAGCCATCGCCAAACAATTCGATGGGGATGCCTTGATCGATCCAGTGAATGAAGCGAAAGATGCACATATCCGGTCGTCCCGCAGGGCCATAGACCGTGAAATAGCGGCAGATCGAAACATCGATTCCGTAGAGATAGTGATGCGAATAAGCCATCAACTCGGCCGCTTTTTTGGAGGCCGCGTACGACGAGATCGGAGTGTTTACTGCCAAGTCCTCGGTAAACGGCATCTTTTGGCCAGCGTACAGCGACGAGGTACTGGCCAGCACGTATTTCTTCATGCCGCGTTGCTTCATCTCTTCCAACAAATACAGGCTTCCCATCGCATTGGTCGTCATGTAGATCGCTGGATTGATCATGCTGTACCGCACGCCAGCTCGGGCAGCCAAATTGACAACCGCATCGAAGTTGCCGTGTTGGTCGAATAGTCGAGCAATCGCAGTGCGGTCTTCCAAGTCAATTTTCTCGAAGGTGAACCTTTCCGCGGCACCCGGTTGGGTCCGCAACGAGTCCACTCGATGCTGTTTGAGCGAAACATCGTAGTAATCGTTCAAATTGTCGATGCCGACAACTTGGTGCCCCTCGGCCAACAGTAAACTGGCGACGCGCGAGGCAATAAAACCGGCCACCCCAGTCACAAAATACTTGCTCATAAAGAAACCTTATTAGAAAATCCGTTGGACCGAAGCCGCACGCCGGTGATCGTTGTTGGGTAAGAGTCACATTATTAGCCACGAATACCAAATTGCCAAACGGTTTCTTGGCGGTATATCTGGCCCGGTTCCAGCAAACACGAGGGGAAATCCGCTTGGTTCGGAGCATCCGGAAATCCTTGAGTCTCCAAACAGAACGCACCAAACCGCGGATACGCTCCACAGTTGCCGCCGCCGTCAAAATGATTGGCCGTGTACAGCTGGACTCCGGGTTGAGTGGTTTGCACGTGCAAGGTTCGCCCCGACGTGGGATCAAAGACCTGAGCACAGTCCCGCAATTGTCCCACAAGTCCGTCCACTGCGAAGCAATGATCGAACCCACGGGCGGGCGTATCCAGGAGCTTTGCCAGTCCCTTGCCCATGGGTGTTGGTCGCAGAAAGTCCAAGGGCGTGTTAGCAACATCCACAAACTCCCCAGTTGGGATCAGGCCATCGTCAACCGCCAGATACTGCTGAGCGAACAAGCGAAGTTCCTGGGATTCGATGGATCCTGAATCATGCCCGGCCAAATTCCAATACGCATGGTTTGTCAGATTGATGACCGTCGGTTTGTCCGTCCGCGCTTCGTAACTGGTCGTTAGACGTTTTCCTGGGCTGACTTGATAAGTCGCTTTGATGGTTACGGTTCCCGGATAGCCTTCGTCACCATCCGGACTGGTCAATGAAAAGTGGACGCCTGCTTGGGAATCGTTTTGAAACGTTTCGGCCGACCAGTTTTTTTTGTCGAAACCCTGAGTTCCGCCATGCAAGTGATTGGGACCATTGTTGGTCGCCAAATCGTAGGCTTGCCCCTCGATGGCGAATTTTCCTTTGGCAATCCGGTTGGCAAATCGTCCCACCGTACTTCCAAAAAACGAGCCGCAACCCAGCCAATCTTCGAGTGTCGGACAGGTTGTCACCAAATTCGCGATATTCCCGCCGCGATCACTGGTTTTGACCGCCATTAAAGTCGCACCGTAGGACATGACTTCGACCAACAGACCGTCGCCACTGTCCAGGACAAACTTGGCGACTGGATCGCGATTGGGGAGTTCGCCGTACGCTTGGCGAGTGACGGTGGGTGGGGACATCGACAACTACCTTCGGTGAGGAGAGGTTACAAACTTGGGGCGTGCAAGGGACAGTCTAGTCGGTTATGATGGGGCAGCAATGCGGGGGCTGGTCAAGCATGGACTTCCAGTGAATTCGAGACCTGATTCTAACGACTCGGTAGTGGCGATCGGGGAAACCGGATTGACCGAAAGCGTGACGTTTGAGTTCGATTGGGACCAGATTTTACGCGAAAACCTGTCGTGGCTGAAAAGGCTGTTGTATGTGCGTTTGGGGGAATCCGAAGCCGTCGACGAATGCCTACAGGAAGTCGGAATGGCGGCGGTTCGCCAAGCCGCTCCGATTCGCGACCCAGCCAAAGTCGGCTCGTGGCTGTATCAATTGGCGATTCGGCAAGCGCTGCTTTATCGGCGAAAAATGGGCCGGAAACGCAATCTACTCAAGCGTTATGCCGCACGACAAGTTCCAACCGAATCTGACGATGGAGCCGCCGATCCGCTAACTTGGCTGCTGGATCGTGAGAGGGCCAGCGCCGTTCGTGTTGCTTTAGCCGAGTTAAAAGCGGAAGACCGCGAAATCCTCCTCATGAAATACGCGGAAAATTGGAGCTACGGGCAAATCGCCGATCAATTGGGGATCAGTCACAGTGCGGTGGAGGCTCGTTTGCATCGGTCCCGCCAACGATTGCGCCGCGAAATTGAAAAAAACGAACTTCCCGATGGCAGGGATTGACCTGCCCCAACCGAAAGCTGGAAAATCCAACAAGATTTGTGCAAGTTTGAACGGTTTCCCAGCAACCAATGTTTTGGTATCGCATTGTCGGCGGTACCCAATGATCGAAAATAGAAAAGTCGCTGACAGCAAGTCGGGCGATTTAGGAACGGAACTTGAAACATGAAGCCAGACGACTCGGAGGAAAACAGCGTGGATCCGTCGGGGTTGAATGGCGGAGTGTTTTCCGATGCGGTACCCGAATTCGAATCGATGGGTTTCGAATTGTTCGACTCGGTCGATTCACTCACATGGCAAAGAATGGTTGAAGATCGCTTGAGTGACGAGCAATACCGCGAGTTGCTATTGGCGATGGAAGCCAATCCGACTTTGTGGCGGGAATGTGCCTTGGCTTTTCTGGAAGAACAAGCGTTAAAGAAGAGCTTTGCTGGCTTACGGTGTTGCCCCAAATCGGCTCCACCTGGAATTCAAGCTGCCTCGACGCCGGTTGCCTGGACGCAAGTTGCTGCAAAAGACGTTGATTCGACGAAGATCGTCCGGAGACCTACGGGCGCGGCGGACATTGACTTGGGATGGGGAAAAGTTCATTGGCAGGTTGTCGTTCCGATCTTGGCGGTTGCGGCGGGCGTTGTTTTTTCGTTCTCTGCGTTTAACGAAATTTGGCGTGAAATGCCGGTGGACGATTTGGAGGCCAATTCCGTTCCCATTGTCATGGACCGCGAGTCCTTCCGCGACTATTTGGCAGAATTGTCCGCCGAACAACGACACGATTTGTTTGAGCGTTCCGCCGAACAAACCGTCGGTTTGCCAATTCAGGCTCAACCGGTTTCATTGTCGCCAGGTCGTGCTGGCGGGCAAAGACGTTTCTTGTTTTATCGAACTCCAGACGGGCGACAGATCATTGTTCCGGTCGACGACTATCAGTACGTGACTCATGATTTTCAATAAACGATTGAACCATTTTCGTTGGCTCATGCCACGCGGGACATTCCAAGTTGCTGCGGTCATTGCGTTTTGCGTGACGGGTTGCGATGCCGATCCCGAGTCGGTTTCCCAGCGCACAAACGAGCCGAAAGTCGTCGCCGCTGGTTCGGCAACGGAACGTGACGACGCCGTCAATTACACGACGACGACGCGGGATAATAACCCCTTGGTGTTGGCCGACCCCGATTGCCCTCCTTCCATCGTCAGCGATGAGTTGATTGGGTCCAACAGCGCGACGCATCGAAAGTTGTGGCTAGGGATTCACGCAGAACCAGCCCCACGTGTGCTGTTGGATCAGTTTGATTTGCAATGTGGCTTGGTGGTCAAAGAAGTTGTCAAAGGCGCGCCATCGGAAGGTCTATTGCATCCATCCGATTTGATTAGTCAATTCAATGGCAGCGACTTGGCGTGTCAAAAGCGACTGTGTGCCATGATTGCGGAGTCAGGATCGCGAGCGTGCCGCTTGACCGTTATTCGCAAGACCAAACGATTGGAAGTGAAAATCGTTCCGCAACCGATTGAGATTTTGGAGAATGGACAGATTGTTCAATTCACGATTCTGGCCGACGACGAACTGGTTGGGATGGTCGACATGCCGAGAGCTGAAGACCGCGTTGCCGAACGATTGCGGATGTTCGTTGTTCAGCCGATCGTGCTGGTGGCCGAGTCCGATCAACCAAACGTTCCGGCCGTGGACGAATCAGCTGAACAATTGCAGTTGGAGCGAGTGGTCAGTTTTGGGCAAAACGAACGTGGCGAGCGGATCATGATCGTCCAAGAAGCCGATCGCAAATTGAATTATTCGAGCCAAGACATCAAGTCGGCCTGTAAAGAAGTCCAAAAGCTCTGGGAGCTCGTGGAAGATCAACCCTAGTGGTTCCGGCATAAGGAGATGAAGCATGCGGCGTTTCTGGCACGGCGGATTGGCGACCGTTTTATGTACTTTGGGCTCGGTAGCGGCCAGCGATAACGATGCAAAATCCGATCGGGTGAACTGGACAAACTGGCGTGGCGCGGATGGGGCTCGCGCTTTGGAAAACGGGCCAAAAGTACTGAAATTTGGCGGCGAGCAATTTCGATGGAAAGTCGCTTTACCAGGAAAGGGTAGCTCAACGCCCATCGTCGTCAACGGCCGAATTTTCGTTACCGTTCCGGTTGAAGGCGTGGACGCTCTCCTGTGTTTCGACGCCAATGGACAGCAGGTATTTCAGACAATTTTTGGTGCAGAAAATCCGGGCAAACATCGACGCGGGTCAGGAGCAAATGCATCGCCTGTTTCGGACGGGCAGGACGTCTTCGTCTATTTCAAAAGCGGAACCTTGGCCTCGGTGGATGGGCAAGGTGCGGTGCGCTGGCAAGTCGACTTGGTCGAAAAATACGGTCGCGAGTCCCTGTATTGGGACCACGGAACTTCGCCAATTTTGACCGAACGGTATGTCGTCATGGCTCGCATGGACGAACGCGATTCTTGGCTGGCCGCCTTTGACAAAAAAACAGGCGAGTTGGCGTGGAAGGTAGAACGAAATTACGAAACTCCTCGCGAATGTGATCATGGGTATTCGACCCCGATCGTGATTCAACACGACGGCCAAGAATCGATTCTGACATGGGGTGCAGAACAAATTACGATTCATCAAGCCCTGGATGGAAAATTGGTCTGGTCGTGCGGGAACTTCAACCCCGAGAAGAACGAATTGTGGCCCACCATCGCTTCGCCCGTCGTGGTTGGCGACATGGCCGTCGTTGCCTATGGTCGGGCGGATCGCGGAACACCAAGGTTATTTGGAGTTCGTTTGAGCGGCAAAGGGGACGTGACCAACACCAATCATGTCTGGTCACGCGACGATATCGGAGCCTTTGTCCCCACGCCACTCGTGCACGGAAAAGAAGTAATCGTCTTGGGGGACCGAGGTGATGTCGAATGTTTGGATCCACAAACTGGGGAAACGATCTGGAAAGATAAGTATCCTCAAGCCCGCGCGAACTTTTATGCCTCGCCATTGCTGTTGGGGCCTTACTTGTATGCAATCCGTGAGGACGGCGCTGCCTTCGTCAGCGAAATCGAAGGTCGAACCGTTAAACTGCTAGCTGAAAACGAAATGCAGCAAGATATCGTAGGAAGTCCCGTACCTTTTGGCGATTCGATTTTGATTCGCGGCGAAACTCACCTTTTTTGCATCGCCCCGGAATAGTCCCTACAATCACTACAGTTTAACTAATCCGACTGGTGGTCGGCGGCCGATTCCAGAAAAGAGCGGGAGTTGTGTTCTTCAACTCCGGTGGTTTTCCTGTGAATTTTGGCGATGCGATGAGACCATCATTTACTTTGCTTGTCTGTCAGGTAGTTGCTGGGGCGGTCATAACAATGGCTGCCGATAGTTCGATTGTGGTCGCTCAGGCGATTCAATGGAGCCCATCGATCGAACAAGCCAAAGAACGAGCCGCCGCCGAGAACAAGCCGATCCTTTTGCATTTCGGCTCGGAAGATTGTGGTCCCTGCCGCAATCTCGAACAATTTGTGTTCACGGATCAACGTATTGGTCAAGCGATCAACGAGCGTTTCGTTGCCGTAAAGATCGACACCAAACGACAGGCCAAACTGGCCGAGCAGTATCAAGTGACCCGGATTCCCCATGATGTTGTTTTAACGCCGGACGGTCAGGTTGCGTACCGGCGGATGAGTCCCGCAAATGTCTCCGCGTATCAGGAAATGTTGAAGGCGGGAAGCAACTTTGCGGCCCAAACCAGTCCGAGGTCTCAACAAGTCGTGGAGTCCATGTCGGGTTTGGTTCGGGAGCAACAAGAAGATTTGAATCGGTCGCCGTTTTATGGCGAACAGGCAGCGCAGGCGGGAACCGTAAACGGCTGGCCAACCGGCAATCAAGCGGTACCACAATTTAATGGCACCTTGCCACCGGCCAACGTGCGGCAAACGGCTGCCGCCGCCCCAGCGGAATTCGATAATGGCAATCAGATGAACCGCCCAGGGCCAACTCACGTCGGCCCCGAGTCGAATTTTCCCGCTGCGAATTATCAATCTCGCTCGGAACTTCCGGCAATTTCAAATCCATTCCCAGGAAGTTTGCCGCCAGCCGGACTGCCAGCGATTGGGCAACTTCCGGTGCCCGGTGCTTTGGCGGCCGGACAAGGATTGTCACCGAACAATGCCCAGACATTGTCGCAGGGCGCTCCGCGATCCGTCATTGGTTCTCGCAGCGAAACACAACCATCCACGGCCCCGGTGGAACGAAGTGCCAACGCATACTATCAAGAACCAGATACAGCAATTGTTGGCTTGCCAACTCAAAAAGTTCCTACAACGATCCCCAACCATCATCAGGTCCAACAAGTGACGGCCAACTTGACACCCGCCGCGTCACCGATCGGTTTGGAGAGTTATTGCCCGGTGACTTTGTTGTCGAGTCAAAAATGGGTGAAAGGTAATGCGAACATCGGTTGCTACCATCGCGGCGTATTGTACACGTTCGCCGATACGGCCGCGTTAGACCGCTTCATGACAGCACCCGATCGATGGAGTCCGCTATTAGGTGGCTTTGACCCGGTCATCATGGCGAACGAAAACCGACTGGAACCGGGGAAACGACGGTTTGGAGTATTTTGTGAAACAACGCCAGGCCAAGCGGCAATTGTCCTGTTTACAAACGAGGCCAATCGCGACCGTTTCAAACAAGATAGCGAGCAGTACCTGAAGATGATCCGCGATGTGACGGCCAAAGCCGACCAAGAATAGCGGCTGTTTGTAAACGGTTCCTCAAAAAACAACGCCCCTGATTAGTCAGCTAATCAGGGGCGTTGTTGAGTTTGGCGTCAGTTTCCAGAGATTTGCGATTCAATCAACTCAGTGGAACCCATTCCAACCAAGGCTTAATCCCACCACCATTGACCTTCTTGCAAGTTCGACATTTTCACTTCGTCTCGCAATTGTTCGTTTTTGCCGGAAGCATCAACCGAAACTTTGTCGCCTTGAACTTGCTCCAATGGATAGACGACGACTCCACCGCTAACCGGGGTAATCAGTTGATTGTTGCGGAAGACGGCAGTCACGACGGATTCAACTTGCTTGACCGTGTTGAGCGTCTTGATCGACAACTTTTCTTCGTTGGCCAATACGTCCAACGCCAAACCACTGAGACCGTAGTAGTCCTTACTTTGCATAAAAGCGGCTAGAACGGCCAAGTCCATACAGTTTTTCAATTCGCCAAAGACCGGATCTGCGGCGGCAATTGAATCGTAATTCTTGGTGAACGAATTGCAGAACGCAAGGCTGGCGCTATTTGCTTTCTTGCGATTCGCTTCCCGATTTCCGAATTGGTCAACGCTTTCTTCTTCAGTCATCAACTCCACCGAACCACCAACCAAACTTGCGGCCAAGTCATTTTCGGAAACCAACACGGATTCATAACTTGGAGCAAAGAACCAGCGAACCAATGCGTTCTTCGAGCCCGTACGAATTTTATCAACGTAAGAGACCAAGCCTGGCAATCGATTCAAGCCCAAACCATACAACTTCATGCGGTAGTCAGCTTCCACCAAAACGTGACCAAAATGGGTGTTGGCTGGAACGCCCATGACTTTCACGGTTTGCATTCCCAATGCCTGGCGAACACCCTCAGCAATCGCTGGGGTTTGCGTGGGGGAAGTCATCGTCACCGACGAAGCAAACTGTTGCATCCGAGCCAAACCTTCGGCGGTTGGATCGATCGTGCAACCAATTTCATGGACACCGGCGCCATGCTGCGGGTACGCCCGCAAAGCGGCCAACAAGTCCTGGAGTTGAACGGTTGGACGACCAGTGTGAACACCGCGAATATGGCCATCCGCGTCTTGGAAAAATCCCTCGGCAGGACCGGCCAACACAATGTCTCCGGATTCGGGATAACAGAACACATGCGTGACTTGCGTTAGTCCAGCCAAGTACAACATGTCCGCAGGGATTTCTTGTCCGCTCGCCAAACGGCGGCTGATTTCGGCCTGCAAACGCGAGAGAGAAACCTTGCGAAGTTGGCTCGACGCGGCTAATTCGCGGTTCATCGAGGCCATCGCTTGCGTCGCGCGCTGGCGATTCAATTGGCCAGTTGGGTCGGTCATCGAACGATTTTGCAGGATTCCAGCCGTGTCGACTTTAATACCGCCGTTCGTCGCGCCACCGCCACCTTGTGCAAATGCTGACGACGCCATCCCAGTCATTGCCAGGCCGAGGAAACAAACCAACGCTAATTTCACCAATGACCATTTCATCGTGAACAAACTCCTCACACTGCGCGGCTCTATTCGCGCTGGTTCTTGTAATTCTGAGTGGAACTCAATTGGGTCTATCTGGATAGGAAAAGTCCCCAGCCAGCTATATGTTAGTTGCTCCCTCAAGAAACGACAAGAATTTAGGCAAAATAGATATGGAATACCGGTCAGCTGGAGTTTGCGGACCCGAAAAAGCCGTCGTAATCCATACAAACGGATATCCAAATCCCACCGGGTGAGTCCGTTCCCAAATGGCCGAAACGCTCGTTTGATCCGGGCTCGAGTTGGAATTGACGCGACCCTCCGATCTTTGGAGGGAAATTGGGAAGAAGTATTAACCACCATGCCGGTCGACGAAGAGGTTGTGGGCACATTCCAGTTGCCGCGACCATCAAATAGCATTCGTTTTTGAGGATCGGCTGGCGGAACACGAAGTGTGCCTGCTACTTATTGAACGGGATTGGTGTGCGTGCGGCGACAAAATCAGAAAGCGAGTCGTTCAAAAGAAGCTACGCACGTGGGTACGCCATCCACGATTCTTACCTTCCGGGAGCTGGTCGGCCAACGGCAAGTCGCTTACGACCACCTGATTCAGGGTCGGGTGATTCGTTTAGAACCGATCCCAAAGGAACCCGATTCTTTGCCGGCGAAGTCAATGTTTTCGTGTTTTCATTGCGTCGTCGGAGATGGTCCGCCCCTTTGGGGATCGGACTAGGCTTAGACTTTCGACTGGGCCCACTGCATGAGAGAGCGACAATTGGAACTTAGGTTGATTGATGGTGCCAATTGCAGGAAATCATGATCCGTTCGATAGTACAATT
The DNA here is from genome assembly GCA_041741535.1 of Pirellulaceae bacterium. Taxonomy (GTDB): domain Bacteria; phylum Planctomycetota; class Planctomycetia; order Pirellulales; family Pirellulaceae; genus M30B19. The sequence continues at coordinate 55,338 of JBGSJV010000082.1, forward strand.
CTTGTGCCTGGGTCTTCGGGAGCAACATTCGAACACATTTCTCGAGCCGAGCTTGTTCGGTCCAAAACGGCGCGGCTTCCGTTGGCAAGAGAGCGGCCACTGTGACGATTCGTTCGGCGTTGGTTTCTTCAAAGGAACTCGTCGGCACCAGATGTTGCCGTATCATGCTGACCAATTCGGGTGGAAAATTCCATCGCTCGCATAACATTGCACCAATTTCAGCGTGGTTCCAACCAAAGTTATCTTCTTCCAATTCGTGCAAACGTTTCCGTTCGACTCGCGCCGTCTTCAGAAGCTTTTCATAATCCTTTGGTCGCTGATGTATTAAAAGCGGAATGGCTAAATCTTGCATCAAAGCTCCGGCAAATACTTCCTCGGGAGCTTCATGTTGACACTTCTCAGCAAAGTTTCGCGCGAAGATCGCGCGGCGAAGCGAGTCTTGCCATAGCAGACTAAGGGAAAACTCATCGGACGGTGGTGGCTGAATGACGTTTTGCAACGCTTTCCACAAGACAAAATTCTTGATCGTCTTGTATCCAACCAAATTAACAGCCAACTGGACACTCGAGATCTTTTGCTGAAAACCAAAGTAGGCCGAGTTGACGTATTGCAAGACTTGAGCCGTCAGACCTGGGTCCATCAGAATTGGAGCCGCAAACTCGTTTGGTCCGACGTCCTCTTGCTGAGAAATTTCCAACAAACGTACAGCAGTTTGCGGCATGGCACTGACGGTACTATGCTCAAGAATTTCATCAATGCACGAGTGGGAAGGCATGGGGATCTCACCAAGTTGTACGCATGGACAGGATTTTGATCTTGGAGCACCTACGGGTTTTGTCTCACACCCATCTTCGCGCTCGAACAACGGATGGTGTCGATGTGATCTCATGGCGGATCACGTGTGAACATAGGCTGCCAATGAGTTAATGCTCGGAAAATACTCCTACTGACTGGCTGTTGCACCGCTTCGTGGCCGTCTATTTTCCGGTTGTAACGAAAAACGGGCTTGAAGGTCCCCAAATAGCCAATTCATGTTGATCTTTAACATCAATTCAGAATTTGCATTCGGTCAGGAATTCAAATTGGGTTTCACGGGCAAACATACTCACTGCGACTAGTTCTGGAGAGATTTCTTGAGGCAAGCAGTTTCTAACTCCGAGCCTGCGTACCCTGCGACGGCACGATCGATGCTCTTTGTCGCGTGGGGAATCCCATTTGCCTTTTGGGTGCTGCTGGGATTGGGTTTTCTATCATGGACAATGCAGGCCGACGAGCCAGCTGGGAATGAACTCCGGAGTCGTTCCACCGAGCCAGCGATTTTGTCACCTCATGATTGTGGCGACTTCCTCGCCCCATCCAGCGCGGCAGCTACGATGGACAACGATGAAACAAATTCCGTGAACGACGTCTCGATCGCCTCGGTAGAATCGGATTGGCGAAGAACTCGACTCGGTTGGATTCGCTTGTCGCATGCGACGTCCATCGAGCCTCAACCGCAAAACCTAGTTCAGCGAATTTCGCCACTGTTTTGGGCGGTGTGGCTGTGGCTTGTATCGACTTGGATATTGGTCTGGTCGTCGTGATCCACGGCTTCGGCCGCTCCCCACATGGCCCCAAAGAACGGGTTACAAATCGGCACCGAAGAATTTTCTTTGCGGTGACAATTGAAGGCCCTCAGCCATTTCCCGGCACAAAAGTCCTGGAACAATCGTTGCAAGATTGGTGAACGAAACGAAACGTGAGCGCAAGTTTCCTCGGAAATTTCAAGGAAATCCAGCGAGTGTCCGGGAAACTCGCGTTCTCTCGGCGAGCTTCTGTGTAGCACCAAAATCCGAGAATGACGTGGATCTTGAAGAATCGCTTGAAACAGTTCGTCGACCGCCTCGTGCGGCCCTTCCAGGACGTGTAAGAATGATCCGGAGTGATAAAGCAGAATCCCCGTAATCGACTTCGCTTCGTTTTGTTGCCTCGAACGATTAACAAGTTCGGCCAAATCATCGGCAGAAAACGGAATCGTGGCCCCGCTGACATAGGTCACTTGCAATAGTTGCCCGTGTTGCGTCGGCTCCGTCAAGTTTTTGGGGATCTGGGACATGATTTTGCACCTCCAATATTCAACCGTACCGTCTGAACAAGACTCCCTAAGCCAAAACCCGGCCCAAAACTCCTTAAAAAACGGAGTCCTAGGGCGGGCTGCGGAGTTTGCGGATTATCCGGGTCTCTTCCTTTGTCCCTCCGGGTTCTGGCGAATGTAAATCCGTTCCCCAGAAAGTGATTCCCTGCCGGGCCGCTCTTCGTTTTGGCGAACGTCGGTACGCGCGCCAGAAGGTGGCTTCCCCGTAAAACTAGGCGAAATAGCCAAGGTACTTGGCAAGCTTGGCAAGAGCCGTACCCACTCGCGAATGCGACAGGCCACCTTGCAAAACGACTGAAATATTGAACTCGTCCAGATTTTACTTCTTCGCTATGCTTCGCGCTGTTGAGCTTGAAATCGAACGGAATCCTTGTTGCTCATTGCGCCAAGTTTCGTTTCGACTTTCGATGAATTGGCCACGATATTCCGCCAGTAAACTCCGCAGGGAGACGATCCGAATGAACACCAATCAAACACTTCGCTGCAGCAGCGAGATTTTCCACGGTATTGGGCGATGTTTCGTCGGGAGCATCGTGTGGTTAGGTTTGAGTCCCGTCGTGGCGCAAGAATCCACTCGTGTCCCAGTTGTACCGCGATCCGCGATTGCTCCGCCGGTCGCGAAGCAGGCGACGTCGTCCAACGTAGTCGCCGTCACAGAAATCCCGACCCGGGAAAAAGGACCTGCCAAAATTTGGATGCGTGATGCGCAAGGGGAATGGACGCCAACCGTCCTCATTCGCAAAGTGATTCGCATCGACGGCCCAGTATCCGGGACCGTCCAAGTTTATGCAAACAGCGCTTACGAGATCTTTTGCAACGGTCGACATTTGGCATCCGCGGATGAGACGGCCGACGGCAAGTTTTTGGATCTGACCCAAGCCTTGCGGAATGGCGATAACGTCATCGCCATTCAAGCTCGGCGAACGGACTTGGAAAATCCGGGGATTGCCGTTCGAGTTCGCTATCATACAGCCCTGACACGTCAGACCATCGAAACGGATTCGACTTGGTTGGTCGCCCAAAAAGCGCTGCCAATCTGGCGTTCCCATTTTTACAATGATCGTACTTGGCAAGAGGCGGTCATCGTCCCGCAACGTGCAAACGGTCAGGAGCAACCAGTCCCCTTTTCATTGGCCGGCGCCGACTCGGCAAGCGTCTCAGAGTCAATGGCAGGAGCAGCAGCGACCGATACGGTTCTCAGCTCAGCTCCAAGTCAGGCACAACAGCCGACTATCGACAATCCTTCGATGCCAACCAAACTCGCAGAAACTCCAACAACACTCCTTCCAACGGTGTCGCCTCCGCTTGAGTCGTCTCTTCCTCGGGTTCCAATCACGTCACCGCAAGCCTCGCGACTCGCAACCGACGTGCCTTCACGTACGGCGACCGAGCAACCACCCACAAGTTCATTACAGAATGTCCAGTTAGCTAATGGTGACGAAAGCTCCGCGACAACGGGCGAGGCCATTGCCCCGGTTCATTTTGCCGACAATTCTGATTCGGGCTCCGCGAGTGGTGCCGCGGCCGTCGTTCCAAGTGAAACCCAGGAGCCCGCGTCGATTCGAAATGGCGATGAGATCGAACTTCGAGTCCCGGAACAGTTTTCCGTCGAGGCAGTTGCGTCATCGCAAATTGGCTCGCTGATCAAAATCGAGTTTGACGAATTTGGGCGAATCTTGGCTTCTCGCGAGGCTGGGGGATTGATTCGGATTGATCTTTCGTTGCCGATCAAGGACCCGAATCGGGTTACTGTCGTCTGCGATCAAGTTCAAGGGATTCAGGGAATTCTGCCGCTGAATGGAACTGTCTATGTCACGGGGAATGGTCCAGGTGGTCTGGGTGTTTATCTGTTGAGAGACGACAACAGCGATGGCACCTTCGAAAACGTTTCGCAATTGTGTGCGATTACCGGGACACCAGGCGAACATGGTCCTCATGCTCTGCAGCTGGGTACCGATCGGATGATCTATGTTTTGTTAGGCAATCACACTCAGTTGGAAGGGCCACTTTCGGAGACATCGCCTGGGCGTCGATTCTTTGAAGGCGATTTGCTGCCGCGATACGAAGATCCTTCTGGGCATGCGGCCGGTGTAAAGTCCCCCGGCGGTACGTTGGTTCGGATAAGCTTGGACGGAAAACGAAGGGAGATTGTCGCCAGTGGCCTTCGTAATGCGTATTCGTTTGCGTTCAATCAGCAAGGCGACATTCTGTTGCATGATAGCGATATGGAGTCCGACGAAGGAACGTCCTGGTATCGGCCCACCCAGGTCTTCCACGCCTTTGCCGGCGCCGATTTTGGTTGGCGAAGCGGCTGGGCGAAGTTCCCAGCCTATTACCCCGACGTTGTCGCTCCGTTGGCCAAGACCGGTCGAGGTTCGCCGAGCGGAGCCGTGGTTTACGATCACGTCTTATTTCCGCGGCAATATCATAACGCCTTCTTCACTGCCGACTGGGCCGCCGGTCGAATCATGGCGATCCGAACGGTGCCTAACGGTGGAGGTTACACAACCGAAATGGAGACCTTCATGGAAGGTCGGCCGTTAAACGCCACCGACATCGCGATTGGACCTCAAGACGGGGCTTTGTACATTGCCTTGGGCGGACGCCAAAGCACTGGGGGGATCTATCGCGTTCGTTGGACGGGAGACGTTCCCTCTGCGCTTACGACATACGCGAACCCGTGGGAAGAAATCATTCGAGCCCCCATGTTCCATTCAGCCGCGACACGTCAACGAATCGCGATGTTGAAACAACAGTTAAATGGCTGGGATGAAACTCTGCGGTCCGTGGTCAATAACCAGAAAAACGTCGATGCTTACCGGACCCGCGCCTTGGACGTCATGCAGTGGTTTGGACCCGCACCAACGGTCGCATGGTTAAGTGAATTGGCCGAGTCAGACTCCTCAGCCGTCCGTTGCAAAGTCGCTTCGATTCTTGGATCGATCAACGACGCTCAAGCGCAGACGACTCTACTGAAGCTGCTCTCTGATTCCGATGTGATGGTACAACGGTACGCTGGTGAAGCTTTGCTGGGTTCTTCGCTTCCGATTGATCCCGAACAAATCCGACCAGCTTTGGTCTCGACCGATCCGACCGTCGCGACGATCGCTCGTCGCTTGTTGGAGAATCAGGATTCGAACTTGTGGGAAACGTGGATCGCGGACACGTCGGATGACGCCTTGTTTGTTCAAGCATCGTTGGCCGGATTGTCGACCAAACCCACATTGAAACTTGCCTACGACTGCTTGGTTGGAATTGATCAACGTTTGGAAGAATCCAAATCTACAGAGTCACTATTGCCTTTGTTGCGAGTGACGCAGTTAGCGTTGAGTCGCGGCAATGTCGACCCCGCTCAAATTCCCGCTTTTGTCAACAAAATCGCCAGCTTGTTCCCAGCGGAAGACTCGCGAGTCAACCGAGAACTTACCTATATCTTGTCGTATCTCAAAGTCGCCGATATTCAGAGTCGGTACGTCGAGTACTTGCACAACGAGGAAATTCCTGCGATCGACCGTTGGCATTTGGCCATGCACATTCAAACCATGGGCGATCGACTATCCGTTGAAACACGAATGATTCTGCTCGAGTACTTGGAACAAGCCAAGTCGTGGCCTGGCGGCGGGAGCTATCAGCATTACGTGATGCAGGCGTGCCGCGATATTGCCAAGACCCTCCCAACGGATCAAGCGATTACCTTGTTAGACCGTGGAGCAGAACTCCCCAACGGTTGCTTGATGAACCTATCGAACTTACCGAAGCCGTTAACCGCCGAGGTCTTGCAAAAGATCATCGTTTTGGAACAAAACTTGGCGGAGCGTCAAGATCCTTCCAGCAAAGACCTTAAACTGGGGCTGACGGCAATCTTGGGCGAAGCCCTAGCCGATGCCAATTGCACGGTTCGAGTTCAAGTGGCCGAACATTTGGTCGAGATCTGGAACCAAGATCCAAATCGGCGCCAATTCGTTGCGATGGCTATGGCTCAGGCTCCTACGATCAACTCGGGTAACAACGACGATGAGACAAAGCCAAATGTGGATATTTTTTGGCCACACTTCCTGAATAGCTTGCCGCATCTGACCAGCTATGCAGCGGACGAGGTTTTGCAGTGCTTCCTACGAATGGAGAAGACCTCCAAAAACCCCGAGCACTTGCGACAAGTCATTTTGCTTGGCCTTCGTCACCCGGCGATTGCGAGTCGAGGAATCGAGGTACTGGAGAAGTGGACGCAACTGCCGGACGGCAATCGACCCGGCAAGTCGCTCGCGGCTTGGCAATCTTGGTACGCCGCTAACTTTCCCAATGGACTTCCTGCTCAACTCCCGGGACAAAATGAATCCAGTCGCTGGAGTCTCGATGAGATTCAAAAGCAACTGAACCTGTTGACGGGCGATACTCGCCGCGGACAACTGGTGTATCAGCAAGCCAATTGCGCCAACTGTCACGTGTATCACGGACAAGGACAAGCCGGAATTGGACCCGACCTCAACGGCTTGGCCCAACGTTTCTCACAACGTGAAATTGTGGAATCGGTAATCCATCCTTCGATGGTTATCTCGGATCGATATCGCTCCGAGATGATCGAACTGGAAGATGGTCGTGTGTTGACAGGGATCGTGACCCAACTTGCGGGCGGAAAAATTTCCGCAGTGGACTCGCAAGCCAACCGCACGGAGTTATCCAAGATCGATATCGTCGAGATCCGCAAGTCGCCGGTTTCGATCATGCCCAGTGGTTTGTTGGACAACTTGGACGCTCAACAAGTGGTGGACTTGATGACCTACCTATTTGAAGAGAAACGCGAACGAACCGCGGCCAACCAATAATCAGCTACTTCGTATGTGCCTGGACTTCCTGCCACAGTCCTAAGTAGCCGGGGTGCCGCGGGTCGATCCGCAACAGTTGTTCGACGTAAGTTCGCGCGGCGTGCCATTTTCCTGCGGCCTTCCAATAGGTTGCCAGCGCCAAGAGAAACGTGGGTTCATGTGGCTGCCGTTCCAAAGCGGCCTCCAAATGTTTCTGGACGAGCGACATCTCACCCTCGAGGTATTTCGCCATCGCGAATCGGTAATGCAAGTGCCCGGCCGATGGCAAATGGGCCGCTCGATCCATTTCCACTTGAAGCAATTGCGAGTCTTGTTGCCGAAGCTTCCGCACGATTTCTTGATTCTCTGGAGACGAGGCGGTCGGTTTCTGTTCATACAACATCGCCAAGTTGCTGCGAATCCCATAAACATTTGGCTGATGTTGCAAAGCTAGACGGTAATATTCTTCCGCTCGGTCCACTTGGCCCAAGGCCTGATAAATCTCAGCGACCGCCGCCAATTCCTCGTTGAGCAAATGCACGACCAATGCTTCGTCCAGTGCCGTTTTGAAGCGAGGACCTTCACTCCCTAACCAAACTTGACACCATTCTTGGGGGACACTCAACAACAGGGTCGCCGCGTGGGTGCGAATGAGCCGAGTCGGATGATTTAGTTTCTTGATCAAGGGTTCCGCCAGTCGTTGCACCTGCAACTCGCATTGCTGAACTGGCATGCCGTACGAAAGATATTCGAGAACCCGCTGAATTTCCGTATCGACCCTTCGCATCGCTTGAAACACGACATAAGGGTCCGCGTCGTCCATCAACTGCAACGCACTTTGCAACGTGGTTTCATCAGCCCAATTGGCAATTTCCGCCAAAGCGGTGACACGGTACATCGGCGAAGATGTTTCGTTTGTGGCCCATTTCAACAACTGCTCCAAAGCCGCTGGTTCCGTAGCATGCTCGTGCGGAGGCATACGGCGGATTTTGTGCAAGGCCTCGCCAAAGGTAGGGGGCCAAGGCAGCTTGCCTTGGCGGGCTCGCCATGTAGCCACCGTGTCCGCTGCCCAACGGTTCACTCGTTCAATCTCGTCCACCACCTTGGCCTGCCCCGACTCGGCCAATCGCTGCCAATCTTGATATCTCTGGACTTGTGCGGCTAATTCCGCTGGTAGTCGCTTGGAGTCTACATGACACCCTGTACATGCATTGGGAGTGCCTAATGAAAGACTGAGGTCCGGTCGTGGAATCCGGATACTGTGATCGCGTCGTGGATCGACATCCATGTAATGTCGAGTTGGCATGTGACAATCCACGCAACGTGTGCCGGGGCCCTGACTCGAGTGTCCATGATGTTGCGGAGAATCATAGACGCCTGCCGGATGCTGATGACAGGATGTGCACAAGCGGTTGTCCGGAAAATACGTCTTGGCGGTATGTGGATCATGGCAATCGGTGCACCGGATCCCTTTACTGAACATTTTGCTCTGCAAATACGAGCCCACTTCAAAAACTTCGTCTTTGATCTGGCCGTCGACGAAGTAGGTTTCGGGCGACATTGGTTCGTACAATAGATGATCGGCGAGTTCCCGAGTCTCGTGAAAATCTTCCGTCATCAGGCGCCGACGACTGTGGCAACTGGCGCAAAGTTCCACTTGCTCCGCCGCGGATGCGGTTTTTAGCGAGACCAAACCCGAGTTCTTCGTCAAGTCACGCGAGTACCAGGGCGCCTGAGCCAGCGCCACATGTTGGCTACCTGGACCGTGGCAGGCTTCACAGGAAACGTCGATGTCGGAAAAGGTTGTCGCAAATGCCGCCTGATGCGCCGCGAATTCCTTTTTCAAGTTGGTGCTATGGCACGCCGCGCAGCTGGTGTTCCAGCGTTGCGTAACGCCCGTCCAATGCAACGGGTCATCTGAGTGCAGCTTCTCCGGAACGTCCTCGGGGCGAAGATAAAACCAGCGTTCCTGTTCGACATCCCAACACAGTCGCAACACCTGCAGGGCGGCTAATCCTCCCGCGCTCGCTTCATCTATGACATCCGGTTCGGGGCCGAGCTTTGGTGATTTGCCTCGCCCGTTGGTCGGTGGACGATCATGAACCACGTGCACCATGTATTGTTGTAACGGATGATAGGCCAAGACAAATCGAACTTCAAATTCCGTCACGGCACCGTCATGCCCTTCGGTCCGAACCAAATATTTGTCGTCTCGTTTTAGAAAGTGACTTGTCAATCCATCGTGCTCGAGCGATTGATTGTCGAAATTTCCAAGAACCGTTTCCTCGGTCGCCACCGCCATCGATTGATGGTGATGCGATTGCATAAATTTCTCGTGCTGCGCTTGATGACAAGATTGGCACGTTTGCCGACCTACGTATTGGGCTTGGGATGTCCGAGCAGTTCTGGAACCGGTTGAAGACGAAAATACGATCCAGGTGGAAAGGAGTATCACCACGGCCAGCATCCAGACCCAGCGGTTCCACCAACGTCGCTTCATGAATCCGATTTTCTAGCTAACTGGACAAGTTTGCGAGGCGAACCCTTGCTTCCGCAACCTCCACACCCGCCACATCCGCCTTGGCCGGTCGCGCGCGGCCGAAGCGCACGGTAGGCACACCCACCCACATAGACAAAGGCCCACATCAGAAAAAACAGGGTTAGAATGACTTGCCAAAGAGAATTCATTTTGGATCCATGTGAATCGGCGACACCATCGATATTTTGGCCGCCCGAACGGGCGACGTCAACGTCCGCGGACCGCTGTCAGACAACCTATTTCTTGATTTCAAGTTGGGCAGTCCAAGCGACTAAAGAGTTCGGCAATAAAGACCAGCCAACCAGGCAGAACGTTGCCGCCATTGATGATTTGGTCGTCTTATTGCCCAAATCATATAGCCGATCCGCCCAAGTTGTAGCCACTGCGATATGCATAACGGTCTCAGGAGCAGGCCGAAATTTGCGGGAACACTCCCGTCGACTATTATAGCCACCCACCCCAACAAAAAAACGGCCAAAGTGTCCCACACTGAGAGCATTCGGGTCCAGTCATCGGTACTCGGACCGTGCCATGCGTGCAATTCTCCCGGGGTAGCCCTCGAACGCTCGATGCGAATCATGTTCCGCTCTCTCATTGCTTCAATCGTGGTGTCGCTGCCGGCAGGATCGGGGCGCTCGTGCTACTATGTTGCGAGCGACAAACGCCAAAGCTCTATGAACCGGGCCGCTGTTTACTACCATTCACGAATATGGCTCTGGTGTGTCCGGACTTCTCTGCGACATCCCAATCTCGCGCGGTGTACTCTCTTCTTTCGTCGTCTAGTAGAGCTGCTGAATCCGCAGCGATTTAGATAACAGAGCGATCGCCCCGACGCGCCAGCAGTTTTTTCTAGCTCACACTCCCAGATTCAAATATTTTGCATGAGATTCAATCGTGGTGCCGCTTCTAGCAGGCTCGGGGCGCTCGTGCTACTATAATGCGAGCTAAACTTGCCAAACTTATGAGTTCAACCATGATCCGAGACCGCGCCGTCGGTCGGATTTGAAAGGGCGAGTTGGACTGTGGAAACGGTCCACGACATTTCCTGAACCTATTTATTTCGGCTACACTTGCCGCCAATAAATGCCCCGAACATTTTTCCGAACACATGTCACCGGGTTGAGTGACGATGAACTAACGCTCCTGGATGTCATGTTTGACAGTATCGTGGTTCCAAGCATGTTGCGACGTTGCAATATCTACGCGCAATTCTTGATGGATCCACACTCGCTCGAAAATGCCGATTTAGACCACACATTAACGCGATTCCTCCGCGAAGGCATCATCCGCCAAACAGAGCGTTACTTTCGAGGTCAGAATTACATCGCTATCACTCCATACGGGGCGTCGTTGTGGTCCTCCGAGCGGTGCCCCATATGGGAGCGATTTTGCGTTGACCGAATTTTCTCCGAAGTCGGGGAACGACGCGGAATGTCGGTATGTGCTGTTTCAGCGACGATTCGGGATGACTATCTTCGCATCGCTCACTCCAATATCCAACGCGTCAAACGAACGACCATTCGCGATATCGGGTTGTTAGAATGGAATTCGTTTGAACGCCTGCACGTCGGTCTGGTAGTATACCGAGTCCCAAAACTACCTGCGGTGCAGACACAGGACAATATTCTGGCTTTCACTAAGGAACGTTGGCGACACATCAGGCATACGGAACGCGATCGAACTTGGTGGCGGTGCGTGGGAGAGCTTCAGAAGTTCTGCAACCTCAAACAAACTCCGGAAACTTAGCCTGGGCTTTGTCCCAAAAGGGGCCCTGCCCCTATAGTGGACATACAAAATCCCGGACAGGAAGACACGCCTGGAGACGGTCAGACCCATTTTGCGACAAAGCCTAGTCTGAGGAGCATCCAAATGAAAAAGAATCTGCGGAAGTCAATTGCATTGTTTATTGGCGGGGCCTTGGTCGGCCTAAGCTTAGGGACGGCTGCCGCTCAAACCGCACCGTCGTTGATCTATGACCACCACGTCCATGTGCTGAGTCCAAAATTGATTTCTGATTGGAAATCATTGGGCATGACGTTCAGTCGGCCCGATCCGTCGTATAGCGATCCGGAGCAGATTGTCAAACAAGAAAACGTGGCAGGAGCTTTTCTGATTTCGATGGCCCATCTGTATTCCAGCGATGACTTTCGACCGATTTGTTCGACTCCGGAACTGGAGCGACGTTTGGTTGCGGCCGAGAATGACTTCGTGGCGATCTCGGTCGCCAAGTCGCCGTCTCGGTTTATCGGTTTTTACTCGGTCAACCCACTACGAGAATACGCGTTTGAGGAACTGCGACGCTGTCGAGCGAACCCGAACTTGACCGGACTGAAACTGCATTTGCCGACATGTGAAATGAACTTGGACAATCGGATGCATGCCGCGAGCCTCCATCAGGTTCTGGCATGGGCAGCAGAAAACCGGGTTCCAGTGCTCTTACACTGGACCGCAGGAGAGGAAGTTGACCTTTTGAAATCGTTGGCGTTCTGGTCCGAAGTCATTCAGCCGCATCCAGATCTGGAATTGTATTTGGCCCATCTCGGTTCCGTCGGAGGATTCAACAGTTCCTCGGCCAACGTGCTCCGTGGTTTTGCTCAGGTGGCGAAGGAATCGGCAGAGCTCCGCGAGATGAAGCTGTATTTTGACCTCTCCGGCGCGATTATTCCTCCAGACTCTCCCGAGGGAACGCCAACATCCGACGAAGCCTGTGTCGAACTATCGAATTTGATGAAAACGATTGGCATCGGCAAATTTCTCTTCGCCAGTGACTATCCGGTGTTTTCGGTCGCGGCAACTAGAGCGACCCTCGAGAAGCAACTGGGGCTATCGGAAGGAGAGGTACGGCAATTGCTGGAAAACAAATCACCGCAATTTGGCCATTGACCCCCGCATTTGGCATTCGACCGTTGGCAGAGTTGACTATTTGCCTTGAAGCACTATTCTAACGACGGTCTGGGCGAGTTCTGGTTTGCGAGATTCTTTAGTAGTTTGCGGTCGTCGATCTATGGCAAAGTCGAAGGAAAAGAAGAAGGACGACTCGCGCGAGAAAGTTGTGGTCGATAACCGCAAAGCCACGCACAAGTACGAGATTTTGGAAAAGCTGGAGTGTGGCATTATCCTGCACGGCAGCGAAGTCAAAAGCCTACGCGATGGCAAAATGGCACTGGACGAGGCCTATGCGCACGTGAGGGACGGAGAACTGTTCTTGGTCGGAGCCGACATTGGCCTGTATCCGCAAGCCAGTTACATGAACCACGCCCCGTTGCGAGCTCGGAAGCTATTGGTGCATCGTACCGAGTTGCTAAAACTGTCCGCTCGGACGACGGAAAAAGGCTACAGCTTGGTGCCGCTGCGAGTCTACTTCAATGAACGAGGCATCGCCAAGGTGCTGTTGGGAGTCGGTCGCGGCAAACAAGATCACGACAAACGCGAAGACCTCAAGAAACGCGATGCCCAGAAAGATATCCAACGCGAAATGCGCAAACGCAATCGATAACACCTTGTGGATGATTCGCTAACGACAAGTACAGAACACGACGAATAAATCGATCGTTTCGTCGAGGAGTTAAGCCCTAACTCTCATCCGCTGCATCTTCTTGGGTGGGCAGAGGAACAGCCGGGGGATAGACTCGGTCGAGGGAAGTGGGCGGGCGATTCTCTCCCTGTAACTTGTCGATCCACTCCCACATCGCCGCCTCTTGTTCAGGGACTTGCCAATCAAAGCTCCCTCGAACATTCCCCCAACGATCGACCAAATACACGTGCGATGAATGATGGTCCGGGCTCGATGCCGCGCGAAAGAACTCGCTGCCAATCCGCGTGACCAGTAATTCGTCACCGGTCAGGAAACGCCAATCGGAGCCAGGCGTTCGATATTGCCGAGCGTATTCTTTCAACACCGTCACGGTGTCTTCCTTGGGCTTCGTCGAAATGCTGATCAGGGGCACCGACTTTTCAGTAAGCCGTGTCTGATAGGTGGCCAAATGCCGATTCATTTGTGGACAGATACCTAGGCACGACGAAAAGAAAAAAGACGCCAGCCAAACTTTGCCGACCAAATCCCGCGAATAAAATACAGGCCCATCCGCGTCGTTCAGTTTGAACTCGGCGGTCCACTCTTCGCGACTCCAACGATCCGCAAAGCCGCCCGCCAATGCGTAGCGCGTGTGGACTTGTCGATCGATCGGCGGAACGGTCTCTGCCAGTACCTCTTGCACGGTATCCTTCAATCGAGCCAATTCCTCAGCATCGTTCCAGTCAAACCAATCGCGAATTCGCCCCCAACGATCGACCAGAAAGATCTTTTCGGTGTGAGTCGCTTTTTCCAGAGGCACGTGAAAAACTCGCCTGCCCGTTTCGTTGATCTGGTACGGTTGCCCAGTCAAAAACTTCCACTGGTCGTGGTCGGCCAAAAACGAGTCCGCGTATTTCCGCAGCAACTCAGGAGAATCCGTTTCCGGATCGACCGTAATACTGAGGAGCATGACATCGGTATTCTTGAATTGACCGGCTAGTTCCTGCATTTGGCCGTTGAATTGGCGGCAAATCGTGGGGCACGTGGAAAAGAAAAAGTTAACCAAAAACGGCCGCCCCATGTTGGCGGCTGTGCTAAATGTTGCCCCGTGTTGATCCTTCAACTGAACATCGCCGACGGCAGGCAAGTGCTTCCATGGAACATCGACAAAGAGCCGACCGTCCGTGGTACCTTCCATGATTGGATCGATGTTTTCCGCCAGGCTGGCCAAGCGACGTTGATTCCAAACCCAAAAGCCCAAGACCAACACCAACAGCCACAAGGTGATGGGGACCCACTTATTCACACAACGTCTCCGTTTGATCAGAAAAAAAAGCAAGGGCGAAGCGGCCCTTGCTTGTTCGTGTTCGTTGGTCGTCCGCCCTGCGGAGCGCTACTCCCTGCGAGGCGTTACTCGCCGCGGAGCTTGAGACCAATCTGCTCGAGTTTTTCGCGAACTTCCACCAAGCTGGTCACGCCGAAGTTTTTGCACTCCAACAGATCGTCGCCTGATTTCCGCACAAGTTCGCCGATCGTATTGATCCCCAATCGCGTCATGCACTTGCGAGCACGAACGGACAGATTGAGATCGGATACAGGGCGATCCAACATGGCTTGTTCGTCTGCCGACAAATGACTGGTGTCGATGGGCTCTTCGGCGACGGATTTTTCATGGGCATACATGCCAATTGTCAAGCCTTGAGACGACATGATTTCGCGGATCTCGATCAAACTTGTTTCGCCGAAATTCTTGTTTCCCAACAACTCGGCTTCCGTTACTCGGGTCAAATCGCCCAAAGTGATGAGCTCGATTCGACTGAGGCAATTGCGGCTGCGAACCGACAATTCGAATTGAGCAATGGGGATCTTGAGTTTTTGGGCGGTCTTTTCTTTTTGGCGAATCTCTTCGTAATCAAATTCGTGCCCAGATGCGTTGGCGTCTTTCAGGAACAGTCGAGCGCGGCTGTGGCCAGGATAGACTTCCAGGATTCGTTCGTAGCAGCGTCGGGCGCGATCGTATTGATCGTGATCTTCGTACAGAATCCCCAAGTTCAGCAAAGTTCCAACATTGGTCGGGAAGACGGCGGCCGCGCGTTGGTACAGCTCGATTGCTTTCCCATCATTGCCGTTGCGGTCATTTTCCAAGGCCAACCCAAACAACGCACCGGCGTGACGAGGATCGACATCGACCGCTCGTTCGTAAAGTCGAACGACTTCGCCCGGATTTCGACCCGTCGCAGCCACCGTCGCGGCTCGTTGGTACAAGTATTCCGCCGTCTGTTCGATCGGGCCGAACATATCGTCCAGGATCGTCATGGCTTCTTCGATTTGCCCCGTGTACCGCTTGGTTTCCGCGATCGCCAAACGACAATGGTCATTGGAGTAACCAGCCAAAGCGGCCGCTTCGTAAGCTTTGATTGCATTTGCGAATTGATTCAAGGCAAAACAGCTCTTGCCCTGATACATAAACGCCAACGCTCCGTTATCGGACTGCTTTAGCGTATCAATGGCCGCTTGGTAGCGTCCCATCAGGTAGTAACAAACCCCCAACCGTACGGCGGAGGCAGGCGACCGCTCCTCTTGTTGCTCCAACTCGGAAACCATGTTCCTCAGGTGGGTAAACTGCGTGTGATCGTCGCAAATCCGGCGTTTGATTCGTTCGATTTCGTTGGGGCCAAAAGAGCCATTGTGCAGAACAATTTCGCGTAGTTCGGCAATGACAGCTTCGTTCATACGGTACGGTACTCCAGATTCAATACCCGAGAGCCGTGCCCCACGGATTGGGGACGTTTTCGGGTTGAAAGTCGATTTGGGATCCTGAAACAGCCGCCCAGTATGGGTATTTCCCAACTTTTTGACAAGGCGTACCCCAAAAGTTCTTGACAACAAGTGAACTAGGCCGCTACATTACGCGTCCCTACTTTGGCGGGACTTGCCTCCCGTTTCGAAAAGGGCGATTAGCTCAGTTGGCTAGAGCGTCTCGCTTACACCGAGAATGTCGGGGGTTCGAGTCCCTCATCGCCCACTTTTACTCTCCAGTTTTCTCTGGGTTGTTCGCCAATTTTCTGCCGAGCACGTTCTTTCTGCCCCGCCGAATGGCGAGTCACGACTCTCGCCACACTGATTTCACGTCTCACTATTTTGAATTTCACCTCCAGTCGCCTTGATTTTCCGTCTGATCACCTTGAAATTTTATTCATTCAGGCCGATAATCTCGAGCTTCCCAGCTGGGGGCACCTGGGGACGATCCGTCAGCGAAGGAGAAATTTCGCGGGACGGGCGATGGAAACGGTTTTGTTCAAAATTGGGAGTATTCGGTGTTTAAGAATTTGGTCGGCGAAGGTCTGGGAGTTTCCGGGCGTCAAAACGAAATGATTGAGTTGGCCCTAACTTTTGGGTACCGCGGGTTGGATGTCGACATGAACGACATGGTTGGTCGAGCCGTGGAGATCAGCCAACAGTTCGCCTGTCAGTACTTGCTGGCTGCCGAAAAGTCTCTTCAAATCGGCTGCTTTGAACTTCCGATCGATTTCCGGGCTGATAATGACAAGTTCAAGGCGAGTTTGTCGCGACTGGAAGTCATGATTCAGATTTGTACGGAATTAAATGCCACGCGCGCTTATATCAATATTCCTGCCAGTAGCAGCCTGCCATTTCAAGAGAATTTTGAACGGTATCGGTTGCGAATTGGCGAAGTTGCTGACATGGTAGCTGGCTGTGGTCTCCGGATCGGATTGGCCTTTAATGCAACCGCCGAAGCTGCCAAACGCTACGAAAACAAGTTTATCACGACCGTGGATGAACTTTTGACTCTGATCAAGATGGTCGGAAAGTCGAACGTTGGACTGATGTTGGATTCGTGGCACTGGCATTTGGGTGGGGGGACCACCGAGATGCTGGCTCGATTGTCGGCGAACCAAATTGTTGCCGCCAGATTTGCTGATTTCCCAAGCGACTTGACCCCGGAAAATGCAAGATCGAAGAATCGCCAGCTTTTGAAGGTTGATGACAAGTCGTTTACGGTTCAGATCCTGCGGGTGTTGAACCAAATCAATTACGAAGGTCCTTTGGCCGCTTGCCCAGGTTCTGGTCAGTTTGGTGGCATGACTCGCGAACGAATCGTTCAGACCTTGAGCGAGAACTTGAATGACGTTTTGCCGATCGCCGGGATCGATAAAGCCGTTACTCGTCCACCTGTTATTTCGTTGGACACGGAAGTCTTGGAAGCCGAATACGAAGGCTTCGAAGACGAACCGGAAAAAGAGATCAAGCCGGCAAAACCAGTCAAGACTGGCGCAAGAAGCTAATTAGGCTGAGTCACCTCCGCCATGCGAGTTACTTTTGTTATAGAACGATACTGGCCGCTGATTTCAGCGGCCAGTATCGTTTTGGATACCGTAGCTCGTTTTTTACGCCAACAAGGCCACGAGGTCTCGGTCTTAACCGCTCAAGTGGATCATTTGTGGCCGGAAGAAATTACGGTCCGCGACATCCCAGTTCGCCGCTTTGGACTTGATTCGTGGAGCATGTTTGGTCGCAAATCGTTGGGCCAAAGAGTTGCCCAATGGTTAGAACGCAATCCTGATCAATGGGATTTGCTGGTCGTCTGTGAGGTGCTGGACGGCGGTCAATATTTGTTCCAAGTCGCCGATCAACTTGGTCGCCCCAGTATGTTGTCGTTTTTTGAATCCGGCAAACTCTCGCCACTCGGTCAACTGCTGGACACTCCAGCAAAAGAAAAACGAGAAGGAACTGCTGTACGGAGCGGAAGCGTTCCACGAAGATCGAACTGGTTGACTCGGAAGTACTGGACGGTTCCCGATACCGAATCCGTTTGGGGCGTCCGACAACGAAATGCCGAGGCCACGGTTGCAGCCTGGGGACTTGGGATACCAAATTCAAACGTGCGGACAATTGAAGAACGCCGAAGACTACGAACCGCGATTTGCCAGTCGCGCGCGGGTTTCGAACGTTATTGTGTGCAGCCTCTGATCGTCTACCATGGTCACTGTTTGCCTGGCCCGGATTCTCAATGGATGTGGCAAATGCTCGCTGGGCTATGCGAGCGACGTCCGGGCGTTTGCGCATGGGTCACGGGAGACGGGGCAGCAATTCACGGGTTATGGCGACAAACAAACGAGTCCGGACTGGAAGACAGAATCATATTCCCAGGGATATTCAGTGACTTGAGTGATTTGTATTCTGCCGCCGACATGATCGTCCGACCTCAATTAGAGAGACGTCAAGACTTCGAGTGGCTGGCGGGAGTTGCTGTCGGCACTCCAAGTTTGGTTGCCCAATCGCCGGGTACGGACCGCGTGATGCAACTCGTTAATGGCGGGTCCAATGACCAAACCCTGTGGAACCAAGTCTTGCCACGCCATTTGGAACAGTGGTGGGAGCACGCGTTTCAAATCTTGGACCATCCAGAGTCGGCTAGATTGCAAGTCTTGCAACAACGCACAGAATTATTGCTCCGTTACAACGAACGTGACACGCTACAGCGGTACGAGCAGTTACTCCTCCAACTGAAAGAGGAAATCGGATGCCCGCCAAGATCACGATGATCATTCCGACACTGGTTCAAGGAGGAGCTGAAAAGCAAATGAGCCTTTTGGCAGTTGGCTTGCCGAAGTCGGAGTTTGAGGTTCGCGTCATCGCCTTAACGTCCGGAGGACCCTGGCACGATTATTTGAACCAGCATGGGATTCCGGTAAGCGTCATTGGCAAACGATTCAAATTTGATCCGTTTTCGTTCTGGTCGTTGTATCGTGAGCTAAAACGTACGCCTGCTGACTTGGTCCATACTTGGATCTTCGCTGCCAATAGTTACGGACGCTTGGCTGCGAAATTGGCGGGAATCAACCGCCGAGTCGCTGGGGAACGCTGCGTGGACCAGTGGAAGTCCGAGTTTCATTTCATGATCGATCGCTGCCTTGATCGCTGGACCACGGCCTATGTGACAAACAGCCAAGGAGTTGTCGATTTCTATCAGCGTCACCGAGTCGGTCGCGACAAGTTTCATGTCATTCCCAATGGTAGTCTGCCACAAGGCGCGGTCGACCCTTATTCCCGACAACACTGGCGCGAGCGATTAGGCCTGTCGCCGGACGCCGTGATTGCGACATCATTAGCTCGTTTGTGGCCGCAGAAGCGTTTGAAAGACTTGATCTGGGCCATCGACCTATTGAACTGCAAATACGACCACGTGCACTTGGTCATCGCGGGTGATGGCCCTGAGCGTCAAAGACTCCAGCAGTTCGCACTCGAGGCCAAGGTTGATACCCGAGTGCATTTTGTTGGGCATCTTAAGGAAACCAACTCGTTGCTGCAGGCTAGCGATTTATTTTGTTTGGTAAGTGAATACGAAGGGCAATCCAATTCGCTAATGGAGGCCATGCATTGGCAGATACCGGCGGTCGTCACCGATATACCGGGCAATCGCGACTTGGTCCCCGACGGCGACCACGGCTATATCTGCCCGGTCGGCGACCGAATTGCGATTGCGAAACAAATGGCGGCCGCATTGGACGACCCGGTTGGGGCAAAAGCGCGCGCGGACCGAGCTTCGTTACGACTGCACGCCGTTTTTGATCCACAAGCCATGATCGACGGCTACGCCCGATTGTACCGTTCATTACTACAAACACCGGATTGATCGCGTAGCACTTGTGTCGAATATTTTTTGATATTTGCCGTCTGGTAGGTGCCGATTGGCGAAGCCGTGGAACCGGCGCATAATAGGACCGTGATAGCCAGATGGATTCTCAGATGGGTCTCAATAGTCGTCCCCTTTGAAAGTGCTCAAAGTGTCAAGTCCAAGTCGTAGCGGCGCATTTGCCGAACAAGTTGATCGCCGCCTGGAGAAGTTCTCGGAAAGTATCAGCTTCGATCATCGGCTGGTCCTGCAAGACATCAATGGCTCGATTGCCCATGCCAAAATGTTGGCCATTCAAGAAATCCTAACGGAAGAAGAATCGGCTGCAATTTGCCGTGAATTGGAAATCATCGGCGGACAGATCCAAAGCGGTGAAATCCCGTTACGAGCCGAACTGGAAGACATCCACATGCATGTCGAACAAGCCCTGATTGATCGCTTGGGCGACGTGGGACGAAAGCTCCATACGGCTCGCAGTCGCAACGATCAAATCTCGACCGACTTTCGACTTTGGATTCGGGATTCGATTGATCGCATCGACCTACTGCTGCTAGAACTGCAAAAAGCGTTTGTCCAACGATGTTCCGCAGATTTGCACGTGATCATTCCTGCCTACACCCACACGCAACGCGCGCAGCCCGTCTTGGCGGCTCATTATTGGTTGGCGTATTGTGAAAAATTTGAGCGTGACCGGGAGCGATTGCGAGATTGTCGCCATCGCGTCAACCGCTCGCCGTTGGGAGCGGCCGCCGTGGCGGGAACTTCGCTCAACATCGATCGGCATGCGACGGCTCGCATGTTGGGATTCGAAGAGGTGATGGCCAACAGCCTGGATGTTTCCAGTGATCGCGACTTCGTTTTGGAGACCGCGTTCTGCTTGACAACGATCATGCTGCATCTGAGCACTTGGGCAGAAGAGTGGATCTTGTGGTCGACAACCGAGTTTGATTTTCTGGCGTTACCGCATGCTTTCTGCACGGGATCGTCGATCATGCCTCAAAAGGTCAACCCCGATACAATCGAGTTGATCCGTGGAAAATCGGCCCGAGTGATTGGCAACTTGCAACAGGCAATTGTTTTGCTGAAGGGTCTGCCGCTGGCCTATAACCGTGACTTGCAAGAGGACAAACAACCGCTCTTTGATTCGTTCGAAACGGTCGAGGCGTGTTTGGAGTTGGCCATACCGGTAACCGCTGGCAGTCATCTCAAAACGGAGTCAATCAAGTCTCGGCTGGAAGATGGGTATTTGGACGCGACTACTTTGATGGAGTTCTTGATCAAGCGAGGTTTGCCGCAACGACAAGCCCATCACACCGTGGGTAGCCTGGTTCGTTCGGCAATGAAACAAAAGCTTCAATTGCGCGAACTACCCTTGGCGGCGTTTCAGGAACTGGACAATACACTGGACGAGGGCGTCTACGATGTCTTGGGCACTGAAAATGCCATTCAAGCGTTTCAAAGCTATGGATCGACCGCTCCTCATCACGTGCAACAACAGATTGACGAATGGAAGAAGAGCCTGGGCCTCTAACGCTTTGTCAAACCTAAATTCAGAAGTAACAACACTTGCCAAAGCGTGGTGCCCCGAAATCAAAGTTCGACAATACAATCGCAATTGCGTGGCAATGTCTTTGAACCGAACAATCCGAACAGTTAGGACTTGAAGTGGCGATCATACTTGATGGTAAAAAGACAGCGGCGGCAATTCGCGCTCAACTGACGAAACAAGTCGCCGATTTCGTGGCAGAACGAAGAGTCCAGCCTTGTTTGGCAGCCGTCTTGGTTGGTGATGATCCGGCGAGCCAAGTTTACGTCCGGAACAAACAAACGGCGTGCCAGTCGGTGGGCATTGATAGTCGCTTGGTAAGGCTGGCTGACGACGTGGCCCAAGTTGCCTTGCTGCAGACAATCGCTGAATTAAACGTGGATCCTCAGGTGCACGGCATCCTGGTTCAATTGCCACTGCCTCGGCATTTAAATACTCAGGAGATTTTGGACTCGGTCAATCCAGACAAAGACGTCGACTGCTTTCACCCGGATAATGTTGGTCGTTTGGTCCAGGAACGTCCAAGATTCTTGCCTTGTACTCCACATGGCGTCCTGCAAATCTTACGGGCCTATCAACTGACGACGGCCGGGAAACATGTGGTCGTGGTAGGTCGGAGCGAGATTGTTGGCAAGCCCATGGCCGCGCTGTTGGTACAGAAACATGGTCCACTTGGTCCGGACTACGCCAATGCCACGGTCACCATTTGTCATTCACGGAGCAACAACTTGGATCAGGTTCTAAGTCAAGCGGACATTGTGATCGCGGCTGTTGGCCAACCGAAAATGATTCGCGGCGAACAACTACGTCCCGGCGTTGTGGTAATCGACGTAGGAATCAATCGAACAGAAGGCGGGTTGGTAGGTGACGCCGACTTTGACTCATGCCAACAAAAGGCCTCAGCCATTACACCGGTTCCTGGTGGAATCGGCCCTCTGACCGTGGCCATGCTGCTAGAGAACACGTTGTGTGCCGCTCGACTACAAACCGACCACTACATGATCGAGAAGTAGTTGCTTAGCGCCAACTCCAAACTGCGTTCGGTAACGGTCGGGTTCGCTCGATGATAGGTCGCGTAATTTTCGATCTGAGCGATCAAGTCACGCGGGTGGCACATACGCATGGGACGCTTCGCGGTTTGATAAAATTGCATCAAACGTTCGAACATTTCGGGGTTCTCTGGGATCCCTTTGCTCTTCAGGATCTTATTCCAAATCGCCAGGAATTCGTCGCGGGTTGGGTCGCCGACTTCAATCTTGTACGGGATTCGGCGAAGAAACGCCTCGTCCACGAGGTCTTTGGGTTCCAAGTTGGTGGAGAATACAACCAACTGTTCAAACGGAATGCATAACTTCTTACCAGCAACCGTATTCAAGAAGTCGCATCGCTTCTCCAACGGCACAATCCAGCGATTGAGCAGTTCATCCACCGAACACTTTTGTCGCCCAAAGTCGTCAATCACGAGCACGCCGCAATTGGCCTTCATTTGTAACGGCGCCTCGCTGACACCGGTGTTCTTATTCAACGTGATGTCCAAGGATTCCAATTTCAATTCACCACCGACAACAATGGTCGGGCGTTTAATCCGCACCCAACGGTTGTCCAAAAGTGAGGATTCGATCCCTTCTTCGGGCCGAATCGGGACGGCCTCGTGCAGCAGCGGATCGTAAACTCGGATCACCTCTTCGTCCACGAAAATGGCCCGTGGAATCCAAATCAATTCACCAAACGCCAAGCTAATTCGCTCGGCCAAACTCGTTTTACCGTTACCGGCCGCTCCGTATAGAAACATTCCTCGACCCGAGTTAACCGCTGGACCAATTCGCTCGAGCGTCTCAAGGTTGACAGACAAGTCTTGAAATGCAAAACGCAGTCGTGCGGGGTCGGGCTTGGACTTGCTAATGGCCTGTCGATTTGTCGCATCGATGTAATCTCGAAGCGCCACCGGGGCCGAACCGAAATACGTGCAGTGCTCCTTGAGCTTCTGGGTTGCGTCACGACCAAAATCCGTCAGTCGACAGGCGTAGTCATTCACCAAGTCGGTGCTGACAAACTCGAGTTTGTGCTGATCCTTCAGTTTTTTTACGAATGACTCCACGATCCCGTAGGCCAAGTTAAGCTGCTTCGCGCATTTCCGAATCTTGGCGTCGGCATTTGCGGCGAAGAACTTCAGAATCAAGGACTCCAACATGAAAGGATTCAGCCCCGATTCCGCGAAGGTTTTTGGAGCCTCTGGGAAAAACGGCGTCTCTTCCACCGCACCCGTTTCTTCCATCTGTTGGCGTTGTTGGACTTCGAACCAACCGTCGGGAACTTCTTGAATCGCGGCCAGCGACGTGTCCACCTGCTCGACGTCACCGGTTTGCCCTAACGAATCCTGGCACAAACGGGACAACATTTGGTCCAACAGGTCGTCTTTGGATAATAAACTTGGATCGTTGTTGAAAGTGTGCGACATCGTTTTCTCTCGAATTGCGAACGCGCGGAACTCCGGCAATAAACCTACTCGTACAGATAGGTTCGCCCGTCGCGTCAGCGAAGAGAAACTTGACATTTTCTCAATTGGCTTGAGGCGAAAACCTCACGAGAACCCCGAAAATCGGCACATGCGTTAGGGTACGACCAATGCTCAGCCCAGTACCATGAAGCACCAAATCTAAAGATGTCGGAACGAATTTTCGAATTCTTTTTCGCCTAGACGCGCATTAAAGACGTCAATGACCATCCACGTACCGGGCCCCGTCTTTTCCATCCGCAAGCGAATTCGGATCGGGCCAGCCGTGCCAAACTCTTCGACTCGAGCGGTCGCCAAGAACTCCATTTCTGCGATAACCCGGCCGTCTTCTTTTGTCATGACGGGTTGTCGCGACAATTGGGAAACATTGCAATCAAGGAACTGGAATTCCCCCAAGTCAATGCTGACCTGCGCACGCCGATCTGGATGTAGGTGTTCCAACAATTCGGCAATGTCGTTACGGCGAACCAAATCACGGTATTCGTAAATCGTCCGGTACAGCGACTCGCGGTCGGTTTCGTACCATCGCTCGAAACCCAACATTCCACCAAAAAAGCAAATGCCAAACAGCAACAGCTTCAGCCAACGCGAATGTCCCGTATGCGTCCACAAGATCAACGGAGTTAGGCAGGCGATCACACCCAGGATCACGATGGTAAATGGATTTTCCACGAACATAAAAAAGCCGCCACCTTGTGAAAAGAGCCTGCGAAAAGGATTGGCGGCTCCCATCGGATTCCCAGACGCCGTGAGCAAAATTCTCTCACGACAAGGCCAGGGTGTCGTACCCTCAGGGCCAACCTATGGAAATCCACCGCGCCGCCATCGAGACTTGCGGTGCGGACGTGTGGCCGAAAGACCAGACGGAAGCTACTCGTGCCGCAAGGCTTCGATTGGATCCATTTTAGCCGCTCGCATCGCCGGGTACAGCCCGAAAACCACACCGACGATCACGCTAATTCCAAATGCCAATGGTACGGAAGAAGGAACGATTTCAGGTGTCATGTCTTTGATTTGTTCGGGAATGGCTGCGTACATGGCTGGAAAAAACGTCTCCAAGCCCGTTCGTAAGCCTTGAATCGCGATCGGACAGAACAATCCTACGACAATCCCAGTGACCCCGCCGACCACACTCAAGACGACCGTTTCAACCAAGAACTGATGAATGATGTCCCGCTGCTTGGCACCCAACGCTCGGCGGATTCCGATCTCGCGCGTTCGCTCGGTTACCGTTGCGAGCATAATGTTCATAATCCCAATTCCACCGACGACCAAGCTAATTGCCGCAATCATGCCCATGAAAATCATGAACATCAACTTGGTCACCTTGGCCTGCTCCAACAGTTCGTAAGGCACCACCATGGCAATATCTTCCCGCAACGGATCCGAGCGACGTAACGTGGTCTCGATCAACCGCGCCGTCTTGGGAACGTCGGCCACGTTGCGAACACGGACAGTCACTTGAGATAGTTCAAAAATCTCAGCGGTAAACGAACCGCCCGTCCGTTTCTGCCGCGTGTCACCAAATTGGCCCTGCATGGTCTTGATGGGAATGTAAACATCCATGGAAAAATCTTGTGCCGATAAGGAACCACCAATCGCGGCCGTGGCCTCCTTGTGCTTCAAGACACCAATGATTCGATAATAGACATTCTCTTCGGGCAAAAAAACCAACTTTTGAATCGGGTCTTCCGAGGGGAATAAACGTCCTGCCAACTGAGCGGCAATAACGCACACCGGTGTGGCGCTGTCGTTTTCGACATCGGTAAAAAAATGTCCGCGATCAATTTTCAGCCCAACAACTTCCCGATATGCGGGGGAGCAACCGACCAACCGACCATCCATCGGCTTGATGTTTGCGTTTCCAGAATAGGTGAACCGCATTGGCATTTCGCGAATTGAAACGGTCGAGTCAATCGTCGGAATCGTACGCTCCATTAGATCCTTTTCGATCCTGGTCAGGCCGTACGGTTTGATTTCGCCAAAGTTACCCGAGCCATCGTCCGGCGGTTTGATAGAGCGCACCATGATGTTCTGCGCCCCCAAGTTTTCGATTTGCTCTTGGGCCTTTCGACTGATGCCCTCACCGATGGCCAACAACGCAATCACGCTGGCAACACCAATAAAGATACCCAAAACGGTCAAAATAGACCGCATCGGGTGAAGCAACAAACTCTTGACGCCTAATTTCCAAGTCCGGAACCAAATCATAGCTGTCTATTCTTACTCCAAGATTCATTCTCGCGTCGACAAGATACGCAGGCAACTAATTGCCTACCTCCATCCGGCGGCCCCCCATTCGCAGCAACTTTCAGGCTGTGTCCTAAACCGGGACCCACTCCGGTCACGCCCGCGGTCCAGGCCCTTGCATGCCCTTCAAAAGGATCAGCCCCCTTTTAGGATAAAACCTAGTCCTCCGTTCGACGCACGACCGGCTTCGACAAATCGTAGACGACTCGGTTTTCACTGCGAACATCGCTTTGAATCAAGCCATCTTTCAGACGAATAATCCGCTTGGCATGCACGGAGACTTCGTCTTCGTGGGTAACCATGATGATTGTTCGCCCTTCTTCATTCAAGCGTTGAAACATCCGCAAGATCTCTTCGGTCGTTACCGAATCCAAGTTACCTGTCGCCTCGTCTGCCAAAATGAAATAAGGGTCATTAACGAGTGACCTGGCAATGGCGACACGTTGTTGTTGTCCACCGGAAAGTTGGTTGGGACGATGGTCCAATCGCTCACCCAACCCAACCATTTTCGCTAAATCAATACAACGTTTGGTGCTTTCGCGATCGTTGCGGCCTTGGTAATACAACGGGACTCCAATGTTCTCCACCACTGTCAATTGCTGGATCAAGTTGTACGACTGAAACACAAAGCCAATTCGCTTGGACCGAATCTCCGAGCGTTGGTCGTCACTCATTAGAGCGACGTTATCGTCTCCCAGCATAAAGCTGCCACTTGTGGGTTTGTCCAAACATCCCAACAAATTCAACAACGTGCTTTTGCCGGAACCCGAGGGTCCCATAATTGCTACGTAATCACCTTGTGGGACATCAAACGAGACGCCCCGCAATGCCCGCACCGTTTCACTCTTCAGCACATAGTGCTTCTGCAATTCATGAATTTCGACCGCATTGGCCGTGCGAGTTGGAGCGGGAGTGGCAACTTGATTCACTGGCTGCGGCCTTCGCGGGAGACAATGTTCGCTAGAGACATGTACGAGGTCGAACTAGGGTTGACTCTTGGCAGCCGAGGCATCCGCATTTGGTCCACCGCCTGCGCCACTTGGCCCGCGACCTGGGCCACCTCCGGGTCGACCACCACCCGGACCACCTGGTCCGCCACCTGCACCTGGTCCGCCACCTTCAGGCCCGC
>JBGSJV010000083.1:0-3337 GCA_041741535.1 Pirellulaceae bacterium
TTTCAAGAACGCAGTTACTTTCAGTTAATAGGCTCAGACCAGCCTATGTCGGGACTTGCACCCGACCAATCAAACAGCTTCACAGGCGCACCTGTTTCGGCCCATTCGGGCCTGTTTTGACCAGAAAAAATGCTTCACAGCTTGCCAAAGCGTGACAAGATGCGACGCGCTTGGAATTTCTCGTGGAAGCTGCCGAACGTCGTGGTCGGGTATTGTTCGGCCAAGCGATGGAGACGGAGCGGGCGTGGCTCGGTGCCGGGTTCGGGACTCTCGATCGGGTCGGGGACCGACGAGAAATAGACTTCGGCCAGCAACCGTGTGCCTGGGTCCTCGATCTTGGATAGAAATAGTTTTAGTTCGGCTGCGAATTGTTCGTTGAATTCGATTGTCCGATCAAACGGTGTGTCGAAGTACTCGTCCCAATTTCGCCACACGGTCGAGTCGGCAAGAGTCTGGGGAAGTTGTTGCAGAATCACTTCGTGATGTCCCGCCTGGATCGCACAGGCTTGTACATGTACCAATAGTTCACTCTTGCGACAATCACGCATCAATTTCGCCAATTCAGCCCGTCGATCCCATCGATACAGAAGCGTCATAACGGCAGCGGTTCGCTCAACGTCAAGTAAGTTGACATAAGTTCGCGTGAAGCTTGAGCAATTCGCCTCGACCAAACCATTCGCAACCTTTGCAATCGAATGAATATCCTGCAACTTGGACCATTGCCAAAGCAAGCGATTCGTCCAAGCGGGATTGCTAGGATGATCCTGTTCGACCACTCGCTGCAGGACGTTGCAGCACGTTGCTGCTGACGGGTTGGTCCAGTCACGATTGCTGTACAGCCAGAGCAGGCTGGTTGCGCAACGATAGTTCATGTTGCTATTGTCGTTCCCGACGTGGGTCAACAAGCGATCCCGGGCCTGAGCGAGTGTGATGGGGGGCTCTGTTGGCTCGACCGAGGAAGCCGCCGCTAATGCCGCTGCCAAATCCAAGGCCATCAACCATTGTTCCGCCATGAGGGGTTCAAGCGTTTGACTATGGCTGGACTGCAGCCACTCGCGAATCGCCTGCCGCTGGTGGTCCTCCAACTGCGACACAAACACGGTGAACGGCACAAAGTAGTGGGCTTTCAAGTCATCGGTTGGCCAATTGGCTAGTTGTGCGTTCATGCTCAGGAAGTGATCGCGAGCTGTCTCGGGATCGTTCCGAAAGGACTCGCTGTCGGCAAGTGGCTTGAACCGGCGAACCATCAGCCATTCGAGCAGCTCCAAGCAATCATAACTTCCCGAGTTCGCATCGGAGATAATCTGCAAGGTCGCGGGAATGGCGTTAGCGCAATCATCGAGTTCCAGCACAGCACGAAGGCAATGTTGTGATGGGGGTTCCGGTCTTCCAGCTGTTGCTCTGACGAGAGTTGATGATCTGACGGAAGCAAAGCAAAAAGCGTTGTGGGTCTTCCAATAAAAGCGGTGTTAGGTATTCGCCGCACCAATCGGAAACGGCCGAATCGGGAACACTTGTGTTATTCCAGTCGGGGCGTTCTAGCAGGAGTTTGCGTTGCCGTTCCGCGTGTTCCCCCAAATAAGGTTGCAGCAACTCGTAACATTGCCGGCCTCGATCCGAAAGTTGCCTGGGGAGCAACGGGTGGTACTCGTGTTTGGCGAACTGATCGACAAAGTCAGCGATCTCTCGCAAACGCTCGGCGGGCATGGCTTGGATCGTCTCCAAGTCCGGCTCCAAGGCCTCCAAGACGAGCGAGCGAGGCAGTCCCTTGGTGGTTCGCTTCAGCCAAGCGGCCAGCAGTCGATCACCCAAGCGACTGTTTCGACGTGATGCCAAGAGCGTCAAGAATTGAAATTTTAAATACGGCTTCTTGAACTCTAGCTCGCTGGCGAATCGGTACCACAGACTCCGGGGTGGTTCGGCACCGGTCGTCAGAGGAATCGAGAAATCGAAGCGCTGTACATCGTGCCAAAATGTGAACTCACCGTAGGCGTCGGCCAAGGAATCAAACGAGTCTTGAGCCCGCATCATGCCTGCAAAATACTTGCCGAACGAAGCCGCATCGTCGAATCCAAGGCGTCGCCGTTCTTCGAAGATCATGACTAACCCGCGAGGGTTGCAGGTTTGAGGCAAACGCTCGGGATTGTTGCTTATTCTTGGGTTGTTGCCAATTTCGGCAGCGGCAACCGTTACGAGATGAGTCATGCCGACTTGGAAATTGTGAACGGCCATTTCCGCAGAGAATTGCCGTGGATGAATTGGCTTGGCGGTGTTGTTCCGGAATTGTGCGAGGCGTTTGATCTGTTCCTGGTCGGTCGGACCCAAAAGTCGGAAACCTAAGTCACGCATCGCTGTCCGCGCGGTTCCCATGTCACCGCGTGCGGCCAGGTGGTCACAAACGGCCGCATACATGGCGCTCAGGCATTGGTTCTGGCCCGTCGTTTGCAGCAAATGCGCGTCAAAGGCTGCCAACAAAACAGGGACCGTTTCGGCGACCAAGTCACGACTTTGTGCAATGTGAAGGACAACTTCCAGAAAACTCACACGACGATGG
Organism: Pirellulaceae bacterium; assembly: GCA_041741535.1. Classification (GTDB taxonomy): domain Bacteria; phylum Planctomycetota; class Planctomycetia; order Pirellulales; family Pirellulaceae; genus M30B19. Next base: position 2,555 of record JBGSJV010000083.1, read on the forward strand.
ATTTTGGCCGGTGGATACTCCGTGTTCATGAAGCGAAGTGCCAAGTCGGAGAATTGTTCCCGCGGAACAAGAAGTAACTGGGCGGCGATATCGATCTCGTGAACTGCGGTCGCGCCGAATTGAGTGGTCCAACCGTGAAGTATCGCGTCGATTGCCGGGCGATTATCCGGATGCTTCTGCACCAATTGGATCGCCAAACACAATGCGGCCGGATTTTCGATCGTGTGCCAATGACCTCCAAACCCTTGCAGCAGCATCTGGTACTGTTCCGCGTCCGATGCAAGTTGCTGTGCTCCCCAGTGGCCTGCGTAGGCGTTTCGATTACTGGATCGCATGGGACGGGACCGCGAACTGAAGCTTAGAAGTGCCAAGGCTTCCTCAAAAAGCCACTCCGCCGGTTTTTGGCCGTGCAACGCACAAGCATGCAAGTAGCTGCGCAGCCCATCATCTTTCTTTGCCTGACGGATCGCTAATTGACTCAATCGCTGAAACAACCCCCAACGGATATCGATCAGGTCCCGTTCGCGTTCGCTGAGCGAGTGGGCTTTGTTTACACCGAGTAACCGCAGGCGAACACGAGCATTACGAATACTCGGCAAACGAAGGTTGGGTTGATTGATCGTCCAGCCGGGCTTGGCGTTGCGAGATGAAACTTGAGTAGAGCTGGCTAGCGAGCTGAGCGGAAGTTCCTTCGCACATACTGCCAGGCATAAGTCCAAGCACGTGGCGCCCTTCGTTGCGGCCAGCGGATTAGATTCCAACTCGTCGATGGTTGCCTTTAAT
>JBGSJV010000084.1:0-32017 GCA_041741535.1 Pirellulaceae bacterium
ACCTAACGCAAATCCTTTCGCCTCGCCCTTTTTAATAAGTTGATCGGCGACGGAGCCCGGTTCGGGCTGGACTGGCCAGAATTCAGTTACTAATTCGCTCATTTTTTCTTCTCCCACTACTGGATTAACCGACATCACATAAACCCGAATCGTGTCGAGCAAGTTTCGGGCCTGCTGCGGGCTCAGTACCTCAGCCAACCACTCGAACAGCGATCGCAGAACGACGTCCAGGTGTTGATTGTAGCAGTAGCTACCGTCTTCGCTGCTAAGTTGATCGGATATTTTCCAAGGTGGACCGTCTTTGAAGAATCGGACTTGGAGATTTAGATCAACATTAGACGACATTGATCCACCAAGTTGACTCCGACCTGCGTTTTAATCGCGGACGAGCTTTCCCTCCAGCAGTCTTAGTGACTCGGCAGAAACGACTTTTAGATTTCGCATGTAGATCTTGCCTTTGTGTTGAGCCAACGACTGAGCGGTGGCTTCATCAATTGATGTTATACCGTTCAAGGTTACATTCTCCTGATGCGTCGCCAATTCGGTTGCGACATCGCGGGACAATTGGTCCAATCCACTCAACACCAAGTTGCACGGGGCTTGCGCCAATTCATGAGCCACCTGAGCCGATATTTCCTTAACCGACGGCAAGTAAATGTACGACGGACGACCGGTTGCCAACATTCGCGCCAACGTCGGGTTGGTCAACTCGTGTAGCCCGGACATTGTCAATCGAGCCTTCCTGCCCGCAAGTGCTTCCACAACATCGTCTGGCATTGTCGCCACTTGGTTTAGAATCAGCGACTGTGTCGATGTCGCCAAAATCTTCGCTTGGTCAAGAGACACTTGCCGCAAGCCAAGACTCAGACCAATCCGGTTTTTGACGAGAATCTCCAAACATTTAGCATTCGTTTCTTCAAGCGCCGACAAATCCACCCAGGTATCCTGGTTTGATAACTTCACTGCCAGACTCTCTTCGGAAAGTTTGGTGAGTCTGTCCAACGAAAGCAATTTATCATGCTTCGCCAATGTGCGTTGTGATTCCGCGCTCAATTCACCAATACCATTCAAGTAGAGATCGTTGGGCGAGCCCGATAGTTGCGTTGCGGCTTCGTTCGAGATCGACAATAACCCGTTCAACCCCAAACCGCCCCGATGCGCCGCGAGAACACGTGCCGCTTCCTCGCTGAGCATCGCGATACCATTCAACTCCAATCGTCCTTGATGGGCGGCTAAACCAGTCAATGTCGCAAGATCGGGTTGCAACTTATTGAGGGACAAGGCACTGGTCGACTGCCCCAATCTTCGCGCCGTCTCCGCATCAAGGACCTCGATCCCATCGAGTACCAGTTCGCCGTCACGTGTCGCCAGGGCTTCGGCCACGTCTGGCTTCAGCTCTGTTAGCCCTCCCATCGATAGATGGCCCTTCGATTTCGCTAGCTCCACCGCCACGCTCACGTCAAGCTCGGTGAGATTATCCAAATGGATAAACGACTTGTGGCTCTGGTTCTTTTCAGCAATGGTTTTGGCGTCGGCAACCGTCAGTTGATCGGGCACCGCAACCGTATCGTTTGTTTGGGAGCCGACCAAGAACACGATCGTCACCAGCCAAGAAATCGAGTAGACACCCATGGTTGAACTCCGATTTGGAAACAATTTTACCAAGTGCTCTGTCAAACTTTGATTTAGGCGTAGCTACGCTTGCCAAAGCGTGATGCCACACACGAACATCCGCGTTATGGCAAGCACAGCTTCGCCATTTCTCAAGCTTGGCAAAGCACGACGCCATCACGCTGACACGCGATGGAGTCCACCCGCGGACACAAAAATCACCCATTTGCTACCATTTAATCCGCCTATGTGGCCCAGCAACGTCAATTTCGTCCGAGCTGCAGGTAACTTTTCCACAGCAAGCAACTCGGCGATTTCCGCCAATAGGTTGCCAATAGCCGAAGGGGCCAATTTCGCCTTTTGCCGTCACTGGAAGAACGTGAAGGGCAGTCGCAAATTGGGAGGCATTTCTGTTCGCCTTCACTTGGAAATTGTGTCGGACTTGCCGGCCTTTTTTGATCGCGACACACAATACTATCCGGTGGCTCGCGCAAACCGGGAGAAGTTGTGGTCGGCCAAGGCGGGCCTAATTTCGCCGCGAAAAATGCGTTACCGAGTTGCCTCCAACGGGTCAGCCCCCTTTGTGACTTGGCTCTAAAGGCAAGCAGACCGCATGCCAACGTTCGATCGGGCGAAGCTTAATGGTCTTGTCCGGTCGACGCTGGTAGCCTTCGCATGATGCGGAACCCGACGTAGGTCGTGTAGATATCGCCTGCCCCCAATGGTCCGTTCCCGATCCCCACCGGTTTGCTATTGAAGGCCGATATCTGGGAACGAACGGTTTGCCCGTGAGTCAAAAATCCGGGCTCGGCCGGTGGAGAGGACTCCGAAGCGTGACAGACTTCTTCGACATTTCCGAACATGTCGAACAGGCCATCTGCATTCGGAAGACGATTGCCGACCGATCGGTCCGGCGATCGCGCATTTTCAAAGGACCACGCATAGTCCAAAACGACGGGCCCGTCGGGAGAGACAAACGCCACCAGAGGTTCCGTGCTTTGATTTGCCAGTTGCCATTCGCTGGAAGTCAGGAGTCTGAACCCAGGCTGAGTCGGCGTGACTTTCACGGCCGCGATCTCGGAAGGATTCCACTCCACCGGGTAGCTCCAACTCCCTTGCTCCAATCCGTTGTTGTCGCTTAGCCAATTGCAATACGAGTAGATCAATCCGAGATCTTTTCCAGGTCGTCGATGCATAAACGGAAAGACGCTCGTCGCGAGGTCTCTCGCAATATTCGCGTCGAGCGGTGGCAGCGGAAGGCCGTACTGGGTCCTGATAAGGGGATGCTGGGCCGCAAAATCCACGACTTCCTGATAAGTCGTCTCGGTCGTAGCCACCGCGATGGATTCTGATGAGTTTTCGGGATTGGTGATGATCGAAAACGCCAGCCCCTGATGGTCGATCATCACGCGACCAAGCACGCCGTTCTGATCGGATTTCACTCGTCGTTGGAATCGTCCCGCTAGTTTCGGATCGTGACCTAAACGCCGCATCAACAGTTCGGCCGCTGAGAAACAGCCCGCGTCGGGATCATTGACGATGTGGTGAAAGGCAACTTCGTCCAGCCACGATTCGAACGTCGCGTCGGTCAATGAGGGTGCTTGTTGACAAAACGCGAGGAGCACCGCACGCCGCAATTCGTCATTCTGAAACGTCGTCAGCTTTTGTTCCCGATAAATTTGCCGCAGCACATCGGCAGGTAGACGTCCCGGTACGGAAGCATGAATCGCGAAGATAGACGACGGTTCTTGTGCCGGTCCGCTAAATAGCTCGACCAAGGGATCAAGTTGCCCTACGTTCGCCAACGCCAGGCTGAGTGCGGCTCGCGTCCAAGGATCGGTTGTTTCGTTCCGGCGCTGCCGAGCGATCGTCGCGAACTCCGACGCGCATTCGAACGAGGCCAGTGCATTCATGGCCGCTTGAAACTGCCCTGTTTTCCACTTGTCCATGTGATCTACGAAATACTCAACCGCAGCGGATTTGGACGAAGACATCGCGACGATCCCTAAGGCTAATGAAGTCGGTTCGGTCGTCGGCCGCGTTTCCGTGAACAACATTTGGAAGTGGGGCAGCAACTCCGCTTTCGCCGGTTGCAGCAACTCCAACCACTGCTTGGCCTGGGAGATGGGTTCCGATACCAAAGCACTGGCCATGACTTGTCCGTGGTTTTTCCATTCCTCGTTGGTGGTTCCCTGATGAACCTCGGCCACAAACGCGCGAAATCGTTGTCGAAGATTCTGCTCCGAGTCCAAATAGATCGACGACCATTCTTGCGATTCACTGCCTTTCACGGTACCCAATCGATTGGCAATCACGGCGAGTTGTTCTGGAGTCGTTTCCGACGCGATTGCCCCTGCGACCAAATCCGCGCGAACCTGCGAATCTTCCGACGCGAGCCCCAAAGCTGCACGAATCCGAGTGGACGAATCTTTCGTGGCGGACTCGTAGATGGTTCTTAAGCGTGGTGAAGCAATTTCCGGTTCGTTGTCCAACTTTGCCAGGACGCCAGGTACCGCCGCAATCTCGTCTTGCAGTAAATCATCAATGGCTCTGACAATTCGCGTTTCTCGGTCTCGCTGAGCCGAGACTGCGAACCACCAGCTCCCGACCAGACTCAGCAACAACAGTGCCGCCATCCCCAGGCCAAAATCACGGAAGAACCGCCGCCCTGCTGCAGCCCATACGGCTTGCTCGGAATTGGAACGTTGATGCTTCCGCAAGAACCAATGCCACGACAGCCACTCGGCGTGGGTCGGCAAATATCGCGGAGCACGTCCAGGCAAAACTTGTGATCCCAATTCGCGCAAACGCAGAACCGAGCGTCCCGCCCGAGTGCGACTCGAGTTTCGTTCCAACCAACCGCGAATCGAACCAATCAAGCTGTCATGAGTCAATTGAAAAACGACCGTGGGCAAGGCCTGCGCGTCGGACGTCGGTTCCAACCCCGTTGTTTCCACTCGACTAATAAGTTTCAATTGACCATCCAAAGTCTTGATCGTCGTCTCGAATAACTGGGGAGTTGTGTCCGGACTGACGAGTGTCCTCAGTTCTGGCTCCGATTTGCTACCGCCCCGGATATCCAAACTGGGTGGGGGCAACAGGGCTGCCAAGATTTTTTGCGCGGTAACGCCTTGTGTTCGCAAACGTTTGTCGCGTCCATCGGGCCCAAAGGTCGAATCCAAATACTTTTCACCGATCCCGGACACGCCCCCGACCGCCTGCAATTCCGCGATGGTCCATGGTCGTTCGCGAAACATCTCGGCGAACAACACCAAACGCACGCAAACGACGTAATCGGCCGTAGCCAATTCGGTGATCACCGCCTGCAAGAATTCTTCATGAGCGGATGTCAATTCGGCTTGGTCCGGCAATTGCCCAAACGCTTGACCGTACTTCAACAAGATTTTTCGCGCATGTTTGCGGTCGAACAGATCAATCGCCTGAGCATTGTCTCCCTCGCGAAGATCCGATCCGAGACTGTCCATAAATCTTGACAAGTAGGTTAGGAAATCATCGCGGCAAAGTAACAAGGCTTGTAGGGAACGGCCATCACAATACCGCAAGGCTCTTGTCAGATCCGCGTTCATGAAATCGTCGCCGCAGTTCAATCGCTGCTCCAATTGGTCGAGCACGATCAACACTTTGCTTTTGGCTTTTGGCAGCCACAAGCCTTGCCCAATTCCCGCACACAAATCGATCAAGCCAATTCCACGCGGCACATTTGCTAATCGCTCCGCAAGCAAACGCAGCAGTTTTGACTCCGTGTGGGTCGCCGAACAATCGACCACAATCGGCACAATATCGGGAGTCAGTAATGGAATCAGCCCCGCACGAACGAACGAGGTTTTGCCACAGCCACTTGGGCCAAAGATCACACCAAGCGGTGTCACCAAGTCGACGGGTGTCGGCAGCAGCATGCGATTCAACCAAAACTTGATGCTGGTTGGCAAACCGTTTCGATCCCGTGAACCTGGGAGCAATTCCAAGAAGAAATCAGCATCCTCGGAAGTAAACGCGCGCAAACCATGGGACAAGAACTTCTGTCCAACGATGGGGCGATCGGTTGTGGGGTTTGCAATCCAGTGCCACAAATCTTCAGCCAAGTCGTCTGCCGTCGGATAACGATCACGTTGTTGCCTCTCCAAACATTTCAAGCAGATCCGCTGCAGTTCGCGATCGATTGTGGGATCGATCTGTCGCGGGGGTCGCGGATCGTTGTGCTCGATTTGATCGTAGATCTCTTGCTCGTTGTTGCCCAGAAATGGTCGACGTTTTGTCAGAAGCTCGTACAAGATTACGCCCAAGCTCCAGATGTCGCTGCGTCCGTCCAATCGACGCGTCAATCCCGCGACCTGCTCGGGTGGCATGTAGTGAGGCGTCCCACAACGTTGTTTCGGCAGAAATAACTGCTCTCGCTCGTGCATCGCCAATCCGAAGTCCGTGATATACGGGTTGCCCTGTTTATCCACCAGGATGTTGGCTGGCTTGAGATCGCGATGAAAAACACCCCGTCGATGTGCGTAACTCAAGGCCTCGGCGATTTTGGCAATCAAGGTGGCAATCAATTGGTGATCCGAGAGCGTCGCTTGCTCAGCGCGCAAGTCGGACCCGTCAATAAACTGTTGCACAATCGCCAATAGGCCTGCAGATTCTTCGACGGCATAGGTTTTGACGATGCCGGGATGATCCAGCTCCATCGCCCGATTGGCTTCGTCGATGAACATTTTGAGATCCGATTGATCACGGATCTTTTCCGGCCGAGGGAATTTCAGCGCGACCACTTGCCCACGTTGACTATCTTGAGCCCGGCATACCACGCCAAAGCCGCCCGATTTGACAACTTCGATGTGGTGAAATCGGCCCATTTGAGTGGGGATCGTCGAGTTTGCCGAAACCGACTTTGCCGAAGCACTCCCAGAATGCACGGCAGTAACCGGCGAATGCTTGGCCTCGGCTGCGTCAAACGAATGATGAGTTGCGGTCTGTCCCGAAAATAAGTCCTCGTTCGGCTCGATGTCGGCGGACCCTGGAATAGAATCTTGAGAAAATAGTTCAGGCGTCTTTGATTCGTCAGTCATGACCGCATCCCCGGTTTCGTCGCTCGTGTCTGCCCTAATATAACATGGGCAGCAAGCGGATGCGATCAACTGGCCGTTGCGTACACGGCATATCCAGCGAACGGAGTTACTTAGAGGATCGGTTGGTACAGTCGTGTTTCTAGGGAACGAGTGTCGCTGGCCATGATCGGATCCGTCAAGTAAACCTCGCGTGGCCCGCCGCAGAATTGAAACTCGTTGTCTCGCCCCCAGCTTCGCATCGTGCGATGGGCCACCGCCAACGAGGTATAGGGACCGCGATGCAGCGTACTAATCGCTCGAGTCGACGGCAGAATTTCCTGGTGCAGCGGACCAAATCCTGCCGTGGAACAGCGACCCGTCAACTTCGCCAAGGGGTACAAATTCAAGTCGACCAATTCAACGATCGGAAAGCCCGAAGCCGCCGCGAATTGCGGTCCGTGTCGATCACCAAACTGGGTCATCGGCATTCCCTGGACCGCAATGCCAAGCTCCGACGCCAAAGTGTAAACCAACGATAGGGCCCCAGCGACCTGATCTGTAATTCGCTCCTCGTTGGAGTGGTAGGAAATGGACAACCATGCTTGCGCTGGTATCGAGACGATTTCCAAATGATATCGATCCATAACCACACTTCGCTTCCAACCACAATTTGGTTCAACAATGAAAAACGGTCAGCATCCAACGGGAGTTATCTGCGACTTGCCCTCACCGAACCCGGGCCGCATCCGGAGCATTGTAGCGCCATGACCGTCATTACTTCACCGTCAACATGCGCTCCAACGCAGCAATACTAAAATCGGCAGTTTCACGATCGACTTGGATCACGTTGACGGCACAGCCTTGCAGCAGGTTTTCGATCGACCAACACAAGTGTGCCAAATCGATTCGGTACATGGTGGCACACATACACAGTACCGGCGACAGGAAGTGAATCTCTTGTTCGGGATGTTGCTTCTTCAAACGATTGACCAAGTGCAATTCTGTACCGATCGCCCATTTGGTTCCTGGTGGAGCTTGTTGAACGGTTTGAATAATTTTTCCGGTCGATCCCGAAATGTCGGCCAAGTCGTTGACTTCCTGAGGACATTCCGGGTGGACCAAGATTTTGATTCCGGGAATCCGATGCCGAAACCCTTCCACGTGTTCGGGGCGAAACATCTGATGAACACTACAATGTCCCTGCCAGAGAATCACCTTCGAATCACGCAACCGTGCTTCCGAACTGCCGCCGAACTCGGGAGCGTACGGATCCCAGACCGGCATCTGATCGTTGGTGATTCCCAGCTTGAGTGCCGTGTTCCTGCCCAGATGCTGGTCGGGAAAAAACAAGACTCGATCCCCGCGTTCAAAAGCCCATTTCAGGACGGCCGTTGCATTGCTACTCGTGCACACGATTCCACCATGCCGCCCCACGAACCCTTTCAGACTAGCAGCGGAATTGATGTACGTGACCGGCACCAAACGGTTGGTGTCGATGACCTCGGACAGTTCGTCCCAACAATTCTCGACCTGTCGAATCGCCGCCATATCCGCCATCGAACATCCGGCTTTGAGATCGGGCAAGATGACCTGGACCGGTGTCGCTCCCGCAGCAATCCGCTCCGGGCGATTCGCCAAAATGTCGGCCGTCTCGGCCATGAAATGAACGCCGCAAAAGATAATCGTTTCGCATTCGGTCTGCTGAGCCGCCAATTGACTTAGTTGCAAGCTGTCGCCGGTAAGATCAGCGTGTTCGATCACTTCATCTTGTTGGTAGTGATGCCCCAGGATCATCAAGCGTTGGCCCAACCGCTGCTTACCGGCGATAATTCGTTGTCGCAGTTCGTCGTTCGACAATCCTTTGTACGAATGGAAAGGAATTGCTGCCGAGGTTTCCGTCGCGGTTGTCATGGTCCAAAGTCGCCAAAAATGCGCCCTATTTCGCGTCGGCGACCCTACCTGTTGGGTCAAACCGATCCCTTGGTATACTTTCCCTGGCCTGGTTTGTCAAAGCGACCCTTCCCGGAATCCCAAGATGATTCGAACGATGCTTTTGTTGTCCGCCACGTCGGTTTCGCTTTCTTATTGGATGCAGCGAGCCGTTCTGGGTGTTCTGACGGTTGGAACCGTGCTCACAGGTCTTTTATTCACGGGGCTGGTGGTGGCGCAAGAATTGCGAACCGTCGATTCGAACCCGCCAGCTTATGAAGTGGTGGTCAATCAGTTGCCGACGGCACTGGACGAATACGTGGCGAAACCCGACCCGTCATATCGTTACGAGATCGTTCGTCGCGTGGAACTGCCCAATGGCACCGCGTGGGTCATTGATCTTGTTTCACAAACGTGGTTAACCCCTGCCGAAGTCAATCGGACCGAGTGGCGACACTGGCTGACGATCTTTCGACCAAAAAATTGCCAGTCCGACACTGCGATGATCTTTGTGGCCGGCGGATCCAACGAGAAGCCCGCGCCCGAAGCGGCCGAGCCACAGATTGTCGCCATTGCCCAGGCCACCCACAGTGTCGTCGCCGAACTCAAAATGGTTCCCAATCAACCGCTCATCTTTCATAACGATGGCCAGCCACGAGTCGAAGACGATTTGATCGCGTACACCTGGGACCAGTTCCTCAAGAGTGGCGACGTGAAATGGCCCGCACAATTGCCCATGACCAAGTCCGTCGTCCGTGCCATGGATACGGTCCAGGCGGTGTTGGCGCAAGACGAGAAAACTCTGGCCGTCGAAAAGTTTGTGGTGACCGGTGGGTCCAAGCGGGGCTGGACGACTTGGTTGACCGCGTCCGTCGATCCAAGAGTCGTCGCGATCGCGCCGATTGTGATCGACGTACTCAATGTCGACGTTTCGATGCGACACCATTTTGCCACCTACGGTTTCTGGGCGCCCGCCATCGATGATTACGTCCATCACAAGATCATGGAACGAAGAAGCGTCCAGAACTATCCCAAACTACTGCAATTGGTCGATCCCTTCGCCTATCGCGATCGGCTTCAGATGCCGAAGTGTGTCATCAATGCAACCGGCGATCAGTTTTTCTGTCCGGACTCGTCGCAGTTTTATTTTGATCAACTGCCTGGGGAAAATCATTTGTGTTATGTCCCCAATTCCGAGCATTCGTTGAAAGAGACCAACGCTTTGGATAGCCTGATCGCGTTTCATTATTCCGTGGTTCACCAAGTGGAACGTCCCAAGTTGGAATGGGAGAGCCAAGGTCCCGGCCAGTGGACGATTCGCTGTCAACCGCTAGCCGCCGGACAATCCCTCCGCCACATGACTTTGTGGCAAACGGAAAACGCCACAAGTCGAGATTTTCGCGTCGATACGATTGGTCGCAGTTACAAGTCGCAGCGACTGGTACCGGATGCCGACGGGATTTACCATGTCCAGTTGCCCACACCGAGCAAGGGTTGGACGGCGTCGTTTGTTCAAGCAGAATTTGATATTGGCGCTCCGACTCCCTTGCGAGTTTCGACGCCCGTCACAATCCTGCCGCTCGATTTGCCCCACATCGATAAACCCATTGGTTCGAACTAACTCTCTTCTTTGCCCGAAAGCCGCTCATGTCGACCACCGAACAGCCGAACATTCGCATTTTTGACACCACGTTACGCGATGGCGAGCAATCGCCGGGCGCCAGTATGAACTTGGACGAGAAACTGACCATCGCTTCGGCGTTGTCGGAATTGGGCGTTGATATCATTGAAGCCGGATTTCCCATTGCTTCGCCGGGGGACTTTGAAGCCGTCGAACAGATCGCCAAGACGATTCGCGGCCCCGTGATCTGCGGTCTCGCTCGCTGTTCGGACCAAGACATCGACCGCGCCTGGGAAGCGCTCAAACACTCGCACTCACCGCGCATCCATGTCTTCTTGGCAACCAGTGCCATTCACCGTGAATTCAAGCTGAAGATGACGGCCGACGAGATCGTTCAGCGTGCGATCGCGGGCGTCAAACGCGCCAAGCAGGTTTGTGACGACATCGAGTTTTCTCCCGAAGACGCGGCGCGCACGGAACCCGATTTCCTATGTCGAGTTGTCGAGGCAGTGATTCAAGCCGGTGCCACCACCGTCAACATTCCCGACACCGTTGGCTACGCGACTCCCGCACACATGGGACGCGTTATCCACACGCTCAAAAATCGAGTTCCCAACATCGACAAAGCCGTGATCAGCATTCACTGCCACAACGACTTGGGCTTGGCCGTCGCCAACAGTTTGGCAGCGATCGAAAATGGGGCACGACAGGTTGAATGCACCATCAACGGGATTGGCGAACGGGCCGGCAACTGCTCGCTCGAAGAAATCGTGATGGCGCTGCGTACCCGAAACGATCACTACGGATTCCAAACCAACATCTTGACCAAACGATTGGTTCCCGTCAGTCGCTTGGTCTCGTCTACAACTGGCTTGGAAGTCCAGCGCAATAAAGCAATCGTTGGTCGAAATGCCTTCGCGCATGAAGCGGGAATCCACCAAGATGGCATGCTCAAAGAACGCAGTACCTACGAAATCATGCGTCCGGAAGACGTCGGTTTGGTCAAGACCGACTTGGTGTTGGGCAAACACAGTGGCCGTGCCGCACTGTCCGATCGCGCGAAACAACTCGGGTTCGAATTGACCGGCGAACAGTTGCAAGCCGTGTTCGAGGAATTCAAACGCGTCGCCGACCGCAAGAAGGAAGTCTTCGACGGCGATATCATGGCCATCATCCAAACCCACTTGCACGGCAACTTGACCGCGCAATGGGAATTGTCCGATTTTGCCGTCCACCTGCGACGTGGAAAATCGCCACGCTTCCACTTGAAGTTGAGCCGAGCCGGCGAGAACCACGAGATCGAACTGGAAGACGGTGAAGGACCCATCGACGCCGCGTTTTTGGCCACCGAAAAATTAACGGGGGTCCCCATGAATTGCCGCGAATTCAAAATCAATGCCACTTCGTTAGGGCACGACGCGTTGGGCGAAGTCACCCTGAGCATCGAACACAACGGCCACGAATACCGCGGCCGAGGCGTCTCGACCGATTGCGTCGAAGCATCGTTAGTCGCAATTTTGAGTGCCATCAATCGCATCCCGAGCGTTCAATGACCAAACGTACGACCATCGAGCCAACAACCGTCCAGCAATGGCAGTTGGAAAACCGCGATTTTATTTTGCTCGATTGTCGCGAGCAAAACGAGTTTGACTACGCGCACTTGCCCGGATGCCTCCTGTTTCCCATGAGTGAAATCGGCAGCCGATTAACGGAATTGAGCGAGTTCCAAAATCGCACGATTGTGGTCTATTGCCACCATGGAGTCCGAAGTTTGCGGGTTGCCAATTGGCTCAGCAGCAATGGCTTCACCGATGTTTACAACATGGCGGGTGGAATCGACCGCTGGTCCCAGGAAGTTGACCCGCAAACACCTCGCTATTGAACTTTGCGTCGATCGGCAAATAATGGTGGACCCGTTAGCGGCAAACTCAAAGTAATCGTGTCTTCAGTGCATCGCTGAAGAGAGTCAACCACCTTTTGGGATAGGCAACTAGTGCTTTGTCACAACCAAAACTTGGGGTCTGGTAAAGGGGGCAGGAGTCAATTGTGCGAAGCACCCGAAAGGCCGTTCCGGCAATTGACTCCTGACCCCTTTACCAGACCGACCCCAAAATTAAATGGTGACAAAGCACTAGATTATCTGATCGATCAGATCTACGTGCTGTTCGAATCGGCGTAAGTTATCCAAAAAGTGATTGACCAAACCAAACATCTCTTCGTCATAGCCGCCTGCGGTATGCGGCGTGATGAAGCAATTGGGAGCCGACCAAAGTGGATGATCGACGGGCAACGGTTCGGGATCGGTCACGTCCAAATAAGCACCGGCAATCCGCGAATTTTGCAACGCTTGGATCAAGGCCATCTGATCAACGGTCGTGCCTCGGCCTATGTTGTAGAAATAGGCCTTTGGCTTTAGGTTTTGGAACATCGCCGCATCAAAAAAGTTGTGGCTTTGAGCACTGGCTGGCAAAATATTGATCACATGGTCTGCCTGCTTCAGCCATTCGACATGATCTTCCAAAGACACGGTCGGGATAAACTCATCCCCGCGCGGGTGACGTCGGACACCGACTAGTTTGACTCGCAAGGGTGTCAGTAATTCACTCAGTCGTCGCGCGATCGCACCATAGCCGTACAGAATCACGCTTTGCCCACCCATCAGGAACGACCTTCGTCGGATGTCGACATACGACCAAGCCCGGTCGCTCCGCTGTTCGTCATAAGATAGGATCAATTGCCGCGCGAAACCAAGAATCATGGCCAGCGCGTGTTGAGCACAAGGTTCGGCATAGACCGACGAACTATTGGTCATCACGATCCCACGTCGCCGAAACGACTCGCGCAGATCATCGCGATCGTATTTGGTATAGCCGGCTGTGGTGAGATGCACCCATTTCAACCGCTGGGACTCGAACAATTGCTCGACATCGGGTTGCCCAAAAGCAATCTCGGCCTCGAGCAGGTGGGCATCCGGCGGCGCTGAAATCAAATTCAACGAACTCGATTCTTGAGCTCGAATCAACTGATGCGAAGAAACGCCGGCCTCGAACCGACCCGTTGGTTCCAGTGGAAATTTGGCGTTGGTCCAAATTCTCAACATCGCGTCTTCCCCGAACGTTGACTCGTGAGTTCGTCATACCCAGATTTTAGGCTGCCGTGGTAGCGGCGCTCGCCCCAGCAAGATCAAGCGCCGGCAAAACGCTAGGGAGCTTCACCCAGCCACAAGTCGGCGACCTTGACCGATTGATCGTCGAACGTTTGCGCGAGCGACTTCAATCGTTCGCTGTTGCGACGTTTCGCCAAGTTCAAATACAGGACGCCCGTTTGAATTTCCAACTGCTGTTGCGAGTCCGGGACATCGTCTTCCAGCAGTTGAATCACTCTCGCGAACACGCAGCTGGCCATAAACAATTCGGTTGCCACATCACCGATCCGCGCTTGCACGAACTGGCGGTTGAGAATTCCTTCTTGGTGCCGAATACAAGCGGCCTGACACGCATGGGCAAACGCCCCAATTTGTTTGGCCAAATCCCGAGCATGGGGGCGCAGGACATCGTGCGGACACAAAATCGCTGGCGCGCGACGCAGCATTTTTCCGGCATCAAAGAAACTCTGCGGCCGAAACCCTTTGACCCCTTCGTAGATTCCCTTCAGCTCCATCCCAACGCCGCGCAGTCCCACCATGGCAATAAAACATCGCAACACGTCGTTGGCGCCTTCACCGATCAAGTTCAAGCGGGCATCGCGCATCATGCGTTCGAACGGCTGATCTGTGAAGAACCCGGCGCCGCCCCAAACTTGGAGCGTGTCGTTGACGATCCGCCACAACTGGTCGCTGGCAAACACTTTGATCATCGCCGTTTCGACCATGTAGTCATCGGCGCCACTGTCGATCAAGGCCGCGGTGTGATACGTCGCGCTTTCCATGGCATAGATGTCGGCCGCTGCCTCGGAGATCTTGCCCTTGACCAATTCGAACTCGGCCAAGCTCTTGCCAAACTGCCGTCGCGATTTGGCCCGGGCCATCATCTGCTCCAAGCAATACTTGGCGGTTCCGGTGCAACAGGCGCCAAAAGTCGTGCGACCAAAGTCCAAAACGGTCAATGCCACCCGCAGGCCCTTGCCGATCGGACCCAAAATATTTTCGCGCGGCACGTAGACATTGTCGAGCGAAAACCGACCGGTTGCCGTTCCGCGAATCCCACATTTCTCCATACGAGTTTCCAGAACTTTGAAACCTGGCATATCTGGCGTCACCAAAAACGCGGTGATCTTGCCTTTGGGGTTCGCGGGGTCCGGGGTACGAGCCATCACAGTTAGAACGTCGGCAATCCCACCGTTGGTGATCCATCGCTTTTCGCCGGTCAATGTGAAGCCGCGCCCATCCGCGTCCGGCACCGCCACCGTTTGCACGTTACTGGCGTCCGAACCCGCTTCCGGTTCGGTCAAGGCAAACGCCGCGATCTTTTCGCCGTTGGCCAAAGGTCGCATCCAACGTTTCTTCTGTTCTTGAGTCCCAAATAGTTCCAGTGCCCGCAGGCCAATCGAATGATGAGCATTGACGAACACGCCCGTCGACGCGCAATGCCCGCCGATCACTTCCATGACTCGGCAGTATTCGTATTGGCTTAATCCTTGGCCGCCACATTCGGAACTGACGGTCATGCCCAAAACGCCCAAGTCCGCCAAACCGCGAATCACTTCGTCTGGGATCAGGGCCTCGCGATCGATCTTGGCCGCATCAATTTTCGTCTGGCAGAAGTCACGGACTCGAGCAACCTGAGCTTCGCTTCGACTGCGAATTTCCGCTGGGAGACTGGCGAAACTAGGGAATGGGCGGATCGAGGCCGCACGGAACTTGCCAAAAAACAAGTCCTTGGCAAATCCTTCTTTGTTTGGCCCCGAGAACAGGATTTCTTCGGCCTCGGCGATTTGTTGTTTTTCCAAGTCCGTTAGCGTTGCCATGATCCGTATCCTCAGTTGGTTCTAATTGCGGTGTTGGAGAAGTAAGGAAATAGTTGCGTGTGATTCGTTGCCGTAAGCTGCCAAAGGACTGGCAGCTTGCATTCAACGAGCTGCCAGAGGACTGTCAGCCTACTTTGCGGCGGCCCAGATTCTAGAGTGTGGCGAACAAAAAGGTAACTCCCGATCCGCAGTTAACCGGTTAGCAAAGAGTGATTGGGCGGGAATCCGCCCGACCACGCGCCGCTAATCGTTTCTGGTTAAGGGATTGGCTGAATTTCCGCAGTTAACCGGTTAGCAGAGCGTGGCCGGGCGGGAATCCGACCAACCACGCGCCGCTAATCGTTTCTGGTTAAGGGATTGGATGATTCTGCGCAGTTAACCGGTTAGCAGAGCGTGGCCGGGCAGGAATCCGACCAACCACGCGCCGCTAAGCGTTTCTGGTTAAGGAACTCGCCGTGCCTCCGCAGTTAACCGCCAAACGATTCTCGTCAAGGAATTCGCCGTGCCTCCGCAGTTAACCGGTTAGCAGAGCGTGGCCGGGCGGGAATCCGACCGACCACGCGCCGCTAAGCGTTTCCACTCCACAAGCAGACCCAACGCCAAGCCCGTTCCTTACCTCCCTTAGCTGAGCCACGAACCATCCATTTCCCACTCCGGAGAGGGCATCCGTTTGAGCACACCTTCCATGGGCCTCGCCAATTTGCGATACGCGCGTTGCATCGGGGCTTCATGGCACTTTGTGGGGGCTATAATCGCCGGTTAAACTCCGTTAACTTGGATCGCACCAAGGGCAAGACATTACGAACTGGCCAACACAATTTGATGATGGCAAGACAAAACGATCATTCTGAGGTTCCTGCATGACATCCTCTTACATTGTAGCGGCGGCTCGAACTCCCATTGGCAGTTTTCGCGGGTCATTGTCGACCGTCGCGGCTCCGAAGTTGGGGGCCGCCGCCATCGCCGCTGCCATGCAACGCGCCGGCGTGGACCCGAACGACGTCAACGAAGTCATCATGGGCAACGTCCTGCAGGCCGGCGTGGGTCAAGCTCCGGCGCGTCAGGCCGCTTTAGCGGCTGGGCTTCCCAGTAGTGTGGCTGCCGTCACCATCAACAAAGTGTGTGGCTCCGGGCTGAAGGCGATCATGTTGGCCGACCAAGCAATCCGCTGTGGCGATGCCCAAGTGATTGTCGCTGGCGGTATGGAGAACATGAGCATCGCCCCGCACCTGGCCAGCGGTCTGCGGGACGGCGTCCGATTGGGCGAGTACAAGATGCAAGACGCCATGGTCCACGACGGGCTGACGTGTGCCTTTGAGGCCTGTCACATGGGCCTGCACGCCGAGCACATTGCGGCAACCTACGAAGTCACTCGTGAGGACCAAGATCGCTTTTCTCTGCAAAGCCAACAACGGGCCGCTGCCGCGGTCAACAGCGGGGCCTTCGAGCAAGAAATCACGCCGGTCTCGGTCGCCCAACGAAAGTCCACCATCGAAGTCCTCCGCGACGAATGCTTGAAACCGGAGACCACCTATGAAGGCTTGGCGGCCCTGCGCCCCGTGTTCAAAAGCGATGGAACCGTCACGGCTGGTAATGCGTCGACCATCAGTGATGGAGCGGCGGCTGTGGTGGTCATGGATCAAGCCAGGCTGCAACAGCAATTGCCGAAATTAAAAAACCAGGCGATTGTGGCGCGGATTGTTGCGGCTCACACCGCGGGTGTTCCGCCCAAGGATCTGTTCATTGCCCCGGCCTTCGCCATCTCCCAACTGTTGGAGCGAGTTCGCTTGAACTTGGACGACATCGATTGGTTCGAGATCAATGAAGCGTTCGCCAGCCAAATGGTTGCGTGCTGCAAGAAGTTGAACTTGGACCAAGAACGAGTGAATCCTTTGGGCGGCGGCGTTTCGTTGGGACACCCGATCGGTGCTAGTGGAGCGCGGATTGTCGTCACCATGTTGCACGCGATGGCCCAGCGAAATCTAAAACGCGGCATCGCTAGTCTCTGCTTGGGCGGCGGAAATGCCGTGGCGATGCTGGTCGAACGCCAGTGAACCGGAAGGTGTAACTTCGTGAATTGACCACGCACGATCGGGCCCGTTTGCAATGTTGTTTCAGGACGCTGGCCGCCGCTCTTGATGATTACTCGGCGGGATGGGCCTCGCTCGCGCTGTTTTCACACACGCGTCCAACCTTCGGGTATTTGCTCGTCATGTTCGATCCAATCGCCGAAAATGTTAAGCTTGCATAATAAATTCTACACCGGCGTTGAGATCGCGCCGACAGTGACGTACTAGAGATTGGATTGTCTTGTTATTGGTCAGACCGAAAGTTAGTATTTGCAAGGGCCAAAGTAGTGCGGAATCAATTTCTGGAGAGAATCTCATGTCGCGATACCCGAAGCGTGCGTTCACGCTTGTTGAAGTTTTGGTCGTTATTGCGATCATTGGAATTCTGATGGCGCTGTTGTTGCCGGCTGTTCAGATGGCTCGCGAAGGTGCTCGGGCTGCGTCCTGTAAGAACCGGCTTCGTCAGATGGGACTGGCGTTGTTCAACTACGAAAGTGCCAAACAGCATTTCCCTGCTGGCTATGTGTACGAGAGCGGAGCGTCGTACGGTGCTCGGACAGGCAGTTCCGTTTTTCATGCCGACGCCAATCATATGGGCCACTCCTGGGGAAGTGCCCTTTTGGTTTACCTCGAGCAAGGCAATTTGTCAGACCGCATTCGCCGCGATCTTCCAGCTTTTGCACCCGAGAATCTGATTTCGCGAGAGCAGCAGTTGACCGTTTTCTTGTGCCCATCAGACGCTTACTCACAGGGCAACTTTGTCGTGCGCGACGACTCGAGTTCACCAATCGAACAGTACGCTGCGGCGAGTTTCTGTGCCAATTGGGGAAGCGCTTGGGGGCGAGTCGATACCCCGAGTGACACGTCGGATGATGTGAATCTCGATGCGACACCGGATCAAGCTAATGGCGTATTTTATAGAAATAGCAAGACCAGGATGAAGGACTTGCTCGACGGTACTTCGAATACTTTGGCATTTGGAGAACGAACCAACGGCCATATTAAGGACGAAAACAACAAACCAATCATTGGTGTGGGCGGCGAGCATGTCGTTTTTGAGACCGCGTGGTTTGCTGCCGTTCGCGACGTCGATGTGCCTGATGATGACCATGGACACATGGTGCTGTTTGACGGTGAGTTTGCGCCGAATATGGCTAAAGGCGAGGGTGTTGGCGCTGACCGTGGTGTTTCGGCTCCCCACTTTGACAGTGCTTACTTCGCGCTTTGTGATGGATCGATCCAGAATATTTCACGAGATATTTCGATTGAAGCCTATCGCGCGATGTGCACTCGTAATGGGAAGGAAGTTGTTTCCGTAGAGTAGTCGTGGAGCGGTTCACCGCAGTGGCTCTTTGGGTTTCTTATTGGCGGCATGGAGGCGGGACCATTCGGACCGCTTGGTAACCGTGGCGCGATCGGAGTTCCTAGGACGTCGATTGGATGGGTCTCCGGCGTGATTTTCGGGCAGCCAACTGGAACTTGCGGGATTTCTGGCGTATAATTTGATCAGCTTTGTTGCGATTGCCGAAACTGGAGGTGGGGGCGAGGTTTCTGGGGTTGGCAATGGCGCGGGCAAACCGGGGGGTGAATTGGAATCGACCGGATAGTTGAAGTGGTGAGTGGCGTGTCGTGGTTGGTCAGTGGGCCACGTAAAAAGCTGACTAAAACAATAAATGCTGAAGAAAACTTCGCATTGGCTGCCTAACTAAAACGGCAACCCCGGCCTAAGCTTTTTGCTGGAGAGAGCTGACGGCTGGTTACCAATTCCAGATCGCAACCTACCATGACGAGTACGTAGGAAGTTAAAGAAGTTCTCGAACCGCCTGACGTCAATCCGGTCACTGGGAGCGACGGCGGGTTAAACTCAAAACTGTGACTACACACGTAGAGGCCATCGCGGAAATATCGCGGGACGCGGGTTCAAATCCCGCCGCCTCCACTAACAAGGCCACCGCAAGGTGGCTCGAAGCAAACAGACCCGCTGGCTCACCCCAGCGGGTCTTTGCGTTTCTACGCGGAAATACGCGGTGTTTTCGCGTGGCCAAAATTCGATGGCGTCGAAACTACCACGGGATGCGTCTTGCACCCAACGCCGCCCCAAAGGGCTCAGATCGGGGCCAACGACTCAAAAGCACGGGACGAGTCCCTGCCCCGTCCCGTACTCAGAAGCCCTACAAAACATGGCGCACTCCCGATTCCGTGCCCCATCGAGGTCTACGCGGAAATGCCACATAGCAGCGGGATAACAAGCCTAAACATTGCGTCCAAAGGAAGTATCGCCATCTATCAAACGAAGAGATGTGGGATCCGCGGCGACTGCGAGCGGCGTCGCTCATTGTGAAGGAAGGGAAGAATGTGGCTTTTCGCGATGAGGAGTGGCATTCAATCCGCCGCGCTCGCCATTGTTTCAACCCATCAAGACCTTTGACAACGCCCAAATCGTATCGGAAAAAGCAGGGCCTGTCACGAAAATGTGTGTACCTAATGTGTGTCCCCACGCTCACAACTCCTCACCGCGCGTAGCTGCATTTATGCGTGTCGCTCTGCTCTCGACATGCGCAATCCAGTTATGAGCGGCGACGAAAGGGATGTTCACACATATCGGTGGCAGGAGTGTGTCAGCAGTGTGTTGACGAAAGCTCTTTGACTGCCGGGAGCCTAGCGGCAGTGAACGTTGGTACTTAAAGGCACACGAGATGTCGCGTGCCCACGTTCACGTCCCTTGTAAACATCGAGCTTCGTTAACGATACTCAGCGAACTTGAATTGGCACTGCTATCACCGGTTGGAGCGGTTCAAGCTGGGTACGATACCGCTGCGCGATTCGGTCATAAAGGTTTTTCACCTTCGGCGCAGACACGGTGATGATCAGCGCGTAGCGAATCTTATCGCTTCCCCGTGATGCTTTGCCGAACTGCCGTGTTTGATAGTGCACATCAAAGACCGGGTCTTTAAGCGTTGCAGGCATGAACGTCCTTCTCCGATGCAGCGTGGTTTCCCACTTGTGTGCATCATGCCGCAGCTCTTTCTCCGTGTCGTAGTCGCTACGGCGAAAAAACGAGCTGGTTTTCTGATGGTCTTTTCCATCGTCAAAGTTGTCGGCATGCGGGCGAAAGGTAATATCGAGTCCGCTCCTGGTGTAGTTGCTCGGATCTTGTGGGTCGGTCTCACAAGCAAAGCAGAAGGTGGCAGTGAGCGTGAACTTCCCTTCAAGCGTTCCACTGGGAAGTGGAATAGGCGTGCGGAGGTACTGTGCCGGGGTGATCTCTCCCTGATAGACAATACGAGCAACCCCTTCGCCACACAACACAAGCGAGTCAAGGTGCTGAGGCACACGCCCCCAACCGACTTCGTGGGGATGGATCGTTGTTGGGTCAGACGCATGCACAAGCAATGTTTTGATGGCGAGTGGAGAGAGCAGCGTTCCGAAGTGAGCCCGGACCCCCATGCCCATTCTGAGCGCGTACGGGGCGGCAAAGCTGGTGCCGGTTTCAGGTAGCGCTATCGAGAGCGTCTGATCAAGCGTGAAGAACGGCTCATCCTGTGAGCCGCCGAATGCAACAAGGTCGGGCTTGATAAGCCCTGGGCTCCGGCCAGGGCCGATGCAGCTATACGCTGCGCGTTTCCATGTTTTTGCCTGACTATCCGCTGCGCCAACAGCGAGAGAGTTAACAGAGTCCGAGGGAACCTGCACCCGGGCATTGCCTGATTCCCAGTCCTTCTCACCCTCGTTTCCGATTGCGACGGTCGCGAGTGTTTCCCCGTTTGAGAGCAGCTCATCGAGCACTGCGGTCCAAGCATGCACGTCGTAGTCTTCAACCGAAAGCGCGGGGCCGATACTTAGATTGACGAATGAGTACTTTCTCGACTGCAACACGTCGCGAATTCGCGCCAAAGTGTCGTAGAGTTCGTACGGATCGTTCTGCGATTTGGAGTCCAGCACGCGGTAATGGTCAACGATGCCGTATGGACGTGCTAATGCCTCGCCTTTGATTAGTGGCCCAAAAAGCACCGCCGATGTCACGGCAGTTCCGTGATCAACGAATTCATCGACGGAACGTGCAACGCCAGTGGGTTCGTGCGCCTGGGCAAACTGCTTGAGCGAGCTGTTCGCAGGAAGCCCACCATCAAACACAGCAGCACGAAGCTGCTTGTCGAGCGGTGCTACTGTTGGCAGCGAGACGGGAAAGGGCTTGAACTTGTTTTTTCCCCGGATGAGCGGCCTCAGACCAGGCATCTCGCGTGCTGTCCGCATAAATGCAAACTCACTGACACGGGGCAGCAGCGCCCGTGGGACTCGCATCGGGAGAAAACAGAGCCCACCGACTTCAAAACGCCGATCGAGATCAGGGTCGAGGTCGAGCGATTTTGCAAACGCTTCAAACGCCTCCAGAATCCGATCCGGGTTCGGCATCCCGCTTACATGCAAGACGATCTCAAGTAGCGGCTCCGATGCCCGCTTAGCAAGCGGCTGAATGCGGTCTTCAGCACGAAGCGCACGGAATGCTTCCACTTCAAAAAGCTGATCGGCTCCTGGCCGTGAATCACTCCAGTTCGGCAGGCTTTTTGCAAACGCTGCAAAGTCCTCTCTTCGCGCCGTCACATAGAGCTGAGTAGTCGGCACCTCCACTGGCTCTTTCTTTTTCTTCCACTTCTCTGGCTGCACCCGAGTTGGACGCGAGCCGATCGTCTCCATACGTGCTTCACGAAGCAGCTTACCAGGAAAAAAGCTCTTAGCGGTATACTCCGGGTGAATGGTCACCAGACCGACGGCAAAGCCATCGGGACATGCCGCCTCTGGCAGCTTTGCGAGTTCGACGGATGCTTGGGCGAACTGCGGAACGAGGCGGGTTTTAGCCTCAGAGAACCCGTATGGCGGAGGGCTCGGCTCCATACCTTTTGTGATCTGCACAGGCTTGGTGAGCCGCTCGCCATATCCAAGGAGGAAGTTCCGCTGTTCTGCCATAACCCGATGCTACCTTTCGGCGTGTTCACTTCCGTGTGGAGTAATTTTTCGAAGTGTATCTCTACTCAGTCCAGTGAGGTCGTTAATCTGCCGCTGCGACAGCCCTGCCTCGGCAAGTTTGAGTGCGATCTCTTTTTTTGCCGCTTTCGGTTGCCCTTCAATGTGCGTGCGAATGAATTCAGGGAACAGCTTCTCTAGCGTACTCCCTTCGAGTATCACCTGCCTGCGAACGGTTTTAAGCTCACGCTCAATGTCGCTGAATGAACTACCAAGTAATAGACCAGACAGTGTACTAAGCCACTCCTCGCCGAGCACGGCTTCTGAGCCGACAAATGATCTAACTGCTTGTGCAACGGCGTCTTGATCAGGAAGTGTAAAGTTAATCTGCGCTTCAAACCTGCGCCAGACAGCGGGATCAAGCAGCTCAGCATGGTTGCTTGCGGCAACCAGCAGTCCGCCTTCTGGCCAATCATCGATCTCTTGCAGCAACACGGTGACAAGCCGTTTAAGCTCGCCAACCTCATGAGAGTCGTCGCGTCGCTTTGCGATTGCGTCTAGCTCATCGAGCAACAGGACACAGGGCACGCCTTTCGCAAAGTCGAGCACATGACGGACATTCGCGCCGGTTCGGCCTAAAAAGCTGCTGATGACTGCAGAGAGGTCTAAGGTGAGCAGCGGGCGTTTGAGCTTGTGTGCGAGCCAGCGTGCCGCAAGCGTTTTTCCAACACCCGGTGGCCCTGTAAAGATCGCGGTGCGGGTTGGCGCGAGCCCTCCATTTTGTAGCTCTGCGGTCCGTTCATGTTCGGCGACAATCTGTTCAAGCTTTTTTCGAATGTCCGGCGCCCAGATCGGGGCGTGGTCTAACTCGGTGACATTCTCATGCCGTAGTAGCTGCAGGCGGCTATCGAGATCAACGGGGATTGCAGCAACGTGTTCACTGCGGAGCGGAGATTGTCGGGTTGGGGAGTCAGTGAGCAGCTTGCTGAGCTGGTCAGCCAGGTCTGGAACGGTGGCTTGGTACTTCCGCGTCATGCGCTGGACGTACTTCTGGACATCTTGTGGCCTACCAGCTAAGGCAAGCCTTGCTAGCTGGACCAAATCTTTTGATTTTTCCTTCGTTTCGTCCATTTCGCGTGTCTCGCCTCTCTTTCTTGCTGTTTTCATGGTAGCGCACGGTGGACTAAAAATCAATAAGGCAACTTGATTTCGTCCAGATCGATGCGTAAACTTTAGCACAACTGGCATATTTGGTGGGCGAAAAACCGACCTGGCTAGTCCATTTAGTCCACTTGGGGCGGTGTTCGGGCACAGCGTTCGAAACGAAGTGCCGAAAAGTTTCAGATTCAGACGAAGGGAAGCGAATTACATGGCGATGACGATCACTGCCTCAGCGAACCAAACACTTGACGCACTGCTTGATCTTGTATGCTTCCGCATTCAGCTCACAGACACTCAGGATTCGAAGGCTCGCGGGCATTACGCAGCCGTCTCCGACTGGCTTGCCCGTGATGGAAGCCCGCTGCAGCTTCTCAACCCGCACATTTATCCCCAAGGATCGCAACGCCTTGGTACAACGACCAAGCCGATGGAGCAAACGGAATTCGATCTCGATGCTATCTGCCGCCTAAACATTCAGGAAGAGTGCCACCCCGGCGTGGTTTACCGGCTGCTCTGGGAGCGGCTGTGGGAAAATCGAATCTACCGTCCGATGATGAAACGAATGCCCCGGTGCGTGCGGCTTGAATACGCAGGCGATTTTCATCTCGACATAGCTCCCGCAGTGCCGGACCTCGTGTGGGGCGGAAACTGCATCCTGGTCCCCGACCTTGATGCAAACCTCGCAATTGAGCACCCTGAGAACGACCAGTGGAAATCAACCAATCCGCGCGACTATGCCAAATGGTTTGATAAACGCTGCGTTGAGCGGATGGTCTTAAATGAAAAGTATGCCCGGGCCCAGGTAGATCCCGTGCCGGACCAGGAACCGGTTCACGCCAAAGCTCCGCTGAAGCGCTCCGTGCAGCTGTTTAAGCGTTGGCGAGATAAGGAATACCAGGAGCGACCGAAGCTGTCTCCGCCATCGATTATCCTCACAACCCTTGCCGGTCACTACTACCGTGGGCAATCGCTTTGCACGGACGCTTTAGGCACGATCCTTGAAAGCATCGTGCAACGGATCGAAAGCGGGGAAACTATTTTCCTGACTAATCCTGCGCATCCGGCAGAGCACATCTGTGAGAAATGGGATACGACACCTGGCAGCTACCGAGACTTCACCAATTCGGTGACCGCGTTTCGTGACCGTTGGGAGCGGCTGCTTCACATCCGTGGCCTGCATGACATCGAAGAGGAGTTAGCCGATCTATTTGGCGAAGCACCAGTGCAGTGGGCAGTCAGGGAGCTTGCTGAGCGGCACGTCATTCGGCCACGTGCCGATCGTTCACTTGGCGTTCAGCGCTCCACCGGGGTGCTCGCTGCATCTGCGAGCGGGTTGCCGGTGCGATCGAACACGTTTTTTGGAGACCATCAGAGTGTTCGCAAATAAGGTGCTCGGTTTGCGCGAGCAGCGAGCGTTCATGTTGCTCTGCTGGCCGAACTTTATCAGCCGGGTGCGTAACGGAGTGCTTACCTCTGAAGGTGAGCTGCTGCCGAACGAGCTGTGTGCAACCTACCGCGTCCGGATCACCCTTTCTGAAGGCGATTACCCGGAGGTGAGGGTTGTTACCCCTTCGCTGAGGTCACGCGAAGAAGGTGTGCCGCTCCCGCACATGTACGAACAGGAGCGGCTCTGTCTCTACCTGCCGGGGAGCGGTGAATGGACCCAAGCATACCCTATCGCCATGACCATCGTTCCCTGGACCTCACTGTGGCTGTACTTCTATGAAGTTTGGCGTGCAACGGGGGAATGGCTCGGTGGTGGAGTTGAACCAAGTACGACACGCCCGATTCGAAGGAGCCGCTCACATGAATATTGATCAGGGACCTCTGAACTCGCAAGATGGACGGTGCCGTGTGTTAGCGCTCGATGGTGGCGGCATTAAGGGGACGTACACGGCGTCAGTGCTCGCGTCGCTTGAAGCGATGACGGGGAAACGCATCTGCGATTACTTCGACCTTATTACCGGCACCTCGACCGGCGGCATTATTGCCGTCGCACTCGGCCTGCAGATTCCTGCGGCAAAGATTCTGCGGCTGTACATCGATCACGGCAGAACGATCTTTCCGATGGCCGAACCAGGCTGGAGAGCCAAGTGCGCTGAGATCTGGCGACACGTTTGGTCCCCTAAGCACTCGCAAGCGGTGCTTAAAGACGCCATCAACGAAGTTATCGGTGAGCGGGCCTTTGGCGACTCCAAATCGCGGTTGGTTATCCCAGCGTTCGATGCTGTGCGCGGTAAGCCGCAGCTATTCAAGACAGCACACGCCCCTGATTACAAACAGGACTACCTACGGCCTGCAACAACCGTGGCGCTTGGCACATCGGCAGCACCGACGTACTACCCCGCCTACACCGATGCCGGCGGCGGCTGTTACCTCGATGGTGGCGTCTGGGCGAATTCTCCGGTCATGGTCGGCCTTCTCGAAGCGACCTGCGTTCTCGGTTATCCGATTGAGCAGGTTGACCTGCTCAGCATTGGCACGACCTGCTCACCATTCGATGTGAACAAGGGTCGGCGGAAAGGCGGGCTCGCAAGTTGGAACAAGGGACTTATCGAGCTGTTCATGGAAGCGCAATGCGACGCCGCGTTGGGGCAGGCGCGGCTACTGACCAGAGGACGGATGCTGCGGATCGATACGGTGACGCGGACCGGTCGATTCTCGCTCGACAATTCAAACGAGATTACGGACCTCCGGGCGCTTGGTGAACAGGCCGCGCGTGAACACGAGCGAGAGGTCAGCCGCAGGTTTCTGGCTGTTCCCGTAGAGGAATTCTCGCCATGCTATACTGCAATGTTGAATGCCGAGATCGTGATGGCAGACGCCTGTTAGAGCTTCGCATGACCTCGCAGAGCGATGCCCGCCGGATGTTCTCAATCCCGATTGCGGGCCTAATCTAATAATCAAACCTCGAAAGGAATACTTAGGTAGTGTGGCAATGTAGAATGAATAACGGAATGTCCCAGGCACAGCAGCGATTGGACAGAATATTAGCATCGTTGAACGAGCTCGGTTATTTCGTTAACGAACATGCACTGAACATCTTTAGGTCACACTTGGGGCTTGCTCCAATATCTGACATCTTAATTGAGGAAAATGGACGTAACTCAATTGCTTTCGCGCCACTTCGGGGCACGATTCTTGACTTGTGGTACCCACGGCTTTTTCAAGGAAAGCAACATGGAAATATTGCCGACAATTATTTCGTACTCTTTCATACAAAGGCGTGTTTAATCGGAAATCCAATCGAATGGCCGGGATTACTTCAAAATGCGACATATCCCTTCTTTATGGATCAAGAAGGCCGAATACGTTGCGGCTTTTGTTCGTTCGGGTCACATTATGTTTTTCCAACTTTAGAAGACTATATTGTTCGCCCCAAGCAGACCGGTCGTTACGTAAAGGTAAACGACCCAAATGGTACTTGCGATAGTGACATAGAAGACATCGAGACCGTCTTCGTCGCAGTGCGTCCGACTGTCTTGGCCTTTTATGACCGTGTATTGCACGCTCTTTCATGGCGGACACAGCCATCTATTGATATGGGAGAAGATTTAACGTAATTGTTGCATGGCCGATCATGCGGATTGTTCTTCCGGGAATGATTGGGGGTAGTTGCGGATTAGCCGATCAGGACCTGCGACGGTGATGGATTGTGGTTGTTGAATCGGATATGAATTCCGACGACAGATGCACGTGATGTGCGGACTCGAAAGTAGATTGTAGTTCTGATAGTTTCCATACGTTCTTCTGTAGGTACTCGGAGTTCTTGTGTCCAATGACAAACCAATTTCAAGGATTACA
The DNA here is from genome assembly GCA_041741535.1 of Pirellulaceae bacterium. GTDB lineage: Bacteria > Planctomycetota > Planctomycetia > Pirellulales > Pirellulaceae > M30B19. Next base: position 27,180 of record JBGSJV010000084.1, read on the forward strand.
AAAAGAAAAGCTGAAGCGAGTCGTGTCGAGGTTGGAATTTCTGGGCTACGACGTAAATGTACATGCACTTCAAATTTTGCGCCAATATTTCAAATTAGATGAACCGCCGAAGATCGTGCGTAGCTTAAAAACATCCAATGCAATTCTATGGAAAGAAGAAATTGGTTTTGCACCACTAAGTGGCGCACCACTTGAGTTATGGTTTCCGAGGTATTTTCAGGGTAAACGTCACGGACTAGTTGCAAACTCGTTTTTTGCTTGCTTTGGCACGAAAGCGTGCCTGATTGGGAATCCTCATGTCAGACGTTCTAAGTGGCCGTGGAAGCGTCGATTTCCAATATTTGTTGATGGCGAGGCAAAGATACGTTGTGGGTTTTGTTCGTTTGGCTGCCATTATGTTTATGAAACTCTTTTCGATTATCTATCGAACCCTGACATCTTTAAGTTCGTTAGCATCAGTCGCCCGGACGGCACGGACGGCACTGGTGACTGCCAGTCGGAGGAGTTTGAGCAAATTTACAAGTTGCATCGAACATCGATCATAGAGTTCTATAATGTTGTGCTACCGTCACTTTCTGCACCACCAAATCTCGAAGTTGACTTGGGGGAGGATATTCAATGAACGGCGCTCTAATGGTCATGTAGATGGTAAGTGTTACGGGCCGAATTGTGACTGTAGAGATTTAAGAAAGAACCATGAATAAGCCTGATTTGGATAAATAGGCATGGAGCTGCCGTTAGGCTGGGTTTGATTGGCATGTGGTTCGCTAACCGAAAGTTGGGGCGATTCTGGAGCTTCGCGTCAATGTTTGATTTGAATGTCGGTGCGATTCAGGGCCGAGGTCGCAGAAGAATCGGGCGATGATGTTGATTTGGCAGTGATGAACGTGAACGGAAGGCAGACCTGCTCTTCAGTCACTTCAATTCCAAATCAACATCTGTTGCGATCATTCACAGCGGTTTACTTTTCTCGCCAGAATCGTGTCATTTCCAAATAGATGAAGGACGCCGACCAAGTGATGAGCATCAGGCCGGATAAGGCTTCCATGGCGGCCAAAAAACGTAAAGCACCGGTTGGTACAAGGTCCCCGTAGCCCACCGTTGTAAACGTCATCGAGGAAAAATACACATAGTCAAAAATTCCTTTGCCGTGTTCCCCTTTTAATTCGCCAAGTCCACCGTGCCATTCCGCGAACAAAAAGCCACCCGCGAATATCCAGATTTCGACGATGTGCACGATCAGCAAAGTGAAAAACAAGATCGCAATTCGGGGCCGTCCGACCCAGACAAGACGGGCCAGAGCTCGAGAAAGAAAATTGAGTACTTCATAGTGAATAAAAACAATCAACGTCGCCAAGACTGCAGCAATCAAAGTAACGATCGCAATTCCATACGCGGTTGTCATCTGACAAAGGGCTCTCATTCCAGGGAAACTTCCATTCTGACTATAGCGATGTTCTTGCAAGCTGTCGATTGCAACTCCGGCCAATACCTGTTTCGAAATTCCTTGCACCGCATTAAAAACACCAGCCCGGAAAGGACTCTGTTGGATGTTCATGGCGTCCGCCGCATCTCCGCTGACCGCTTGGTTTTGGAATCAACCTCGGTCCTTCAAGACTATTACTTCAGTCCGTATGTCATGTGGACGGTCAACACGCATACGGCAGTACGCGGGCTTTCGTGAATTGCCTCGCTGGGGCCAGTCCGGAACGGCCAGAAGCCCAACGCTGTGCAGCATTTTTATGGGCGTCCCCAGTGTCGTTGTGTCGGCCTTTCGGGCCTTTTTCTGAACGAGAGCCACTTCTAACCGGCGGATCACTCCGGCAAGAGTTGTTTCGGCCCATTCGGGCCGATTGCCGCTTGTCAGAATGCTTCATCTCGTTGCTAGAAGCCATGAGCAAAGTCGCACGAATCTCCGAGTCGTCTTGGCGTCGATGCCATGAACCATCAATTGCTTGACCCGAACATCCGGTCGAGTACAATCGACACTCGTTCGGGAAGTCCATTTTCTTATCAGTCGTCGAATCTTCCGCTGAAGGCGACGCCGCATTCGCACCGAAAGAACTTGGCCGAAGCATTATTTTTAGCGGCGTTGCTCCCCAGTCCTATCCTTTTTTCGTTTACCATTCAACTAGTACAGGCGAGTCCATGTCTCAGCAATTTCCGAACTCTCCGTATCCTTCATCACCAGGAAACCCAACGCCGTACGGTTTTTCGCCTTCTCATGGCAATTCTGCCTACGGGGCTCCACCACCCAAAAAGAAGGGGTTATCGGTTGGTGTCATCTTGGGGATTGTGTTCGGGATTTTGGGAGTAACGGCGTTGTCTTGTGGTGGTGCGATTTTTTTCGCGATCCGCCAAGTTGCCGTCGACAGTCAAGAATTGGTAACCAAAAATACAAGTGACGGCGTTGCTTCCTTGCAACTGCCAAAGAACTGGACGCCACTCGTTGGGGCACATGTCAACCCGGAAGCGTCCTTGCAGATGGGTAACTTGTTTGCTGAAACCTATGCGTTGGTGCTCTCGGAAACCAAAGTGGAAGTTTCCGATGTAATGGGTGACGCTTCCCTTGACGAATACTCCGACTTGATCATCAACAACATGGTCACAACCAACCCTGGGTTATCGAATACTCCCAAGGTTTTGACGACCGTGAATGGAATGCCCGCCTACCGCTTCACGGTCCGAGGTCCTGTTGATGGTCATGCCGTCGTCTTTATCGGTGTCGTTATCGAAGGCAAGCGACATTTCCACCAGATATTGTGCTGGACGCTCCAAGATCTCGAAACAAAACACACGCCCAAGCTAGAAAGCGTGATCCAATCGTTTCGCGAACGATGAGGCTGTTCGAAGCCAATGAACGGCAACAGTTCCATCCATTCAGTTAGTGAGTAGACCATGGGTAGCCTCGGATTTTCGACCTTCGACAGCGATGACGCGTTGGACTGGGTCGATGAGCTGGAACGGTCGAAAAAGCCGTTGGCGTTTATCGAAAAGAGTTTGCGGGCGCTCTTAAAATCGTCTGATGATTCGTACGAATGTAATCGAGCACTTGCGGCGGCTGAAGTGGTCGCGGCTTTTCGAGGTAACTCCAGCCGCGACTTGACCGACGACTTGAAGGACTGGTTGGCCAAACGCACCGAAGTGTTGCCTGACGATTATTCCCAACTGGCGATCGAGGCGTGTCAGCGAATTTTGGTTGATTCCGAACTAAGAGACCTCAACGATAATCAAGCCGCATGGCGAAAAAGCATTGGGCAAGTCATCGCTCGGCTTGAAAAGCCCGCGAAACCGCTGAAGCCCACGAAGAAGCAAATCTCGCACAGCGATTCCAGTTCCATCGCCGCGGCCATCAGGGTCATCAAAGCCAAAGGCGGTTATGTGCATCTCGGGAATCGCGTTCCCCATTCCGCAGGAACGGATAGTAAAGCGGACGTCGATTTATTTAAGAACCTCGGCGTACTGACCACACTGAAGACGCTCTTCATTGGTGAAACCAAGTCCGCGATTCCCAAGGGAGCCTTTGAGTATTTGGCTTCGCTGACAAAGCTCGAAGAGCTTAATTTGCAAGACGCCAAAATTGAAGATGAACATTTGTCGGTGTTGAGCCAATTTGAATTGCTCGAAGACATCAACCTCCAAGCCACGAACGTTACCGACAAAGGCCTCCAACATTTGAAAAAATGCCGGAAGGTCACTCGACTTAATCTGGCGGGAACGCGCGCCTCCGACGTTTGCATTTCCTACCTCGCCGGGATGACCAAGCTGGCCCGGTTAGACCTGAGGGACACGCTGGTGACTGACAAAGGCCTCACGGCGCTCGCTTCGTTTTCACAGCTTGAATCGCTGGTGCTTTCTGGTACAAAAGTGAAAGGCTTGGGATTGAAAGAACTGAGCGGGCTCCACAAGTTAAGTCGTCTTGTTCTTTCCCAAACAGCGATCAACGACCGCGCACTTGGGTCACTTGCCCAGGGCTCCGTCCGGTTTCTCGATTTGCGTGACACGCTCGTCAATGGCAAAGGCTTGTCGTCGTTGTCGGCCATGCCGCGTCTGACGAGCCTCCAATTGGATCGTTGCCCGCTAACGGATTCCCATCTTAAACACCTGCTGAATGCTCCACTTGAAGAACTCTCGTTATCGGGATGTCCCGTCACGGATCGCTGTGCCGAATTTCTGGCTGCGTGCCCCCAACTCACGTACCTAAAGCTTTCCGGCACGGGGGTTAGTGATGCGGGGCTCAAGGTCCTTTGCCAATCGCGATCCTTGCGAACGCTTGACCTCGAAGGAACCAAGATAACCGACCTGGGGCTCGGGTATCTCGCCGAGCAATTTCAGATTGTTCGGCTCATTCTTGATAAGACATTGGTTAGTCTCGCGGGACTAAAAGCCTTTGTGGGCAACCCCAAGATTGCTTACATCCGGGTTTCACCGACATCTCTTCCCTATGACAAGGTACGTGCGATTTTCAAAAAGATTCGAGAAAGCCAACCGAAGGGTAAGCAGGTCTTTGACGTACCCTAAGGAATTGTCCGGAAATAACTTCCCGATTTGGGCGAGTCCGACCTTGGTTAATCCTAGAACCCCTATCGTCGAATCTGCCAAGACTCCAAATGTCCTGAGCCGCCGAATGGCCTGAGCCGCAAAGCGGCAAAATGCGAGCGTTTGGTAATTCCCGCGGATGGCAAAGCCGTACTGCCGATGCACAGTCCGAGGACACTTCCTTGACCGACAGCAATTTGTCGGACGGCCATGGTCTAACTTCCGCGCTTATACGTCGACGGTCTTCAATTCGAAACCGCGGGCAGCGAATGTATGCATCCGCAGATCGGCATTGCCAT
>JBGSJV010000085.1:0-38852 GCA_041741535.1 Pirellulaceae bacterium
TGCCTACCCAAATTGCTCAAACAAACAAAAAAGGAAACCGATCACGATGTCTAAAAACTAAATCAATAACATGATTTTCGAAAAACTCTTTCGAAAATCGTACCGATCATCCAGTCACACCCTTTTTCAGCACCCTGCTAGGTTCACACCGGCTTCCAGCAATTCACTATGTTTGGCGACATATTGTCGGCGGCCGGCGGCTGTGGCCTTGTTTGATAGACTCAGGAACTCAATTGCGGTAACGACTTTTCGACCTGCGTTGCTGTCAAGAATGCGAATACATCTTAGCGTCTGTGGTGGTCGCACTCGGAGTACGCGGATGGGTTCTTCGGACACAAACAGGGCACCTGACGAATCGCCATCGTGTAAGCGATTTGCCCGCTCAATGACCGAAACATCCGGTGAAATACTTCGCACTCCGTGGTCATCTTCATTCCTGTCGTCGACCAACAAGTACTCTTCGACGCGGGCTTGCAAGTCTTCGGGTAGCTGTTCCTGAATGGCGTCGCAAGAATAGGTCGTCAATCGCGTCTGGATATCTCGCCAGGACTTCTCCAACCACGGGTTCATGCCAGGAAATGGATTCGTTCGAAAGTACATCCGTACCATCCCTTTGCACAACCAAACACCTGAACGTTTTTTTGTCTAACGAATTATGGCGACTCGCCGACTCAAAGACAACCGAATATGGCACACGCCAAGGTAAGTTGAATTCCACTGGTTTGCTTACCCCGTTCGGTAGGTTTGACGGAGTGGCAAAACAGGGCTGGGCAAGGTTCTTGTGCGAACCGTTTAGAACAAGCGAGGCTGTGTGACTTGCCCCGAGTTGTCCGAGCCTGAAGGGTCGTCGGGGTTCGACGATCGAGAACGACGTTTCGGGCGTTCGGCGCCGTCGTCACTGACGTTCGACGTCCCCGTTTTTTTTGCGGCTGACGTCGCCGTGCGCCGCGAGGCACCATCTACTTGTTCCGCGGAGGCCGATGCATCAAAGGCTTCCCATTGGACTTGGCCGTCGGCATCAACTTTGGTCAAGATACGAATCTGTTGCTCCACTTCCTGGAGTCCCTGATAACAGGTCTTCAGCCAACGGACACCTTGTTCGTAGGCCTGCAAAGACTGCGAAAGTGTCAGATTCCCTTGTTCCAACTGGCTGACTGCTTGCTGCAATTTCGCGTAGGCCGTCTCAAATTGTTCGGCGGCTTGGCCGGCCTGGGGCGACAACGGCGACGGTGTTTGGTCAGACGGGTTTGGGCTCATGAGCAGCTCGCGCGAGAAGTCGGGGGTTCCTCCAATAGCCTAACACGCCTGGGCCAAGCTCCCAAGGACAAGTATGCTTTTGCGACGGTCGGTGGTTGCCCGGGTCCACGTTGTGGCGAACGTCGCGACGGTCCTAGCCCTGGAACGGTCCTAACCAAGCGAATGGAAGTACGGTCGCCGGATGGTGGATGCGTTGATGCCGCAGTCGAGAAGGGAGTCGTAACTTGACGGACGACACGGAACCAAAATACAAAACGATCTCGGAACTGACGCAGGAGATTCGCGAGACGCTCGAAGGAGATTTTTCGCAAGTGACGGTTTGCGGCGAAGTCTCCGGGTTCAGTGCTCCTCGTTCCGGGCACTGGTACCTGACTCTCAAGGATCATGAAGCGCAGATCGCTGCGGTTGTATGGCGGAGTACTGTGCAGCGGGTTGGGTTTCCGGTCGAAGACGGAACTCAAGTGGTGGTTAGCGGTCGACTCACGGTTTACCCGCCCCGCGGTAGTTATCAATTGGTCATCGAACATATCCAACCCCTAGGGGAAGGTTCTTGGCGAGCCAAATTCAGGCGTCTGTACGAAAAACTAGCGGCGGAAGGCTTGTTTGATGCCGCTCGCAAGAAGCCCATTCCAATGATCCCTCGACGGGTCGTGGTGATCACCAGCCCATCCGGAGCCGCGATTCGAGACTTTTTGCAAGTCGCCCAACGTCGCTGGCAAGGCAGCCAAATTGTGATTCTGCCGACCAAAGTCCAAGGGCAGGGTGCGGGAGAACAATTGGCCGCGGCGGTTGGACTCGCAAATCGGCTTCGACCAACCCCCGATGTCATCGTCATCACGCGTGGAGGCGGGAGCATCGAGGACCTCTGGGAGTTCAATCACGAGACCTTGGTGCGATCCATCGTCGCCAGTCGGATTCCGGTCGTCTCGGGCGTTGGGCATGAAATTGATGTCACGCTGTGCGACCTCGCGGCGGACCTGCGGGCCCTGACGCCGTCCGAAGCCGCGGAGCGTATATTTCCGAATCAGCAGGCTCTGGTCGAAAGCTTGTGGGATTTCCAAAACCGGTTGGTACAAGGTCTGCGACGGCGGGGGGCTGAAGCCCAACAACAAGTGGAGCGGTTAGCCAACGCGCGTGTCCTGCGGCGTCCGCTGGACATGTTGCTGCAGCATGCCCAGCGACTCGACGACCGAACAGCTCGGCTGACCTGGCTAATGGAAAACGATCGTCAACGTCGCCTGCAAAAGCTGCAAGGCGTGGCGGGGCGTCTGGAGGCGTTGAGTCCGCTGCACGTGCTCTGTCGGGGATATTCGGTCACCTTGGATTGTCACCAACAAACACTGCTTCGCGCTGAAGACGTGAAACAAGGGGATCGAATTGAAACCCGACTCCATCGCGGCACGCTGGTTTCCCAAGTGCTCGAAGTGATCAAGGCAGACGGCGGTGGACCGGAAACGACTGAAACTGAACGCCATACGCCCGATACGCCGGATAGCTATGGTGGTTCAATGGATACGAAACAAAGTTAACCGAATTGGAAACGGGCCCGATCAAGTTGACTTCGGGAACGTAGTGCATCCGCTGGTCCGTTGGCACGTGGACCCGGCGGTCGATCCCAAAAGTATTCGGCGACGGAGCGGGCGGCGGAGTGAACGACGAAGCTCCATACGGGGCGGGTACCGGTGGCACTGCGGGAGCCACGGATGGGGTCCCAAAGTAGTGACTTGGCATGCCGGGGACGTCGTACCAATAGTGATAGTTCTCGACATACATCGGGACAACTTGGATCTGCACCGGCACGTGCACAAATGCGGGTTGGAAGGGGCTAATCACGGGTGGCGGAGGGGAAGGGCGACGGAACACTCGGCTCATGGAAGAACTTGGCAAGCGATCTTTCCCAACCCGACCTTGGCCTTCGAGAGCGTCCTTCTTGGGTTTGGCGCGATTATTGAGTCCAACCCAGCCAATCACGTATTTGGACGTGGGATTGGCGATGACTTCCCGGCTATCGGGCAGAGTTTCTGGTTCGTTGTCTTGTGGGATGACCAACTCTTGCGAGTTTTCTAGTCCTGGTAACACTTCACCCCCTGGCAGGTCCTGTTCCGCTTGCGCGACGGCGTCTTGGGTTGTTGTTTCTTGAGTGGTCGTATCTTGAACTGCGTTCACATCCTGCCGAATCAAAAAACCGCTGATGGGCAGAATATTGACCACCTTTGACGAGGGTCGGTCCAGTAAAGAAGATTCCTGCCCCGAACCAAAATTCGAGAGATTTGTCAGAGATTGTCCCAGTGCCATGGGCGACGTCCCCGAAAACACGCCAACCCCCAACACGGAACACAACAAACAAACCTGACGCATGCAACGGAACATGAAGTCACCCTCACGCAAGAAAATGGTGGCGCAACATCGCCACTCCGTTCGTCTTTCGGAAGGTCACCCGGCGGCTCCGGATGGGGAAGGCAAAAAAAATGGGGATTCGTGAAAAAGTCTCTGGCAAGATTCGTACAATCGCTGCCTTCGACTGGCCTACTAGGCATCTATCGCGATCGTCCGATAATTGATTTGTGCCCGTTTCATTGAGCCCCCAGCCTGTGGACAACCATGAAGACCGACGTCATTCGCGAAAAATACTTGCAGTTCTTTCAATCCAAAGGTCACACGCGCTGTGCGAGCGACGTGCTGGTTCCCAAGGATGACCCGTCGGTCTTGTTCACTCCGGCCGGCATGAACCAATTCAAAGATCATTTCTTGGGAAAGGTCGAGCTGACATTCACGCGGGCGACCACCTGCCAAAAGTGTTTTCGAACCGGTGATATCGACAACGTGGGCCGGACTGCGTTTCACCATACTTTTTTTGAAATGTTGGGGAATTTTAGTTTCGGCGACTATTTCAAGCGCGAAGCCATTCTGTGGGCGTGGGAGTTTCTAACGGCGCCTGAATGGCTGGGCATCGACCCGACTCGGTTGAACGTGACCGTCTATTTGGACGACGATGAAGCGGCTGATATTTGGCACAAAGAAGTTGGACTGCCGCTGAACCGCATCACTCGCAAGGATGAGGACGAGAATTTTTGGCCGGCCAGTGCTCCCTCGAATGGGCCAAACGGCGTGTGTGGGCCGTGCAGCGAGATCTACTATCAATTGGACGACGGCAGTGAAGTCGAGGTGTGGAACTTGGTTTTTACTCAGTTCAATCGAGTAGGTGACCCACCGAATAATTTGCAGCCTTTGCCGAGCAACAACATCGACACGGGCATGGGGTTGGAACGCATCGCCAGTGTTCTACAAAATGTGCCGACTAACTACCACATCGACAGTCTATTGCCGATCGTGCAAAAAGCGGGGGAAATCTGCGGGAAAACCTACGAATACCGTACGGACACCGGGCGGCGTTTGCGACGAATTACGGACCATTTGCGAGCCGTCACGTTGGCAATTCACGAAAATGTCGTACCAAGCAACGAGAAACAAGGCTACCAAATTCGACTACTGCTTCGGCGAGCCATTCTAGACGGATTCCAGCTTGGATTGCGCGAACCTGCTCTGTTCCAGCTTGTCCCAACTATCGTCGAGCAAATGGCGCAGCCGTACCCGGAACTGCGAGACACGGTTTCCGCCGTACAGGCCGAAATTCAGCGAGAAGAACTGCACTATCATCGCTTACTCTTGAGTGCCATCCCATTCTTGGACCGGCAATTACAAGCCGTTGTAGATCAAGGCCAAAAAATCTTGGCTGGAAACTTGGCGTTTGACTGGTACCAAACGGACGGCATTCCACCCGAGTTGACCAAACAGGAATGTGAGCGATTCCAACTCGAGTTTGACCAAGCTGGATATGAAGTTGCCAAAGAACGACATGCCGTTGCTTCCGGGCAAGGACAGAAAGACCTCTTCCAAACGGGACCGTTGGAAGACCTAAAAGCCGAACTGCGTTCAACCGAGTTCTTGGGGTACGAAACTACCGAATGTCAGGCGACGATCAAGGGAGTTGTGTACGCGGATCGACGCTGGCCGGAGTTTGACCAATGCAATACTTCACCGGAACAGATGGTCGACATTGTCTTGGACCGGACGCCTTTTTATGCCGAATCGGGCGGCCAAGTGGGCGACACCGGGTGGCTGAAAACCGACGACATGCAATTCGAAGTGCTAGATACCCAAAAAGCTTCGGGGTTGATCGTGCACCATGGGATCCTGCGACGTGGACGTCTCACAGAGAATTTGCAGATAACGGCCAGTGTCGATTTGCAACGGCGAATGGCAGTTTCCCGCGCCCACTCGGCAACCCATGTGTTGCACCACGCTTTGCAACAAAACGTGGGAGCCGATGCCCAACAACGTGGGTCGAAGGTCGAACCGGATCGTCTGCGGTTTGACTTCAAATGCGACACTTCGATCGCGTCGGAAAAACTGCAACGAATCCAAGATCAGGTATTAGGCTCGATTACTCGGAACGACTCGGTGGCGATTGGTTCGCTTCCGTTGGCCGATGCTCGGCGGGCTGGTGCGATGATGTTGTTCGGTGAAAAATATCCCGACATCGTGAGAATGGTGTCGATTGGGGGCTATAGCAAAGAACTTTGTGGTGGAACGCATTTGGACCAAATGGGTGAACTGCAAGCCTTTGAAATTTTGGCCGATGACAGTGTTTCGGCTGGAACTCGGCGGATCACTGCGATTACTGGGCAAGCAGCGGTTGAGCATCGGACGGTATTGGCCAATATCCGGCGTGGGTTAGCGGAAGTGTTAGGCGTGAAGCCGGAGTTTGTAGTCGCTGGTGTTGAATCGTTGCGGGACCACATCAAGCTGCTGAAAAAAGTTTGCGAACAGGGTCATGGCGACGCACCCACCTGGAACAAACCTACCGACGCGAAGTTGGCAGACTCTCGTGCCGACAAGTCCGTCGTACAAGACGTGATGCGACTTTTGAATTCGCCGGCCGAGAGTTGCATCGACCGAGTCCGAGTGATGCAACAGGAAGCGACCACAACCGCTGCCCAAGTTGCGGCGTTCAAGGAAGCAGATCAGTGGACGATGGATTCACTGTTGCCTTCGGCGGTCATGGTGGGCGGTTCCAAGGTTATTGTGGTCGAAACGCCCGGATGCAATGCCAATCGCATGCGACTGCTGATCGATCAGTTGCGTAAACTTAATCAGTCCACTGCCGTCATGTTGATCGCCGGCGAAGGGTTGGACAAGGTAACCTTGGTTGCTGGCGTAACGCGGGATCTGGTGGATAAAGGCGTCAGCGCGGGACAGTGGGTCAAGGAAATTGCCCCGATTGTTGGGGGTGGGGGCGGCGGAAAGCCCGACCTAGCCCAAGCCGGTGGCAAAGAGCCCGGCAAAATTCATCAAGCGGTCGAAGCCGCTATTTCTTACATGAAAACTCAATTAGCCATTTAGGCTCGAATCTGATCGTCGATGCGAACTAGCTGCCGGCGGTGAACGGTTAGTCGTGGATGGCGTACGCGCCGTCCGGACGGCACCTACGCTTTGTCAAACTTTTATTTTTGAGTAGCAACGCTTGCCAAAGCGTGGTGCCCCTTGGGAATTTCCGCGTTTCGGTAAACGCAGCTACCCGAATTCCTGACTTTGACAAAGCGTGGCAGACATCTCGTTTTTCCAGACTTTTTTCACCCCAAGGAGTCTTTAAACCAAGTGTCCACCTCGAACCATAGCCATAACAGGCACGATCTGGCTACAAAACGACATTAATGTTGCAGATTTTCACAAACACAACGTTACAAACTATTGCATTTTTGTTACACGATGTTACCATGAAGTTCTGAGCCGAACCTCAGATTGCCAGGAATCGGCGGCGACTCCATCCAAAACAAACACTTTTTCGTCAAAAAGTCGTTTTTTCCGACTTGGAAAAGTGAGGACCGAGACGGGATCGGGGAAGCCTGCTTTCTTTGGAGATTTTGGATCGGCTCGGGGAAGTTTGTTGTTGTCTCTAATGCCTCAGTCGTTTTTTGAAGGAGTCCCTCCATGGGAAGAAACTTTTCCCGCCAGGGCTTTACCCTGGTTGAGCTGTTGGTCGTGATTGCGATCATTGCAGTTCTGATCGGCCTGCTGTTGCCGGCTGTTCAAATGGCTCGTGAAGCCGCTCGTCGAACCCAGTGCCAAAACAACTTGCACAACATTGCATTGGCACACCACAACTACCACGACATTCACAACAAGTTCCCCGTCTCGTTTGGCTGGGGAAGCAACGTTTCGAATGGAAATGGAGCAAATGAAGGTGTCCGATGGGGTCAGATGTCGGACAAGGTCTTGATCCTGCCGTTTATCGAACGGCAAGATTTGTACGACCGGACTTTGTGGCGTTTTGATCCCTGGGATCAAGCCGGTTGGGGTGGTGCTGGGAATGAGCGTGCTCAAAGTGCGGTTATCCCGACCTACGTTTGCCCATCGGCTCCGACGACCTCGTTCCATGGTCCTCGTGCTCGCTTTACCTATGCGATTTGCAATGGTACAGCTCCCTCGACCTTCCCAGCATTTGATTGGCAAGGCTATCCTAGCAAGGGTGACGGTTACGCCGCATTCCAGCAGTTTGGTCCCAAGAATGACTGGGAAATCGACGTTCCTCGTACCTTTGGTATGATCAACGACGGTGCCAGCAACACGATGTCTTATTCGGAGATCCTGCCTGATCCAGGTTACGACCGCAACGCTCAGAACGTTCCGAACTCACAGTTCGAAATCGTCGGCGCTCATATCCGTGACTGGACATCTTGCAATCTGACCGCTACGGATGCCGTTGATCAGTGCCGTTTGGCTTGCCGAAACCAATCCAATTGGCTGGAACGAGGTCGCCGCGGTTTGCGTGGTGCTTCCTGGGCATGCGGTTGGACCGGTTATGGCGTGTCGTACCAAACGACAATGCTGCCAAACGAACCTAGCTGCCACAACTGGAACGGCATGGGCGACTGGTACGGCGAAAGCGGCTTGTCCGCCGCCAGCGGTCACACTTCGTTGGTCAACATTGCCCGGGCTGATGGTTCGGTCGAAGCAATCACCAATGAAATCAATCCAGAGCTATGGCGTGCGTTGGGCACGATCATGGGTCAAGAACGCGATATCTTCACCACGAGCCCTTAGTCTCTGGTTGGTATCATCGGTCTTGAAGTTCGGTTTTTTAAGCCCGCTTCGGTTCTCCGAAGCGGGCTTTTTCGTTGATAGTTCGGAAACTTCTGGGGCACCATTTCGATTTTCGAAACGGATAGGTTACGTGAGTTTGCGTTGACAACGACTTTTCGGTCACACAAACTAAACACATGGGGAGACAGAACACGAGGATGCTTGTCTGGTGAATTGTAATTGCAATATTGGTTGGCCCATCAGGTCGGTCGCGATCTTCGCAATCGGGTTGTTGTTTGGTTGTGGCGAAGACCAAGCCGCGAAGTCTCCAGATAAACAACCGGCTCTACCTAAAGTTGGGCAAATGATTAATTTCGACGATATTCTCGATCAAAAAAAACTGGTGAATCCACCGACGTTTGTCGAAGTTGCGAAGTCACTCGGTGTAAGCTTCAAGTATTTCAATGATGCTCGTGAGAAACGCTACTTCTTCCCGGAGATATTGGGTGGCGGATTTGCTTGCTTGGATTACGACCTCGATGGCTGGCCGGACCTGTATTGTTCGAATGGACGATCATTGCCGTTGGATCTTACGGACACGGAACATTTCGATTGCCTGCTCCGCAACAAGAAGGGCACTGAATTGCAGGACGTTAGTCAATTGGCGGCAGTGCGTGAAAATGGTTTCGCACACGGCTGTGCCTTCGGCGACTTGAATGCCGATGGGTTTGACGATTTGGCGATTGCCGGTTTTGGATCGATCTCGATCTTGTATAACCAAGGAGATGGAACCTTTTCCCGGATTGCCTCGGAGAATTTTGTTTATCAGCCAACGTGGAGCGTTTGTCCGGTCATTAGTGATTTGAACCAAGACGAAATAGCCGACCTGTTGGTCGTAAATTACGTGAAGTGGAACTACGAAGTGCCCGCTTGCACGTACGACAATATCCGTGGCTATTGTGGGCCGGGAGAATTTGACGGTTTGGCAGATTATTTGTTCCTCAATCAAGGTGATGGTCGTCTGGTCGAATCAGGCCAATCGATGGGGCTTACATCGGTTGGCAAGGGCTTGGCGGTGGCCATCATGGACTGGGACCATGACCTACTTCCCGAGATCTACATAGCCAATGACTTGATGGCAAATTTCTATTATCGGCTTGGCTCCATAAATCCGATGCGGTATACCGACGATGGCAGCAAGGCTGGCGTTGCGGTTTGTGTCAATGGTTTGAAAGAAGCCAGCATGAGCGTCACGCCGGGTGACTTTTCCAAGAATGGCTGGACCGACATTTTCGTAACCAACTACTACAAACAAAAGAACACGCTGTATGCCAACGGGGGCCGCGGGCAATTTCGCGACGTGAGCTTTGCCGCCCGCACTCAAAAGACTGGTGAGATGTTCCTTGGATTTGGTGCGGTTGGAGTCGATTTCGACAAAGACAGCTGGTTGGATTTGTTTATCGGGAACGGCCATGTTCTGGGCCCAGAGCATCTTCCGAACCAATTAACCAACCAGATTTTGCACAACGATTCCCAGGGGTTCGATGACGTTTCCTCCCAGGGAGGGGATTTTTTCAAGGTTTTGACATTGTCCCGTGGGGTAGTTGCGTTTGACTTTGATCAAGACCTTGATTCCGACATTGTTGTGAATCATCTTGATCGCCCGATTTCAATTCTAAGAAACGAGTCGGCAACGCCCAATCGGTCGGTCTCGCTACAATTGTGCAGCCCTCATCATAAGCCGTTGGAAGGTAGTCGAATCGAGATCACGATGGGTGGAGCGGTTCAAGCGTTGCCGATCTACGCTGGCGGAAGCTATTTTACCGATGCGCCAAAAGAGTGGATCATTGGAACTGGATTGGCCGAGACCATCGATCAGGTACGAGTGTACTGGCGGGACGGACAAGTCGACACCTGGGAGCAACTAGAGACCAATCAGCGATGGCAATTTCAGCCAGGACGAAAAATCCGAATATGACATCGAGTAGTGATCCAATCCCCAAGGAAGACCGTGATCATCGCCCCAATCGGAAGGTGAAAGCGAAACGGCGGTCGAAAATCCTTGTGGCCGTTGCTGTGTTCGTTCTAGCTATTGCGGCGTCGGCCTATTTGGCGGCCGGGTTTTGGTGTGATCAGCAATTGCAACAGGCGAACGACAGCTTGACGCAGGGGAATTTGGGTTTGGCCCGCGTATCTGCCCGGGCTGCATTACAAGTCGCATGGACTCAAGAACGTCGTGATCGAGCAAAATTAGTTCTGGCTCGAGCCACGCTGTCGGACGAGACACTGGACGAAAAGGCCTTCTTGGATGCGTTTGCTTCGTTGGAGGAAATCGGTCCAGCGAGTTCGGCGTACCCAGATGCGATTGCCGAACGCGCCAAGCAAATGTTGCTGACACAAATTCGCGTGCGAGCGGCCGAAAGGTTGTTGAAGGAAGCAGTTCACCTTGAACCCAAGCACTTGGCATCCAATCAGCTTTTATTCACGATTTATTGTTTGACGAACCGCCCGGATCGGGCGGACACCGCCTTTTGGATTGGGTTCCCACAAATCCCGGCGGAGGAGAAACCGGCGGCGTTTCGGCAATGGTTTTTATCTCAGTTTACCCGAAATGGCGCGAACCGAGCGTTTGATGTCGGTACGGGGATTGTTCCTCCCAATATCGAACCTTCGGACGAAGATATCATCAAGCGGTTCATCACGTTCAAAGACAGTGAGCCAGATGAGGCAACCCATTACGGAGCGATGGCCAGTTGGTGGCTGTGGAGAACCGAGACTGCCGAGGCACTGGAGATCCTGCAAATCGGTCAGGAAAGGTCCACTTCGGTCGCGGAAGAAGTTTACTTATCCAGTTTGGTTCAAGCACTTCTCAACCAAGGCAACTTTGAACAAGCCAAGGAACTGCTGGAACAGTGGCCCGAAAGTGAAAGGGGATTCAATTATCTCCGCCATTTGGGGGTCTACCAAGAGTCCGTAAATCAAACAGCGTTAGCCGCGCAAACCTATCGAAAATGCCTCGAAATTTGGCCCGGGCCCATTGATGCAAACGTGAGGCATCGACTTGATCAATGCTTGAAGGAACTGGGACATACGGACGAAGCACTGAAGGTCGAACAGCAAACGGCGGTTGCAAGACTGTGGCTTGAGGAACGTTGGGGAATGGTTCGGAAAGCAATCGACTACATGCACGACGAACAGGCGGTCGGCGTCTTGTTGGAGTTCTTCACCGCTATCGGAAAACCAGAGGCCGTTGAGTTCCTGAACCAATACCAGGCGGAACTGAAGGCCAAGCCCTAACTTGTTTCAAAGTTGTTGCAGGATCAGGCTCAAAATTCCTCCACGATACTTGGTTATTTCTTCCGAAAAGTGCTATAATTGGGGAACCCAAATTTGGGTCGGAATTGCTCGCTTTCGGTTCTTGTTTATTGGAGAGTACAATGAGACGGTTGTTAACATTGGGATTGGTCGCCATGGCTTCTGTGGTGTTGGTTGGCTGCGGAACGGATGTCGCGGAGTCGGATGCTCCGACACCAGAAGTTGACAAAGAAGCCCAAAAAAAATCCATTGACGACATGATGGAGAGAATGAAGGCTTCGGCAGGCAACAAAGGTTACAACAGTATCGATTCGGGCAAGTTTGTCGAAGAGTCTGCAAAACGTAATGCAGAGGCGCCCAAAGAATAGTTGCCGACGATTGACTTTTTGAGCCAAAGTCAAAATCACGGGGCCGCGAAGTGCGGCCCTGTTCTCGTTCGGGTCGATTGTGTCGTACTGAGCGAAGATCACTAAAACTCGTGTCATCGATTTGGGAGAATACTATGAGAAAGTTGCTTGCCTTAGGATGGATTGCAGTTATTGCTTTGACGGTCTGTGGTTGCGTGGAAGATACCGCGCCGAAACCAACGCCAACGCCGAGTAAGGAAACGATCGACGAGAAAACGAAGGAAATGAAGGATCGCATCGATGCGACCGCAGAGGCGGGTGGAAAGGCTGTTACCCCAGCCGAACCCGTTAAGCCGGCCGACGATTCCGCAAAAAACAAAGAGGAAGCTCCGAAATAATTCGATAGCTCGCCAACAGTTTAGTTGGATTTGCTGGGTCGCGTTTGCGACCCAGCGCTTTTTGCGGACACCTATGTATAAGATTCCAGCACTTTGACTCAGGTGACGCTACCAAGTCGTCGAACCACATCGTTCCAAATTTCTAGTTCGATTTTCTGTCCATAGGCTTGTGCCACTCCATCCCAACCCGGCACCCCATTTGCTTCCAAAACATAATAGACACCGTTCTTTCGGTCACATGCTACGTCGATTCCGGCATACATCAGACGAAGATTCTGAGCGACTCGCATAGCCATATCGCAAACTTCGATCGAAAGACTTGCCGTGGCAAACCTACCGCCTTGCGTAATATTTGTCCGCCAATCAAGGTCGCGCTTTCGTTCGATGATCCAATGACGATCGCCAACAATCAAAATTCGAAAGTCGCTACCACCGTGATCAACAAACGCTTGCTGATAGATCACGCTCCCCAGCGCCTCGAGCGAACCGAATACTCGATAGGCGTGGTCACAATCACGAACGCGAATCAGCCCGCGACCTTCCGAACCAAAGATTGGTTTGACCACCACGTCGCTTCCCAACCGAACAAACGCGTCCATCGCGTGGGCGCAAGTTTCGCTAACGTGTGTTGCGGGTACGGGAAACCCAGCGGCGGCCAATCGCGAAAGACTCACGTATTTGTCGATCGCCAACTCCAAGGATCGGGCTGGATTGTAGACCAAGATCCCCTGCCGTTCGATGGTCGCCAAGGCATCCATACGAAATACGATCGACTCCAAGCTACCACGCGACATCGAACGAACCAGGATGATGTCTCCCTGGCGAAGTGAGACGCCTCCTATTCGCAGCGACTCCGACGTCCGCTCTTCGGACCGGGACAGACTCGCTTCCATTGCCGAAAAATCGGCGGTTTGGACTACAATACCGGGTGGAGCAGAATTCTGGAGTCGTTTGACGTACCGCCCCTGCGGGTCGCCCAAGATGATTGCGTTGCGGCTCAAATGCAGTTTCCTCTGGTTTTACTTTGCGATCGGGACCCTCTATAATTTGGCATACGGATCACAGACTTCCGTTTTTTAGCCCGAGAGTTTACTTGTGTCGACGCCCCTGCGAAAATATCACACCGCCGCAGGCTTAAGTGCTTCGAGCGAACAAAGACTGGGTCAGCTGGAACAACGATTCCAACAGCTGGATGTCGAATTAACCGCGATGGAAACAGCAATCGAGCAACGGTTTCCTTTACTGGGTCTTGCGCACGATGCGGCGGCCCCGCAACGGGACGCCACCCAAAATGGTCGGTCCAAACAAACGACGCGTTCTCGAAACAAACCTCGCTAGGCTTTTTAGTACAAGGGATCTGATCCTTTGGTAGGCATCCAATATCTCGGACATACAGTCACGACCGGAGAGGTTTAGCCCCTCTTGGGAATTGTCTGGAAACAACTTCCCGATTTGCGAGAGTCCGACCTTGGTTAATCCGAGAACCCCTATCTTCGAATCTGCCGAGACACCAGGTCTGAGCCGCCGAATGGCTGAGCCGCAATGCGGCAAAATGCGAGCATTTGGTAATTCCCACGGATGGCAATGCCGAACTGCGGATGAACAGTCCGCGGACACTTCCTTGACCGACAGTAACTTGTCCGACCGCCATGGTCTAACTTCCAAGCTGATACTTTGACGGTCTTCATTTCGAAACCGCAGGCAGCGAATTTATTCATCCGCAGATCTGCATTGCCATCCGTGGGAAGTCGGCCTGCGAGGCAAATGATCGTCTTTCGTTCATACGCGACTAAGAAATGAGAAATGAAAAATGGAAATTGAAAAATGCAAATTGCTGACAGCCATTGCTTCCTCGCGGAATGCCTGAAACTAGACGTTTGGTACATATTAGATTTTTCATGCTTCAACAATCATTAATCATACAAACGCCAGGGCCAGCGAGGGTCATTTCGGAGCTTTCGACGTTCGAAATCCGGAACTTATTTCGCGACAAATCCTTAGCACAAACGCTAGCGGTACCAAGACGCAGATTTCCCCGGGTACCATAATTCAGGCACTTTCCCTCAAACGCTACCGGGTTTTGCCGCGAATAACTTTAATGAAAGTTCAAAGATCTCTTGCGAAAGTTGTCTCGTTTCGGTAATTACCGCCAGGGGCAGGAATAACGTCTGCATTGGGCAATGACCGCCATTCGAACTGGACCAGGGATCGGTCTTCATGAAAAGTCAATTCTGCGCGACCATTATTGTGGGCTCCTTGGTCCTATTCCTCAACGTCGGCTGCCAACCGGCGATCCAAGGACCTGTCATTGGAATGCCGGCATATCCACGGCACTTCTGGGATCCCCCAACGATGGCTCCGCCACCGAATACGGTCCCCATTGAACAGGTTCGCTATCAGAGTCAAGACGAAGCCGAGAGCCGCGGGCAACTATTTGACCCAAGTAATCAGCAATTTTACGTCGACTCGGAACTAGAAGGGCAATTGGGACAACGGCAAGTCGTTCAAGATGTCGTGATTGAAGGCAACCGACGAGTTCCGACGGCGGAAATATTACGGCAGTTAAAAACCCGTCCAGGTCGCTACTTTGATCCTGACCTTCTTCAGCAAGATGTTCAGGCCATCTGGAAAATGTCCACCATCCGACGCGTCCATGGCCCGTTCCTCAATCGAACCGGTGAGGGGATCACGGTCACGTTCCAAGTAGAAGAACACCCGTTCATTAGCGAACTGAAGTTTGTCGGCAACCGAGTGCTTTCCGATTCCTACTTGCGAAAAGAAACCGGTTTGGAAGAGGGCAAACCGCTCAACGATTTTGAAGTTCGTATGGCACGGGACAAGATTGAAGAGCTTTACCGCAGTCGGGGGCATGTTTACTCGTCGGTCGAAATTCTCAAGGGCGACGATCCAACTCAGGTTGTGTTTGTGATCTATGAAGACCAACGTCGAAACGTCACTGCCGTGAGCTTCGAAGGAAACACGATTGCTACGGACGCGCGCCTCCGAGTGATTGTCAAAACCAAAGCCCAAATCTTGCGTCTGTTTGGTGGACAACTGGATCGAGAACAGGTGGATCGAGATGTCAAACTGCTGGAGGCCTATTACTTTTCGTTGGGCTTCTTTAGCGTCAAGATTGGCCGGGAAATCGCGGGAGATCCCAATGCGGGAAACGTCCAGGTCAAATTCGTGATCAACGAGGGCCCACGTTACCGAATTCGTGACATTCGATTTGAAGGTGTCGCGCTTTATGACCCCGCAGAATTGCTGGCCCAAGTCAAACTCAAACCATCGGAAGACGAGATGCCCTACTTCAATGGTGACTCGATGAACGAAGATGTCACCACCCTCAGAGACGCCTATGGAAGTGTGGGTCATATTTTTGCCGACGTGCAGGCTCAACCACATTTTCTCGCAGAGCCCGGTGTCATCGACATTGTGTACCGGATTGATGAAGGCAAAGCCTATCGGGTGGGACGCGTCAACGTCCACATTGATGGGGACGGCATTACGCGAAGAAACGTGGGCCTGAATCGAATTACTCAGAAGCCAGGCGACTTGATCGACATTCGCAAGATTCGTCAGAGCGAACGACTGTTGAAGTCCTCCGAGTTGTTCGGTGATCCACAAAAACCTGGTGAACAACCACGGATTGTCATTCGCCCGCCTGACGAGCAAGCAACCAGCATTCACTAGTCCCTACTGACCGTATCGAAAATACTGTGACTCCTAATCGAATCCAACCCACTACCATTCGGAACGCCATGATGGCCGAGAAAATCTCTGCGACTTGTCGACACTTTGCAGGTCGCTCGCTAGTTCAAGCGTCGCAACCGCCGATCACTAAATGGATGGGGCTTATGAGTTGGACAATTCTGTTCGTCATCGGGCTCGCTTGGTGCTCGTTAAGCTACGGCCAATCCGCCGACCGATTAGGGCGTTTCCGACCGATCGTGGAGACCGCGGAAACGGATAATTCAACTAGGGGCAATCTCGCTCTTGGACAAGACGGCTATGGGGCTCCGTTGCCGCCTACGTCCGCCTATCCCGGGGGCAGCACCACGGTCTACCCTCCGTATGGACTCGCACCCGGATCTCCGGACCCGGCTTCGATTTATCCCAACGGTACTGCTCAGGTTCCTGGTGGCAATCTTTCATATTTCAATAATACGCCGTCCATTTTGGGGCAGGGCACAAACTATGCCGATTTGGACGTCTTCCTGCCTGAAGGGCAAACGGGCCGCTTCCTTTTCGGTGGAGCCTATAATTCGGACATGGGTCTCATGGGGCAGATCATCTTTGATGAACGCAACTTTGACATACGCGCCTTTCCACGAAGTTTTCGCGATGTCTTGGAAGGTCGAGCCTTTCGCGGAGGCGGCCAACGATTTCGCATGGAGTTGGTCCCCGGTCGTGAATTGCAACGTTACATGGTTAGCTTGACCGAACCCTATTTGTTCGATTCGAATGTCAGCTTCGGTATTAGCGGGTTTTATTTCACGCGCCGATATTTCGACTACGACGAAGAACGATTGGGCGGTCGGCTTTCGTTGGGGTATCGCTTGACTCCGGATCTGAGCATTTCCGCTGCCGTTCGCGCGGAGAACGTCGATATCAAGAACCCAAGATTGTTGACCTCACCACAATTGAACAGCGTCCTAGGCGACCACGACTTTTTTATGGGCAGCTTGACGCTTACCCACGACACTCGCGATCATCCGTTTATGCCCACGGAAGGACGATTCTTTGAAATTGGTCTCTCGCAGGGATTCGGCAGTTTTGACTTCCCTCGAGCCGACTTGGACTGGCGTCGTTACTTCTTGCTTTATCAACAGCCGGATCGATCGGGACGCCATACGGTCTCAATTGGGACTCGCTTGGGTTACTCTGGACCCGATACCCCGATGTTCGAGAACTATTTTGCCGGTGGCTTCTCGACGATGCGAGGGTTTGATTTTCGGGGCGCGAGCCCGGTGGAGAATGGCGTCGTCGTCGGTGGACAGTTTCAATGGCTCAACACCGTCGAATACACGTTTCCAATCACGGCCGATGACATGATCAAGGGTGTCGCCTTTGTCGACTTCGGCACCGTCGAACCCACAACCCAACTCAAATGGGATTCGTTCCGCGTGGCCCCGGGGCTGGGATTGCGAATCCACATGCCATTCGGCGGTGGCGGCGGTGCTCCACTCGCGTTTGACTTCGCAGTACCACTCAACAAAGCGGACTCCGACGACACGAATATCTTTAGCTTCTACATGGGCTTTGTTCGGTAGTGTTACTTTTGTCGCAACTTCTGAAAGTACTGCCGAACATGATCGCGCTGGTTCACCGGAATATCTTGGAGGTCGTTGGGAGTAAGTTCTTTACTTTCAGCGGCTTCTTGGATCGCGTTTTGAATCTCAACTTGGGTGACGCCTTTGCGATTCGGCCCCCCCAGTGAACCGATCTTCGCAACTTCACCTGGTTTGACGTTTGGCTTCGTTTGCGTATCGTAGAATTTGGTGTCCTCTTTGGCTTCGGGCCTTAAACCTTCGCCTTGACCTTCACCAAGTCCGTTGCCTTTGCCATCGCCTTTGCCTTTACCCTCTCCCTCGCCTTCACCCTCGCCTTCGCCTTCGCCTTCACCTTCTCCCTCGCCTTCACAGCGGGCCTTTTCTTTCATCTCTTCCATATTTTCCATCATTTTTTGCAGCTCTTTCATTTGCTGCTCGTCCAAGTCCATTTCTTGTAATTGCTGTTGCAAGTTTTCGACGGCTTCCTTGAGGGCCTGTTTCTGAGCCTCGCCCATTTCTCCGTTTTCACATTGCTTCATCAATTCGGCGATTTGCTCGGCTTGTTTCGCCACTTTGTCCAATTGGTTCATCTGTCGCTGCTGCTGCTCCAAGCCCGCCTTTTGTTTCTCCAGGTCAGCGGCGCGATCCAAGTCGCCCTCTTGCATGGCCTTTTCAATTTGCCTTTCCAGATCTTGTTTCTGCTTTTCGAATGCCTCTTTCATCTCGTCCAGTTGTTGCTTCACCGCGTCCATTTGCTGCCCGAGTTTCTTGAGGTCTTCCTGCCCCATCTCGCCCTTGGCAATTTTTTCCGCCAACTGAGCCAATTGGTCCTGAGCTTCCTTGACGTTGCCATTTTGCAGGGCTTTATTGAATTTATCAGCCGGTCCATCGTTTTGTTCTTTGAGTCGATTCAAGCGCTCTTTGAGAGCATCCGTCTTGCCCAATCGATCTTGTTGGTCTTGAATCGCCTTCTTCACGTCGTTGAGGGCGGCCAATACTTCTCGCTTGGAGGACTCCTTCTTGGCCAAAACTTTCTCGACGTCAGCCATGGCCTGCTTGACCATTTCCGCACCTTCCATTTCCTCCTCGGCTTCAAGCGTCGCTTCCTCTTTCTTGACCTTTGCCGTTTTGATCAATTGCTGCAATTCTTCACGAGCCGCTTCGGTCAATTCCGCGGATTCGTTGCCTGCTTCGGGAACAACATTCGGAACAAACAACGATCCGATCAGCAGAAGAATGGGAATCAACGGCAACGCTAACGGCCAGCGTGATTGGATCGGAAATTCATCGCTGACTTGGAGGTGTTCAATCTTCTGCTGAGTATCTTGCAGTAAAGCTTGGTAGAAGTCAGGATCGGCGCTACTCGCCGAACTGGCCAACGTGGATGAAACCCGCTGCTGGAGCCCAAATCGTTGATCCAATTCCTCGGCCGCCCTCAATCGACTGGCTTTTGTCCGCCAACAACTAAACAGACACAAACATATTGCCAACACTACGGCACCCGCCCCCCAAGTCGGCAACCAGATTTCCGTCGCCGCCACTTTTGACCATGGCTCCCAGTAAACCAATTTGGGTACGACCACGGCCACCAGAGCCAAAACCAAACAGCTCAATAAATAAAACGGAAGGCGCGTGACGAAATCCTGCATAAACAAACGCCGCAAGACCTGGGTGACAATCGTCTCGATCTGTTTCATGGCACTAGGCTCCTAATTTCAGCCAACCCACCCGTGGGCTCGTGACGCCGTTTACAACACATCCCGGGGCCGTCCTTCGATAAGAACTTCGACAATCCCGCCGACTCATTCTATCCCATTCTTCGGTCGGAAACAGCATTTGTCCAAGTTTTTTGGGGCACTGACCCCGCGTGTCACCCCGGCCGCGAATATATGGAGGTCGAACGCAAAAGCACCCGGAGCCCCCACATGCAATCCACTCAGAAACTTTTTCAAGTCTTTGTCCAACGCGATCAACAACGGCGACCGAGCCGATGGTTTTCTCGGGAATCGCTAGCAAAACGCTACTGTGACGAGTTTAACGTGCAGAGCATGCAAGGATCGCAGACCCAAGAACTGGTTGAAACAAGTTTGTCTTCGGAATCCGCCCGCGGACCGGCCGTCGCGGTTTATCAATTGGTCGAAATCCCCGTCGTTCGGCCGAAAGTCATGGCCACCGACGCAAAGTCGAACTACTCCATCCGGCCCAACTTCTCAGCAACTTCTTAGGCCTTTTTCCTAAAAAGCAGCTGAATGGTATTGGGTCGAACCGGAAAGGCCCCCCCTTTTTGGACAAAACCTAGGAACCATGGCCAACCACGCGAAAAAATTGGGGCACAAGAAAAGCAGATGCCCGTTCAAAATCCGGAACCTTCAAGCAGGGGGCATGGCGGAATTGTGGTGGTAGAAAAACAATTGGCCCCTGCAATCGGCCGCCAAACGAAAGAGGACGCCGAAAGTAGAATTTCGGCGTCCTCGCAGTTCTCTTGAATCAATAACACTATTTCGGCGAATCCTCGCCGATGAATCGGCTTCGCACGAGAACCAAGTCAAGGCTGAACCAGCATCAGGTTAGTCACAAAGCGGCTTTTTCCGCTCGGTAATGTTCTCGCAATCCTTCCACTTTTCCGCGTTTAATTCGATAAAGCTCTGCCATTCGCCGGGAACGTCATCTTCATGATAGATGGCTTCCACCGGGCATTCCGGGACACAGGCTTCGCAATCAATGCACTCGTCTGGATTGATATAAAGCATCGTCTCACCCTCGTAGAAACATTCCACGGGGCAAACGGTCACGCAATCGGTGTATCGGCAGCCATCGCAGGGCTTGGTCACAACGTGGGTCATCGTATCTCCTACGATTAGGGGAAATGTTCGGGTGAAAGTCGAGAAAACGACCGGACTTGCACCAGCTTTTCTAGCGACCTTAGATGATAGCAGGTCTTTTCACTTGATGGCAAGTCGTTCGACCGGCGAAAACTCGCCTTGCGGAAATTCCTAGATTTTCCTTAAACTCTGCCAAATGCCCTCAAGTTTTTCGTTTCGACCGCCTCAGGACGAGGTTTGGGAGACGGAGACCGCAAATCGGGACAAAAGGAATTGGAACGTGACGGCAGCTCCCTATGATATGGAACTGATCCAACGATGCCTCTCGCGCGATCGACAAGCGTGGGAGTCGCTGGTGGACCGATCGTTGCGGATCGTCGTCCAGGTAGTCCGTCATACGGCGCGAACTCGAGGTATCACCATTGCAGCGTCCGACCAGGACGACCTAGTGGCAGAGGTATTCCTGGAGCTGTGCAACAATGATTTTGCCTGCCTTAAGCGTTTTCGCGGTGGAAGCAGTTTCAGTACCTACCTCACGGTGATCGCTCGCCGCGTCATCGTGCGGAATTTGGTCAAACGCCCAAGCCTTAGCCCGAGCCAAACGGAAATCGTCGAGCGTCCGGCTGCGACGGATTCTTTGGCGGAGCTTACGGAGCTACTCGAACATCTAAATCAGACGGAGGCGACACTGGTCCGACTTCATCATTTGGAAGGTCGCAGCTACCAAGAAATCAGCCGTCAAACGGGGGTCCCGGAAAATAGCATCGGCCCAACCTTGAGTCGTGCCCGTGAAAAGATGTCGGCCGAAATCGCCAAACAAGAGCAGGCTGCGAAGTCCGTCGCCGCCCATGAGACTTTGCCTCGCCGAGTCGCCTGACCCACAGCCGCTCGATTTTCCCACGAAGCCAAGGATGGCACATGTTCAAATTGTTATTAACGTGGCGGTATCTGAAGACTCGCTTCATTGCCTTGGCCTCGATCATTAGTGTGACGCTGGGCGTAGCAACGCTTATTGTCGTCAATAGTGTTATGAGCGGCTTCTCGAATGAGATGACCTCCAAACTTCACGGCATTCTATCCGATGTCGAGTTGGTCGCTTCCGGTATGGGCGAGATCGATCGGGTCGACGAAAAAGTCGAACAAATCAAGTCCCTGTTGCAAGATGACTTGGAAGCGGTCACAACCGTCGTTCGTGTCCCCGCCATGTTGAATTTCTTGGTCCACGGTCAACCGCGGTATCATCAAATCATGTTGATCGGCATCGACGATCAGACCTTTGGCGATGTGACCGATTTTCGACCTTATCTCACCAACCTTTTCCATCGCAACGGCGATGTATTTCGTTTGATGGAACTGGGATACGACAAAGAACTACCAGACGCGGGTTGGCCGTACCGACGCGAAAAATTCCGACACGATGCGTACATCCGACAGGAACTGGAGTCGATGTTGCATGACCGTGCCAAAGGCTTGCCTCCAATCGCTCAAAGTCAACTACCAGTCCCACACAGCCCCAGTGCTACGACAGATTCAAACCAAGAGCCTTTGGTCAACATTGCTAAACTTCCACCTTTACCAACTCAAAAACCCGTCCTGCCCACCTTGAGTTCGGATGTCCCAGCAGGTGCCGGAAGCGAATATTTGACCGACGGTGGTCCGAGCCTCACCCCCTCAGCATCCAACGCTTGGAATCCCGCCCCAGTTGATGCCCTGGCCGCCTATCGCGAACGAGTGCTCGTGGCCCCCTTTGATCCTATTACGGAACAACGCGTGGGAATCATCATCGGCATTGGAATCGGACGATTGCGAGCCCACGACCCAACGACCGGCACGTCTCAGAACATGTACTTCATTCGACCGGGCGACGATATCGAACTAACCATTCCGTCCGCTGGAAGCCAACCGCGACCGTTACTCGAAAACTGCACAGTCGTGGATTTTTACTCTAGCAAAATGCATGACTACGACAGCGCTTTTGCGTTTATGCCCTTATCGCACTTGCAAAAAATGCGTGGCATGATCGATCCGGCCACGGGAGGCGCAACGGTCAGCGCGATTCAAATCAAACTGAAGCCCGACGCCAATCTCAACTCCGCACGAGACCGCTTGCGCGAAGCCTTTCCGATCATGCAATATCCGCTGATGGTCCAAACTTGGCGCGACCAACAAGCGCCCCTGCTCAGTGCCGTCGAAATGGAGATCACGATTCTCAATATCCTGCTGTTCATGATCATTGCTGTGGCGGGGTTTGGAATCCTGGCAACGTTCTTTATGATCGTTGTCGAAAAAACGAAAGACATTGGCATTCTCAAATCGTTGGGAGCCCCCAGCAGCGGCGTGATGTCGATTTTCTTGGGTTACGGACTGTCCTTGGGGATTGTTGGCGCCGGAGCCGGGACTTTGATTGGTGTGATGTTTGTTGTCTACATCAACGAGATCGCGGCGATTATCTCCATGATCAGTGGGCGAGAGGTTTTTGATCCTTCGATCTACTTCTTCAGCAGCATTCCCACACTGCTCGACCCCATGATGGTCGTGGCAGTTGCGGGCGGAGCTATGTTGATTGCCATTTTGTCGAGCGTACTACCAGCACTTCGTGCCGCGCGTTTGGCTCCGGTAGAAGCCTTGCGATACGAATAACGTACCGCACTCCAAGGCCAAAGACCCAACAACGGAGCGGACCGCGAAAAGGAAAATTCGGTGAAAGCAAAACTAATCCACGATCAAGTGTCTCGCGGCACCGCGAATCCAGCACACGAAAATCAAGACGTGATTTCTCACGCCCCGTTTCGCTCGCCCAAGAATCATTCGAATGGTTCGGTCATCCTAGCGGCTCATCAAATCTACAAGGCTTATCAAGCCGGCAGTCAACAGGTTCCGGTGCTGACGGGCGTTAGCCTCCAGGTTCGCCAGGGACAATTCACGACAATCGTTGGCCAAAGTGGCTCCGGGAAAAGCACTTTACTGCACCTATTGGGCACACTGGATCGTCCGGATAAGGGCGAAATTGTGATGAACAAACAACGAATCGATAACCTTCCAGCTCGGCAGCGAGATCGAATCCGAAATCAAGACATCGGCCTGATTTTTCAGTTTTATCATTTGTTACCGGAACTCAATGTACTGGAAAACACACTCGTCCCGTACATGATTCACTATGGAGTGTGGAGTTATCTGGTGCAGCGGCGGCGTCTGCATGATCGAGCAAAGGAACTACTCGAGCAAGTGGGTTTGAGCCACCGATTGACCCATCGTCCCAACCAGTTATCCGGTGGCGAACGGCAGCGAACCGCCATCGCCCGAGCCTTGATTACTCAACCAAAACTGTTGTTGGCCGACGAACCGACCGGCAACCTCGACGCCCGCAGCGGGAACGAGGTCCTGGAACTACTGCGGCAACTCAGCGAACATCAGGCCCTGACCGTCATCATGGTCACCCATGACGAGCGAATCGCCCAACAATCCGATCAGATTATCCGCTTGCGAGACGGGAAAGTGGTTGCCAGCACTGCCGAAGCTGCCTAAAGATCCTTCGGGGTGCACGGAATAATCATTTTCGGACCCGATTTTCCCCGCTTGATTGAAATCCCACGCTCGGTCGGTTATCCTAGGGACCGGGAACTCCCCCCTGTCGCATGAACGGCGGCGGGGAATAACCCATCGCGGCAGCCTCGAATGCGGTTCGGGTTGCCTTGGTCACAAAGATTCGATTTTAGGAGTGTCGGTTCATGTCGAAGAAAGTAAATCCAAACCGTCGTACCTTTATCCAGGCGTCGGCGGTTGCCGGTGCTGGCTTTTGGGCGGCCGGTGGTGTTGCGCCGAAGAAAAGTTTGGCAGCCATTGAAGAAATCGGTTTCGCTTGCGTTGGCGTTGGCGGCAAAGGCTCAAGCGATTCGGACGACGCAGGTCGTTTTGGCAAAGTCATTGGTATCTGCGATATCGACGATGAAACATTGAACAAAGCCGGCGAAAAATTCCCGGGCGCGAAGAAGTACAACGACTATCGCAAAATGTATGAAGAGTTGGGTGCGTCGATCGACGCCGTGACGGTGAGTACTCCCGATCACACCCACGCCGTGGCTGCCTCGCAAGCCATGAAGATGGGCAAGGCTTGCTTCTGCCAAAAGCCTTTGACGCGTTCGCTATGGGAAGCCCGACAGTTGTCGGAAATCGCCAAGAAGATGAACGTCCCCACGCAAATGGGCAACCAAGGTACGGCCGAATCCAACCTGCGCAAGAGCGCCGCGTTGATCGGTAAAAAAATGGTTGTCGGCACCGTGAAAGAAGTTCACGTGTGGACGAATCGTCCCGTGTGGCCACAAGCGTACGGTTTGAAGGTTGCCACAATGGCTCCACCAGCTCACGTGAAGTGGGACTTGTGGCTTGGCCCCAACAAGAAGCATGAATACAGCCCAGAAATCCATCCGTTCAAGTGGCGCGGATTCTGGGAATTTGGCACCGGTGCTTTGGGTGACATGGCCTGCCACACGTTGAACATGTCTTACATGGCATTGAACCTGCGTGACCCCATCAGCGTCGAAGCCCAAGCTGATCGTCACGATGGCATCTGCTTCCCGAAATGGTCGAAGATCGTCTTCGAGTTCCCGGAACTAGACGGCCGCGCCGCGTGCAAGATGTTCTGGTACGATGGCGGACAAGTTCCACCAGCCGAACTGATGAACGATCTGCCCAAGCAAGGTGAAGAACACTTTACCAGCGGTGCTTTGGTCATCGGTGACAAAGGCAAATTCTACTCGCCTGGCGATTACGGCGAACACGTTCGGCAAACCGGTGTCATTGCCAATGGCGAATTCACACCGATCCGTAGCTTGGAATGCGACGATTGGGTTCGCTCCCCAGGTCACTTCAACGAATTCGCTGAAGCAATCAAGGGCGGCCCAGCGGCCATGTCGAACATCCAAACCTATTCCGGCGGTTTGACCGAAACCATCCTGCTCGGAAACTTGGCCGTTTGGTCGGGCAAGAAAGTCGAATGGGATGCCAAGAACTTGGTCTCCAAGAACGTGGAAGGTCTGGAAAAGATCATTCGACCCGAACTGCAGAACGGCTACGAAATCTAGTTCAGCGCGTGGTCGAGTCGGTCAACAGCGAATCCTGTCTTGCAGGTAAGATCGCCTCGACCATGGACTCGTACCGAGAAGATGAACACAATTCGGCTCGGTGATCTTTCGGTCACCGAGCCGTTTTTGCATCCTAAGGATCCGTCTGAATGAATCCGTTGATTCCTAAATCGCAGCGGTATGGTTCCCGTTTTCTAGGCTTGGCACTTTTGGTAGGGATCCTGTGCCTGCATTCAACCTTCTCGCTTAGCAATGGACAAGAAGCCCCAACAACTCCACCGCGACACCCGCTGGATGAACTCTCGGCAACGTTTACTGCCGAAATGAACACGCTTGCCGAAGCATGCGCTACGAAGGGCCTTGATCAATTATCCCTGGCCACCAAAAGTTGGGTCGAACCGCGCGATCCCAGTCGCCGATATTTGTTTTTGCCACCTGTCAGATACACGGACCCAGGTGATCCCACAAGGATCGAATCACAAGTCGCAAATTGGCCGGAATGGCGGACGCAAGTTCGCGAGCTCCGGCAGCGTCACGCAGCTGCCTTGTACGAATTTGCTCAAACGGCTGCGACAAATGAGCAATGGAACTTGGCGGGCGCCGCAATGTGGGAGGCTTTGTGGCAAGACCCAGAACACGCGGCCCTGCGCCGCATTCTTGACTATCAAGGAATCGAAGCCGAAACCAAACGAATTCAAGTCAAGATTGCTCGACGTCCGGATGCAACCTTGGGCTGGCAAGGCGGGGCTTATCGTGAAGGCAACTCGAGTCAATTCCGCTTGCTGACGACAGCCGATGAAGCGACTGCCCGTGAACTCCTTCGTCAGTTCCAAATCTGGCGAACTCTGTGGCGCCAAACCTGCCTGCCCTATTGGATGAACAACGAAGGTGTCGCGGCGGCCATCAAATCGGGGCGTCCCATTCCCAGTGGTGTCGAAGCCAAACACACAGTGGTCCTGTTCGCCAATCGACAAGAGTTCTTGCAGGCTCTTCGCCGCGTGCCAGGCATCGAACAAAGCGTTGGATATTATGACTCGGAATCCGAACGCTGCTACTTCTACCTAGATCCCCACGATCCGAATGTCTTGGCCACGCAAAAACACGAACTGGTACATCAGCTGTTTCAAGAAACCGGAAAGCGAATTCGAAAACCCGGCGAGAACTCCAATTTCTGGCTATTGGAAGCGGCTGCCATGTATTTCGAGTCGTTAACGCGACTGCAGCCGCTACCGACGGGCGAACAAAGCTCCGCTCACCATGAAACCGGCGAAATTTGGTCCGTGGGAGGGTACGACGCACAACGCCTTCAATTCGCTCGCCTCCGTTGGCAACGCGAAAACTTCGCCACGGATTTTTCGCAGTTGGTAGGACGCGGCCGACAAGAATTTCAGCGCGACCCAGAACTGGCTAGACTGTATTCTCAAGTCGCCGGGATGTTCCACTTCTTGATGCACGCGTCCGTAACATCGACTGCTACAAACCCTGTTGATTCGGCCACCAACGCCGATGCCGCGTTTCGCATGTTGACAAAAATGTATGCCGGTCGCGATCGGGCCGATTTACTAGAAAGCGAAACCGGATTGACACTCGATCAACTGGAAGTGACGTATCGTGAATGGTTGGCGTTTTCGGCGAAGTCGGCTGCGCCGTACTTGAGTTTGGCGGCTGACAAACAAGAACTGGCATTGGGCTTTAGCGACTTAACGGATCAACACCTAAGCCAATTAGAGTCGCCCCAGCTGACCACTTTGCAATTGACTAAAACCAAGGTCACCGACTCTGGATTGCAGAACCTTGCGACCAAGCATCATCAACTCCGCGATCTGTACTTGGATCAAACGGCGGTGTCCGATTCCGGCGTGGTGGCGCTCGTTCGCGCGAATCCAGCCCTCGAGTCGTTGGATTTGGCCGGTACGCAGGTCACCGACGAAAGCGTCCTGGCGTGCCGAGAACTTTTGAACTTGGAAGCGCTCTGGTTGACGCAAACCAACGTCACTGACGAGTGTGTGGCGACGCTGTTGGCGTTGCCGAAACTGCGGACCCTGGACGTGCAGGGAACCAAGATTAGTCCCGGTCAGCAACAGCGGCTCCGCGACAAGTTCAAATAAACTCATGAAACCGGGTGATGAACTTCGGCAATTTCTTGGCGGGTTGAATGTGCGACTGGCCATCAACACGACTGATGGTGTTCTCGTGGTTCGCTTCAACAATCGACTCGGCAACGGCCGGTTGAATGTCTGTCGGACGGAGATCGCGTCGTTCCTTGGCTAGGGATGCTTGACGTTGCAGCGCCGCCCCCCATTGTTCCAATCGTTCCACCAACCGGCGATTGAATGCACCCGGGACCGGTAGTTCCGCGATGTCGACGGCGGTCGAAACTTCGACCTGTATCGTTTCCACTTGATTCGCGGCCACCGTCTCATGACCCAACGCAGGGATCGAAATGGAAATTTCGTCCAACGCTTGCCGCAGTTGCATCAAACCCGACAAACCGGAATCCAACACGAGAATCATATCGCCATGAGCTTGGCGTATGGCCCAGTTGATCGCTTGATTGATCGCCAAACCTTCGTATTGAATGGTAATCACGCGCGGGGCTGCCGTACTAGGCCAGGCCACCGGAGTCGCGTCGATTCCGTTGACAGGTGAGAACTCCGGCGAGTAGGCCCATTGGTCGGTCCCACTTGTGTTGGCCACGTTTGCAGCGGTTTCGACGACCGTCGCTGTCTCCGGTGTCGTCGCGACTTGAGTCAGCAACCAGAGCTGGTACGGGATCGGTGCCGCATCCAAATACTCCAACAACGTTTGATACGTGATGGGCCCGTCAATTTCTAAAGGAGCAATAACGGCCAATTGGGAAGGAACCGGCTGCTTGCCGACCACCGGTGCGGGCGAACTCGGAAGTGGTTGCGTCAGACTCATGGTTGGATTCTCAATTTTTAGAACGGAACCGCTTTCGCGACGGTACACCTGGCGTTCATCGACTTCCCAGCAGAATCAACTAGAATCCGGTCGCGGGTCACCCGCAAAATCGGGTTCGATTTGCTCCCAATATGCTCAATATACAGAGCAGAATGCCTGGGCAGTCTGGTGAACTTGGGTGAAATACGCCGTTCCGTAAGTGGCCACGGCTCCACCCGCAACCGCAAATCGGCACTCGGATCCATGCGCGACTTTTTGCTGGGATACGGAATATTTCACGCGAAAAATGAAGACAGCAACTCTGGGGCTACCAACCAAGTCCTGCTTCCAACTTGGGACACCCCAGTTCTTCGTGTTGACGTGACCCGGAACTTTCACCTAATATCGCAGCGCTCCAACTCGGCTCCGAAAAAACACGCAGGACATGAAGTCAGATGACGTCAGGGATACGGCGAAATCGCCACCAATCTGAACCAAACCATGGCGCGAAGAACATGCGTCTCGCGGGTTGGCGAAGCGTCAGGTTGGGACCAGTGCTCTGGGTCGGGCTAACTCTGACCAGCAGTATGGGTTGTCATGGACTCCTTTCAACAAGCTCCATCCTCGGCGGCCGTTTGGCGCCCACTTCTGCCGAACCGGAGTTTGTCTTAGTCGATCGAACTGGCCAACCATTACCCGGCGAAGCGACCACGGCACAAAGTCCAAATCCAGAAAATTTAGGTTCGTCAAATCGCAAGTTAGTGAACCCAAGCGTTGCGAATCCTAGCATTGCAAATCCCGGTAGCGCAAATCTCGGTAGCGCGAACCCCGGAGGAGAAAACGCTGGCATGCTTAATCCCAGCGTCGCAAATCCCGGTGTCGCAAATCCGAACGCGACTCCAACGGTCGCAACGGAGGCGCCAGCAAACAGTCCGATCGTGCGAGCTGGTCTCCCGACGACAAATTCGAATCCAGCGGTTGGAACTTTGGTCGACACCCAAGCAGTCGAACAGATCATCGATCGACGTACAGAGTTGAACGCAGCAACCAACCGTTTGACATCAACGACCAACCAAGCGCCCGGTCCGGTTAGAAGTGCGAACACGATCGGCGACATTGATTTGGCGGGGCCGATCGACTCGGAAGCAAACACGCCACCCGATGCGACCCATGCGACGATTGGTCGACCGACTGAAAACGTAGAAAATCGCGATTCTCGAAATCAAGCCGTTGGTCAAAGCTTCAGGGTACAAGTCGTCGATGCAGAACCAAACCACGCGGACCAAGAGGAACTAGAGCGAACTCGGCTTGCCTCATCACAAGCCATGGTCAACGCCATCCAGCAAGTCACCCAGCAAGGGATCGGTCGTTTGGCCAACAATCGGTCCAATTCAGAAGCAAGTCCCGCGCTGGCCAACTTGCTGCTGGACCAAGTCCAGAATTCGATAAGTGCCAATCAAGTCCAGCAGGCGTCCTTGGCGTTGCAGAATTTGGAAGGCTCGCTGGATGTTCCTGCGTTTGATTTGAATAGTAACCGACCTGTGACGACCGCGCGAGATGCAACGCATCGACTCGAAGGCGCCAACGCCGCAAATGCAAACGCTCCGGTTGGGTCGCAGGCGGTGGTCGCGAACCCAGATGGGGCGGCCGTCCAAATCGCCTGGCGACCGGCGATCCAACAAGCCATCCGGTCGATTGAACATTCCGTATCGCAAGCGACGGATCCTCAAGAGAAGCAGAGTTTGGAGATCTATTTACGATTGTTGCAATTGATCGCGCATGATCCAGACCAAGCGGTGCGCAACATCGATTCGCTACCCAAGAACCGTCAGAATTTTTGGCGCGAGCAGATCTTTGCCTTGAGTCAGATCATCCAGGCTCCGGAGGCGGACCAAGAGGTGATGTTCGTGAATCATTCGCGGCAGGCGACAAAGGCGTTGGCACACTTGCAGAACGCAGTGGAATCCCTGAAGAATGAGGCGACGTTGCAGGTCAGACAAGTTCAATTCTGCCAAGAAATACGTTCGTTTGGCGATTATGATCTCGCGCGAAGTACACTGGTTTCGGCGGGCGATCCGTTATTGATTTACTGTGAGGTCTTCAATTATTCGGCGCAGCGGCTGAACGATGCCAATGGCGATCATTTTCAGACGAGTCTTGTGCCCTCGTACATGATTGTGGATTCGCAGCAGCAGGTGGTCAGTCAGAAGGAATTTCCGGCGGTTCGCGATCGTTGTCGCAGTCGCCGCCAGGACTTCTACTTAGTATTGCAAGTCGAGGTCCCGAACCTGCCACCAGGCAAGTATCATTTGCAAGTCAACGTCGAAGACCTAGAAGCCGGCAAAATCGCCCCCGCCGCTCCTCTAACCTTCCAAATCCGCTCTTCGCGATAAGCAACCAGCGAGACAGCAAGACGGCAGTTTCTTCAGGGCCCGTCCCGTGACGGTCGCTACAGTTTGCACGGATGCCAGTGTTGACGCCACGCTCAACAAGGCCAACCGACGTTTTCGTCGGCGACGGCGTTTAAACTGCTGCGTTTCTGAATCTGAGGGAAATGATGGAGTACTGACGAAATCCCTCTCACCGATTCAGAAAGACCACAGATAACGACCGTTTGCTGCCGCGTCTAATCTGCTGCGTTTCTGAATCTGCGGGAGGTGATTTGCATCGCGTCGGAAGCCGACGCGATCTCGTTCACCCCCACCGCCTTGTGACTCCGGCGAGGGGGGCGCGAGGTCTTCTTTTATTGGGCAGATTCGACGGTGATGGCCATGATCACGGGTGCTGTACCGTCAGGACCCTTTAGTAGCTTGATGCCACGAAGGGGCTCGGCACGACCGGGAACCACGCTGAAGTAGCGAATCTGCGGACCATTCAAGTCAAACGCAAACACAGATTTCGGAACGTCCACTCGACGGATGTAGTCCGCAAAATGTTCGCCATTGTTCAACTCGTGATCCTCGGACTGTCCATCCTCGTATTCCAATCGCACAATCATCGTCAGCGAAACGTCAGCAGCGTACGGGAATCCCCAACCGCTCACGCCACTCAAGAAGTGAATCGCTTTGGCTTTTCCCGTGCAGGGCAGGGCTATTTCTTTTGGATAATTGGCCGTCAACGAACCACGTGGACCACCACCCAAAATCAACGCGTTGTTGACCTTTCCATCCTTTGGGTCCACCACTTGAAACGGCACACCTTGAAACGTCTGCGTGCCCCATTGTTCAAAGACCAATCGTTCGCCCGCCGCATCACGATTGTAGAACATGCCACGATCCGAAGCGGTCGTCGCTACCTTGCTCAAGTCCAATGGCACAAATTGCCCACGAGCGGTCAAAAATTGCAGCAAGTCGGTCATCTGCTCCACGTTCAATTCCTTCTCGAATCCTTCGGGCATCAAACTAATCCGCGATGCTCGGAACTCTTCAATGTCCTCACGCAAGATCGTGGTCTTCTCGCCCTTGGTGTCGATCAATTCAATCGCCACGCGGGACTCGGAACTCAACATCCCGGCCAATACCAACCCATCCAACGTTTGCACGTTGTACATGCGGTAATTGCTCTCCACGTCCCGATTGGGATCCAAAATATGCCGGAGCAATTCCTCCTTCGGGTGCACGGCCATGCCCGTTAAATCGGGACCAATGGCGACACCTTCACCCGAGTGACGATGGCATTTGGCACAGACGTCCGTGAAGAGCTTCTTCCCGCGCGCGACATCGCCGGTACCATGAGTCGCTGCAGCATATTGCTCCAACACAGCGACGCGATTGGCATTTGGCAAGGCTCCGCCACTTTCCAAAACCGCCACAGCACGTCGACGCAAACGTTGATCACGGATGTCACCCAACTGACGACGTTGTTCCAGTGTCAGATCCGACACCAACAAATCTCCGGCCTCCATGGCGTCCAACATGGCTCCCGTCCAAACACCACGTCGCAACAACACCGAAAATGCCGCTTCGCGAACGCGAGGCGACCAGGCATCGGCACTCGAAATCAAGGCCGCCCCCAATTCATCGGCCTGCATTTCACCCAAGGCCGTCACCAACCGTGCAGCCACTTCTGCCGTCGTTTGCGGCGTGATTCGCTCCAAGATCTGAGTTGCGGTGTCGGCGTCATGCGCGCGGAAACTGATCAATCGTTCGGCAGCGGCGACTCGCTGATCGTCCGAACTATCGGAATCCAAAATTCCGAGCAATTCATCAACCACCGCCTTCATGAATCCTTCCAAACGTTGACTCCCCCAACGATTGCCCAGTTGCAAAATGGCACCACGATCGGCGGTCGGCAAGCGTTCGACAATCGCCAGCAAACTTGCTTCCACCGAATCATTCAATTGAATATTGGCCGAAGCCGGCCAACCGGCCTGCAAGCCACGTGCAACCGGCGCCGCAATCGCAGGCTCCGCCGCGCTCATCGCGGTTAACAAGCCGGTCACATCGACGCCGGACTTACCGGCCTGAGACCGCGCAAAGTGCTCGGAAACAACTTCACAAATCGCATGCACCTCTGACGGCAGTTGTTTCAACTTCTGGACCGAAACGAGAAACGTTCCGGCATGTCGAGCCGAGGCACTCGTCGCGGCATCTCGCAACCAACGATCCGGATAATTCACAGGGTCCGAAATGGCGGCGACCAAAAGGCTGCCAACCTGGTTGGAGTCCACGATCGTCGGGTCGCAATCCGCCAGCGCCAAGAATGACGCCAAACGTACTTGCGGTTCGGCATCGTAAAGAAGCTTCTGTTTTTCGATCGCGTCCACGAGTGCGGTGTTCTTGACCGCGACTTGCATGGCATTTCGACGGACACCCGCCGATCGGTGACCCAGGGCATTTTCGACAGCATTCATGACAGCGGCTTCCTGCTCCGCGATCGCGCC
This sequence comes from Pirellulaceae bacterium, assembly GCA_041741535.1. GTDB lineage: Bacteria > Planctomycetota > Planctomycetia > Pirellulales > Pirellulaceae > M30B19. The sequence goes on from JBGSJV010000085.1 coordinate 33,360, forward strand.
CAAACCATGCAGCGTCCACAGTGCATGAATGGCACCCACGTTCAAACCAATTTCATCGACGTTAGGATCCGCCAGTAACTTCAGCAACGGTGGGATCGCGTCTTTCGCTTGGCGTTCGACCAACAATCGCTGGGCATGCTTTCGCCACAGACTTGTCGGATGCCGCAACGTTTCCACCAATTGAGCAGTGTTCGCGCCAGCCAAATTCAACGGCTTTGGATCTGCCGTCGGTCCAACAATCCGGTAGATGCGACCATGCTTCTTATCGCGTAGATCCGTTTCGTAGGCATTACCTTTGCCGGTTTCAAATCCATTCGGAGTTGGATTGTGTTGAATGATGTAATTGTACCAATCGATCATCCACATGTTTCCGTCTGGCCCCAACTCCGTCATGATGGGCGCTGCCCATTCGTCGTCGCTAGCGATTAGGTTGAACGGGCTCGTGCTGCGAAAGCCAGCTCCCTCCGGAGTCAAGACAAACGTACCAACCAAGTGTCCGGTGGGCCCGTTCACAAACGCCGTTCGATTCCAATATTCCTTCGGATAAGATCGCCCTGTATACAGCGCATGACCAGCACCGGCCGTGTAGCCGCCGTGATGATCCATTTGCCGAATCTTGTCCGTAATTGGCTTAAACAAGTGGGTGTCGGCAATCGTGGACAAGGTCAAAGACGCTCGCCACCCCAAGACTTGCTCGTAATACCGATTCGCGATCGGCATAAAGACACTGGGATTGTGATTGGCGGTTGAACCAAAAATCAATCCTTCTTCGCTGATGCCCAACCCCCAGGTGTTGTTGTCCGTTGGCCGAACAAACTCTACTTCATAGTCATGCGGATTGAATCGAAAGAAACCTTGCCGGAAGTTCTGGTACGACTTGTCACCATGCTTCGGCGTCGAGCTGTTGTAGCCCTGCATCGACCAAATCCAATTGTCCAAACCGTATTGAAAATTGCTCACGCCTCCGTGCGTATCGCTCAGATTCCAACCGGTGTAAACCACCTCGCGCGAGTCGGCCACGTCGTCGTTGTTTGTATCTTTGAAGTACAAAGTCTCGACGCCGTTTTGCACCAATACGCCGCCTTTCCAGAAAGCCATCGCAGTTGGAATACTCAGTTCTTCGGCAAAAACCGTGAACTTATCGGCTTTCCAATCACCATCGGTATCTTCACAAATTCGAATCCGATCGCGACCTTTTCCCGGTGGTTGCAACTCATTGGGATAATCATACGTTTCACAAACCCATAAACGCCCGCGTTCGTCCCAAGCCATGGCGATCGGTTTGCCGCCCAAGTCCGGTTCGCTGGCAAATAGTTCCACGCGAAAGCCTTCGGGCACGGAATACCGGGTCTGCGAAACTTCCGGTGGCAACGGCTTCTGCATCAACGAAAGATTCTCACCTTGCGTTCCCCATTGACTGGCGGGTGTGTAATTGGGAATTTTTGCTCCCACATCGATATAGTCGAACGGCAGCTCACCACCAGGCAACTCCGTCATCTTTGGCTCAGGCATTGGTCGCTCCGCCAAATACGCACCGGCGTCTTCCGGATCTTGTCCAGCAACCCAGCGAATGCCTCGCTCCAACAAGTTGTGGAAGCCCGGTCGACTCCAAGTTCGTTGGTCGTGACCCCATGCCGTATAAAAAACCTTGCCTTGACCTTCGTCTCGTACCCAAGTCCAAGGTTCGCGGCCTCGTTCATCCACGCGGTAGCTCAATACGGTTCGGTTTTCGGGATTGTGCAAATGATGGACGTAGGTTTCGTCCCAACTTTCAAACCCAGCATAGGCTCGATTGATCGGATGTTCTGTCTCCAATTGCTCGCGAAAAACGCCCGTTCCATGTTCACGAAACTGAGCTCCAATCAATTTGACCATGTCCGGCGAGTTGCGAAAACAAAAACTCGCGGAGTGAATCGGCACGAAGCCGCCGCCTTGCCGCACGTAGGCCAAGATTGCTTGTTCGGACTCGCGATCAATTTCGTCAATGTTGGCATAAACCAACAGAGCTTGGTACTTTTTCAGGTTCTCCAACCGAATATCGCTCATGGCTTCGGTGTACACCAACTGGATACCGCGGCGAGCAAAAATCGGTGCCACCAAGTCAAAGCGCTCACGAGGCCGATGGCCACCCTGGTCGCCCAAGAACAAAACCCTAAGTTCCGCTGGAGTGGCGGCTGCCGCTTCACCAACGCTCCCCAAGTCTTGGCCCCAGGAATCGTTGTTGGCATTCAGCCAGCCACAGATCAGGACCAAGCCCAACAAAACTTGTAACAGGACACGCATTTTTCACCACAATTTGAACGAGATTTCAACAGTGCTCGGCATAGGCACCGGGCTACATATTAATTGAATATTCGCGAAGGTTCACGATAAGGCGACCGAATTTCGATTCGATCGCCACAAAAAACGCCGGGATGTGCCGCAAGTCGACCTTGCCACGCCACACCGCACGTCCACCCCCAACGGGAAAATTACTGGCCCAGTGTGAACTCGGGCAAGTGCACGATCTGACCACCTTTTTCGGCCGATTGGTGGGCACAGATCCCGACACACGTCCAGTTGGCACTAGTAACCGCATTGGGCCATGGATCACGATCGGCAACCAACGCGGACACCATTTCATGCACCATGTGTGGGTGGGAACCACCGTGTCCACCGCCTTGGATAAAAGACAAATGATCCGCATCTTGAATCGACTGCGTGAATTTGCGAATCGGTTCGGGCAACAGGTGGGCGTAGTCAGGGACATCGATCAATTCGGGAATCTCGTGCTCTGGCTTCTTGGCCGTGTGCAAAACATGTTTGCCACCTTCGGTGAGCGTCCATTCGAAGGACTTCTTCGAGCCATACACGTCAATGCTCTCGCGGTACTGCCGAGCCGTGTCGTACAAGAACCGCCAGATATGCGCCGACAAATCGCTGTTCAATAACTTGATGTGACACGATTCAACCGCGAACCGATTACCAGACTTCTTCCGAATGTCTTCACGCACTTCCCCCGAGCCAAAACACGAGACATACTCGGCCTTGCTATTGGTCAACCCCAATACGGGGCTAACCACGTGCGTCGCGTAATGCATGGGAATCATGGCCTCCCAATATTCGGGCCAGCCATCCATGTCCTGCGGATGCGAAGCGGACAAATATTGAAGTTTGCCCAACTCGCCTTTTTCGTACAACTCCTTGATGAATAAGAACTCGCGACTGTACACGACGGTCTCAGCCATCATGTACTTAAGCCCGGTTTTCTTAACCTTGTCCACGATCTGCTCGCACTCGGAAATCGACGTGGACATGGGCACGGTACACATCACATGCTTGCCAGCGTCCAATGCTTGCAAGGTCATGCGCCCGTGGTCTGGAATCGGACTGTTGATATGAACGAAGTCCACCATCGGATCACTCAGCACGTCTTCATAGTTGACGTACCGATTCTCGATCCCAAACATATCCCCAACCTTGTTCATTTCGCTTTCATTGCGACGACAAATGGCGTGAACATTTGCATCAGGATGTGCTTGGTAGATTGGAATAAATTCGGCACCAAATCCCAACCCGACCATCGCTACATTCACTGGCTTCTTCATTTTCGTTCCAATCATGCAAAAAAAGTAAAAGAGTCGCTTCGAACTCGCAACAACCTCAAGGGAGGTTGCAACCCCTGTTAGCCCCGAAAGTTCCGATCATCGCCCCAAATCTAGCGTTATTGTCCGGGCGCCAACTCATCTCGCCCGAAAAACATCATGTGCTGCCACGCCAATCCATCGAACTCGTCCAGCAGCTTGAATCCGTTGACTGGCCATTCTTTCATGATCTGATCCTTGCTCATTTTGTGCAGCTCCTTGATCGGAACGTTCGGGTCTTCCGTTCGGAACTCCAACAGGATCGCAAAGCCATTGGGCTTCAGGGACTGCCGCATCTCGGCCAACATCTGTTCCGGATGTGAAAACTCGTGATACACGTCCGCCAACAGGATGGCGTCAATCTGTCCAGCTGGGAGTCGAGGATGATGGACCGATCCTAGGATCGGGACGATGTTATCAACGCCACGTCGTTCCATTTCTTCGCGCAACAAGACCAACATTTCTTGTTGGATATCCACCGCGTAAACCACCCCTTCGGGTCCAACCATTTCGGCCAACCGAAAGGAGTAAAAGCCGTTGCCACAGCCCATATCGCAAACGCTCATACCCGGTCGGATCTTGCAATTGGCCAGCATCAGCGAGCACTTCTCTTCCGACTCGCGTTCTTCTCGCGTCAGCCAAGGAGCCCCCATGTAGTGCATCGTTTGCGCGATCTCACGGCCCTCGTAATGAGTCAAACCCGCCGGGACACCTGCCGGACGGTCGTCGCGAGACTCGATGGTGCCTTCCGTCCGCAATTGACGCACGCGTTTCCGCTCGCGCAAACGGGCCTCACGCGGGTCGACTTTCTCGTCTTGCTTTGCTTGTTCGAGTACGGCCGATTCGTCCGTTTTTTGCTCCGTCCCTTGCAGCCGAACCGCAGCGAAAATCAAACCACCGCCAACTTGACTCCATGAGCAAGCGAAAATTCCCAGTAACGTCCCAACGGTCGACGCGATTCGAATCAGTTTCACCATGTTCGTCCTCCGAGGAAAGTTCTGTTTGCCCCTAACCTATCACCAATCCTTGGCCAGCCCGTGTTGCCACTATTTGGCGACCAAACCCTTAAACGCCGCAATCAATTGCTTGGTGATCGGACCGACCCGGCCGTCGCCAATCGGACGTGAATCCACTTTGATAACCGGAATAACTTCTGCCGCTGTCCCCGTCAGGAAACACTCATCAGCGACGTAAACGTCATGCCGAGTCAACGTGGTCTCTGCAACTTCCAATCCCGCTTCTCTCGCCAGTTCGATCACGGCGCGCCGAGTTATTCCATCTAGAATCCCGGCGTTTACATGGGGCGTAGCCAGCCGACCGTTCTTGATCAAGAAAATGTTGTCCGCCGTGCATTCAGCGACCTCGCCGTTAAGATTCAGCATCAGCGCTTCGTTGCACCCAGCTTTCAAACCTTCAATCTTGGCCAAGATACTGCCCAGGTAATTCAAGGACTTGATACGAGGATTGACCGCCGCCGGGTGATTTCGCACGGTACTGGATGTCACAATCTCCATACCCTCATCGTAGAGCTTGGCCGGATACAAAGAAATCTTGTCGGCAATAATGATGACGCTGGCTTTGGGACACAGATTCGGATTCAAGCCCAAATCCCCCACACCACGCGTCACGATTAACCGTACATAGCCGTCGGTCAAGTTGTTCAAGCGCAAGGTTTCGTAAACCGCCGCCTCCATGACGTCGGGCGAGATGGGGACCGTCAGGAAAATCGACCTTGCGGAATCATACAAGCGGTCCAAGTGTTCCTTCATGCGAAACACTTTGCCACCATAACTGCGGAGGCCTTCAAACACGCCGTCGCCGTACAACAACCCATGATCAAAAACGCTAATCTTGGCGTTCTCTTTGGAGT
>JBGSJV010000086.1:0-44018 GCA_041741535.1 Pirellulaceae bacterium
CGCGGATCGCTCCGCGATCCGATTCTGGTTCGCGGAGCGAACCACTACCATCCGTTGGATCGCGGAGCGATCCACTACATTCTGTTGGATCGCTCCGCGATCCGATTCCTTGACTGGTCACAGCAAAGTAATCGGTTGTCGCTCCGAGTTCACTGTTGGGGCGACGATAAAATTCGAAGTTCATCTCCGTAAGATGGCGGTTCGCTGGGCTATCCCATGCCTGGCTCCGATCGAACTCGGCGTTGACCTTCCGAATCTGGTCGTAAATTCTTCGAGCATCCTGAGTTTCTTGGCGCCGCTGGAAATAATCCCAAAGATCGGAACTTCTATCCCAGTCATCACTGCGGTAGGGCCAATCGTCATCCTCCGCAACCAAATAGGGCAGTAACAGGACTCGCCAACTGTACAGCTTCTCTCCCTTGTCATTGTAAACGATCACTGGCGGAAACGAGTTATGGATGTCGTGGTAACAGTGCAACGCTAGAACGATGCGATGCAGCGTCAGATGTTGAGCCGGCATTCTAAGCTTACGTTCCATTTGCGCGGCCGGAAGCAATAAGCCCAACAAGAAAGCCGCCAATACAAGTAATGCCAAAATGATCCAAGGACTCTTCATCACAATCTCCAATCACTAAATTCTAGATTGATCGGTTCCTGCGATCAAATTTGAAGTTGAACGATCAAAGTTCTCGGGAGTCGACTTTAAGTCTGCTGGCATCTCTGAGTCAACTGGAAGTTGCCAACCTTCTATTCAAAAAGACGTGGAACTTTTTGGCGGCGACGACTATTTCCCAGAGTTCGCTTGCCGCACGAGGTGAATCGCGCGGACGTCGACCAAAGCGGCGTTCGCGATTTTGACCGCGCCCAGCGTTAACTCGTGTCGTCCTGCGGACTTCAATTCCAAGTACCCAATCGTCCGCCACCGAAAATTCTGAAAGTGACCGGTCTCTTCGACTTGGAACGGAAGCTTTGCCACCTCAGACGCCTCTTGTCGCACGGATATCATCGCATCACTGCCGCCCTGCCCTGCACCACAACCTTGCAGGATGGCCACCGCGAAGTGGCCCGGTTGTTCGACTTCAAAATCCCACGCGGCAGTGTCGGCGGCATCCGCCCAATAACCAACCGTGTTCTTATGCGGTTGCGGTTCGTAACGCAGCAAACGACCCATCGTTCGAGCTTGGTGGGCACCTAACCAAATCGAGCCATCAGCCGTTGGTCTGCTAACCGGCGACTGTGCCAAAGATTCGGTCGCCGATTTCAAGTGAAGTTCGATTGTGGTCCCTTGGGGCGGCTCCTCCGTCCATTCGAAGATCCACTCGGTCGGTTCCGAAATCAGATTGATTTTCGAACCTTGGTGCCCGAACCAGCCCCAATGTTCGACCACGGCGTACAATCGCGGCAAGGACACTCGCTTGGCCGCGATCCCCGTTGGTTGGATCGACAGAAACAGTCGATCACCGTCCCGCAAGACTTCGACCGCCGCATTGCTTAATTCCGACTGCCGGACTGCCCCCGTTGGCACCGAATCCTGTGCAGCGACAAGATCAATCGAGCTCCCCAGCCACGGGCCCGCTACCATCGCAAGTGGTAACCAATAAATGGCGAAGCTTTTCAAACATCGACGTTGTTTTGCGTGCGGCGAGCGATCCATGAGACATGCCTTCTTTGTGTTAACGCCCTGGTTTATCGTCCGAGAAGTTCAGGGGAGAAGCAAGAGGCCCGTGGGAAGTCGCCCGTCACAGCTTACCCAGCCGGAACTTCCCGCCTTCGATCGGACGAATATTCGCTAAGAGCCGCTCTACCGGTTCAATCCTTGACGATTCACTCGTCGATACGATTGGCGTAACCGTACCAGTGACACCCGCAGCAGCGATGGTTCGTCCTCCGATGATTTTCCCCGAACTATGTTGACACGAACGGCAATCAAACTCGGTTGGATCGTCGCCTGCGGCTGCTTGGCCAGCGGCCTGGGTGGCTGCGCCCATCGTCCCTTGTTTCCTGGTTTGCTGCGAACGGGGGATGCCTCGGGTGTTCAACCGACGATTGCTCCGACGGATCAGTCTTCAAGAGCCATCGTCAAGAACTCATTAGCCACGATTGCCTACGATCAACGCGAGGCGACATGGCTTGAAGGTGCGACGGCTCCTCTGCTTGGTCGGATTGTCGCCGAGGGCCCTCCTACCCAAGTTCGCCAACTTTCGTTGTCCCAATGTGAATCGTTGGCGGCAGAATCTGCGCCAATCGCAAGCCAGTTACGCCAACATGCCGAATGGTTGGCGGGACACGAGCAGGAAACCTTGAGTGCGGCGATCCACGAACAGGCCCGGTTCGAGGCCGACAAGCACCGCTTGTTGGCCGTTGAGGCGTTCCTGAACTTGGCCAACGTTCACGCCCAAACAACGGTCGTCGATCAAAGCCTTGTGTTCCTGAACGACCTACGCGAGTCGGTGGCGGAATTTCGCCGAGCCGGCGTTGAAGTTGCTGTTAGCAATAACGAATTGGAACGCCAAGAACTAGTGATTCAAGAGTCGGTCGTCGAGCTACAGTACAATCAAAACCGATTGATTGGCGGATTGGAAGCGTTGTTGCAGGTTGCCCCACAACCGGAACCAATTTGGGTTTATGTCGCGGATCAATCCTCGATCTCTGGGGTCGATCCGGGGGCGGCATTCGACTTCGCGCTCCGGCATCGCGGCGATCTTCGAGCCCTGCAACTGCTGGCCGAGAACGCCGATTCAATCCCCGCCGAGACCCTACAGCAACTGCATCCGTTGCTGTCTACCGGCGTCCCGATCCCAAGCGTGAGTTGGTGGATGTGTTTGGCGAAACGTGAAGTTGAATGTTTGGAACGAAGCCAACGTCAACAACGCAAGCGAATACTGGATGCGATGGTGGCTGCCAAGCTCGAACAAATTCGGACCGAAGTTCAGACCCACTGCCTCGCCCTGCAAAGGATCGAGTCGCTCTTGGAGTTGAAAATCCAACAGCGAGCGCTCTTGCGGGAAGCCCAGCAGAATCGAACACAAGTGGCTCAAGGACCACTCAATGTCGCTGACTATGTCGCCGACTCGCAGCAAGAATTGAAATGGACATCCGAAATTATCTCGCTGATGTTCGACCAACAGATCGAACAAGCCCGTCTGCAACACGCAATGGGTCACAGATACCCGGGCCAATAGCCAAATTCCGAAGTCTCACGACAATACCATGAGACGCGGGCTTGCGCCGCCGCGATGACATGTTTCACTACAATACTCTGTCATTGAACGGTATCCGCGTTAACCGGTTAGCAAAGCGTGGTTGGGCGGGGATCCGACCAACCACGCGCCGCTAAGCGTTTCGGGATCAGGACCAACCCCAAATTCCGACCCCCTCATCCCCGGCCCTTCTCCCCCAGGAAAGGGGAGAAGGGAGACCATGAGGCGCGGTCTTACTCGCCGCCGAGATATATTTCACCGCAATACCATGCGGCGTGGGCACTCAACGCGGTCAAGACATAATTCGCCCCGCGGGTATTGCAATGAAACAACCGCGCGAGTCATCATTGCCGAGTGAAAATGGCTTTTCGTAACTCTTCTTCAAAGGAACTCGAGCTTTGGATCACGCTCTGGAAATCATCCTTCTCGAGTACAAAGCAGCTTACCGGTGTTAGGGCTCGGACGGTGGCATTGCGGGGCTGATCGCGGATCAGAGCGACTTCGCCAAAAAACGAACCGTGGCCAAGCGTATTGACTTGGCGACCGTCGATTTCGATCGCCACATTTCCGGCTCCGATCACAAAAAACTCGGTCCCCGCGTCACCTTGTTTGATGATCTCCGAACCAGTCGCAAATTTTCGCAAATCGAATTTGTCCGCGATCTTGCTCAAGATCGTGGTGTTGAGAACCTTGAACAGATCCAGTTGCGTCAAGAATTGAGACAATAGTGTATTACGGCGAATGAGCACGTTGGACACGATCCGTCCGTCGACCATGCTCACAATTCGATCGGCGACATCCAAGATTCGATTGTCGTGCGTGACAATGACAATCGTGCATTGTTGTTCTTTTGCTAACTCCTGAAAGATCGTGACAACTTCACGACCGGACTCGGCGTCCAACGCGGCGGTGGGTTCATCCGCGAGAATCAAGCCGGGTTCGTGGATCAACCCTCGAGCCACGGCCACGCGCTGTTTTTGTCCACCGGACAAGGCCTTGGGTCGGTAATGAATCCGCGCTCCCAGGCCCAGACGTTTCAGAGTCGCTTCAATGCGCGGATTCGCTTTTTCGTCCGGAATGCCTAACAACTCGGTGGCCATTCGCACATTTTGAAAGGCTGTCAGCGACGCAAACAGATTATGAGCTTGAAAAATAAATCCAATCCTTTTCCGCAGTTCCGTCGTTGCGGTGGCGGAAATACCCAATAGTTCTTGGCCCAAGACTTTCAAGCTACCCTCTTGCACGCTCCGCAACGTTCCGATCAAAGTCAAGAGGGTTGTTTTTCCTGAACCGGACGGGCCGGTCATGATGACAATTTCCCCTGGACGAATCTTGAGCACATTGTCGAACAACACTTGTTTGCGCATTTCGCCGACGCCATAAAAGTGGTTGACGTGGTCGACATCGACGCTCAGAGGTGTGGAATCCGCCGGCCATGTCGCCAGCAACTCACTCAACTGCTGGTCGCTTGATTCTGCGTTCATGAAGTCTCCGATTTTTCTGGCAGCGATGTTGGGCTCGGCCTGTTGAAAATCACCCGTCTTCCGTGCATCAAAACAAACTGGCGGGATCCGCTGCGAACAGTTTTCGCAGCGCAAGGATTCCGGAGATGATGCACATCGCCAACGTCGCCAACAAAACGACCATGAGCCGATCAAACGTCATGGCCATGGGAAGTGCCGTAAAACTGGCGTTGAACTGGAACAACAACCACGACAAAATCGCGCCGGGCAGGAAACCAAGTCCTGCCAAATAGACGCTTTGTTGGATCGTCAATCTTACAAAATATCCGTCGCTGTACCCCATGGCCTTTAACGTCGCAAATTCGCTCAGGTGATCCGCGATCGCCGTAGCCAGGACTTGGTAACAGATAATGACCCCAACGACAAAGCCCATCAACGTGCCGACCGTGAAGATCACACCGATGGGTGTGCTGCGATCCCACAAGGCGATCTCGCGCTCGATCAACTCGGCTTTGGTCAAGACCGACACATCGTTTCCAATGGTCGCGATAAGACGCTGTTGGATTTCTTCCAAATCGTCGCTCGGCTTGACCTTGACCAATCCTAGATCGACTTGTTGCAAGGGTGAGCTACCTCGCTGCGCGAAATAGTTCGCGAAGTTTGCTTCCGACATGATTAGGTTACCGGTATGCGCGAAATCTCGTCCGCTGGTAAAAGAGCCAACGATTTGGAGTTCCCTTCCATTCAATTCTCCAGTTTGCGGGAACGAGCTTGGGGACCCGAACTCGAAACCGTAGTCCGAACGGCTAAGGCGATCCATCAACGCGGTGGCGGGCCTTTCCAGCAAACGGAGTTGGGGCGCAAATTCGCCGTTCCGATCCAACAACAATGAACGATCCAGGTTGAAGGCCAAAACACGAATCGGTCGCGCCTTTTGGTTTTCTCGCCGCAGTCGGGCCCCCAGGTTTTCAACGTACAACGGTTCGGCCGAGACAACACCCCGCTGGGACGCCACAACGTCCAACAGGTTTCGATCAAATCGCGTTTCAACCGACAGGGCGAACCGAGTTGGGCGTAACAGTACCAAATCACAGTCCAGCTCGCGAACGATCTCGACGGTGCTATCGAACAAGGCGTGCTGGAACCCCCGTTGTTGGAACATCAAGACCACGGCAAACGCAATGCCGCTGACCGAGACAAGCAAACGCCGCGGGTCGTACGTCAGGTTTTTCCAGGCCAAAGGGATCTTCATCATGGGAATGATTGGGCCAATTTCGCGAAAGGATCGGGCGTTCCGTATGGTAGTCGTAGCAAGGTTCAATCGTAACAACAATCCGGGTTGAGCCGGTATGGCCCGTTCAGACGTACTTGTAACGGTTTCGCTCATTAAGAGTGTGATAGCATCGTCATGAGTTTATTTCACCGACCGCCAGCCGACCGTCCGATTCCTACAGTGCCAAAGCTAGTCCCTTTACAGTGTTTCGAGCAAATCCTCATGACATCCAAGAAAATCCGCCTAGTAACTCGAGAAACCAACGGCGAAATCCGTACTCGTGATTTTGATGGTTTCGAGGATATTCAAAAAGTCCACGAACAAGTTGGGATCGAGGATTCGAGCACGGACCTGACGCTGAGGGGAATGCCGGTTTTTCGGGGACTCATTGGTCCGATGCCCGAAGGCCGCTCGTTCGCTCGTTACGAATCGCCCGAAGTGTTCGAGGTGCTGACCAAAGAATGGGCCGCCCAAAAAATCCCGCGTCGCAAACGCCGACGTACCGTGGTCGTCGAAGGCGATGAAACGACCGTTGCGATCGCGATCCAAGCCGAATATCTAGAAGTAAGCGAATTTGATTCGGAAGACGATTCCGACATTTGATCCACTTCGTTAGCTCATCGCAGGCCGACGAACCGAAACGCCAACAGCCTGTATTCCTACTGGGGGAGTACAGGCTGAGCGTCGTGATCGACCGACCATGCCCATTCGGATGCGGCTCGGTAACCCAACCAAGTCAACGCCAACAGATTCAAGAACAATAAATTCCCTTGGATCATCCACCGCATAAACGGAATCGCATTCCAATAAGCCTGAGAAAGTCCCTCGATCCCCGTCGGATACCAAGGCGTCGCACACCAAACCACCAAGCTGGTTACCAAGTAGAAGACAATCGCCGACAGCACTGCACCAATGTTTAGCGCCACCAGCTCGCAACCGACCGTCACGACCTTGGCAACGGTGGAGTTTGACCTTCCGCGAATGTACCGTTCCGAGAAGGAACGAACCCAGCGATACCAAAACACGGGTAAAGCCAAGCAACCATAGACCGCGGCCATCAGTGCCAATTCGTATGTGCCCAAGATCAAGTCCGTCGCCAATCCCGAGACCAAGGGAACCAAGATTGCCAACCGCCAATTACCCAGAATCGCCCCTGCTAAAATGGCGGCTGCCATGCTCGGCTTGAAGTTCGGTTGATCCAACAGCAAGCGTCCAGCCACGCAAGCCACGATCAGAATCAAGATCACACCGATCAACTCCGATGTGCCGGACACTCGCCACCAATCTCGGATTTTGCAGGAGGGATGTGGAGACGTCATGTTTTTCCTATTCGTACTTACCGAACGACCAAAGGACCTCGTCGCCAGCCTCAAGTTCAAAGATTCCACTGCTGCAATCACCCAATTGCCCGTTGACGCGGTAGATCCAGTTGTCTCCCGCAGAGCCCAAATTGGCTTGGCCAGCAATAGACTTTACAAACAATGCCTCGCCTTGACCAGTGCTTTCCACGGCAATCGGCGGCGAAACCCCCGATAACGCTTCAAAAACCGTCAGCCCCTCGATCCACGGAACCGTACCCTCCAGCACTTCCGCACCACCGCCACGTTGGATTTTGACCCGAACCACTTGTTCCACGGGTTGTTCAGCGACAGGGGCTGTCGGCCCCTCCGTTTTCGAAAGCTCCGACGTGGGGGATTGAGACGCGGATTGAGGCGTTTCGGAACCTGCCGCCTTTTTAGGCTGCGATTCGGTAGCAGTATCACAACCGACCAAGAGTCCCAGCACTCCAAATAGGAATAACCACGAGAGCGGGAAGCAGATCGCCGTCTTCGCGCGGTAGAATGATCCGCGATATTCATCGGTTTCGAAACGAAATATCGGCAAAACTCTAATATTCATTGGCTGGACTTGGGGTGTGAGAATTCGATACAACGAAGCGTTGAGCAACGCCATCGTGCAAAAAAAATGTCCGCCTGACAATTAGGCCTATTGAGAATCGTGCAATGAAGAAGCGAATATTCTCGTGGATTGTCTGCACACATGGTGCGAGGTTTTGGCGTTTCGTTCCCCAGATTCGAGCATCGTACCCTGGGCGAGCGACGATGTTCGGTTTGTGCCCGAATCGATTTCGCAGTCAGGGACATAAGCCCGGAACACACGCATGACGTCAGTCGGTGATGCAAGCCACCGGTTGGCGGCGCACTGGTCCTATGTTTGCGCGCCGTCTGGTGTCGGCCCGCTGGGCCTTTCTAAAAACGGCGTCTCAATACCGGGGCCTGACGACCCCGGCAGAGGTTGTATCGGCCTTCCAGGCCTGCGGCACACTTTCGTTCCCAAACGCCAGCAGATCGGATATCTTTAACCTTTGATTCCAGGCGGGATACCTCCTGTATCAATGGCATCGGATTCCCACGACCCAACCCGAGTCCTCTCATGACCCACTTTCCGCAACCGACCGATGGCTTCGAGTTCCGCGTCACTCGGATGGAGTGGCTGGCTCACGGCGTTGTCTCGTTGGTGTTGGACGATCCGTCCTCCAGTGCCAATGTCATGAACGAATCGCTGCAAGGTGAACTCGAACGACGCTTGGAGCAATTGCACTTGGTGGCCAACAAGTGCACCGGTCTGCTCGTATCCAGCGGCAAGCCGAAGATCTTTATCGCGGGCGCCGACATCAAGTACATTGCGAAGACGGCCGATTTCACTCGCGATCAAGTCATCGGTTTCTGCGAACGGGGCCTGCGACTGTACCAAGGTTATGCGGAACTGCCCTTTCCCACGATTGCCTTGATCCAAGGTGCTTGTTTGGGCGGTGGGTTCGAATTTGCGATGGCTTTGGATTTGCGAATCGCGGCCGATGGGCCAGCTTCACTGGTTGGCTTGCCGGAAGTGCATTTGGGTCTCGTTCCTGGCTGGGCCGCCACGGTCCGCGTGCCGCGACTCAGTTCCGTGGAAACCGCCATGCGCCGGATCGGCGGCGGCACAAACTTTTCGGCCACCGAGGCGCTCCGCATCGGGCTCGTGGATCAGATGGTGTCTGCCGACCAATTGCTGAACAGTGGGCTCATGAAATTGGCCGAAGATCGATCTTGGGTTCAAACTCGGAGGCAGCTGATGTTGGGCCCGGCCCGCTGTTTACGTGAAGCCGAAATTGGGCAGGCCTCCGTCGAAGATTCGAACGAGATCGGGATTTGGAGCGAATCGGACGCCGCTCAATTGGCCAACACCATCCTAACTGAAGTCTTGGCGGCGGATCCGCTGCTGCATCCCCTTGCACCACAATTCGTGATCGACTTGATCACGCGTTCCGCCACCGCTGATTTTTATGCGGCCTGTGCGATGGAGTCGCAGACGATGGCCGAGGTCTACACCTCGCCGATTGGTCAAGCGTTGGTCCACGCGTTCTTGCTCAACGATCGAGCGAAGAAATCGCCCGGAGTCGGTCCGACTCCCCAGCCCATTCCGCGACATCAGAAAATCGGCATCGTGGGCCTGGGGATCATGGGCCGCAGCATCGCGCAATTATTCGCGCGGTCACTGGGCTCGCCAAATCGAAATTCGTCCGGCGGAACATCAAGTGAGCCATTCGCTTGGAAGTTTTTGCTGTTCGACAAAGATCCAGCCGTTCGGCAAGAGGTCGCGGGCGTCCTCAACTCCGAATCATTCGAGGTCGTTGATTCCGTATCTGCATTCCATGATTGCGACGCGATTCTGGAAAACGTCTACGAACAAAAAGACGTCAAGCAGCAAGTCTTGCGCGAATTGGAGGCGGTCGTCGCGCCTTCGACTTGTTTGTTGACCAACACGAGTGTCATACCGATCACGGAATTGGCGGCTGTACTCCAACGGCCCGAACGATTTTGCGGATTGCACTTTTTTAATCCAATCGAACAAACAAAACTGGTCGAAATCGCGGCTCATGCGCGGACGGACACGTCAACGATTTGGATCGCGGCCCAGTTGGGCAAGCAGCTCAAAAAGATGGTCTTGGTGGTCGGCGACGGACCAGGCTTGGTGGTCAATCGCTTGTTGATGGCGATGTTGAACGAGGCCCAGCGACTGTTGGCCGAAGGATATTCGCTGGAACAAATCGACCGCTCTGCTCGCAACTTTGGTTGGCGTTTAGGTCCCTTCGAAATCTTGGACGTCATTGGACTCAAGACCGCCTTGGACGCTGGAGGACAAATTGCCAAGCACTTGACCACGGCTCTGTCGGCCCCGCCGTTCCTGGTGCCATTGATCAAAGCCGGTCGGCTGGGAAAACATCAGGGGGTCGGTTTCTATCGCTACGCCAGCGATGGTAAACCTCAGGTGGATGTTGAGGCCACTCGTTTGCTCAAGGCATACGTCGGAACGACTACGGGAGCAACCGCCGCCGGACAGACGTACTCCAGCGACCCGCGTGTCTCTCGTGACCGTGAGTTTCCAGCCAGCAATGAGGAGTCGCTCGCGCATCGTATGTTGGCGGCGATGTTGATCCAAGCGACGCATATCTCGCGGAATGGTCAAGTTCGTGACGCGGCCGAGATCGATCTCTGTTGCTTGTTGGCGTTAGGGTTTCCACCCTATCGAGGCGGACTACTCTACTGGTTGGACCATTACCCCTTGGGCCGTTTCGTCGAAGCATTGTCCGATCCTGAACTCGCGAAACAGGTCGCCGCCGCGACCTCCGAAGGCCAACGGTTTTATCGATGACTCATGGTTGAAGACACTCCAGTTGATTTTGCTTGGGCCGTGCAACATCGGAAGCTGTTGCAACAGCTTCAGCATAGTAGTGGTTCGCTCCGCGAACCAAAGTTGGAATGTAGTGGTTCGCTCCGCGAACCAGAGGTGGATTGTAGTGGTTCGCTCCGAGAACCAGAGTTGGATAGTAGTGGTTCGCTCCGCGAACCAAAGTTGTATGGTAGTGGTTCGCTCCGCGAACCAAAGTTGGATCGCGGTGCGATCCACTACAATGACCGGTCGGAACTGCTGCCGACGCTCGAAAGTCTGCAACGCTCGTTGCTGCGTCCGCAGTTTGTACAGCAACGTGGGTTCCGATGGCTTGAATCCGGCCAGGTCACCGTGAATTTGGTCGCCCGGGTGTCACCCACGTTGCGCGATTCCGCGGACGAGCCCATCGGCATGATCGGTTTCTTTGCCGCTTTGCCGGAAACCGCTGCCATCGGCTCGACATTGCACGCGGCCGTCGCTTGGCTCCAGCAACAAGGATGCCGGACGATTATTGGACCCATCGATGGTGATACCTGGCATCGATACCGCTTTAATGTCGGTCCCCATAACGAACCCGCGTTTCTGATGGAGCCGACGAATCCGGACTACTATCCGATCGCGTGGGAAGCGGCGGGCTTCACCCCCACTTCAACTTATCATTCGAAACAGGTTCGTGATCTGGAAGCCGTTGTTCGCTTGACCGCTCCGGCCGACGAACGAGCCCGCAGTCTCGGCTACCACCTGCGCCCGATGATTGCTGCGGATTTCGAAAATGAGTTACGCCGAATCTACGATCTGAGCGTGAGCGCGTTTCGCAAAAACCCGTATTATGTCGCGTTGGATTGGGAAGAATTTCTCGAACTCTACCGGCCCAGTCGTCCGGTGTTGCAACCTCGTTTGGTTTGGTTTGCATTGGACCGCGACCAACGGCCCGTCGGCTTTTTGTTCTGCTTGATTGATTACGCGCGAGCGGCTCGGGCGATGGCCGGTTCGCAAAGTCTGTGGGCCAAGCTCAAGTTTCTCTGGTATCGGCGATTTGCCTCGGCGGTCAATTTCAAGTCGATCGCGGTGTTGCCAGAACATCGACGCGCTTCCTTGGCCGCGGCCTTGATGCATCAAGGGTATCGTGAAGCTTGGAATCTGGGTTATCGAACCGCGAATTTGTGCCTGATTCACGATGACAACCCTTCGTCAAAATTGGATCAAGCGCAAGCAAACATTATCCGTCGTTATGTCTTGTACCAGTTTGCTGACGGAAGCAAAGCGCCCAGCCGCGAGAGTCAGGATTCAACCCTCCCATGATTGAAGACCAGCCCGCAGAGATTCACAACGTCGGACGCTTGTTGGCGGAAGTCGCCAAACAGACCCCGGACAAATTGGCCTTGGTCTTGCCGGAGCGAATGAAGATTCCACCGATCTCGTTTGGGGAATTATGGGAACGAGCGGGGCGAGTTGCCGTCGCGTTGCAGCAAGCCGGCACCAAGACCGGCGACCGCGTCATCGTGATGGTGCCCATGTCGATCGATTTGTATGTGGTTCTGTTGGGGATAATTCGTCTTGGCGGCGTGGCGGTGTTTGTTGATCCGTGGATGCCGCTGGCTCGTATCGCCAAGTTCGCGAACTATGCCGAGCCAACCGCATTTGTGGGTATTCCAAAAAGTCATTGGATACGGTGGCTGCAACCAACGCTGCGCCGCTTGCCGATTACCGTTTCTACCGGAGCCAACTGGGGTGGCTGGATCGCGCGTTATCGCTTGCCGGATTGGCTGCGAACCACGACGGCCACAGATCTCTTGGCCCCCGTGCGACCGACGGATCCGGCCTTGATTACCTTCACCAGTGGCTCGAGCGGCGAGCCCAAAGGAGCCAATCGCACACATCAGTTTCTGTTGGCCCAACATCGAGCCCTCGCGCAGGAGTTTCCCTACCAGCGGACCGATGTGGATCTGCCCATGTTTCCAGTGTTCGCGCTGAATAACTTGGTCTCTGGGGTAACATCGATTGTGCCCGATATGGATTTTCGCCGAGTCGCCGCCGTGTGTGGCTCAACGATTTACCAACAAATGTTGCGGCATGGCGTGACCACCTGCACCGCTTCGCCACCGCTGCTCGATCGGTTGGCCGCTACCGGCTTGACCAAGGACTTGCCGTTGCGACGCATCTTGACCGGCGGTGCTCCAATCTCCGACGAACAACTCGAGCGATGGCATGCCGCGTTTCCTAACGCAAAGATCGTGGTCGCTTACGGCTCGACCGAAGCAGAACCCGTCGCTGATATCGATTCGAACGAACGTCTGCAACTAGCCCATCCGCGGCACGGCTTCTGCATGGGACGTCCAATCTCGGCGATTGACACGCGGATCGTTCCCATTCAACCGGGGCCCATCAAGGAGTCGCATTGGGAGGAGCACTGCCTGGATGCCGAGCAGATCGGCGAGTTGCTCGTTAGTGGTGAGCACGTGTGCCGCGACTACTATCGCAACGAATCCGCAACCCGCGAAAACAAATTGTTTGATCAAGAGCAGCGATTGTGGCATCGCATGGGCGATACCGGGTACTTCGATGCGGAAGGTCGATTTTGGTTGGTCGGCCGAGTCCACTCGTCGATCAAACGATCTGGGCAATGGCTCCATCCGCAACTGATCGAACAAAGAGTGATCGAGCAATTGCCACATGTCCAACAAGTCGCGGCGGTCGGATACCCCGATGCGGAACTTGGACAAGGACTAGGTTTGTTGGCCGTGGCAGCGCCCGGTTTGGTCGAAGTAGCCCAGATCAAAGCGGTCTTGGCCGCTGCCGATTGGCCGTGCGATCGATGTTTGATTGTGCAAGAACCGCTCCCGGTGGACCCTCGACATAATTCGAAGATCGATTACGACCAAGCTCGGAAGTTTTTGCTGAAGTCGTATGGTGCCGTAGGTCGTGGGACGCATGCTGCGGTGGTTGGTGCGGGAAAGAATGTCGTTCCATTGACGGCTGGTTCACCGTTTTGGTCACGGCTGGCGGCTTATTCGCGCGAACGATTTCCGGTCCTGAAACACGGTATCTTGATCGCTTGCTTTTACTCTTCGACCCATTTTCTGGCTCAAGTCCTGGGGGACCCCAGCGGCGGACTGACCTACGATCTGGGGTCACTGTTCGGAATGCTGACGTTGTTCCTGTTCTTCTTCCACTTGCGAGTCTTTGATGAACATAAGGACTTCGAGGAAGATTCGCGGCATTATCCCCATCGAGTGCTCCAACGTGGAATCGTTTCCCTGCGAGAGTTACGTTGGTTGGGTGCCGCGGCCATTGTCGCGCAAGTGGCCATGGCCGTGCTGTGGCGACCTTTGCCGCAACCTGGGGCCTTCGTTTCGCTGCTGATCGCCTTGGCGTTTTCCGTGTTGATGTTACGCGAGTTCTTTGTCCCCCAGTTTTTGAAGCGGCACTTTCTGGTGTATGCGGTCAGCCATCTGCTGATCATGCCGTTGTTGGCCATGATCGTGTTTAGTTTCACGACCGGCGAGTATCTCTGGCAAGCATCTGGTTGGTTTTGGCTGTATGCCTGTGTGGGATTTTTTGTCACTTTCAATTGGGAGATCTCGCGGAAGATTCGCGCGCCGGAACAAGAGATCGCGGGCGTCGATAGCTATACCAAACTCTTGGGTCGATACGGAGCCGCTTGGTGGGTGCTCGTGATGCGGGTGATCGATACCGCGTTGGTCATGGTCGTCGGTTGGCATTTGCAGGCTAGTGTTTGGTTCTACGTCGCGCTGATCGTATTGTTTGTCGGCTGCTTGTATGGGTTCGTTCAGTACCTGCGCGAACAAACTCCGCGAACGGCCGGACAGATGGAGACTTGGGCTGGATTGTACATTATTGCGTTTGATCTGATACTCTCCGTGGAACTGGTGACCCGCTATGGCTTGCGACTGGAGTGGTTTCCGCAATGAGTAAACTGTTGATCTCGTCAGCCGATTTTCTGGTTCCGGCTCTTGGCAACGCGCCTCCGTCCAACGAGCGCGTAGCGTTGTCGGGGAACTCCTCGGCGGCCGAAGTCGCGCGATTTCAGGCGGAGTCTCCTCGGGCGGTCGCAGCGGTCAAGGCCTTGGATTCGCACCAATGGGGTGGGAAGACGCTCAACTTGTTGCGGTTAACGGCCGCTGGCTTTCCGGTGCCACCCATGGTTGCCATTTCGGCCGACGTGTTTCGCTCGCTGGTGGAACAGCAAGCGGAACTGAAGAAATGGTTGCAGCGGATCGGCCAAGAGCCAGTCGCTAATGTCGAGCACACGGCAGCGCAGCTTCGGGCTGCATTTCAGGCAGCCGATTTTCCCGCATATCTGCGCGACGAATTGGCAACCTGTCTTGAGGCGAATCGATTGGTCGATTCGTTCGTCGCGGTTCGGTCGTCCGCCAGTGACGAGGACGGCACCGAGTACTCGTTTGCTGGGATGCACGATAGTTACTTGTTTGTTCGCGGCTTGGACGAAATCCTCACCGCGGTCAAAAATGTTTGGGCATCTGCGTTTCAACCCCGGGCCTTGGCCTATCGATTGGAGAACAAAATCCCGTTGGATCGCTTGGGCGTCTCAGTGATTGTTCAACAAATGATTGATGCTCGGACCAGCGGTGTCGTCTTCACGATCAATCCGGCAAACCATCGGACCGATCAACTGTTGATTAGTTCCGTTTGGGGAGCGGGCGAAGGATTGGTCAGTGGTGCCTTGCCCGCCGACACGTTTGTAGTAAACAAAGGGGACGATGGAATTCGCGCCGAGATTGTCGAGAAGCCTCAACGTGTGGTATTGGACCAACAGCGACAACAAGGTTCGCACTTGGCGGAGGTTCTAAATCACGAACGCGAGGCACCCAGTCTGTCGGATACCCAAATCGTTGCCGTGTCGCAGATCAGCCAAAAGATCGAACGCCATTACCGCCGTCCCCAGGACATCGAATTTTGTTTTGATGCGGCCGGCCAATTGTTCATCGTGCAAACGCGGCCCGTGACGAGGGTCGAACAGTACGGACCCGCAGCCGGAAACCGGATGGTTTGGGATAATTCGAATATTATCGAAAGCTATTCCGGCGTGACGACTCCGATGACGTTTAGCTTCATTCGCCGCGCCTACACAATTGTTTATCACTGTTTCTCCGAAGTTATGGGGATTGCTCCGGCAAAAGTGCGAGCGAGTCGCGGTGTGTTCGAGAACATGTTGGGCTTGATTCGTGGTCGCGTCTATTACAACCTGCCCAATTGGTATCGCTTGATTCGCCTGTTTCCTGGTTTTCAATACAACGCCAAGTTTATGGAATCGATGATGGGCTTGAAGGAGCCGTTGTTGTTGGACGATCCCGATCCACCGTTGACCTTTTGGCGAAAGTGGTTTGTGGAACTGCCCGCGTTGTTGCGATTGTTGATTCGCACCAGTTGGAATTTTTGGCGAATTCGGCCGATTGTGGACCGGTTCCAGTCGCATTTCAAGCAACACTACGACATTTGGGACAACCTGGATTTTCGTTCGCTGGCCCCACAAGATCTGAAACGACTATATGGCGAAATGGAGGACGCTCTGCTTTGGAATTGGAAAGCGCCGATCATCAACGATTTTTACGTGATGGTGAATTACGGATTGCTAAAACATCTGTGTCGCAAGTGGGTCGGGGATGAATCGGGCGCTTTGCAAAACGATTTGATTTGTGGGGAAGGCGGCGTCGAAAGTGCCGAACCCGCCAAGATGTTGTTGCGATTGGCGGGGATCGCGATCCAGGATGCGGACCTCAAGCGGACGATCGAATCAACGCCGTTGGAGGAAGTTGCCGAAACCGTCAAACAAGACTCGCGGTTTGGGCCATTTAACGAACTGATGGCGACCTATTTGAAGCTCTATGGCTTCCGCTGCATGAACGAGTTGAAACTCGAGGAATTCTCCCTGCGTGATCGCCCGCATCTGGTCTACCAAGTGTTGCGGAACTATTTGCGATTGGAAGATCGATCGGCGTTGGACGTTCAAGCGATGCATGAGCGCGAACAGGCGACTCGCCGGACCGCCGAACAAAAAGCCTTGGCCGGAATCACGGGCTGGTCCGGATATTGGCGACGTTGGGTGTTCCGGCGGATTTTGGGCAATGCTCGCTTGGGCGTTAAAAATCGCGAGAACATGCGATTCGCGCGGACGAGGATCTACGGACTGCTCCGTGAGATTTTGCGGGCCTTGGGTGGGCAATTGGCCGAGGAGAAAATCCTGCCCGACGCCGAGGATATTTTTTACCTGACCATCGACGAGGTATGGGATTACTTGCAAGGGACGGCGGTGTCGACCAACTTGGCGGAGTTGGCCCAGTTGCGTCGGACGGAGTACGATCGCTATCGGGCGGACGAGGCTCCGGATGATCGCTTCGAAACGTTTGGGTACGTGTATCACAAGAACCGATTCCGTCGAGTCGTGGAAACGCAGGCCGTATCTGCGGATGGACAATTGCGGGGCATCGGTTGTTGTCCCGGAACGGTGACACGGCGTGTGCGAGTCTTGAGTAGTCCGGCCGATGATTTAACGCTAAATGGCGAAATCTTGGTTGCTGAACGTACTGATCCGGGCTGGGTCCCGCTGTATCCGGCGGTGTCCGGAATCCTGATCGAACGCGGCAGCGTCCTTTCGCATTCGGCAGTGGTCGCGCGCGAGATGGGAATCCCGACGATCGTTGGCATCGTCGGCCTACTAAAGACGATCAAAGACGGCGACACCGTCACCATGAACGGAGCCGCCGGCACGGTCAAGAAGGATGAAGCTACATAGGCCTTGGGGTACGGAGTTAACCGGTTAGCAGAGCATGGTTGGGCCCACGAAATGGTCTGGGCGTTCGGAGTTAACCGGTTAGCAGAGCATGGTTGGGCGGGAATCCGACCAACCATGCGCCGCTAAGCGTTTTGTGCAGCGACACAGGTCTTCGGGTACGGTGTCACCCGTTCAGCAGCGCATGGTAGTGCATTCGGACAGGTCCTCGGGTACGAAGTTAACCGGTTAGCAGAGCTTGGTTGGGCGGGAATCCGACCAACCATGCGCCGCTAAGCGTTTGCGATTGAGTAGCGAGTCGACCGGCCGCGATCAAGGACCGTCGCTGTTAAACGATGATTCGAGCGCGAAATTGATTCGTAGATGGTTGCAGATAGTGACAGCGCCGTCGTTTTCCAAGAAAGTCTGACTGCTCTTATGGAAAGTTTATCCTACGTCCTAACGTTCTACCTTCGTTCAACTGGTATCGTTTGTGGTCCTGACGGTAATCCCCTAAACAGTCAGCGACATCCGAGTGGCATTGGCATCAACTTGGCAACACAAGATGATGCGAGACGAGTCGCACACGAATTGGTGTCACGACTGCCGTTCATCGGTGCTCGAATTCATGACCATATGGCGCGTTCGTCGAGTGGAAATCAACGGGACGAATTCGAGTTGATTGAGAGTGATGCGTTCTACAAAAATAAGTTGAAACTAGGGGTCAATGGCAAGTGGACTTTAAGGTTCATTGAAGAAGGAACAGACGCATGGATAAGTTCGACGAATGCCTATTGGGCCGAATACGATCCTGATCCCGCCATTGTGTGCGATTCGGAGCACGAGGCGAACAAGTACGAATCACATCGTCATACGCTGTTTGGCAGTTCGGCTGTTGACTCCTACGTGTATCGCCCCGATCAGTCGATTCACAGGATCAACGGCAAGTGTTTCGAGCTTGATTCCACAGGACTAGTGAAGCCTATAAATGTCTTCCAGCGTCTATCTTCACATCTGTTTGGGGGCAAAAAACGAAGGTAGCGCTATTGTTACGTGGTGGTGCGCCACGCGAACCAACGTTGGATCGCAGAGTGATCCACGCAATGACCGTTCCGGCATCAACACTATCCCACCGACCATGTACCGCAGATTCCCTGCCACTGGGCGGTGGCCGTCGCCGCTGCCGCGACGAGATTCAAGGCCGCTCGTCGAGCAAACCAGAGGTGCCCGACGGTTTCTGGATTGGCCGCGGAGTTCAACGACGCGCTCGCGACAGCGAAACTGGCGACAATACCAAACAAGATCACAACACTTGGCCAATCCGGAGCCACACCGCGTCCGATCAACACACCCTGCAACAAGATGTTGACCAACACGGCACTACCCAGTGCCAAAACGATCCGAGCCCAAATGGAACGTTTTTCAGTTGAGAAAATCCAAACATTCGCGACTGCTTGGGTTAAAGCCAACGTTGCTGCTGCCAGAAATGGGCCATACATGAAGCGATACAACTCCATGTTCTCATACTGAATCGCAATGTTTCCGATCGCCAAAATCATAAACGGCACAATGACGGACCAGGTGACCGCGCGGATCTGCAGCCCCCAGTTTGTCTGCAACCAGCTGCAAACCGCGACATACAGAAAGAACCCCAAGAAAATCGGCAAAGCCCAATCGAACGAGCCCATGGCCCAACACCCGTAGCTCGATAGACAGAATATCAACACCCCCGCCAACTCAAAAGTACGACTGAACCGAGCAACGGCCGAAGCAACGACCAAGATTCCGACAAAGCTCAGATTTTGCACCCACAGATCCGCCACATCGGTTTGAAACGTCTTGGTCAACACCAACAAAGCCCCCAACGGAATCCACAGATTGTCCTGGCCGTCTTGCGACACGGCCTCAAAACAGGTCACCAGCAGCGCAATCAAATGGGCCGCTAAGAAGTAATGGGCCCACTCGCCAGGTGAATCTTTCAACGGACTCCACCACAAGAGCGGCCCCAACGTGACCAGAAACGAGGCCACGTAAAACGCCAAACTGCCTTCCAAAGATTTACACTGGTCGGCCACCCGATATTTGATCCGGCCAAATCGCTTGCCAATCATCGCCGCTGAAGCGTCGGCTACCGCCAAGTTCAACACGGCTGCCACGTATTTCCAAGGTTCGTTCGCGGCCAACACAAACAGCAAATAGATCACCACCGGGTAATATTCGGCCCCTCGACTCTTACGCTCGACAGCGTGGACACTGGTCAGCCATCCGAATCGTTTGCTCAACGCAAACAAGGTACCCATGCTCCCGCCGAGTACCAAAACGACCCAATGCGAAGATACCAAATGTGGTAAGCCCAACGCAATGAACCCGCCTCCCGCATGAACCAACTTGCGTGTGTACTCGGTGGGTGGCCGCAGAAAGTATCGCCAGGCCTCGGCCGTGACCAACAGAGCCAAAAACGCAGACGCAATGATCGAACCGCCAATCAAGTCTTGTTCGCTAACGCCCATCCCGCAGTTCCTTCACTCGCGTTAGCAGACTTCATCGATCACAAACGCACTGTAGAACCAAGCTTTATCCTGGGCAAACAGCGACTTCGACAATTCATGTAAGGGAACCACTCGTTCGGCGAACTCTTGGGGCGCGGAACGAGGCACCAACATGTTCCAATACGCCAACCGAGCCTTCGGCCGAGCGGCACTCAAGAGGTGGCCATACACCAAGCTGGTTAACTCCGGACTCATGTATTCAAAAATGTCCGACAAGTTGTAGCCGTCAAAGCCACCGTCGGGCCGCTGCGCCCAGTCCCGAGCCACTTCGTCAATCGACCCACGCACCACATGCAAACGATCCAAACCCGCTCGCACCGCAGCAAAGTTCTCCGGTCGCAAGTAGCGTGGCAAGGCGGTTCCGTAATTGCCACTCAAGATGTAAACCAAATAAGGGTTGTCGTGCGTGCTAAGTTCCGTCAGTGCATAACCCGTCCGCTCCAGGATCCGCTGGCCGACAGATCCTTCCACATACCGAAAGAACTCGGGATCGCGCCCCAATCGCCCCATGACGAAGCGACTAAAGAACACGCGAAACAACAGTCGCCACCGCCAGTTATTCCAGCGCTGGGCGTAAAAGTCGATTCGCTGCTGACGAGTTTTTTCGCTGAGCCATTCTTCGGTGGTACGGCGACGATGGATCAGGGGCAAGATATAGTTGCGAAACTTGCGAAAGTAGTGCTCGAACTTGCCGTCGTGGATAAATCCTTGTCGGATCGAGTCCGCTCGCGTGTCCCAAAATGCCTGGCTCTCAGCGGGCAATTCGGGCCGTAGACGCAACCAAGTTTCCCAGCGATCGTCGGCGGGCCGCACCCCAAAGAAACCCAACAATTCGGGATGAGCAAGACTGCGAAACGCGGCGCGGCGTAATTCGATGCCGGCCAATTGAGCCGGGCTCAAATCAACGGCCACGACTTCGGCTCCACCAGCCAACAACGCCAACGCATTATCGCCCGCCGACCCAATCGACAAGATACGTTTGCCGGGTCGCGGTTCCAAGGCCGTGCACAAGATGTCCGCGTCTTCCCAGCAGTTCGCATAACGGACCAAATCAAAACGCGCGCGGGATTCGATGGGTTGATCCACGATGTTTCAACTGCCTCCCGACGGCGGTTTGCGTCCGTGTTTTTGATGAGCCGCCGCGAATTCGCCCGCGGCCATCGCTCCGGTGATGGATACCTCGCCGCACAATAACAATGCAGCGAAGATCTCTGCCAACTTCCGCGCATGGCCGGCACCGGCACAACCCAGCATCGCCAGACATTCTTTGGCCGTTGGTAGGCTGGTGCCGCCGCCAACCGTTCCGCAGATCAGATTTGGTACGGAGACCGACACATAGAGATCGCCTTGGTTCGTGAGATCCATTCGCGTCAAGCCAATCGCAGCCTCGGAAACACACGCGACATCTTGTCCACAAGCGATAAAGACTGCTGCCAAGCCGTTGGCATAATGACCTTGCACGCCAATCGAGCCACTTTGTATCGCACCAATAGCCGACAACGCAGCGTATCGCACAATCTGCTCGGGGGTAGTATTTAGAATACGTCGCACCAACAGAGCTGGCAGGATGGCTTCAGCGACTACTTTTTTCCCTCGAGCGTAGCTGAATGCCTGCACCGTCGCTTTTTTGTCGCCCGACATGTTGCCATCAATGAACCAGTGCTGCGGGGCTACCGGCGAATTTTCGACAATCCATTGACACAACGCTTGAGTGGAAACGGTTACCATGTTCTGGCCGCTGGCGTCACCCGTCGTGTATTCGAACAGCAAGAAAACTTCTTTGCCTACGATGGAGGTTTGCACGTCGCAGAGTTTGCCGTGGGCCGTCGTTTGACCCACGATCGCCTGCAGTTGAGGAAACTCGGGGAGCAACCACGACAAGAACAGTCCAACCTCACGCACCGATTCGAATTGGAAAACGGGTGCCCGTGTCAGGATCTCGGTCAGGCAGATAGACGTCGCGCCGCCCGCTTGGCTGACCAACATCGCCCCGCGATGATACGAAGCGATCAGTGCTCCTTCGGTCGTGGCCATCGGCACATAAAAGTCACCGTGGGCTGCCGAACCGTTGATTCGCAACGGTCCCACAACTCCGACCGGCACCCGAGCCATGCCAACTTGGTTTTCAATATTGCCGGCCAACGCGATGGGATCGATCTCCGGACCTTCACCGGCTAACTGGGAGGTAGAAATTCCCATACTCGCCAACAGGTCCCGGCGCTTCTGCAGTGCCTCGACGGAATGATCCGTAAAACTCTTCAATCGCTCGGGCAAGGGTTCGATGGATGGCAACCGAGGCGACAGACGTTCCAATGCAGCGGCTGGCGTACGTCCCTGCAGGACCCGTTCGATGATCGATTGAGCATGATGATTCGGGAGTGTCATTCCGATCCTTTTCCCAGCAAGACTCGAAACCAAAGTTGGCCAGAGAACCGCAGAGATTGTAGCGACCTGGCGCGGCATTGACGACAAGACGTGTTCGAGCGTGAACGTTAGCGTCGGGATTCGCTCGCGGAGGCGCGATGCCACGGGGGAGGTCGATTAGACGTGTTTTACCAAAAAGCGAGGTGCAATCCGCCAGGACAATCGATTATGTGGCTATCACTTATTTACGTGGCAATTTGGCGCGGATCGCTGGAACTTCTGGATCGCCGCTTCGGAAGTGTTCGTACCGGTCAAGATCAGAACCTGCAGTCCGCCGGGCGAAGAAAAGCCGTTTTGCATGGCCATCATTTCTAAGGCCTGGTCGGTAATCGCAGTATTCGAAAGATCCAGCGTATGGATCGACAACCACTTTCGACCGCTGTTGCTACACAGACCATGAACATAACTCATATCATAGTCCGACACTTTCGTTCCCGACAAATCCAAATCAATGACTTGGTTTCCTCGCTCGACGATCCGCCCGTTTAGTTGCTTGATACGTTCGCCAGGTGTCGGTGCGGGGCAACCGACAGTCATGGCCAAACCCAAGATAATCACTATCACGAACAGGCAACCCTGGCAATGTCTTGGCGAATTCATTCTCTTCTCCACGCTGCGGCCAATTTTTCAATATGCTGAATGAACTCCGTTTTTCCTGCCTGATAATTGTTGCCAAGTCGCTGGTTCTCTTCAACAAGTTGAAGCTTCAACTGCGAGTATTCGGCTGCCCATTGTGGATGGGCGAGCAGGTAGTCACGAAAGTTCATATGCCGTTGGATTTCCGAATTGCCGACGGCGTACACGTGCACATGATGCGTTCGGGTGCCTGCGGAGTTGTCTTTGCGAAAGTAGCGACGACCCGGAATGCCGAACTCGCCCATGATCTGGTACCCGAACTGCCCCATGGTCTGCGCACCTCGGTCAACAAGTTCTAGATCCCGCACAACGACCAGTATATCGATTACCGGTTTGGCGACGACCGTCGGAATCGCGGTGCTTCCAATATGTTGAACGGCACATACATTGTCGGCAAACGCCGACTCGATCAACGTTGCTTCGGCCGCAAAAGCGCTGACCCACGCGGGATCATGCGGTAATACAAGGACACTCATGGGTATTTTTAGCTGTTGGCGGGTGCGCGAAGTTCTTTGCGGATCATGAGTTTCAACCCCGACCAAACCTCACTCACGGCGCATACTTTGATATCAACAAAACCCAAAGGCAAGGCCACTTCGCGAATCGTGTCTTCCGTCACGTCGGTGGTTACTTTCGATGCCTTCTTCGGCCACGAGACCCAAACGGTCGCGTCCGGGGCAATCGTCTTTCGTAACTTCCCAAGCTGGGACGTTAGATGGCTTCGTTGCACGACAAATAAATGAACAATGGTGGTCGACCGAGTCAATTTCTGGTCCAAGACCAACCCGGGCGGCAACTCGCCCAAAAGTGATTCGTAATCGTCTGGGGAATTGATCAAGTGTAGGTGCGACGTTTCTTTCAAACCAAGCTTCTTGGGCAACGGAGTTCCTGAATATCCACTTGGCATTTTTCGTCTCGCGAATTGGTAAACAACCAACATCACCGAGTCGTGACGCTGTTGTCTTTTTGTTTGTAATGTTCAAAGTTGCGGCGGATGTGCTTCCCAACGAAATCCAGCAACTTGGGTTGGATTTGGAAGTAGAGTTTTTCCTGTTCACGGAATCGTCCGTCTTTGTACGCCGCGGTAAAGTACTCCCACGACTTGCCCCGATTCTCCCATTGCCCCCTGTAATCCAATTTGCGGTATTCTTCAAATGCAGCAGTAATGATCCGGCGGAACGGAGTCTCACCCAACGCATAGAGATCCTCCAAAAGAAATGAGTCGTAGATACCGCCGGCATTTGTGAAGAACTGATGGAATCCGCCGTTCGCAACCTCAAAATCGAGCCTCACCAACGTGTAGGTCAACCGCCAATCCGGCGGAACCAAATGTAACTTGGAGTGGTAGGATCCACGAGCTTCTTTCAACGCGCGACTCACCTCGTCGCTGGCAGCAATCGCCAAATCCCGATCGGAAGTTGTTAGGCCTGGGAACGGAATGCCAGCCGGCAACGGCTTACGATTGGCGTAAATCCAATTCTCCCATTGCGTTTGCAAGCGCTTCAATAGGTTTCGCAAGGTCTCATTCCATCACGAAAGATGAATGTTGAACGGCGGAACTTGGACGATTCGAACCAATCTCCGGCCCAAGACTGCTCCATTCAAGCAGAAGTTCCAGACAAGGGCAATCATCCCGCACAAATCGCCAGTCACCAACACCAATAGATCCTAATGTGTTGCGTAAGGCGGTGCCAAACGGCGAAACCCGTGAAATAAAACGACCACCAGAAAGAACAGATTTCGCGCCATGATGCCCAAGACCGGAAGCCGCGGTTTGTCCTCGCGTTCCGACCGATGATCCATGGAATATAACATGGAACGCATTGCAGCAAATTCGATGAGCAGTCCCCTGACTTCGCGTTGTTTTACTCCCGCATCCATGGCGATTTGTTGCAATCGCTCCGCGTTGATGTGCTGCGGATGTCGTCGTTCTTCGGGGGTCATCGCGTCGATCATGCGGGTTTGTCGTCGAATCATGTCAGCAACCTCTTCTGAGGAAGTATGTTCCTTCCACTTCGCTCGTACTTCTCGAGGAGTCCCCGGCAATAGCATGAACATCCGCCTGACGAAGCTAGGTTTGATGATACTCTGAAGATGCTTTCGAAAATCGTCTAAGGTGATTGGTTTCTGGCCCGGCGCGGGACCTGGACTCTCCAGTGTTATGTCGATTTTTTTCCTTCGCCCCGGCTGCAAGTTCGCAACGTGTTTCCCCAGTTTTTCCATCCAGGCGACCGTGCGGGGCCATTCGATCAACCCATCTAGCCAATCTTGCGGGAGGCCGCGACGTCCAACTCCGGCGCCGACAATCCCTCCGACAATGGCGCCCGTCGAATCGGCATCGCCACCACATTGGACCACGGCCATGATCGCCGCTCGGCAATTGTCTTGGTGACTCAACCAAGCGTGAATCGCCACCGGGACCGTGTGATAGACATAACCCGAGACGCCCTTCGCAAGTCCCAGGGACTCCGCAAAAGCTAACGTGCTGTGGCCAGAATTCACGGAATCGACCGCGCGAGCCAGCAACGAAATCAACTCGGGATCTTCCCCACCGATCAACTCGGTCAACCGCTCCAGGTATTCGACGGGTTCGATCTCTTGGTGGATGGCCGCCAGTCGAGCGGCCAACGCAACAGCCAACGCCCCGTGCTCGGCTTTGGGATCGGTATGCGTCAGACGCGAAGCAGCGCGAACAAATGGGCGAAGCTGCGAATCGTCTTTGATGGCCACACCCAAAATAGCGGCTCGCATCGCGGGACCGTTTCCTGCCGAGTAAACCCCGCTGCGGTCCGGTGAATACCCTAACCACAAACGAACGACCGCACGCAACGTGGCCAAGCCCACTCCGGCCGGTACCCACAATAACCACCAACACAGACTCGACGCCAGCGCTTTCTGGAACCTGGGCAAATTGCCGTTTGCGACAATTAGCGCTTGAGCCACCATGCAGGTGTGCTCGGTATCGTCCGACACCATCCCTCGGCCAAAACAGAAGCGATGCCGATCCGGAACGCCCAGCATCCGCGCGGCACGCTGCCTTGAAAGTCCTTCGTAAGGCAAGCCGATCGCGTCGCCAACGGCCGTACCCAAAATACATCCAACGATTTGATCTTCCGTCATCAGAGGCTTTCTTGAGTGATCCTCGGTGGGATGGATTCGCTTTCTATTCGGAACCAGTGTATCAGACTGTGGGATCGATGGGCCTCCCGCAGATTCAGAACGTCCACAGAGTTCGTTGATGCGGATTCAACCTTGGAGAGGTCCTTTTCTCTGCGCGGTGAATTCTCAGGTGGCCAAACGAAAAAACTCCGCCGACGATCGGCTTCGATCATCGGACGGAGTTGTTATGGTTCACTTGAAATGCGAATCAAGGACGACTATTTGATCCACTTGTTCAAGTCGGAGCGGAGGGCCTGTTCTTGCGGCAGCCCCACCGCGTTGCCGACGACTTCGCCGTCTTGGATAAACACCATGGTCGGCAGAGCACTCACGTCGTAGGCTTCGGACAACGCCGGCTCTTCGTCGGTGTTGACCTTTACGAACTTGATTCGACCAGCGTACTCGGTCGACAACCGTTCGAGCATCGGACTCAAGGCTCGGCACGGACCGCACCACGAGGCATAAAAGTCGACGACGACCGGGATTGGACTGTCCAAGACTTCCGCTTGGAACGATCGGTTGTTGATGTGCAGGACTGCGGACATAGGTCGTTCTTTCTGTTGAAGGGGGTTGGACCCGTCACCATCGCCGACGTTGGCGGGTGGTGTTTCGGTGTTCGATGGCAGGGTTGGTTGTGGGGTTCGTCCCGCCGAACTCGGCGGTGGGCAATTGCCCGACAGTCACGTTTGGATTCCAAATCTCGGCAATATCCAGAGTTGCAAGGCGAACCAAAGTCCCAAGAACCCTAAAATCATCAGTAGATCATTCATTTTTCCGACTCCTCGACTGGTTGCTGTCATTGGTGCGCTACCTTCCCGTGAAGTGACTTCGCTCGCCATGGCCGCCGATTCCGTTCGATCCCAACCGCAAACCATCGGCGGAAATCTTCGCGAAAAGCCGCTCAATCGCGAGCGGACAAATTGGCGTGCAACCCATTACAGTGCAACTATGGTGCCAGATATCGGGATATCTCGATGTGTGGCCTGTTTCATGACTGAGATGGTCCGCGAACCTGATTGGATCATGGCTTTTTCCAAACGGCGTCGGAATGTTTGGCGGGTGTGCAAAATCCCGAACGAAAGGACAAGACCAGGGATGCGCCGCGATCTTTTAGGACAAAGCCTAGGTTTCCCAGCGATTGCCGGTTGTTATACTGCCCACCGGACGAGAACCATCCGGCGGGGATTCTTCTCATATTCTGGTACCGAGGCGATTCGAAAAAGGCAACAGCATGCGGCTTGCAATGATGGTGGACACCAACCAGCGATGGAACTCGAGATTGGCCGAACCGGCGTCACATGGCTCCAAGTTCCCTTGGCTGCGCGCGTGCCTGTGCGTTTTCGCCTGCTTGGTGCTTGTGATGGGCGCGTCGGGCCTGACCGCTCAGGAAGTCGACGAAAGTGACGAGCAAGCGTTGCGTTATCGCCCGATGGCCCCGCGTGCCGATAAGAACATTTTCTCACCGTTGGACTTGCCGACTCCAAATCGAATTCGCACCGCCACCGGAATGCCTGGTCCAGATTATTGGCAACAACAAGTTGACTACCGTATGGAGGTGGTGTTGGATGCGGAAACCGAGTCCGTCAGCGCCGTTGCCAACATCACGTATACCAACAACAGTCCCGAACCCTTGGAGTTCTTGTGGCTATCACTGGAACAAAACCTCTTCAAGTCAGATAGTCTTGGCGGATTGTCGACACCCCCCGGCGCTCGGTTCAGTGCCGGAGATCAGTTCAAAGGCGGGTATTCGATCCAACACGTTCGCGCGGGTGAGCAGGACTTGACGTTGAACATTTACGATACGTTAGGACGCTTGGAGTTGCCGGCGCCGTTGGCGGCAAACGGCGGCAAGTTCGAATTTCAAATTGCTTGGTCGTTTAATATTCCGGAATACGGGGTCGACCGAATGGGAATTCGCCGCGTGCGCGCGGGCAAGATTTTTCAATTGGCCCAATGGTTCCCGCATGTTTGCAAATACGATGACGTTCACGGTTGGAACACGCTACCTTACTTGGGCCAAGGCGAGTTCTACACCGACTTTGGAACGTTTGATGTGAAGATCACCGCACCGCGTGGTCACGTCGTATTGGGAACAGGCGTGTTGAAGAACCCCCAAGAAGTTCTCACCGAACAGCAACTTACGCAATTGGCTTTGGCATCCGCCAGTCGACAGACGGTCATCATTCGCAGCGAAGAAGAAGTGGGAACTCCCGCCGCGGCTCCCGAGGGTGAAGGTCCGCTTACGTGGCATTTCCTCGCCGAAAAAGTACGCAGCTTTGCCTGGACCAGCAGCGACGCCACGATTTGGGATGCGGCGGCCGTTCAATGGGAGGATGGCGAAACGGTTCTGGTTCAATCCGTGTATCCCGCGGAAGCTCGCGGTGCATGGAGCGAGAGCACACAAATGTTGCGGCATTCGATCCTGCATTACAGCGAAAAATGGTTCCGTTATCCCTATCCAACCGCGATCAATGTCAATGGCAATGTTGGCGGTATGGAATATCCCATGATCATTTTCTGCGGCGGCGATAACGACCGGGAAGGTTTGTACTTTGTGACCAGTCATGAGATTGGGCACAATTGGTTCCCGATGGTGGTCAACACCGACGAACGACGCCATGCTTGGATGGATGAAGGGTTCAACACGTTCTTGAACTTCTACGATCGTTTGGAAGTCTTTGATGAAGTGGTCAACGGTGCTTCACCGGCTTCGCCGATGCCACCAAGTTCGCTGCGAGCGTTCGGACGATTTAACGCAAATCCTGAACACCAACCGATCATGTTGCCAGCCGACCAAATCGAACCCAACATGTTGGGTCAATTGGCATATTTCAAACCAGGCGCCAGTATGCAGTACTTGCGTGAAGAGATTGTCGGACCAGCTCGGTTTGACGCCGCGTTCAAACAGTACATTCGGGCGTGGGCGTTCAAGTCACCCCAACCAGCCGATTTCTTTCGCTGCATGGAAAACGGCACCGGCATGAACCTGGATTGGTACTGGCGCGGTTGGATCGTCGAGAATTTGGCATTGGACCAAGGCATTGATTCGGTGACTCAAGGTCGCCGCCGCCGACCAGCCGAAATCGTGCTGAAGAACTTGGGCGAGATGGTCATGCCCGTGACGCTTCGCATCGAATTCGAAGACGACACCACCAAGGACATGAATCTGCCCGTCCAGATTTGGCATTACACGAATTTGTGGGCCGTCAATGTCGAGACAGACGGCAAGGCGATCAAGAGTGTCGTTGTGGACCCCGAGCGACGTCTACCAGACGTCCGGCGAACCAACAACACTTGGCGCGCTCCGGTGGAAGAAGAGTCCACGGAAGAAGGATCCACCGAAGCGGCTGAAGGTGACTCCGGGGACGACGATTAGTTTCAACAATTGAATGGGGAGCAAAAACGTGCGACGACTGCCTAAATTTTGTTTGGTGTGGTTGATTGGGTTGACGTGGGTTGCGGTTGGCCGGGCGCAGGAGACCACCGAACCCGAGGAAGGTTTTTCGGCGAGCCCGCGTCGGCCCAACGTGCTGTTTTTGTTGGCGGACGACCAACGCACGGACACGATCGCTGCCTACGGGAACTCCACGATTCAAACGCCGAACTTGGACGGCCTGGTTCGGCGTGGTTTCAGCCTGACGAACGCGTATTGTTTGGGTTCGCCACACGGCGCGGTTTGTGTCCCCAGTCGCGCGATGTTGCATTCGGGACGCTCGTTGTTTCGCCTAAAAAATCTGAATCTCGATGGCGAGAAGTTATTAGGCGAGTACTTGCAAGAAGCTGGGTACGAGACCTTTGCGACCGGCAAATGGCACAACGAACGGCCGTCGTTTGCCAGGAGTTTTCAGCGCGGTCGCAATGTGATGTTTGGCGGCATGGCAAATCATGCCGAAGTTCCGATCGTTCAATTTTCGGGCGAGGGGTTTTCGCGGCCCCAAACGGGCGAGCATTTTTCGAGCAAACTATTTGCGGACGCGGCGATCGAATTTCTTACGGAGCGGGAAAAGTCGCGGCCGTTCTTTTGTTACGTCGCGTTTACGGCCCCGCATGATCCTCGGATGTCGCCCGGGACTTTCAACCGCATGTACGAACCAGCGGAAATGGCGGTGCCCAAGAATTTCTTACCCCAACATCCGTTCAATATCGGCGATCTGACGGTTCGCGACGAGAACTTGGCCCCGTGGCCGCGGACGCCGGAGATCATTCAGCAGCAAACGGCCGACTATTATGGTCTGATCTCGCATTTGGATCAGCAAGTCGGTCGGGTGCTGGAGGCATTAGCAGCTAGTGGTCAAGCCGACAATACGATCATAGTCTACGCGGCAGATCATGGCTTGGCGCTGGGCAGTCATGGGTTGTTGGGGAAACAGAACCTGTACGAACACAGCATGAAAGCGCCCCTGGTGATTGTGGGACCGGGCTTTGCGACGGGACAGGACGACTCTTTGGTCTATTTGCACGATCTGTTCCCGACGCTCTTGGATTGCGCGGGTGTGAACGTACCAGCGGAATGTGACGGTCGATCGCTTCGGCAGTTAGTGGACGGTTCCGGCAAATACGAGGCTCGTTCGAGTCTGTTCACGGCGTACAAAGATACCATTCGCGCGATTCGCGACGAACGTTGGAAACTGATCCGCTACCCGCAGATCGATCGCACGCAGTTGTTCGATCTAGAGTCCGATCCAGATGAGATGAACGACCTAAGTACCTCCGATGACGTGACGCTGCAAGCGGTTCGCGTTCGATTGTGGAGTCAATTGGAAGCAGCCCAAAAGGAAGCTGGCGATTCGCAGGTATTGGTGGTTGCCAATCCCAAGCCAGCCGAGATCGATCTAACGGGCCACCCGCGAAAACCGGATCAATGGCAACCCAAGTGGATCGTGGAAAAGTACTTCGCGAAGTAACGGACGTCGTTCAAATCTTCTCTACCTTCGCAAGAATTTGGAACGGGCGCGTCGTTCGGTTCGTCCACGTTTTGGCACGTGTGGCTACTTGCGCATCGTAGCTAACTTTGAGCCGTGGCGATGTTTCATTCATACTCAATCCAACTACAGCTTAGCTCGCAGTTCTTGGATCGTTTCTCGCATGTTGGCCGTGAAGTCGTAGCCGTTGGCCAACATTTCCGCTCGTTGGGGGTTCTGTTGAATGCAATAGCGAGTCCGCGGGTGCATGGTTCGATACATTCCCTCCAACTTCATCGCAATTTTTAGCGCTGCGGTGTATTGGCCTTGTTCCTGAAAAATATCGAGGAGGCGTTGGCAGCAACCGGGATCATACGGATCGGCCGCGAGGCCTTCGTTGGCGAGATCAAAGAACACCCTCGTTGGCGCCCCGGACTCATGCAAGTTGATCAGGTAATTATTAATCGCAAAACTATTGCCTGGGAGAAGGCGATATCCCAGTTCCGAGAAATGCAACATTTGTCGAGTCACCGAAGGATGAGCCGTGTGCGGAGCACACATGTTGAGTTTTCCGTGGCCCGGAGAAAGTTCGAGTCCGCGGCGAATGAACTGCAGGGAATAGGGCTCGTGTCCAGTGGACTGCCAGGTGGCCGTGAACAAGCCAAAACAAAGTTGTGGGTCGTAGGGATCGTATTCGTACGAACGAAGAAACAGTCGAGCAGCATCTGGCGTGCAATCGTCGTCAATGTACGCGCAACAAACACTCAGGGAAGGCACACTGTTGAGTAATGCGACGGCTTGTTTGGATCGCTGAGGGTCCTGGATATCGTAGGCCATCTGCACAAAGCCCAATTGCATGACGCTTTGTTCGTAGTTGGTGTTCGGTTGCCCGTATTTCCACATTTCCCGAATACCGTCATCGACTTCGGCTCTTAGGATTTTCGAGATCTGTTCGGAGCATTGCCACAAGAGATTCCGTCCATCTCGTGCGCGAAACGACTTATCGACCGACTTGCCGTTGGGAGTCAAAAACGTGACATCCGCTTGGATGAACCCGTTTCCAAAAACAATTTTTCCACCAATCAGGATATGTTGTTTGAACGAGTCCAAATGTCGTCGAACGTCATTTAATCCGGCGTCGGGCGTATCCTCCGGGCCTTTTACGCAAATTTTTCGCGCAAGCATCAAATTTCGAATCAGCAAACGCGCGAAGCCTGCACCGAAGAGCTTTTCATCTTGAGAGCTGGGCTCGTCGACGAACGGCAATACCATGACCAACGGGTATTTCTTGATTTCTGCCGATTGGGCTGGAGTGCGAAAAAGGGCAAACTTTGGATCTTCGATGTCCGGGTACAATCTGGGAATCGTAACATTGGATTGCGGCGAGATCGCTGATTTGAATGTGTTGAAGAGTCGGTCAAACATGAATAAATCCCGGATTAAGGTCCATCCCAGCGGAAAAGTTCTATTGTGAACGGAGACGGTTAAATTGGCAAGTCACGTCACGGAACGGCCGGCACAGAAGTCTCGACAGATCGCTTTCACCGTCGCTGGTGTTCCCCTACAATTTCTATTTGGGAAATGCAGCGCAGTGGTTTGACCGGGAGGAAGGAAGCAGCTTTGTTTATTGTTATCGCAATCATGGTGATCGTTGCCGTCATTTTGCTGGCTGTTTACGGTTCCCATGTCGCCAGGCAGCGGACGTTGGCGATGCAGCAAGTGGCCCAATCGTTGGGCTTGGAGTTTCATGACCTACAAGACGCTTCATTGGACGAACGTTTTCCTTTCCTCAACAAACTATGTCAGGGCTCGAATCGCTACGCCTACAACATCATGTCCGGTAACTTTCACGGACACCCCGTCGTCGCCTTCGATTATCATTACGAAACACATTCGAACGACTCCAAGGGTCGACGTAAAACCAACCACCACTACTTCTCTTTCTTTATCCTGACGTTCCCCCACAGCTTTCCCGAGCTGCTGATTTGCCAGGAAAGTTGGTTTAGTCCCATCGCGCAGTTTTTTGGGTTTGATGACATCAACTTCGAGTCCGCGGAGTTCTCAAGCCGGTTTCACGTGCGCAGCCCCGACAAACGTTATGCCTACGATGTTTGTCACTCGCAAATGATCGAGTACTTGTTGGCCAACCAAGATTTGAACATCGAAATCGAACACAACTGCTTGACCCTGTTTTTTGGCAGTTGTCTGGAGCCGGGTCATGTCCCTTACAACTTTGGTCGATTGGTCGCCATTCGCGAGCTGTTTCCAGATTATTTGATGAAAGGTTAGGGCTTCCGGTGGGTATTCTGATTTGTATGGCCGCGTTTTTGATCGTTCCGGCTATTCTCGTGCTGGTCCACTACAATCAATTGGTGACATTGAGGAACCACATTCATAATGCCTGGAGCCATATCGATACGGAATTGCAGCGCAGGTACGATCTCATCCCAAATTTGGTAGCCACTGTAAAAGGGTACGCGTCGCATGAACGGGACGTTTTGGAGCGAGTCGTCGCGTTACGAAATCAATGTGCCGCGAATCGAGGATCCGTAGCCGCGCAGTCTCAGGACGAAAACGAATTGGTCGCGGCCATGCAACGTATGTTTGTTGTGATCGAACAATATCCGCAGTTGAAAGCAGATGCGCATTTCTTGCAATTGCAACAGGAGTTGGTGAACACCGAGGATCGGATTCAAGCCGCACGTCGGTTTTTTAATGGCAACGTGCGTGATTACAAGACGAAATGCCAAGTCTTTCCGTCGAACTTGGTCGCCTCCATGTTTGGCTTTGGCGATGAGAATTATTTTCAAGTCGCTCCGTCCGTCCGCGAAGTTCCGGATATCGAATTCTAGATAATCCGGCTACAATACGCGCCACTGCCAGGTATTGGATGGAGAGCCATGTCGTGACGCTCGCCAGACCTTGGAGGGACAGACACCTTTGCCGGGGACCTGCGGGAAGCAGAAAAACGAGTCGCCTTGCAGCTTCGACGTCACCCGACTGGCGACGACGGTACCGAGCAGTGACGGTGGCGACACTCCACTCCTTTGAATGATTCACACGGACAACGCAAAAAGCATGATTCATCGATTGAAAAATGATTTGCCGGACGGGCCACCGAAGTTTGGGATGTGGGTTACCCTAGAGAGTCCCAACGTCTCGGAGGCGGCGATTGGTTTGGGGCTTGATTGGCTGCTGATCGATATGGAGCATGGCCATCTCGGCTGGAAAGACGTTGCCAATCATCTCCGCGTGATCAACGCTCGCGGCATTCCAGGGCTGATCCGAGTCCCGGATTTATGTCGCGAATCGATTCAGCGAGCGTTGGATATCGGAGCCGACGGGATTGTCGTTCCGATGATCAGTACGCGCGAGCAATTGGAGTTGGCTTTTCGGTATGGCAAATATCCTCCGCGCGGAGCCCGAGGCTTGGGCGGCGAACGCTGCGTGAAGTGGGGGCTGGAGACATTGGCCTACATTCAGGAAGCCAACTCACAGACGCTGGTGATCCCGCTGCTGGAGACTCGTGAAGCCGTCGAGAATTTCACGCAGATCTTAGAAGTCCCCGGCTTGGACGGCATTTGGTTCGGACCATCGGACATGTCGTCCAGTTATGGCTTCTTGGGCCAGTGGGAAGGCGGCCCCGTTGCCGAAGCCGTGGTTCGGATGTGTCAAACGGCAACGGAAAAAGGCATCGCCAGCGGCATCTTGGCCCGCGACGCGAGTGAAATCGAATTGCGACGCCGGCAAGGATTCCAATGGATCACGTTGGGGGCCGACATCAATCTAATGATGGGATCGCTAAAGAATCAATTGGCAGCGGCCAAACCAATACGTGACTAAAGGTGTTTGCACCGACTTTATTTGCAAGAGGATTTTGAGATATGTCAGGACAACGTGTGATCGATCTGTCGCATCCGATTAGTAAAGCGACGACACCGTGGCCCGGTAGTCCAAAAATGGAACTCATCCATTTGGATCGGGCGGATTTAAGTACGGCCAGCGAACGGCACTCGAACTGCACCCGTGTCGGGATCAATATCCATTTTGGGACGCACATGGACGCTCCCTTCCATTTTGTATCCAGTGGCAAGACCATCGACCAAGTTCCTTTGGAATGGACTTACGGGATGGCGACCATGGTACGACTCCAAAACAAATGGCCAGGGACACAGATTACGCGGGGCGATTTGTTGCCATGGACCGATTCACTGAAACGGACTCGCAAAGCCATTTTGCAGACCGGTTGGGCGGCGCGATGGACGAAGTCGGATTTTTTTGACAACTACCCAGTGATTACTCCAGACGCAGCCGCGTTTTTGGTGGAATGCGGCGTGCATTTGGTTGGGATGGAAATGCCGTCCGTCGATAACGCTCCGCACGACACGCATATGGTGCTGTTGGGCGGTGAGTGTTTGATCGTGGAGAGCTTGAGAGGGTTGGAGCAGATCGAAGCGGACGAGTTCCTCTTTTCGGCGACGCCGTTGTGTTTCACAAATCTGGATGGTTCACCCGTCCGTGCGGTGGCGATCGTGGGGTAGCCGTGGTTCGCCTGACTTCCTGAACGTCGAAGCGAAACCGTCCGTCGGGACTATGCCGGGCCATGATGCGACGTCGCGTAAGAATAATCTGGAGAACCGTTCACGAAATGTAGGGTGCCGTGGAGCAAGTCGGTGAAAAAACGGACTTCATCGGATGTGTAACCCGTGAGCACTCGAGCACCTCAAAACTACAAACATCTGACTTGCGCAACGCACCAGCACCTGGCATTGACCAGCAACCGTGAACGGATACGAATCTGGAAGTACATTCCCGATTTGAAAGCGTCCGACCTTGGTTGATCCGAGAACGGAACTCGTCGAATCTGCCGAGCCATCCATTGACCTAGGCCATCAAATGACGTTAGCCACCGAATTGCCTAGCCCGTAATGCGAGCGTTTAGGAATTCCCACGGACGGCAAAGCCGAACTGCGGATGAACAGTCGGCGGACACTTCCTCAACCGACAGCTCTTGTCCGACCGTAATTGCCAAACTTCGGAGTTGAAGCTATGTCGGTCTTGATTTCGAAAATGCATGCCGCGAACGTATTCATCCGCAGTTCGGCTTTGCCATCCGTGGGAAGTCCCACAGCCAGGCAAATGAGCTTTTTGGTTCACACACGGCTAAGAAGTGTCTACTGAAAAATCGAAATCCAACAATGCTCACCGCGATGGCTTGCAAGCCGAAAGGTTGAAACTTGATGTTTGGTTCAGTTTGAATTTTTCATTCACCAATAATCATGACTCATCCAACCGCCAGGGTCATCGAAGCTCATTCGCATTTTTCGACGTCGGAAATCGGAGCTTATTTCGGGACAAATCCTCTGCACTCCCCCTTGAACCGATGATTTCATTGACTTAATGCGTCTCGGAGAGCCGTGAGCGCTCGCACCCACAACATCCGGATGGCACCTTCGCTCCGTTGCATTCGAATGGCTATTTCTTGATAGGGCAGATCCTGAAAGTTACGCAGCAAAATGACTTGGCGATAGTCTTCGGGCAAGGACTCGATGATGCATGCTAACCTCAATCGATTTTCGTTTTCCATTGCCACGGCGCTGGGGCTGCTATCGTTGGAGATCAACAATCCATCCAAGCGATGGGACGACTGCGACAGGGATTGGTCGATGGATCGTTCGCGATCAACAGCCCGCATTTGGGCTCCTGAGTAGTATCGCGCCAGATTTGCCAGTTGGTGCGCGAGTATTTGTCGGAGCCACGCCATACGCTGGGCTTCGGTGCTGCCGCGGAACTGTTGCCAGCCTTGCCAAGCGGCTACCAGCGTCTGTTGCACGGCATCCGACGAATCAAACTTGCCTGCGAAACGACTATCGATTTCCTGTCGGGCAAGAAATTTCAACCAAGGTTCGTACTTGAGCAACCAGCCCGTGCGATCGTTGTCTGCTGAATCCATGTTGACCTACGAGTTGGAAGTCGAACGAATGTGGCGACATGCCCGTAGAAAGGTCGATCCGAACCATGCCACGGAATAAAATGCGACCATCAACCAAGACGTCAAAAAGAACGATTGCCATAAGATGAGGTACCAACCGGACCAATCAAGCGTTTCTTGAGGCAACAGCGGAGCGTATGCCAACATCCCCTGGAGTTCGAAGGTCGCCCACGCGACGCTCACGGCAATGACCATCCCAATCCATATTGCCAAGGAGAAATGTTTGCCCATTGCAGCAAAACGAAACAACCAGCCAATTGCCAATAGGGGTGCCGCAAACGCAACTCCAATCACCAAGCGATTGCCAATGCCACGAAAATCGTTATCCTCCATAGCCGTCACCAACGTCGCAAACATGAAGACTCCGACCAGCACCGGCAAGCCTAGCAACGCTCGCAGCCCAAACTGGCGTTTCGAGATCAAGATCATCGTATAGGCCATCGGCAGAACGATCATCGTGAGCGAAAAAAACGTGCCCCAGAAAACAAAGCTGGTGGCACGTCCCTGCGATGCATCAAGATTGGCAACCCAAGGCAAGGCTCGTTGCCATCGCTCGTCGACCGACACCGTTCGAATTTCGGCTAGTACTCGTTCGCGGCTGAGTGACGATTCATCAAATCCGGATCTGGAATTCTGTGAGGTATCTTGAATCACGGCTTGCCGACATTCGGAATGGTGCGACGTTGTGTAAGCCACCAAGGGCGCAGAGCCGGTACGATTGCCCAAGAAATCAA
Organism: Pirellulaceae bacterium; assembly: GCA_041741535.1. GTDB lineage: Bacteria > Planctomycetota > Planctomycetia > Pirellulales > Pirellulaceae > M30B19. Next base: position 37,796 of record JBGSJV010000086.1, read on the forward strand.
TTCGTGTCGGCGCGATGTACACCCCGTCGTCTTGGTCGCGAATGATGGGACCGGGACATGACCAAACAGTTGTGCCGGTGTTCGCGTCGATGCCAAGCACTCTATTGTCCGTCGCCGGCATTGCGATGACGATCTCTGTGGCGGATGTTGTGGGGTTGGGCCGCACGGCCAAGATTTTCATTTGACCCGTAGTCACAAAACGACGCTCCCACACTGGTTGTGTCAGACGATCTGCCGGCACGACGCTTAAACCGCTGTCGTCTAGAAACACTATTCCGTCGGACTCGGTTCCTCCAGGCTTGCATACCCAGACCTCGGCGTCGCGCGGCAGGTTCTTCAAGTGTCGTTCTTCGACCTGGCCGCTAAAGTCAAACGTGAGAAACGTCGGCTCACCGCCGAGCAATAGGACACCAACTCGCTGTGTGCCGTCCCCCATCCTTAAACAGATTGGGCGCAACAATTGACCACGCTTTTCCCCAAACGATTCAAAATGAGTGAAGATCCCATTGGTCGCGTGAGTCCAAAGTTCGCGACCATTGGCACCAGCCAACATGGCGACTTGAACGCGTTGGTTGTTCACTCCATTTATCGTTTGCATGGGAGTTGGTTCGACACAAACGACTTCTACGGAACCATCGCCGTTCGAATCGCACAGCGTCGGAGTTGTCCAATTCCGCAAACCTTCTTGTGACAAACCATCGGGATGTCGCGCTCGCTTCCAAAGCAACTGGCCATCCAAGCCGTTTAACGCCCGCAACTCCAATAGTCCGGTGTCGTCGATGGCAGGAGCCAGCAAATCGCGAGTTCCATCGTTGTTCAAATCACCAATCGTCAACGCCAGGTCGACACGTTGGAATTGAAAGGGTGGAGCATTTCCCATCGAGTGACCGTAGGCTGGACTGAGTGGCTGCGACCACAGCAACTGACCGGTTTTAGCTGACGCAACAAATAGCCAAAGTTGCGAGTCATTGGAGGAAAAGCCAAAACGCGTTGGATATTTATGGTCCAAAGCCGCCAGCCACGCGATTTCGAGTTGCCCGTCGCCATTCAAGTCGTCACTAGCCAGGGCCAGGGTGTGGCTCATGCGGGCTTTCACATCGGCCAGCGACCAAATCAAATTGCCGGTGCGACCTGAGATCACATGCAAGGGAGAGATCATCCCGCGACCACCGGCCGATTGGTCCAGTGCGATAAGATCTTGCACGCCATCATCATCCACGTCAAAATTTTCATGCGCGCGCGAACGACTCCTGCCGTTGGCTTCGCTAGTCGCCAAGTCGACGATCTGTAGCGTATCAACGGCGGGGACTGGTCGACTTCGCCACACGGGCGCGCCGGTTGCCCCGCTATTGAATAACAAGGTGCCATCGCCCCAGGAGCGTATGAAATCTTTGACCCCGTCGCCGTCCCCGTCCGATACGGTATGTCCCAACTCCCCAAGTCGTTTCCACGCTTGGCGGCCGGATCCGCGTAGGCAGGTGAGCTCACCTCCAAAGTCGCAGCGAGTCGCGGTGCGGCTACGAAGCAGCAACAATTCCTGTAGTCCATCACCGTCCAAATCGTGTGGACGAGCGGTCGTCAAACTGTAGCCGAAGTGATTGACTTTTCCTGTCCCGGCCGAAAACACAGCCATCAGTGATTGCGGCGTCGGGTCTTGCCGAGCACTCAATTGAACCAGCAGTTGCGGCCAACCATCGGGACCCGCGTTCCACCAGGTCAGTGGACTGAACACGCGGTTCTCATTGACCCCACCGGGATTTCGTGGCTCAAACGACTCTGTCCATAAAGTTGTTCCATCGTTGCCGGATAGTGCATCGACATAAATGGTACCGGTGCTTCCAGCGAGGGTCGCGGCAAAGACCTCCTTGACTCCATCGTTGTTGATGTCGGGGCCAACGACAAAATGATCGACCTGCGAATCGATCGACACCAGCCGCTGACTCCAAAGCTCGCGACCCGTGTCGCCGTGATACGCTACAAGTTCGCCCCACGGAGTGGATTCCATGGTCGAACCCACGGCCGGATTGGCGTTACTCGAACGGCGATGGGGCACCAGAATTTCGCAGCGGCCATCGGAATGAAGATCCGTAACGACGGGCCAGCTTGGCGATTCGGACGTCCAACTTGGTTGCACCGGCCAATCGGAATCAAGCGATTGCGACCAAAGCATCGTGCGCTTGGTCCCGGACCATACATGCAACTTTGCCGTTGGAATATGCGGGTAGGTCGTCGTCGGGATTGGTTCTAGCAAGATTAGATCACTGGCGTCATCCCCATCGACATCCGCCCAGGTTGGGGCAGTTCCAGTGCGAACCCCTAGATCGAGAGGCAGCTCGGATTCTTGTCCCGTAATCGGATCGAGCATCACAAGATGGGTTCCCGCCAGACAGGCCAATCGATTCTGGGTTGCTTGTTGGACCTCAACGAGCGGTGTTGGCATATAGAGATGCATCCCGTTCCGCTCTTGATGTCCACGAAGTCGCGACAAGTGTTTGCCGACGAGCATGCTGCTTTGCCCGCCACTGGACATGCCTCCCGCACCGACGAACCAACGCAGGGGGTAAGGCACCTCGCCTCCAGGTGGCAAGTCAAATAGATGCTCGGGGAAATCGTATCGCCACAGTGTTTGGCCCGTGCTACCAGAGATGGCTTCTACCCAGCGTTGGCCGGTGATGATGGAACCCATTGGCATTACGGACGCTGGGATGTCGATCATGGTCACCGCCAGATCTTCGACTCCATCGCCATCCAGATCGCCCAGTAACAAAGGTTCGTTAAGGACAGAACTTCGGTAGCTTGGTGAGTTCATTCCCGACTTTGGCGGCGAACTGGTGAGCCCGGAACCGCGCGGGGCGAACCACAGGACCGAGCCGTCGGCCCCGGAGATTGCCATCAACCATGCTTGATGACGCGCGGCCGCAATTATGTCACCGATACCATCGCGGTTGACATCCACAAACGATTGAACGACCCACGGTTGATAGCGATAATTTCCATATCCAGAGTATTCAAGTAAAGGAGACGACCAGGGCCACTCGAAGCCGGGCGATGACTGGCAAAAGTCTTGCCCCCGACCAAGTTCTCGCTTCCATTCGAAGGCGGGACCGTTCGTCTTCCGCAAGACCACGCTGTCCTCGTTCCAAAGCACAAGCCCGGTTTCGGATCCAAGATCCACCAAGTCAAACGTTCGTGGAATCGAGGCAGGTGCGAGATAATCGTTGTTTTCCAATGTGGCGGTGGACGTGACGTTGTGGCCGCGCTCCAGTTCCACCGAAAACGACTGACTTAGCTTGCCCTCAGCGGATAGTCGGAGCCAATATTCATCCGCCGCCAGTGAAACAGGTTTCTGCATGGGCAATGTGTCGGTGCGCAGCAAACGATTTTCTCGATCATAGATTTCGGCCACAATCGGAGGACGCACCGCCGATAGCTGCAACGTGGCTTGACGCCAGACGTTGTATTGAGCTTGTCCCCAACTGCCCAGAACAACAACCAGAATTGTGATGGCCGCGACACTGGTCGCCAGCAGAACGCTGCGTCGGTTTTGTTTCACCCATCGTGATGCCAATTCGATCGGCGTGGAACGTCGCGCGCGTATGGGACGCCCGTCCAAGAAGGCTCGTAGATCATCGGCCAAATCACGAGCGGACGCGTAGCGCTGCTGCGGGTCTTTCGCCAAACATTTCAAGACGATCGTTTCCAGATCTCGTGGGATCGCCGCATCCAGAGTCCGTAAACTGGTGGGTTCATCGCTCAAGATGTGCTGAATGACATCGTGAGGATTATCGCCCGAGAACGCAGGTTTTCCACTCAGCAATTCGTACAAGGTCGCGCCGAAGCTGAACAGATCACTGCGGAAATCTACTCGCTTGGTAGTGGCCTTGGCCTGTTCGGGGCTCATGTATCGCGGCGTCCCCAACAATGCACCGGTCAGACTTAAGGTCACATCGTCCAAACGTCGCGCTAATCCAAAGTCCGTTAACCAAACCCGATTCTCCTGATCCAATAACAGGTTGGATGGTTTGACATCGCGATGAATCACGCCGCGTTCATGGGCGTGAGCCAAGGCTTCTGCCGCTTGAAGCCCGATTTCGGCGGCTTGCCGGGGTGGCAATGCGGAATGTTGCTCTGCCAATACTTCGGCGAGACTTCGACCGTCGATAAATTGCATCGCATAGTAATTGACGCCACGCTCGCTTCCCACGGCGAAGATGGGGACGATGTGCGTGTGGTGCAACTTCGCGACCGTCTCGGCTTCTCGCTGAAACCGTTCGATGGCTTCCCGATCCGATACACCGCCAAATCGAAGGACTTTGAGGGCAACGCGACGTCCCAACGACAACTGTTCCGCCTCAAACACAGCGCCCATCCCACCACGTCCAACCTCGCGGATGATCCGAAAGTCACCCAATTGAGTGAACTTTTCTGGGGTCGAATGCTCGGTGCCGTGAAGAAACTCCAAGCCGGCTAAACAAGCTTCCAATTGATCGGCCAGGGCGGGATGTTTGGCCAGGAGCGCTTCGCGACTCGGTTGGCGATTGTGTTTCAGATCGTCCAAGTATTGATCGAGCACCCGCACCAGTTCTTCGGTCGAATGTCCGGCAATGTAATCACACGTGGCGTCGAGCGGAGCTCCGACCTGGGGCGACTTTTCTGAATCATTGGATGGATCGTGCTGGGAATTCATGATTTATCCGCCTCCAAGCATCGCTCGGGATGGAGTGAAAGGCGACCACAGCCAAACCAAAGACCATGATCATAATCCAACAGGAACGAAGCCAGCAAGAATGTCACGCGGATAATGATCCGAAATCGGAATTTCTCAGAACTCGCCCTTCTCGGTGACTGCCCCGACCAGGAACTAGGTAGTTTGACCGGCAAAACGAAGACGCCCCATGGGCTCTTAGGGACCTTCGACCAATGCGGCAATTGCCGCGAACGAAACCGCGAGCTTTCGTTCGATGCAAGGTTGGTTTCGTGAAACTATGGAGCGTCGAAGGGGCTTGCGGTGGCTTGGGGGATGATTCACAATCGCATGCTGGGCGTCGCGTCTTTCTCTTGCAGTGGAGTACTTTTGATCATGTCCCAATGGCACAGGCGGTGGTTCGGTTGTTTGGCTTTGGCGTTGATTGTTGCTGGCTTGGCCGGTGTCCGAGCGAACGCGGAGGATTCGGGTCGAGTGGACGGAGCAGCTGGGGAAACACCGTCTGCCGAACCAATCAAGACTCTGTTGTTGACCGGTGGCCCAATCCATAACGCCAAGGACATTGGCGACATCATGCAAAAGGTCCTGGAAGATTCGGGCCGCTTTGAAGTTACTCGGGTTCACGAAGACTTGGATGCCTTGCTGCCCGAGCGGATCGCTCCTTACAAACTTGTCGTCTTCTATTGGACGTTGGGCGATTTGACGGACGCGCAGCGGAAAGGTCTGCTCGAACACATTGCGGCGGGGAACGGTTTTACGACGTGCCACTCGGGAGCGGACTCGTTTCGTTCTGACGACAAGTACCGCGAGATGGTCGGTGGCTTTTTCGTGACCCATCCGGCTTACCGAACCTACCAAGTTAGTGTGACCAAGGTCGAAAGCCCAATCACGCGTGGGATCACGGAATTCATGATCACGGACGAACAGTACATTTTGAATTACGATCCGAAGGTAACCGTTTTGGCCAACGCCCTGCATGAAGGCCAAGTGATGCCCGTCGTGTGGACAAAGCCGTACGGCGAAGGTCGCGTCTTTTACAGCGCCTTGGGTCACGACACCAAAGCCGCTGAGCAAGAAATGTTCAAAACCATCTTGCTTCGCGGAGCTTTGTGGAGCGTCGGTCAAGAATAGTTGTCAGCCCGAGCCCAATGAGCCCTCTTGTCTGCCTCACGAGAACCTAACGCGCCAAAGGAAACGATCCGCGACGATTCGTGGCGCGGTCGACTTTGGCGCGGGGTCGCGAGTTTGGATGTCGATCGAGCGATCGCGTATTCACTATTGGCCCGCGGGTGGCAGTTTATTGCTGGGCCGATCACGTTGGTACTGATCGCTCGGTACTTTTCGCCGGAGTTGCAAGGCTACTTCTATACATTCGCCAGCCTAATGGGCTTGCAGATCTTGTTTGAAATGGGTCTGCATTCGGTCGTTATCAACACAGCCAGCCACGAATGGGCTCAATTGGGGTCGGGAGATGGTAGTGGTTCGCTCCGCGAACCAATAATGGACCGCGGAGCGGTC
>JBGSJV010000087.1:0-11047 GCA_041741535.1 Pirellulaceae bacterium
TCAGAAATGAGTACTGAAAAATGGAAAATGCAAAATGCAAAATGCTGACAGCCATCGTTTGCTCGCGGAATGCCTGAAACTAGACGTTTGGTACCTTTTGAATTTTTCATTCTTCAATAATCATTAAACATTCACACGCCAGAGCCCGCGCGGGTCATTTCGAAGCTTTCGACGTTCGAAATCCGGAACTTATTTCGCGACAAATCCTAAGCGATTTGCCGGCGGAGAGTCATCTGGGGTACTGAGAACCTCGAGTCTCTGATTTTGGGTCTGCTTGCGGATGGACGCGCGGAGCGGCGCATGGTTGGGTCGGATTCCCGACCAAACCATGCTCTGCTCCCGCGGTTAACCTCCAAGGCCCAGCGACACGCGGTAGTCTGCTACTGCGGTTTATGTCCAAAGAACTGCCAACGGGTTAACCGGTTAGCAGAGCCTGGTCGAGCGGGGATCTGATCGAGCTGGCGCCGCTAAGCGATTTGGCGGCGGAGAGAGAGCCAGGGGGCAGAATGTCCTGGCGTGCGGGTTTTGGGTCTGCTTGCGGATGGACGCGCGGAGCGGCGCATGGTTGGGTCGGATTCCCGACCCAACCATGCTCTGCTCCAGCGGTTAACCTCTACGGCCAAGCGACATGTTGCGGCTCTGCTCCAGCGGTTAACCTCATCGGCCAAGCGACATGTTGCCAATGAGTCTCCCGCGCTGTATGTCCAAAGAACTGCCAACGGGTTAACCGGTTAGCAGAGCCTGGTCGAGCGGGGATCCGATCGAGCTGGCGCCGCTAAGCGATTTGGATGCGGAGAGAGAGCCAGGGGGGCAGAATGTCCTGGCGTGCGGGTTTTGGGTCTGCTTGCGGATGGACGCGCGGAGCGGCGCATGGTTGGGTCGGATTCCCGACCCAGCCATGCTCTGCTCCCGCGGTTAACCTCTACGGCCCAGCGACAATCTGCAATGGTAAAACGAAAAAAGAGCGGGCCACGCGATCAGGAATTCGCTTGACCCGCTCCGCCGGAAGGGAATCGTTGTTGCCCCATCCCGTTCGGTTGGTTGTTCGACGTACACCTCAGGATCAAGTGTGACGCCGCCGTCCGATCGGGTTTCGTTCTTTGCCAGATTAATTTGGACCTGGCAATGTTCCAATGTAGCCGGGTTGGCCCGTGAACGGAGCGTTGACGTTTGGTGCTCCGCCGATTGTGGGAATGCCTTGCTGACCGCAGGTTGTGCAACCGCTGGTCTCGTAAGCACCTGGGTAGGTTTCAGCGGGCATGGTGCTGCAATTGCTGCATTCGCCACCACGCATCATGCGGGCCAATGGACCGTTCGAACAACCGGTATGCAGCAGAAGTGCCACGGTCAAACTTATCAACAAAGGTACTCGTTTCATTCTCTCTCTCCTTCAGGTCCGTTGGACCAAGCCTTTCGTACTTCTAATCGAGGTTAGTTGGCATGCTCGACCAGGACGACGAAAGATACAACTGGATTCCGACACCCGAACTTGAAATGTTGAAAAAACGCAACATGTTTCTTTTTCGCCACTGTCCTAATCGGAAAAGTCGCGTTGGTCGTTTTGATAGGAACTGCGGAGCCCGATCGCTTGCCTATCGCCTTAGCGACATTCGTCACGGTCCCTAAATTTAGCAGAAGGCTACAATAGGACGTGGTGAAAAGCCGTTAAGACAGACGTCGTTCTACATTTCGCTAACCATTCACAAAATTAGGAGTTGGGTGCGTGTCGCAATTTGTTGGATCGTGAATCACGAGCCGGCAGAAACACCAAGGATCTTTCGAATCCAACCGGATTACACTTCGACTTGCTGCGCAGGCATCCTACATCTTGTGAACCGTTACACATTTCCATTCGGTATGGCGGCCGGCCCATGATCCAAACCACATTCGACCCTCACCGCCAGGCTGGCCGGGCCCTGATGGACTGGCACAAGTTCGGCCGTGCCAGTTTCGTTTGGTCCCGTCGAGTGTTCGCGTTGGTTGTCGTGCTAGGTTGTCTCCTGATGGCGCCACGATCGATGATGGCTCAGCTCGTCAGTGGCTACGGCTCGCTCCCGGGTTTCTCGGAAAACACTTCACCAAAGCGAATCGGCGATGCCCATCGGTTTGTGAAGGCTCAAAGCCAATTGACGAATCAGATTCGACCGGACGATGAGATTTGGTTGATCAGCACTCGGCAGCTTTGCCAGAGTTCTTCTGCGTCGGCGGGCTCGACGTTTCAACAGGCCAAAGTCGCACTTTGGGCTGACGGTTGTTGGCAGCCCAGTTCCTCGGCCCAATTGCTCCAAGAAATCAACACGGATCAAATCCGGTTGAATCTGTTGTTTCTCCACGGGAACCGGACCGATTTGCAATGGGCCAACTTGCGGGGCGTCGAGACTTACGAGCGAATTATCCTCAGCCCGGAAAACGAGTGTCATTCGGCGGAAGTAGCTCCGCCCATTCGTTGGATAATTTGGGCCTGGAACAGTGATCCAATCAACGGCCCACGATTGGACTTGGCGATAAAGAAGCAACGAGCCATTGATCAAGGTTCGTATTTGGCGGAGTTTTTCCAAGCCGTCGAGCAACCATCGATGGGCGTGTTTGCCTACAGTTTGGGCGCGCAAGCGCTGACGAGTGCATTGCGAGTTCACCAAACGGAGAGTGTTGCCCCAGCCGCGCCGCCGGCCCTGGTTTGCGGTGGTCCCCAATTGGACGTCGTCATGGTTGCGGCGGCCGTGCCAACCTGCTGGTTCCAGACGGAGGATGCGGAAATGAGTCTGCCCGCCTGCGTCGCTCGGCTAACGCTCATAAACAACGCAGAAGACCGAGCCTTGAAGGTCTACCAGCGGTTTACGCAGCAACATCCGATCGGACTGAATAACCGACAAATCGCCCCAGGCATCCGCAGCGAAACGTATCTCGTTACTGGAAATAGTTTGGACAATCACTATTTGTCCCGCTACTTGGAGCATCCACAGACTCGTTTGCTCATTCGCCAAGGACTTTTGCCGGAAGCAAAATAACTCGGCAAGCGTTCACCAACCGACGCAATAGTCGATGGTGCGGGCGATTTCGGCCTTTAGTCTTGCTCGATGCACAATCCGGTCGATATAGCCATGCTGCAATAGAAATTCGCTGGTTTGAAATTCGTCCGGCAATTCGATTCGAATCGTGGCCTTGATGGTTCTTGGTCCAGCAAAGCCGATCAAGGCCTTTGGTTCGGCAAACGTGACATCGCCCAACGACGCGAAGCTGGCGGCGACCCCGCCCATCGTGGGATTCGTCAACACCGAGATGTACAGTCCACCCGTTAGATTGTATCGGGCCAACGCGGCCGACACTTTCGCCATCTGCATGAGCGACAAAATACCCTCGTGCATTCGAGCACCTCCGCCCGATGCGGAAATGATGATCAACGGCAGTTTCTGTTCCGTCGCTCGTTCGGTCAAGCGAGTCAACTTCTCGCCGACGACCGATCCCATGCTGCCCATGATAAACGCCGAGTCGGTGACGCCTATCGCCACTCGCCGAGCTCGGACCATGCCACAGCCCGTCAAGATCGCGTCTTTGAGGCCGGTCAGTTTTCGTTCGGCCACCAATCGCTCGCGGTAGGGCTTTTTGTCTTTGAAATTTAATGGGTCTGCCGCCAATAAATCCGGGTCCCATTCTTCGAACGTGCCAGTGTCCAAGACTTGCTCGATCCGCGACTTTGCGGAGACATAGAAATGGTGGTCACATTCCGGACAGACACCCAGTCGTTTTTCGGCTTCTTTGCGAAAGATCGCGGCTTTGCAGCTTGGGCAACGAATCCACAGTCCCTCGGGCACGCCACGACGAACCGAGCGAGCTTCCAATTCAACTTCCGGAGCTGGCCCGCTCATTGCTTCCATATCGGAAATCGGCCCTTGAGCCATGTTATCTCTCCTCTCAGGTTGACCCCGAACCGGTCAGCATCGCTTCGACCGGCTGCTGTTGGGTCACCAGGATACGCGAAAAGTCACTGCTTGACCACTGATAAAATCACGAGTTGCCATCGACCAGCCATACAGGCCACTTTAGTCGCAAGTCACCGAATACCAGTGGTTTACGACATGTTCTAAAGCAACCCCGAGATCCGCCAGACATCCATCCCCAATGCAAAAATGATCAATGCCAGGAGTAGGAGTGCGCCTACCATCGTTAGACCCTCTTGGATTCTTTCGTTGGGCGGTGCCCCAGTGACCCCTTCCCAAGCCAAGAAAACCATGTGTCCGCCGTCCAAAATCGGGATCGGCAAAAAGTTGAGGATCGCCAAGTTGACGCTGAGCAACGTCAGGAACATCAACAACCGTGTGGTACCCGACATGGCTTCCGAGGTTGCCCCGACCGCCATTGACCCAATGCTGCCGATCGCCGTCAACGGCACGTTGCCCGTCACCATTTGTCGCAACACCCGTAGAATCTTGCGCGAATCATAATACGCTTGGTTCCAACCGCATCGTACGGCGTCGGCAAAATCATTGGCGACGTACATTTCCTTCAAACGTTGGAGTTGAATTCCTCGTTTCTCAGAAAAGTGCTGGGTGGAGATCGTTGGCGCAAGTTCCTTCTCAATTTCTTTTCCATCGCGCAGAATCGTCAACTTGTAATAGGCGGACGGAAAGGTTGCCTGCATTGCTTCGTGCAATTGGGGCCAATTATTGACCAAGTCGTCACCTTCGATGGCTTTGATCTCGCCGCCTCGCTCCTCGAACTTCTTGCGATAATCCTCTTCGCGAAAATCGAGGGTTGCCGAGATGATCCTGTCGCCGGCCTGGATGCCTTGGGTGGCGGCGGCACCATTTTCGATAACTCGCTCTACAATGGATTCGACTTTCATTGCGATCCCGATTTCTTCCACCGCGACGGGCATGTTATCGGCCAACACGCTGACGCTTGGCGAAAAACGGGGCGTCAACGTTACCTTCACTTCTTGGGCGACCTCGTTAACGATGCGGCGAAGCAAGAATTCGACCGGTTTGCTTTCGCGAGCCATTCGTCGCAAATATTGAGACGCCAACAACGGATCAAATTCTTGACCGTCCATACTTAGGATAACGTCGCCGGCTCTCATCCCGTTTTGATGAGCTGGCGAACCAATTTGTACGGCCGTGATCGGGCCATATTTCATGACCATGCCAAATTCACGCAGCGGATTCGGCTGGACCGTCAAATCGACCATTTCGCCATCACCGACTCCCGACTTTTTGTAATCCGCATAACTGAAATGAACGCCCTCCGTATTTCGCAGAACGGTGAACGTTACGGGCTGGTCCCAGTACTTGTACAGTTCGCGGGTCAGCTCCACGCGATTATTGACTTCCTTCCCGTTGACTCGCACGATCAAGTCGTTGACCAAAAATCCAGCTTCGTCCGCAGGGTGTCCGGGGAACGTATGCTTTTCGGCCGCCAAGCGAGTCGACAGCATGGCACCGATACCAATGGTCGGTGGACTAAAGCCTTTGAGTTTTACCAAGCCGACCACGGGCTTGATGGAAAGACGTTCCGTTTGTGCTTCACTTTCCGGCCGTTTGATTTCGAGCATCACGTCTTGTTTTGCTCCGCCCACCATGATCGTTTGAGCAATTTCTTCGAATGGAAAATATCGATCCTGGGTGTTCGTCCCGTTGATCTCCAGGATTTGGGTACCGGAAAGATTGTTCTCCCAGGCTGGGGAGCCGGCTACGGTGTCACCGACCAATGCTGGTTCGTAACTTACGCCGAACTGAAAGGCAAACGATGCGAACACCACGCCAAAGATCAAGTTCATGATCACACCGGCGGACATGATCAACATTCGTTGGGGCACGGTCTTCGCTTGAAACGATCGTGGGTCGATGGTCGGTCTCGCGTTAGGCTGGGCATCGACTCGGGGTCCGTCAGTTGCCAATTTGATCGACTCGTTGGCCGCGTGGGGGTCCGCGATCGCCTCGACAGGATTGTCGTGTTGGCCCAACATCTTGACGTAGCCACCCAGCGGAAGAATGCCAATTCCATACTCGGTTTCACCCCATTGGAAATACACCAAGCGACTGGGGATCTTGATCACACCCAGATTGATATCGAAGGCATCGAACCCGATATAGAATTTTTCACATTTAACTCCGCAGGCTTTGGCGGCCAAGAAATGCCCCATTTCGTGGACAAAAATCACCAGCCCGATCCCAATCATCATTTGGAAGATCGACCACAGGAAATTGATGCTGGGGAAGCCAATGGCAGCTAGTAGCTCGAAATGCACTTACAACTCTCCAACCGAGCCCAGCGATCCAATTCAAGAATGGATGCCAAGTCGGGATAAGGTTCAAACGGATGTGAATCCAACACTTTTCGGCAAACCGGGACGATTTCCGAAAAGCGAATTCGCCGTTCCAGGAAAGCCTGGACAGCGACTTCATTCGCGGCGTTAACGATCACGCCGCACGACCCGCCACGACGCGCAACCTCTAAGCCTACCAATAAAGCAGGAAAGCGGTCCATATCGGGCGGCTCAAAATTCAGCCCAAATGGGACGCGAAAATCCATACGGCGGGCCGGACTTTCGAAACGATTCGGATAATCCAAGGCCGCTTGAATCGGTAACTTCATATCGGGTGGGCTACACTGGGCCAAAATACTGCCGTCGACAAACTCGACCATCGAATGCACAATCGATTCCGGGTGCACGACGACTTCTAGCTGCGCCGCGTCCAAACCGAAGAGCCACTTGGCTTCAATCAGTTCTAGGGCCTTGTTCATCATGGTGGCCGAATCGATCGAAATCTTGGCCCCCATCTTCCAAGTTGGATGAGCCCGAGCCTGTTCGGGTGTGACATCGCGTTGTTGGGCGGCCGTCCAAGTCCGAAACGGACCGCCACTGGCGGTTAGAATGACTCGCCGGACTTCGGGACGGCCACCGCTATGCAAACACTGAAAGATCGCGCTGTGTTCGCTATCGACTGGGAGAATTCTCGCGTCGGTTTTGGTCGCTAAATCGGTGGCCAAGTGCCCGGCCATGACCAATGTCTCTTTGTTCGCCAAAGCGACCAGTTTTCCAGATTCGATGGCGGCCATCGTGCTTTCCAAGCCCGCCCGACCGACGATGGCTGCCACAACAATATCGACTTGCGGGTGAGCCGCCAAATCCACGAGAGCTTCGGCTCCGGAACTAAAACGCCCGCAGAATTCGGGACACGCCATTGCCCACTGGGCTTCCGTGGAAGTGTTGGAGCAGACGACGAACTCTGGGGAAAACTCCCGAGCTGCCACTGCCAAACTTCCTAGATTCTCGTGCCCGCTGATACCAAACAACTGGAAACGGCCATTTTCAGACAAATCGGACCCGGCAATTTGATTGGCGTGCCGCAATACGGCGAGTGCGCTCTGGCCAATGCTACCGGTGGCTCCCAAGATCGCGATCCGCCGGGAGCGATTCATCGGATTGGGAGGCAGCAACCATCGCGGAAAAACACCACGTTGTTCTTGGGTTACCACGTGTCCTGTTTCATGCCGCAACAAGCTCAAACTCCTCGCTCCTTGGTCGAAAACGTGCGCATTGTAGCAAATCTTCATACGTCCGTAATCGGCATGGCCGGATTCACCCGCAGATCCGTTCCCAGACTCGAAACCAACGGGCGTTCCCTTGTGTCTTGCTGCTTGCCCAGGGGTAAGTTCGTTCGTAGCATAGGGAAAGGGTCGCGCGGGATCGCGGCCGCCGATCGCACGAGGCTTTGTCGAAAAAGGGGCTGACCTTTTCCGGGCACGTCTTTTTGTCTGGGAATTTGCCGGCTCCTCCAAAGGGTCTGACCCGGTTTAGGACAAAGCCTAACTTTTTAACGAACACTCATTCTAAAGCACGCCATGTCGAAGCAATCGCCCGATTCATCGGACCCCAAATCGCGTCGTCCTTCCTCCGGTGATTCGCCACGGCCCAAGCCGAACGGTTCCGGCTCCAAAGATCGTGAGAGCACCTTCAACCGACCACGGCCATGGTTGTTCTTGGCCTTTGTTGTCTTGGTAGTTGCCATTGCTTATTCGCTATACGACAACGCTAACAGCGTCAATATTCGCACGAGCGATTTGCGGCGATTGGTCGAGGTGACTCGGTTGGATACCGATGGAAAGTTGGTCGTGTCACCCACGGAGTCGGGCGAGATTATTGCCGGGGACCTTTTGGCCAAAACCAAAGTTCGCTTGTCCGAACTGCGGATCCAGCAAATCAATCAAACGGAAATTCGGGGCAAGGTTACCGTCGAGTACCTTGATCAGGAGCAAAACTCGAAAAAGCCCAGCAGCGAGAAATACTTCTCCTCGACACCACCCGATGGCGATGTCGCGTATAGTCAGTTCGTCCGAGATGTGACGGAGCGGGGCTTTCAATTCGACATCGTCGGCCAAAGTTTTTTTGATCGTTACGGGCCAACTTTGGTGACCGTCGCGATTGTTGGGGGCTTGTTATTCTTCTTTTACACGCGCATGGTCGGTGGTGCGGGACCCATGCAATTCGGTCGGAGCCGTGGTCGTCTGTACGCCAGCGAAGAACAAGGCATATCGTTTAGCAGTGTGGCCGGAATCGACGAGGCAGTCGAAGAAGTCAAAGAAGTTGTCGACTTCCTCAGCAACGCCGAAAAGTACCAGCGACTTGGGGGCCGAATCCCGAAAGGGGTTCTGTTGGTTGGACCACCCGGAACTGGAAAAACTTTGCTGGCCAAGGCGGTTGCCGGTGAAGCCGGAGTCCCCTTCTTTAGTTTGTCCGGTAGCGACTTTGTGGAGATGTTTGTGGGGGTTGGGGCCGCACGGGTCCGCGATACATTCCAACAAGCCGTGGCCAAGTCGCCATGCATTATCTTTATCGACGAACTGGATGCACTGGGCAAGTCACGCGGGAATGGCGCGGTCCCCAGTCACGACGAACGAGAACAAACTCTCAACGCCTTGTTGGTGGAGATGGACGGGTTCGAGTCCAATTCGGGAGTGATCGTCATGGCGGCCACCAATCGGCCAGAGACTTTGGATGCGGCCTTGCTTCGTCCTGGTCGATTTGATCGCCAAGTATTGGTCGACCGACCGGACATCAACGGCCGTGAGAAGATCCTCAATGTCCACGTGAAGAATGTGAAGCTGTCGGATGACGTCAACCTCAAGCACATCGCCGCGATGACCAGCGGGTTTGTGGGAGCTGATTTGGCGAACTTGGTCAACGAAGCCGCACTGTTAGCCGCTCGGAAGGAGAAGGATCTCGTCACGATCGACGAATTCTATGAAGGCATCGAACGAGTGACCGCTGGGCTCGAAAAGAAAAAACGCGTCATGAACGAGGATGAAAAACGACGCGTTGCCTACCACGAGGCTGGTCATGCATTGGTCGCTTACGCGTTGCCGAATACCGACCCCGTTCATAAGGTTTCGATCATTCCACGTGGGTTTGCCGCGCTGGGCTACACGATGCAACGTCCGGATGAAGACCGCTACTTGATGACCAAAGGAGAACTGGAAAGTCAAATCAAGATTCTACTGGCGGGTACTTTGGCCGAGGAATTGGTCTATCCCGAAGTCTCTACCGGAGCGCAAAATGACTTGGAACGCGCCACGGATCTGGCTTATCGCATGGTCACCGAGTTTGGAATGAGTTCCTTGGGCCGCATCAATTACAGCGGCAGCACGCGCAGCGCGTTTTTGCCAGGACTTAGCCAAGATACCGGTCGGATCCTGAGTGAAGATACTTTGCAGAAGATCGACATGGAAGTGCAGCGAATCATTGACGAGCAAATGAAACTGACTCGACAAATTCTAGAGAATCGCAGCCAGCACTTGGAGGATATCACGGTGCGGTTGATGGATGCGGAGTCGGTGGGTAGCGAAGAACTCAAGCAGATTCTCGGTCCACGAGTGCTGGTGCGGGATAGCTCGCATACGATTCGGCGTGACTCATTGTTTGGTCGAGCGGTTCGCGCTGCGAAAGTTAGCGAAGCGTCCGAAGCAGCGAAGGCCGAAGCAGACCGATCCATCGTCAAAGATGAAGAAACGGCATAAACGCCTACCAAAATGGATTCGATACTCAAGCAGTTTACGTTCGAGCAATGGATGGTCCTGGTTGCGGCGGCGTTCTTGTCGGGCATGGCCAAGGCCGGTCTCAAAGGTTTGAGTATGTTGGTCGTCCCCTTGATGGCGGCCACTTTTGGAGGCCGTTTGTCGACGGGCTTGCTTCTTCCCATTCTGTGTATGGCGGATCTATTTGCCGTCCGGCACTATCATCAACATACCGACTGGAAGTACTTGCTCAGGTTGTTACCGCCGGCCATCGTCGGAGTGCTTTGCGGAACGTGGTTGGGCTTGCAAGTTTCCGATGCGGTGTTCACGAACATGATCGGTTGGATCATTATCGGCACGGTGGTCTTGCTGTTGTTGCAAGAGTCGGTCGATCTATCAAAATGGGTGAGCAAGCGACCGCTTCTGGGCGTTTCATTCGGTTGGTTGGGAGGTTTCACGACCATGATTGGCAATGCCGCCGGTCCCGTCATGGCGGTGTACATGTTGGCAACTCGAATTCCCAAGAATAATTATATGGGAACGATTGCTTGGTTCTTTTTGGTGATCAATCTGTTCAAAGTTCCGTTGCAAATTGGCTTTTGGAAAAACATTACTTGGTCGTCATTTGCGGCCAACTTGATGGTGCTTCCAGCGATCTTCATCGGCGTGCTGTGTGGAATTGCCATTGTCAGTCGAATTCCGGAAAAAGCGTTTCGCTACTTGATCATTGCAATGACGTTGGTAACCGCCATCAAGCTAGTAGTTGAAGGGATTTGGAGTTAAATCGGATATTGCGACGATTTGTCCTCAAAGGTGCTGAAGGTTTGGAGGCCAGGTAAAATCCCAGACATCAAGGCCTGACCGGAGAGGGGCCCGGCCCTTTTGGGAGACAAAGTCTAGCAGGGTGCTGAAAAAGGGTGTGACTGGATGATCGGTACGATTTTCGAAAGAGTTTTTCGAAAATCATGTTATTGATTTAGTTTTTAGACATCGTGATCGGTTTCCTTTTTTGTTTGTTTGAGCAATTTGGGTAGGC
>JBGSJV010000088.1:0-59156 GCA_041741535.1 Pirellulaceae bacterium
ATGCCAAGATTTAAAAACCCATAGTCAAAATGGTTAGAGATCGTGATCTGAGGCAATTGCCCTCGGGCTTCTTGAACAAAGGCCTTGACCTTCGGCTCCGCTCCTACCGTCGCTCCGCGAAGTCAAAGCCTTATTGGTTGAACAAAGGCCTTGACCTTCGGCTCCGCTCCTACCGTCGCTCCGCGAAGTCAAAGCCTTATTGGTTGAACAAAGGCCTTGACCTTCGGCTCCGCTCCTACCGTCGCTCCGCGAAGTCAAAGCCTTATTGGTTATGGAGACTGTACTTGCGAAACGGTTGGCTGGACATCGGACGCAAACGACCTGTACCGCACGAGTCTTGGTTCCAAGTGGCAGGTTACTTTTATTACTATGGACACTATTACGCGGCCATGTCGATGGATCTGTTACCCGCCGGAGAACAGGCTCCCTACCAAGCAATGTTGGCCGAACTGATGTTGGCTCGACAAGAAGCCAATGGGGCGTGGTGGGATTATCCACTGTATGATTATCATGAAGCGTATGGGACAAGTTATGCTCTGATGACGCTGCTTCGGTGTCTGCCTAACTCTTCCACTCACGAGTAGAACCGATCCTCAGCGCGTCATGAAAATTCGCTATCACGAAGTGCTTCCGTT
This sequence comes from Pirellulaceae bacterium, assembly GCA_041741535.1. Lineage (GTDB taxonomy): Bacteria > Planctomycetota > Planctomycetia > Pirellulales > Pirellulaceae > M30B19. The sequence continues at coordinate 636 of JBGSJV010000088.1, forward strand.
TGTTTTGATTTTTGTGTTTTCCCTGTTGGCGGGAGCGGTCGCTCAGTTTGCGATTGGTCCGACGCAATTGGAGACCTTGCCGGGCGATCAAGGCGATTACCATCGCTTGGCCGTCAAGTTTCGGGCGACTGGGATCTTTGGCGAACCCGAACAACTGGCATATCGAGCCCCCTTGTTCCCGATACTTCTGGGAAATGTTTATTCCAGGCTTGGAACCAGCATCATGGCCGCTCGTGGCCTCAATTGGCTGCTGGCCGGGATGATGGCAACAATTGCCGCAATGATTGCGTACAATTTAAGCCAGTCATTAAAATCCGCTTGGCTGGCAGCTTTCCTGATCTGGCTCAATTCTTACTGGTGGTTGCTACAAACGGAAGTGATGCCAGAGAACTTGGCAGCGGTCCTGTTGGGCATCTCCGTTTGGTGCTGGCCGAATTTTAGCGCGCGGACACGAGCGGTCGGGCGACGCATTCAAAAGCACGGTCCTTGGGTGGCCGCCAGTGGATTGTTTCTCGGTTTGGCCTTGCTGTGCAAACCAACGTTCCTGCCAGTACTCGTACTCATCCCAATCTTTGCTGTAATTTTTAGTCCGTCGAATCAGCGCCAGTCTCAGGTTGCCTTTGGTTTGATCTTCTTGTTGGTAGCCGCCATTCCGTTGGTGGGATGGAGCTACCGCAATTACAAGACTCTCAAACACTGGGTCCCTGTTACCACGGGATCGGGCGAAGTTTTCTGGGGGGCTCACGCTCCCGCAACCATTGCGAATGCGAAAGGATCTTGGACCAACCAACCATTGCCAGCGGACTACCAAGCACGGTTGGACGCGGCGGATTCGCGGCATCGTGAGATTCTCAGCTCGCAAGTTCGCTGGGAAGCAGGATGGGCCAGTCTCCGCGCTGCCAGCTTCTTGGACGTGGCGGGGCATTTCTTGCTGAAGCCGCTGCGGTTGTGGTCGCCCAGCGTCTACTTCGACGCAACAGGACCATGGTGGGCGTTGAAGCTGCCGTTGATTGTGTTCAACATCATTGTACTCGGCTCGTTCTTTTATCAATTGCGACGCGGCTTCACGATTCGACCGCTCGTATTGTCGCTGGTCATCGGCTTGACCGTGACGTGCCTGATTTTTTGGGGCACGATTCGCTTCCAATATGTTTTGCTCCCCGTTATCGTGGCCATATCGTCTCAGAGCTTTTATCACTTTCTACCCGACTTGAGCATCTTCAGAATTCATCGACGAAAAAGGCGACGCGAAGGTACTTTTCGGGAAGCGAAGTTCGGTTAGAAATTGTCTGGAAATAACTTCCAGATTGCGGAGAGTCCGACTTTGGTTAATCCGAGAACCCGTATTGTCGAATCGGCCGAGACTCCAAATGTCCTGAGCCGCCGAATGGCCTGAGCCGCAAACCGGAAAAATGCGAACGTTTGGTAATTCCCACGGATGGCAATGCCGAACTGCGGATGAATAGTCCGCGGACACTTCCTTGACCGACCGCAACTTGCCCGACTGCCATGGTCTAACTTTCGAGCTGATACTTTGACGGTCTTCATTTCGAAACCGCCTGCAGCGAACGTATTCATCCGCAGATCGGCATTGCCATCCGTGGGAAGTCCGCCTGCCACGCAAATGCTCGTCTTTGGTTCACACGCGGCTAAGAAATGAGTACTGAAAAATGGAAATTGAAAAATGCAATATGCTGACTGTCATTGCTTCCTCACGGAATGCTTGAAACTAGACGTTTGGTACATTTTGAATTTTTCATTCTTCAATAAACATGAATCATTTGACCGCCAGAGCCAGCGATACTCATTCCGAAGCTTTCGACGTTCGAAATCCGGAACTTATTTCGCGACAAATCCTTAAAGCCAACGCCGCGTGACGAAGAACTGGTCTCGTGCGACCCATAAGCTCGCTCCAATTTCTCGCGCCAATCGCCCGGTGCCGCAAAGCTGGACATGGCCTTTAGGCCTCGTGGCAAAACCGATCATGGAGCAGCCAGTAAAGCAGACCTTTCTGCGCGTGCATTCGATTTTCCGCTTGAGGATAGATCCGGCTTTGAGGACCATCGATGACCTCGGCCGTCACCTCTTCGCCGCGAATCGCGGGCAAACAATGCAAGAAAATGGCCGCCGGATCAGCCACGTTCATGAGCCGAGCGTTGATTTGAAATGGTGCAAAAGCCACTAGTCGCTCCTCGCGTTCGGCCTCCTGACCCATACTGGTCCAGACATCCGTGTAAAGGACATGCGCGTCTTTGGCTGCTTCCAAAGGATCGGTCGACGCACGGAAATCGGCTTGTGGAAATCGTTCGCTCAATTGCGAGAAGAATTCCGGTTCCATGGAGTAGGCTGCCGGGGACGCCATTCGAAACCGCCATCCCAAATGACCGCAGACTTCAGCCAGGCTGCGGGCGACGTTGTTGCCGTCCCCAATATACGTGACGATCAATGGCCGTTGACTGGTGGCGTCTTCGCCAAATGCTTCTTGGATCGTCAGGGCGTCGGCTAAAGCTTGGCAAGGATGTGAATGATCCGTCAAACCATTGATCACCGGACACGGAGCATACCGAGCGAGGTCGAGGCAATCTTGATGTCGGTAACCACGAAATACGATGGCGTCGACATAGCTGCCTAAGATCGTGGCGATGTCTTGGGTTGGTTCGCGTTTGCCAAAACCGACGTCGTCGGCCAAATACAAACTGCTGCCGCCCAAATGACGGATCCCGGACTCGAAGCTAACCCGAGTGCGGAGCGATTGTTTTTGGAACAACAACGCAAGGACTTGGCCATTCAAGACCGCCGGGCGCACACCGCGTTTGAATTTGCCCTTGAGTTCGGCGGCTAAGAATAATATCCGGCGCACTTCGCTCGAAGTGAGATCCAATAGTGACAACACATGGCGATGAGCTGGGGTTGAGGAAATATCGTTCATCCATCTCTCCTAGTTTTGTGGCCAAACACCAACGGAAATAGGTCATCGGGAGTCCAACCGTTTGGGCTGTTACGGTTGGTTGTACTATAGGTCGCGAACGAATTGTGTGCCGACTCCGTCCGTTGTATAGATTTCGATCAACAACGAATGCCGGACGCGGCCATCGACGATATGGACTTTCGAAACACCTCGTTTAAGAACCGACAAACAAGCTTCCACTTTCGGAATCATACCGCCTTGGATGACGCCTTCCGCCACCAACTTTTCAACCTTCGCTGGAGTCAACGACGCGATGCGGCTGGTCGGATCGTTGACGTCCCTCAAGACTCCAGGGATATCCGAAACGAACACGAGCTTCTCGGCGCACAACGCCTCCGCGACTGCCATTGCCGCCGAGTCCGCGTTCACATTGAGGACGCCGCCGTCTTCGTCCAAGCACATCGAGGGAATCACGGGAATCTGACCAGCATAACAGAGATTGTCGATAACTCGGCGATCGACCGAAGTGACTTCGCCCACAAACCCCAAGTCCAAAGGCTGCCCATCTTCGTCCAACGTTAACTTGCGGCCTTCCAAGACTGGGGTCGAAGTAAAATTCAACGTCATCGCCCGACCGCCCAATTTCTCCAGTTGACTGGCGATAAATTGGTTTGTCTCCTCCGCCAAGACCCTTTTTACGATTTCCAGAGTCGGTTGATCGGTGTACCGGCGGCCCTTGATAAACCGCGGTTGCAATCCTGCTTCTTCCATGGCCTGATTGATGCGTTTTCCGCCGCCATGGACCACTACCGGACGCATGCCCACCACCGACATGAAGCAGATGTCCAGTAACAGATGGTGCAGGGTTTCGGGGTGATCCAGCACACTGCCACCGAGTTTGATCACCGTTGTCTTATCGCGGAACATGGAGATCCAACCCATGGCTTCTACCAGCGTATCCGCCTTATTCATCGCGTCTTGAATCATGCGACTCGTATTTCTGTTCTCAGTCTTGAAATATTGTGAGGGTTAGTCTCAGCCAATGCTGGACCCCGAATTGTCGGCGAATTTGGTTCAAAGTCAAGCCGAGGCCGATGGTGCAATCGGAGCAGGATCCTTGGGCCGGACGTGCCTCCACAGCTTCACGACGTTCGCGGCGGACGCGGATTGGAAGTTGTAGAACCTACCCACGAGCACGGCGTTTCTGCTGCTGCATCCGCGAGGCATCCGTGTTAAGATTTCGTCGGCCATGGTCTCGGCTCGAAAATGCCGTCGCAGGATGTCGGCCATGCCATGATTGACGCCAGGGAAATAACACACGATGAGTCAGGCCGAAATTGATCCAAACATTGTTTCGTCCACCAACCCGCTTTTAGAAGGCGCGTCCGAAGACGTGACACACGGGGGCGAGCACGGTGGCGGTCATTTATGGACGCGAGGCTTTTTCGGCCTCCTGCTAACTCAGTGGCTGACGGCGATCAACGACAATGTGTTTCGTTGGTTAGCGATCGATATCGCCAAAGACTTCTTGCCCACCAATCACACACTGGCCTTGATGCTCGGCTCGATTGGCTTTGTCGCTCCGTTTTTGGTTTTTGCAGCACCGGCAGGTTTTTTGGCTGATCGTTTTCCCAAGCGAACGGTGATCGTCATTTGTAAATATCTGGAAATTGTCGCGATGAGCATCGGCTTGCTGGCGATTTGGTACAGCCACTTTTACTTGTTGGTATTTACGGTGTTTTTGATGGGGGCCCAGACAGCGTTGTTTAGCCCTGCCAAGCTTGGGATCATTCCCGAGTTTTTATCCAGCCAGAAGATTTCTGCGGCCAACGGCTGGATGGGCTTGGCAACGATGACCGCTACGGTGATTGGCATGTTTATTGGCGGCTTCTTGAAAGACAACACGGGCTACTTGGGCATCGAACATAATTTTTGGATGCCCACCTGCGCATTGCTGGGCATTGCCGTCATTGGAACTGTCTTTAGCCACTTCATTCCCAAAATGAAGGCGGCAGCACCGAACGCGAAATTTTCGTTTGGTTTGGTGATTAGTTGGGTAACCATGCAACAAGCGTATCTCGACCTTCGCGAGCTATTTTTGCAACGGCGCCTGTTTTATGCTTCGATCGGTGGTGTGTTTTTCTGGGCGGTCGCTGGCGTCGCACAACTGGACATCGACGTCTTGTCGGCAGAAAGCGGTGGAGTACTCGCTTCGGATCGAACACCCCTACTAATTTGCTTGGTACTAGGAGTTGCCTTGGGAAATGTGTTGGCGGGCGTCTTATCTCGGGGTAGGATTGAATTGGGATTGGTGCCGATTGGCTGTGGAATTATCGTATTATTTGCCGCCTTGCTTAGTATATGTCCGGCGGACTTTTACATCGATCAAGGTCCTTGGCGCAACCAAATTGGGTCGGATGCCACGTGGAATCTCGTGTGGGCTTGTGCACTGCTGTTCGGATTAGGCATTGGCTCGGGGATGTATGATGTTCCTCTGGCGGCCTACCTACAGTTCAAAGCCCCAGCAAGTAGTCGAGGCTCAATCATCGCTGCCAATAACTTCATGGTATTTGCCGTCATGATGTTGGGGTTCGTTGGTTTCAATTTGGTGCGTTCGAAAGTAACCCCCGGTGAACTGGCCAATATTCCAATCGTCAGCGAATGGCGCGCCGCAAGCCCCGACAATGTCGTTCAAGAGGAACGAATTCAAGATCGACTGGTCGTTTGGAATCAACGGTGGTCCGAAAAAGTACGACGCGACGCCGACGAAATCGCCAAGGCCACGAAACTGTTGGAATCGGATCCGTCGATTGAAAACTTGTTTCGCTTTCGGGAATTGACCAAGGGTCTGGCTCAACAGCGACCCGACATTGGTGTCTTGTTGGACGGGATCCCTCAAACCGATGAGCCGCGCGAATACTTGATTCAAGGGATGTGGGCCGAAATGGTTCAACGGGGGATGAACGAATTCTCAACGGTTCCGAACCAACCAAAGCTTGAAATTGATCGCACGTCCTTTGGTCGAGCTTATGACCTCAGCGAAGATCCTCGTTTGGGTCAGCCGGTCTCGCGATTGGCGGCGCAGGTCTTCGACCAATCGTTGTATCAACCGCTGCTGACCGGTCGTCAAGTGTTCCTGCTGATCGGTGTCTTGACGTCGTTGGTCTTCGGAATTGTCGTTTTTCATCTGGGACATTTTACACTGCGATTTCTGAATCGCGGTCGGAACACCAAGCGACCGAGCGTCACTTGGGTCGGCGGACAACACCTGCCCAACTCGCCGGCCGTGTTCTTGCTGTTCAATTCCAGTCCGAGTGCGATTGAAGCGTTGATGGCAGGAATAGGGCGTTCCAGCACGCTCGTCATGTGGCGAGGCTCGCGTTTGGATAATTTCCAAACAGAATCCCAACATCAAGAGCCCATGTTCGTCGAGCCGAATGTTCGTGTTTTCAACGATGCGAGAAAGGTCGATAGCCGCCCGGTCATTCGCCAACTGGAAGAAGGCAGCAGTGTCGTGATTCCGATGTTCGAAAACAGGAACACGGATTTGCGACAGCCGTTCCCAGAGAACTTGCCGGTCCTCCTGCACGAATGTCGGCAGGCTGGATTCGATGCATTGCCCGTAGTGGCGGTTCGTGGTACGGTGGCGGATCGTTCGGGATTTACCTTGAACTTAGGACCGGCAATTACCAGCCCGGGAAACCCCGCCCGAATTACTCAAGCGTTTGATTCTTTAGGAGCAAAGACGATGCAATCACAGCAAGTCGAGTTTGTTCATCCTGTGGAGATGTTTATCCGCCAGTGCAAAGCCCGCGGGAGTCGGTTAAAAATTGCGGACTCGATGGGCCAAAAAATGACGGGCACCGAGGTCTTGATGCGGACCGTGATCTTATGCCGCTTACTCAAAGAACATGTGTTGGCGGAAGGCGAAACCCATGTTGGCTTGCTGATCCCTCCGGCCGCCGGTGCGGTGTTGGCGAACGCAGCCTTGGCCCTGGACGGGAGAACGTCGGTCAACTTGAATTATTCCGCAACCGCTGACGTCATGAACGAGTGTATTCGCCAGTCGGGCGTCAAACATATCCTTACGACCAAAAAGATTGTCGAGAAACTCAATATCCAATTGGATGCTCCCTTTGTTTATTTGGAGGAGCTGCGCGAAAAAGTTGGCATCTGGGACAAACTCGCGGGGGCTTGGGCCGCTTACGTCAGCTCCGCCGATAGTTTGGTTCGGAAGTACCGCATCAAGCAACGTAGCTTGGACGATGTTTTGACGGTCATCTTTACCTCCGGTTCGACGGGCATGCCCAAAGGCGTTATGTTGACCCATCGCAACATCTCGTGCGTCATCGAAGGTGTAAACGATGCAGTGGTCCTCAACAGCGACGACGTTATCTTGGGCGTCCTGCCGTTCTTCCATTCGTTTGGGTTTGCCGTTCCGTTGTGGACGGTGTTGGCGTCCGACATCGCGGGCGTTTATCACTTCAATCCATTGGATGCTCCGCAAATCGGCAAGTTGTGCCAACAGTACAAAGCAACCATTCTCTTGGCGACACCAACGTTCTTGCGAAGCTACATGAAGCGAGTCGCGAAGGAAGACTTCCAATCGCTGGGCGTGGTCGTTGCCGGCGCTGAAAAGCTTCCGACGGAACTGTCGGACGCCTTCGAGGCGAAATACGGAGTTCGACCGGTGGAAGGGTACGGCACGACCGAGTTGGCTCCATTGGTCTCGGTCAATCAACCTGCCGCGCGAGTTCCCTCGGGAAAGAAAGTCCGAGCCAAAGAAGGTACCGTTGGGGCTCCCGTCGTGCACGTACGCGTCAAGACCTTGGATTTGGATACCGGGAAAGAAACAGGGGTTGATGAACCGGGCATGCTGTGGGTCGCTGGACCAAACGTGATGAAGGGTTATATGGGCAGGCCCGACCTCACTTCCGAATCGATTGTGGATGGTTGGTACAATACCGGCGATGTGGCATTCGTCGATTCCGAAGGATTCATCCATATCACAGGCCGCTTGAGCCGGTTCTCGAAAATCGGCGGCGAAATGGTGCCGCATATCTTGGTCGAACAAAAACTCAACGAAATCGTCTGCGAGGAAAAGGGGGACATGAAATGTGCTGTCTCCAGTGTACCAGACGAGAAAAAAGGTGAACGGTTGATTGTGTTGCACACAGCATTCTCGATGCCGGTCGATGAACTTCGTGACAAACTGATTCAATCTGGTTTGCCTTCGTTGTACATCCCAGGCGGCAACGCGTTCTTCTTAGTTGATGAGTTACCGATGTTGGGCAGCGGTAAATTGGATCTCAAGCAACTGAAAGAAACCGCCAAAGCGAAAGCCGCAACCGTTTAGTTCCATCACGTAGTTCGACTAGGAGTCGGTCGTTGAATCCTTCGACCCATCGTCAAAGAAACTACCATGCTTGTCACTGGGTCCAAGTGGCCACTTGTGATGGATTGCGACTCGACGGTTTGCTACATGACGAAGCTTGGGATGCCACGGCGAAATCAATCGAGTCGGATCGCCCCATCGTCTTATTGATGCACGGGGCTGGCGCGAACTTTTACGGACCATCACTAATCAACCGGGTCGGCACCCACTTGTTTCGCTTGGGATGGCCCGTTCTCCGCGTGAATAATCGCGGGCATGATGGGTGGCATGTGGCCTTCCGAGGTGGTGGCGTGACGCAAATGGGCGCGGCATTCGAACGATTGGAAGAATCGTTGTGGGATGTCCAGGCTTGGCTCGGTTGGATACAACGCAATGGGTATCGCCGAGTGATTCTTGCCGGACATAGTCTGGGTGCTTTCAAAATCCTTTACGCCCTGTCGCAACTCCGAGAACAATCTCGCTTCGAACAAAAATCATCCACGACCGACCTTAAAATTGAGACTGCAATTGCCATCAGTCCCCCATGCCTTTCGCAATCGCTTTTCGAGTCGTCCGATCAGCACGAGCACTTCCAGCAAACACGACGTCTTTGCGAGACCATGTTGGATCGCGGCGAGGACGAGAACATTTTTCGCGCGGAATATCCGTTTCGAATGTTGATTTCTCCCGGTTGTTACCTGAACAAATATGCGTCCGGGGAACGCTTCAATTTCACAAATTGGTACGCGAACTTGACTGAGTCGATTTTATGGATTTATGGCGGGGCGGAATTGGAAAATCACGAGGCACTGTCGCGTGGCGTTCAGCTACTGAAACGTGACCTCGTGTCTCACCACAGTCTGCTGGTGGTACCTGACGCGGATCATCTCTTTACCGGGACATCGCGAGACGTCTGCTTGGCCGCGGAACAGTGGCTGGAGCCGTTTCGCGTATGAGCGAACTCTCCCTCACGCCGAGCCAGAGTCCAGTGATCTTGGCGGATCACGTGAACAAGAGATTTGGTCAGCAAGTGGTTCTCCGCAACGTGAACTTGCAGGTCGGGTCTGGGGAGTTCATTTGTTTGTTGGGAGCCAGTGGCTGCGGCAAGTCCACCGTCCTCCGTTTGCTAGCCGGCTTGGAAGCCCCCGATTCGCCAACGCAGTCAAGTCAAGAGGCTCCCCGCCTGGAACTGCGATCGTCGGGAACTTCCGGCGAATCGGGCCCACGACTCGGGTACGTCTTCCAGCAGCCCAACTTACTCCCTTGGCGAACAGTCGACGAAAACGTTGGACTACCGTTGCGACTTCGTGGAACCGCAGGAAACGTGCGAAGGGCTGAAGTGGAACGTGCCTTACATGAAGTAGGACTTACCGCCGCGGACGGAAACAAATGGCCGCGCATGCTTTCCGGTGGCATGCAAATGCGGGCCAGTTTGGCGCGGGCCTTGGTGACTCGGCCCGAGATCATGTTGCTCGACGAGCCATTCTCAGCGCTCGATGAGGTCCTGCGACAACGTTTGGGGGAAGAGCTACGCCAGTGGCACCGACAATTTCACTGGACAACCATTTTCGTCACACACCATGTTTCCGAAGCCGTGTTCTTGGCAGATCGTATTTTGATGTTTCGCAGCTTGCGCGATGGCGTTGAACAAGACTCGTTAGCCGCGGATTTGCCCATCCAGTTTCGCGAGGAAAGGGACGCTGAACTCCGCGAAAGCCACATCTATATCGAAGAAGTGATTCGCGTCACAAAACGATTTCGGGAGCTTCAACAATGACGGTCGGGCCATGGAAACCGGAGGGCAAATCCAATGGGTTGTCGAAGGGATTGGTAGGACTGGCTCCGCTGCTCGTTTTAGTAGTTGTGTTACTCGCTTGGCAAGGTTTGGTTTGGGCGCGGGATATTCCCAAGTTCCTTCTCCCCAGTCCCCGCGATATTATGATGGCGACATGGTCGGATGGCTCGCGTTTGTGGGCAGCCACTGTACGAACTGCCTCCGAGGCGGGTGCTGGGCTCGGGTTAAGTGTGGCAATCGGTTTTGTCTTGGCGAGTGTATTGGGACAGGCTCGGTGGATTCGACTCAGCTTGATGCCGTACGTCTTGATCTTTCAAACCGTTCCTATCATTGGCGTGGCGCCGTTGTTGATCACCTGGTTTGGCAACACGTTTAGCACGGTGATGCTGATCGCCGCGTTCATCAGTATTTTTCCAATCATTAGCAATACCACCACCGGACTCATTTCAGTGGACGCCGCGCATTTGGATCTGTTTCGGCTAAATCGCGCTTCGCGTTGGCAAATTTATTGGTTCCTGCAAGTCCCAACCGCATTGCCGTTTTATGCGGCCGGAATCCGCATTGCGGCGGCAGCGTCCGTGCTTGGCGCCTGTGTCGGTGACTACTTTGTTGGTACCGCTCAACAGGAGGGGCTAGGATTTCTCGTGTTCCAAGCCAAAGATCGTGACGCAGGCCTGATGTTTGCGACATTACTCGCGTTGACCATCATGGGATTTGTGTATTATCTCCTGGCCAGTCTCTTCTGTCGAACGGTTTTGCTCCGATGGGAAAATCATCAACTGCGTTGACGCCCCTCAACCAATGAACCCAACTGTGGCGACCCGGTCAATTTTGGTAAAATCGAGTTCGATCGGTGCGAACAAGATCGAGTTTTGAGTATCGAAAGAGGCATATGGAACTTGGTGTTGGAATTGTTGGATGTGGGATGATTGCCAAATTTCACGCCCGAGCGGTTTCGGACACGCCGGGGCTACGTTTGGTCGCGGCAACCAGTCGGACCCGATCGAGCGCGGATAAGTTTGCGGCGGACTTCCCTTGCCGAGTCTACGATACGGTAGAACAGTTGTGCGCAGATCCGGCCGTGGACTTGGTTTCAATAGGCACTGCCAGTGGAGCGCATTTGGAGCCGGGGCTTATCGCGGCTCGGGCAGGCAAACACGTGATCGTGGAAAAGCCGCTTGAGGTGACCGTGGCTCGATGTGATCAACTGATTGAGGCCTGCCAAAGAGCTGGGGTGGTCTTGTCGACGATCTTTCCGTCGCGATTTCATGCGGCATCACGGCAAGTAAAGGCGGCGGTGGACGCGGGCCGCTTCGGGCGTTTGACACTCGGAGATGCCTACGTCAAATGGTACCGGACTCAGCAGTACTACGACAGCGGAGCGTGGCGAGGCACTTGGGAGTTGGACGGTGGCGGGGCACTTATGAATCAGGCGATTCACAGTGTGGACTTGTTGTTGTGGATCATGGGCGGTGTCCATCAAGTCACGGCCTACACCGCGACGTTGGCTCACGAAAATATTGAAGTCGAAGATGTCGCCACGGCGACCTTGCAATTCAAGAACGGTGCACTCGGCGTGATTCAAGCATCGACCGCGGTCTATCCCGGCATGTTGAAGCGGATCGAAATCCACGGCTCACGCGGGTCGGCAATTATTGAAGAGGAGGATTTGAAACTGTGGAGTTTCGCGGACGTGTTACCGGATGACGAGACCATCCTCCGAAACTTGACTGGTATGACCAAAACCGGTGGTGGCGCTGCGGACCCCGCAGCGATTGGTCACCATGGGCACGCCGCGCAATTCGCCAACGTATTGGACGCGATTCGGACGGGAAAAGCTCCGCAAATCGATGGTCTTGAAGGGCGAAAAAGCGTTGAGCTAATTGCCGCGATCTATCAATCGGCGCGAAGTGGCCAAGCAGTGAGGTTTTCGTGATTCGCTGGTTAGGACGATGGCGATTTTCGGGGCCGGGCTTGGTAGTCACGGCGGCGTTTATCGGACCTGGCACCGTGACGACCGCCAGTACCGCCGGAGCCGCCTTTGGCTTTCAACTGCTCTGGGTGATGGTTTTCGCGACGGCAGCGACGATCTTCTTGCAGAACATGGCTGGGCGGATTGGACTAGCCACTCGGCTGCCATTAGGCATCGCCATCATGGAATCTTTGCCGAGCCAATTCGCGCGTTGGGTTCTTGGGGCTTTGGCGGTATTTGCAATCGGCTTTGGCAATTCCGCATTTCAAGCCGGCAATCTGACAGGCGCGCGAGTGGGGTTTGAAATCATGACCGGCGATGGACGTCCGGGATGGGTGTTTGGAGTTGCTACGCTGGCGATCGGCACATTGCTGGTCTCCTCGTATCGGCGGATTGAAATTGTGCTGGTCTCGATGGTTGCTGCGATGAGTCTCGGTTTCTTGGCGACCATGATTTTGCTTCGACCGGACCCGATAAAAATGGCCGGAGGTTTGGTGCCAGTGATTCCGCCAAATTCTTTGGTCACCATTCTTGGATTACTGGGAACGACCATTGTTCCGTACAATTTGTTTTTGTATGCCGGTTTGGTTCAACGAAAGTGGAAAAAGGATATCGATGTTCGCACAGCCATGAGCGACGCGCGCGCCGATTCGGCATTGTCGATTGGATTGGGCGGGCTAGTCAGTGCAGCAATTTTAGTGACGGCCGCAGTGGCTTTCTTTGAGGCAGGTAAGACGTTAACTGGGACAGCGGATATGGCGATTCAATTGGAGCCATTACTTGGACGGCAAACCGCACGTTTGTTTTTTGGCTTGGGCTTGTTTGCGGCTGGACTCACGAGTGCCATTACAGCACCACTGGCCGCCGCGATGGCGATCTCCGGAGTATTCGGATGGAGCGACGATCCCAAAGCAACTCGATTTCGATGCCTTTGGATGGGCGTCATGGGAATCGGTTTGGTGGTCGCGTGGTACTGGAGCAAGAGCCCGAAAGAAATCATCGTGGTGGCTCAAGCGGCGAACGGAATCTTACTGCCAATCGTGGTGGGACTATTGATCTTCGCATGCAACAAGCACCCTGGTCTCCGTAATCATCGTCCCAGATGGTGGGAGAATACAATCGCTATTGGGGTCTTCTTGATGATACTTGTCACGACCGTGAACTTGTTTATGAAACTCTTGATGGCGGAAGTGGCGACAAAGTAGCTGCGCCGTTCAGTCTCTGTCCGAAATGGGGCTGACCCTTTGGAGGACACGCACGATTCTGGACAAAAAGACAAGACCGGAGAGTGAAGACCCGTTTCAGGACCGGGCTAGTCGAAGTCCGACGAGCCAACTCGGTGCAGGACCGTTGCCAAATAACGATTCCGGCGCTGTCTACCACCGGTTAGGGGTTTGATTTATGATACGTTGGCGGTCGCGGTGGGGCCTCCAAACATATCGATTGAGAATGCCAAATGATAAGCTGGCCTGTATCACCCTTGTTCGTACGGACAACCCGTCGTAGCGGCGTGAATTGTGGAGTTTTTGCCCTCATCTTGTTGTTGGGAACGGCGTTGTCGGCCCAAACCAATGACACAGCCACGGCACCCCCTAAGTCGCGCATGACACCGGAACGGTTGTGGAAACTAAATCGTCTTTCCGAAGCCGTGTTATCGCCTGACGGTCAATGGGCGGCCTACACCGTTCGGCGTTTCCAATTGGAGGAAAACTCAGGGCTATCCGACTTGTCGCTGGTTCATGTCCAGACTTTGGAAAAGAAGGAGATCTTGGTCGGCTGGCCCAGTATTGCCGATCTACAGTGGCATGGGACGGCGAACGATCCTAGTTTGTATTTCTCCGCGACCGATCCGAGCGACAAGCCGGCCGGTGCTCAGGTCTATCGGTGGAGCCCAAGTAGCGAAGCCCCGCAAAAAATCTCGAACGTGACCGGCGGGGTTTCTAATCTCAAAGTGTCGCCGACCGAAGAACACATCGCGTACACGGCATCTGTAAAAATGGATGCGACCGTCAACGAAATGTATGCTGATTTGCCCAAAGCCGACGCCCGCATTATCGACTCGCTGCTGTATCGACATTGGGACTCGTGGCACGATTTCCAATACGACCACTTGCACGTGGCTCCTTTAACTGCCGAAAGCGGAGTGGGCGAAGCAAAAGATTTAATGGCCGGTCTCCGAGCGGATTGTCCGGTGCCGCCATTCGGTGGTTCTAGCCAATTTGATTGGTCACCGGACGGTCGTGAATTGGCCTATACAACGAAGATCGACGCCAAGATGGCCGAATCCACCAATTCGGATATCTATCTCGTCGACGTTGCTGGGTCGCAAGCACCGCGAAACATTTCTCAAGGGCAAATGGGCTACGACAATGACCCGAAGTACTCGCCGGATGGAAAGTACATTGCCTACAGTTCGATGGAAAATCCGAGTTACGAGGCGGACCGAAACCGCATCATGCTGTTCGATCGACAGTCGCAAAAATCGGTCGATATGACGCTGGGGTTGGAACAAAATGCGGATCACGCGAAGTGGTTACCCGACGCCAGTGGATTGGTGTTTGATTCCGACCATCGCGGCTGCGTGCACAGCTTCCAGATCAAACTGGATGTTCGCAAAGCGCAACAACTTTCCGGGGGGCGTGCCAACTATGCCTTACAAGACATTGCACCGGGCGGTCAATTGGCTTTGGTCGCGCGCAACGACATGATCGTGCCGGCTGACTTGTACGTTCTAAACTTGCAGGATGGTACCGAGAAACAGCTGACGGCTTTGAACGAAGCGTTGCTGGCCGACTTGGAATTACCAACGGTCCAAGAGCGTTGGGTCGATTCGACTGACGGTAAAAAAATCCACTGTTGGGTGATCTACCCACCGGGCTTTGACCCGGAAAGTGAGAAGAAGTACCCGATGTTGACCTTTTGCCAAGGTGGACCACAAAGTCAAGTAAGCCAGTTCTTTTCATATCGCTGGAACTTTCACTTGATGGCGGCCCAAGACTACGTTGTATTGGCTCCGAATCGACGGGGTTTACCAGGGTTTGGGCTCGCATGGAACGAAGACATTAGCGGGGACTGGGGTGGGCAACCAATGCGGGATTTGCTGTCAGCCACCGATTCGATGCTGGGAGAAAGCTATGTCGATAAAGAACGCGTCGGAGCGGTCGGCGCCAGCTTCGGGGGTTATACCGTTTATTGGATGATGGGCAACGCTGGGGATCGATTCGCGGCGATGATTTCTCACTGCGGAGTGTTTAATTTGGAGTCGATGTACGGCACGACGGAAGAACTTTTCTTTGTAAATTGGGATTTGGGTGGACCGTATTGGAAGAGCCCCGAACTTGCCACGAAGTACCAAGCGTTTTCGCCCAATCGGTTCGTTAAGAATTGGAAGACGCCGCTGTTGGTCATTCATGGCGAGAAAGACTTTCGGGTCCCGATTGGTCAAGGCATGGAAGCATTTACCACTGCCCAAGTACAAGGTGTTCCATCGCGATTCTTGTATTTCCCCGAAGAGGGACACTGGGTGATGAAGCCACAAAATAGCGTGTTATGGTATCGAGTATTCTTTGAGTGGTTGGATACCCATTTGAAGAAGTAATTCACATTCGCTGAACGGGAAAAAGTCGCCCAAGACTTCGCTCGGGTAACGTGTTCTTGTTGGTCACGCGTTCTTGATTGTTGTCAGTCGGTCGTGCGTCTGATACGATTTGGTAAGCCTCGGCGGGGTCCGAAGCGAGTGACCAAATGGTTCCTGCAATTCCCCATGGGTTTGATTGCTCAGACTTGCCAAATCTGCAAACTCGTCCTTCATATCGGCCCCGCTTCGAGGCTCTTTTATCCAAAGAGAATCGATCGTTATGCTTTCGATGAAACAACCTGGTACTGAATTCGTTATCAAGGACACCCATCGCGGTTTATGGTACGAAGACGGCAAACTAACGAAGATTTTGGAAGCGGGCCGTTACCGACTGCCGAATCGATGGTTATGGTTTGCGAACCCGAGTTTCGTGGAAGTGGTTTTGGTCGACATTCGTGATCGAGACCTGACACTCAAGGGGCAAGAGATACTGACGTCCGATAAGGTCGCCATTCGAGTCAGCATTCTGGTTCAATTTCGCGTCATCGATCCTCGGGCGGCAATTCAAACGGTCGAGAACTATGAAGATCGGCTCTACAGCGACGTGCAGTTAGCAGCACGCCGGTCGTTGGCGACCATGAATTTGGAGGAGATTCTCACCAACCGCAACCGTCTGAGTGAAGATATCCTCCAAGACGTCAAAGAGGCGGCTGCTGGTTATGGTGTCGAAATTCGTCGTGCCGACGTCAAGGATCTGGCGTTTCCTGGCAACCTGCAGGAGATCATGAATCGCGTGTTGGCTGCGGAACGAAATAGCCAGGCGCAGTTGGTCGAGGCCCGGACTCGCGCGGAAGTTGAGCAAATTCAAGCTCGAGCCAAAGCCGAAACGGCTCGACATGAAGCAGAGTTAGAGGCCCAGGTTCGACTATTGCGTGAAAAGGCCGACGTGGACGTGGCCAGGTCCAAAGCCGAACTAGAAATGGAACTGATCGAGCGTCGCCAAAAGACGGGAGATATTCTCAAGTCGCATCCCGAACTGCTTCGCCTAGAAGAACTAGAAACGTTGCGTGCGCTGTCGATGAACTCCAACGCCAAAATCTACATTGGGTTCGAAAAACATTGGAGCCCAAGCGCTGATAGGGAATAGTCGATCTAGAGTTGAACCGATCGGCGTAATGGATGGAGGGCACCAAGTTTGTCGACCATATTTGTTACGGTCGAATCATCTTTGTCAGGATGCGTCTCCGTGAAGTGTGAGCACCAAGCGGCGAGGTCCGCCATGGTTGCGATGTTCGCACAGATAGATGCCTTGCCACGTGCCTAACGCCAACTGGCCGTGATTTATCGGGATCGACAAACTGAAGCCCATCAAGGACCCCTTCACGTGGGCGGGCATGTCATCGCGACCTTCCATCGTGTGCACGTACGGCAAGGACTCGGGTACCAAATGATTCGCGGCCATCTCCATGTCCACTCGAACATCTGGGTCAGCGTTTTCATTAATCGTCAGCGAAGCACTGGTATGTTGGATAAAGACGTGCAATAAGCCAACTTTCAAAGACTTCATTTCTGGCAGTTGATCGACAATCTCGCGGGTCACCAAATGGAAGCCGCGTCGTTTTGCAGCAAGAACGATTTGCTTCTGAAACCACATCATTCAGGTCCAATGCTTGAATACATGCCCCACCAACTTCGAGTTCATAATTGCGGCCTGAAGAGAAGATCAATCACGTCCAACCAAGTCCGAGATTTGTTGCTTCCATCCTGCGGACGACTTTTCGGCCTCTTCCAAGCTCTGACCAGCAGGAATTCCGGGCCGAAGGTGTTTGGTTCGTGTCAACCAGGCATGTTTCATGGTTTCTTGTTTCTTCGCCACCAGAGCCCGAATGTCGTCGTTGACTTGGACCGGTTCGGATTGAAGGTTAAGGTCCAAGCCCCAGTGGTCCGCTAATGTCTGTGCAATCACTTCGTGTCCTGCCTCGTTAGGATGGACGCCGTCGGCCGCAAAAGTGAAGTTCGGCTCCGTCTTTCGCCGTTCCTGTATGGCCTTCCTCATCGCTCCATGGACATCAACGACATTCCAATGATCCATGCGTTTCGTCAATAACCACTGAGCATAATGTTCCAAGACCTCGTCGTAATTCTTGTACGGTTGTGGATAGGTCTCAAGCCCATCGGGCAACAGTCGATCGGCGATGGGTTGGGCATCAAACATCGCCGGTGTCAGAAGCAGCAACTCGGCTCCGCGCTGCTGAACTTCGGCTCGCAATTTCGCGATCCCTTCGCGATAGGCCAAGAACCGGTCCTCGCTCAGCGGATAATAGATGCCGTCGTTCATGCCATAACAGGCAACCACCAAATCGGGACGAACCTCATCGAGAACTCGCGATAATCGTTCATGCAAATGTGGACGAGGGAACTGCCCACCTGCATGACCGGGTTCGGACAGGCCTGAAACCGTTTCACTGGGCAAACCCAAGTTCAGTAACTCGACGTCTCGCTCCGGATGTTGGATTCGAATAGCCGTTTCCAACAGCGTGATGTAGTGTCCGCTGTAGGTGATACTATCTCCCAAGAACAAGATCCTCGCTGCAGCGGGCAATTTCCCCGCGTTTGCCTCGCTTTGCTGGCTAACAGAATTCGACGCTGGATCTTGAATGGCCGAGACCTGAGCTTGAATATCTTTTTCCATCGAGTAACGGGGATTCAATTCGTGTGGAATCGCCGCGTTGGTTTCGATTTGCCAGACTCTTAGTTGGTTCAACAACACCTTCGCCAACGCAGGAATTTTTCGTGATTGGTCTTGCGATTCACCAATATCGTCGCTCAAATTGTAAAGCCGAATTTCGTTGTCTTCGAAGTACTGGATTAGCTTCCAGTCGCCGTGCCGAATCACACTACAGGGACGGCTACGGAACAACGGGTCTCGCTGTTGGTCATGTCGTTGGGGATAGCTTTCCAAGTAGGCTGGGAAATGCCAAAACAACGATCGTGTTTCCTCGGAACTGTCGCCGCGAAAGATCGGCATTAGACTTTGACCGTCCAGGGCCGGACGTTCCTCAGTGGGTACTCCGGCAAAGTCGCAAACCGTGGGGAAGAAGTCGACTTGCGAAACGAGGTGTTCATCGGTCGAGCCTGCCGTAATCGTTTTTGGCCACGACACGATTAAGGGAACTCGAATGCCTCCTTCAAAGTAGGTTCCCTTGTAGCCGCGCAGTGGCGACATTGAGGTTGCTGGTCCGTATCCGCCATTGTCGCTACTAAAAATCACGACGGTGTTTTCGCGAAGCTTCAGTCGATCGAGTGCATCGAGGACTCGGCCCACGCTTTGATCCAAACTCTCGATCATCGCAGCCATTTTAGCGGAGTTGTGAATTATTCCTGGCGGGAACTCCTGATACTTCTCCAACAATTCCGGCTTCGCCTGCAACGGCGTGTGGACTGCGAAGTGACTAAGGAGCAAACACCACGGTGTGGCTTGATTTTGTTCGATGAAACGAACCGCCTCGTCCGTCAGACGATCCGTCAGATATTCACCAGGCGCCGCCGCTTCCAAACCGGGAGCTTGTTCGTACGGCGGGAAGTAGCCCTTGGGCGGACTGCCACTTTGTGTTCCGCCGATATTCAGGTGAAAGCCAAATTCCAGTGGACTAAGACTGACGTGCCACTTGCCGATACTGGCGGTTTTATAGCCGCGCCGTTGTAGGCAGTGTCCCCATGTGACAGTATCGGGCGCCAGTACTGCCCGGCCTGGGATTGGCACCAGGCGGCTGTGAGCGGGTTTGCCACGGAGACCTGTGCCGACGTTATAGATTTGGTGCCGAGGTGAGTAAGTCCCTGTCAACATGGTCGCGCGGGCCGGTGCACAATTGGCCGCACCCGAATAGGCCTGCGTAAACGTTGTGCCACTGGCCGCCAAGGTATCCAGGTGGGGCGTCCGAAAGAAGTCACTGCCCAACAATTCGGCTCGTTGCACTTGGTCGTGCGCATATGAAAGGTCTCGCCAACCCAGGTCATCCGCGTAAATGATCAAGATGTTCGGGGGTAGTTCCGGGCCAGATGGTGCTGCGCCGATCGTGGTCGATTCGACTTCGCTTCCGAATACTCCATTCGCTACACAACCGCAAATCAAGATCAATATTCGGCAGCGGAAACGAAGCATGGCACGCCTATTCATGATATTCCTCGAAACCGATGCAGACTTCGAAACAACGATCGCCAGCCCCAAACGACTCGGCTAGAATCAGAATAACTTACCTGCGGCAAGATTAATACACGACCTGTCGGAGGAAATTGAACTCACGCGTAGTGGGTCACGAGTCGAACATGGCTTACAACCATAGTTGAATTACCGAATTATCAAAGTCTGTTTACAGATCTTACGCTGTCGGCGCCAGTAATTGGAACACCAACAAGGGAGCCCGCTTGCGACAGATCGCGGCAGCGACTTCGGCCCGCAGCCGACCAGATTGTCGCGCCAGTTGATCTAGAACCCGTTGGGGATCAAATTCACTGGCTGGAATATCGGCCGCCAGTGTCACTCGCAATCGAGACGAATTCGGGGACGGTTCGACTGCCACTACTCGCAAGGCCTGCAAGTCGGAATGATGACACTCCCCCGACAACACCATGTCCAACGTGGTTGCCACTTGTCGACAAAGCTGCTTGGCTTTGCGACCTTCGCTGACAATGCGGCGTTGTGACCGTGGGATGGTCGAACTGTCGTGATTCGCTCCGCGGACCAACTTTGGATCGCGGAGCAATCCACGACCTTGGCCGGTCTTCTGTTGCTCCGAATCGTGTTTTTCAATGTTGTAGGTCGAATGCCCTTTTCGTTGACGAATCAAGAACTCTTTGTCCTCGGCGTCATAATTTACGTTCGCCGAGAATACTGATTCCCGGAGACGTTTCTCTGATTCCATCAAGCAAACCCAAATTTTGTGTTAGGTGACCGTCAAGGCCAACGCAGTGGATCTTGTACGACTGGAGTTTAGAACCGAACGATATGTCCAAGGTTCGTCAGAATTGGGAGCAAGGGCCAAGAATTTACAACGCCGGTTCGATACAAGTACTTCGAGAATGGTTCAAGAAATAAAATGGATAAGTGCGTTTGGTTGGTCGCGGAGAAATGAAACACGAACCCTCAACTCGCGCAAGGAATCCTTCCATTCTCGAGTGTTTGCCAAGCAGCCGCACGCATCTACGGCAGTGTCGTTCATGATTACAACTTGCCTATCGCACCTGGCCCTTGGCTCGGATGGATTCGAGTACTTCACTGAGCTCTTGTACTTTGGCCGTTTCGGTTGCGTAACGATTATGTTTCTGAGCCACGTCCAGACGCAAGTTGTACAATTCGCCGGCGTGTTCGTGACTCTCGTAGCCATTCTCTTGAGCGAACCACGCGGGGACTTGGGTGTGAGCACCGGTTGGGTGCGCGATCAACAACCAATCTTCATGTCGAACCGCGTAAGCGTTGGGCATCGTGTTGTGGACGATGCTGCGCCGCGGACTATTTGCATTTTGCTTCCACACGTCCGTCATGTCGTAGCTGTCCTCCGCGACTCCCGTTGGCAGCGCATGCCCAACGATTGCTGCGATGGTAGCGAAGAGATCTACTTGGCTGACGAGCGCATCACTGACGCTTCCGGGTTTCACAACGCCAGGCCATTTGACAATGAAAGGAACCCGATGGCCTCCTTCGTAGAGGTCTCGTTTCACGCCGCGAAACAATCCCGAACTACGATGTTGGAATTTTCGAATGCGTTCATAAGCGTAATGTTCCGCACCGTTGTCCGCGGTGAAGATTACCAAAGTGTTGTCACCAAATCCGTTTGCTTCGAGAGCCGCGAGGATACGGCCAACTTCCGCGTCGGTTTGGGCCATGAAGTCGCCGTAGCCTCCGGCCTGAGAAGTTCCGTCGAACTCCTCGGTGGGTACAATCGGAGCGTGCGGCGAGTTGAAAGGTGCGTAAAGAAAAAACGGCTCGTTCCGTCCCCGCTGTTTCCCAATCCACTCGATTGTTTTGTCTGTGATCTTCGGCCCAACCGCATAGAAATCCCAATCAGGCGTCATCGGGCCAGGGCGGGCTTCCCAGTCTCCTTCTTTGGTTTTGGCCGTCATCGTCAACATCTGACTTGGGGTCGCGAGCACGCGATCGTTTTCGAACCAGGCATACGGAGGGAAGTTCGGGACATCGTCGCCAAAGTATTCATCAAACCCATGCGACAGAGGACCTCCCGAAATCGGCTTCGTCCAATCAAACTCTTCGGGAACAAACACCTTCGGCCGTTGGCTCTCGTTGGAGGCTGGTTTCGCATTGGGCTGGCGTATGTCGTCCCAATTCCAACCCAAATGCCATTTGCCCATACACGCCGTGCGATACCCGTGTTGTTGCAGCATCTCGGGCAAGGTCAAATCGGCCGCGTCCAACACGGGCGGATCAAACGAGTTGACGATCCCATGAAATTTCCGCCAATGAAATCGACCGGTCAATAGCGCATAACGGCTTGGAGTGCAAATGCCCGACGAACTGTGCGCGTCGGTGAATCGCAGTCCTTCGGTCGCGAGCCGATCAAGGTTGGGCGTCGAGATTTTCGAATCGGGATTGTTCGCTCCCAAATCACCAAAACCCATGTCGTCAGCGTACAAGAGGACGATGTTTGGCGTCGCGTCTTCGTCCACGGCTTGCGCCCCTTCGCTCGGAAATAACAGCACGGCGAGCAGCAGGATGATGAGTTTCAGCATTTTGGTTCACTGGGTTCACGAATGTTCTCGAACCAAGTCGGGGCGACTTTGGAATAAGTTTACAACATCCTCCAACCGTTGGATTCGGGGCGGTCCACCGTCTCGCAACGGTCGCTTCGGGCCTTCCGCCGGGAAACGGTAGAGAAGTCCCGCTACCGTTTGTCCGCGTTCTCCACGGCGCGACGGTCGAGGTCACCGAGGGTGCGTCGGTCGCAGACACTGAGGGCACAGGTTATCTGGACAAGCAAATCCGCCGGCTTTCTGGTAGAATATAAGAGTCCTTTGGGCAACCTTCGGACCCCCACCCGTTTCGGAACGGCTCTTTGTTGGCCGCTCCGTTGGCTCCCACCGGTAGTACCATGAACATCCCGCCTGTGTTGATCGCCGTTTGTTTCGGTCTGAATTGGATCATTGGTTTCACCGGAGCGACGCACGCCGCTGTAGACGAGTCTTTGTATCTGACTCAGGTGAAGCCGCTACTCGCGGGGCGCTGTTATGCGTGCCACGGTGCCTTGAAACAAGAAGCCGGACTAAGACTGGACACGGTCGAATTGTTGGAGCAGGGTGGCGGTTCCGGACCGGCATTGGTCGCGGGATCTCCGGAACAAAGCTTGATTCTACAACGAGTCGCGACGGCTGATGTGGCCGAACGCATGCCACCTGAACACGAAGGGGAAACTTTTTCACCCGCTCAAGTGGAACTTCTTCGACGTTGGATTGCCGATGGGGCTGCTCGACCGGCCGAAGAACAACCCGAACCTGACCCGATTCAACATTGGGCCTTCCAGTCCATCGTGCGGCCACCTGTTCCAGTTGTGACCAACCAGGAATGGGTTCGCAATCCAATCGACGCGTTTATTGCCCAGCGTCACGAAGCCGCGGGACTTGCCCCAACCCCAATCGCTGAGCCCTCGATTCTATTGCGAAGGTTGCATTTGGACCTCGTGGGGGTGCCGCCGGATCCCCAAGTCGCGTGGCAACTTCGACAATCCGCGTCAACAGATTGGTACAACGAGATGGTCGAGCAATTGTTGGCCGATCCGCGACATGGCCAACGCTGGGCTCGGCATTGGATGGACATTTGGCGCTACAGCGATTGGTGGGGCTTAGGTGAAGAACTGCGCAATAGCCAAAAGCATTTGTTCCATTGGCGCGATTGGATCGTTGAAAATGTCAATCGCGATCGATCTTATGCGGAGATGCTTCGGCTGATGTTGGCAGCTGATGAGTTAAAGCCACTCGATCAAGTCGACCTCCGCGCGACCGGTTATTTGGCTCGAAATTACTATTTGTTCAATCGGCACCCCTGGATGGAGGAAACGGTTGAACACTTTGGCAAAGCGATGTTGGGCCTAACCACCAACTGCGCCAAGTGTCACGACCATAAATATGATCCTCTATCACAAACGGACTATTATCGACTGCGTGCCTTCTTCGAACCCTACCACGTCCGCAACGACATGGTTCCCGGCGAGTCGCGATTATCCAATAACGGAATCCCACGAGTCTACGATGGTTGGTTGGATGTGCCCACGTATCGATTGATTCGTGGCGACGAGAAGCAACCGGATACGAGCCAGGTGCTGGGACCGGGCTTACCGAATTTTCTGAGTTGGGAGGCACTGCAAATCGCGCCGGTTTCCTTACCACCCGCCGCTTGGCAACCCGATCGGCACCCCTGGGTTTTGGAGAACCATCTGCGTGATGCCCAACAAACTTTGACACAGGCGCAAGTCGAATTACCCAAAGCCGAACAGGCAACGCTTGCGGCCCAAGAACATTTATCGGCGATAACTGCCAAGCTGGGATCCGAGCACGAATCGGCGGGCAATGAACGTGGTGACGCGCTTGTCGAAGAGGTTGCCGCACCTTTGATTGACGACGAATTTACGGCGTTGAACTCCGAGCAGTGGCAACTGCTGGGTGGGCAGTGGGAACATCAACCAGGCGTTCTGTTGCAGAACCAAGATGGACCGAACCACGCGGCCCTTCGGTGGTTGGGCGAATTGCCATCGGACTTCGACGCAACGCTTCGGTTTCGAATTCGCGGCGGCAGCCAATGGCGCAGTGTCGGAATCTCCTTCGATGAATCACAAGTCGACCCCTTGGGGGCGGCAACTGCGGAGGACTCGGCCCAGAGTGTCTACGTGAGCGCTTACTCGGGTGGCCCCAAAGTTCAAGCTTCTTACCGGCAAGGCGCCCAATGGAATTACCCAGGTGAAGCAGCCGTCGCGAAAAACATCGAGTTGGATCGCAGCTACGAGTTGCGGCTCCAAGTTCGTGGCACGTTGATCAATGTTTTCTTGGATCAAGAGTTGGTTCTGACATGGCGCTCGCCGTTGGCTCGCCGCGCAGGGTTCCTGCAATTCACCACGTTTGATGCGCTGGCGAACATCGAACGCATTCACGTCACCAAATTGCCGGCCAATATCGTTCTGCAGGAAAGTCAAACTAAGGAACTGGACCGCAACACGCTGGTTGGCGCCAAATGGCACGCGGATCGAGCGGCTTTGGAGTCGCAATTCGCGCACGCCAAGTTACGCTGGGCACAAGCCGAGGTTGAAAGTGTGCGGCAGCGCGGTACAGCCGCGCAACAGATGGACGCCGCGACTACGGAACTTCGACAAGCGTTGGTCGAATCAGCCGTCCAAGCCGAACGAGCCGCCGAACTGGAAGCTGCGCGCCTCGCATTAATCGAAGTCGAGCTTCGCAAATTCAACGCACCCAACGTTACCGACGAACTCAAACAACAACTCGAGCAAGCGACTGCTCGTGTTCAAACAGCAGAACAAAAACTGCACGAAACGGCTACGAGCTTTACTCCGTTGGTCGGTGCAAAATGGTCTGCGACTCGATTTCTATTTTCGGGTAAAGACGATCCGACCGTTGAATATCCCGCTACCAGCACTGGGCGGCGAACCGCGTTGGCCAATTGGTTGGTTGACCCACGACATCCGCTTACAGCGCGCGTCGCCGTGAACCATCTCTGGAACCGGCACTTCGGTCAACCGTTGGTCCCGACCGTGTTTGATTTTGGCCGCAATGGAACGCCACCGACTCATCCAGAACTTTTGGATTGGTTGGCCGCCGAACTGATCGAGAGCGGTTGGAGCATGAAGCATCTTCATCGGTTGATCGTCAATTCCGCGACGTACCAAATGGCGGCTGCGACGAGTCCCGAGAGAATGTCTGCGGGACAGGCTATCGATCCTGATAATCATCTCTATTGGCGACGACCATCGGGGCGGATGGAATCCCAGGTGGTGCGTGACACGCTGCTCGAGTTGGCTGGCCAATTGGACGATTCGCTCGGCGGCCCACCGATCCCCGCCGACCAACAAGCAAAGTCGCGGCGACGCAGTTTGTATTTTTTTCATTCCAACAACGATCGCAATCTATTCTTGACTTCGTTTGATGAAGCGTCGGTCTTGGAATGTTATCGGCGCGAGCAAAGCGTTGTACCACAACAGGCTTTGGCTTTGGCCAATAGCGAGTTAACGCACGAAGTGATCCCGCAGATTGCCGATCGAATCATCGTCATGGCCAAGACGGTTGAACCCGCGAATGGCGAGACGGTTGACGTGGTCTCGGAAGCCTGGGTGCGATCTGCATTTGTGGTCGTCTTGGGGCGGATGTGCACGGATGCAGAGTTGAGTCGTTGCCAACAGGCCATTTCCCAATGGCATGCACAAGAACTTGAACAAGGTTCGCTCGACACTACAGGCCGTTCGCGGAAAATAGTGGGTAACTTGATTTGGGTCTTGCTCAATCACAATGACTTTGTCACGGTTCGATAGGAAGGATGCCATGCATCGCGATCAGTATCCGCATCGTCGTCAAGTACTGTCCGGGTTTGCCGCGTTGGCTGCGGCGGCGATGTTGCAGCGCGATGGATGGGCGCGCTCCGCAGATGAACGCGGGAGGGGCGCCGAGATTTGGCAACCGCCGAATGGCCAACCTCACTTTCCAGCTCGAGCCAAGCGAGTTATTTGGTTGTTCATGAATGGCGGCGTCAGTCACATGGAGAGCTTTGATCCAAAGCCAATGCTGAACAAATACGCTGGGAAGACGATCAAAGAGACCCCGTACGCCGACGTACAGGACCCGGCCAAGTTGGCCTTGGAACGATTGGCGGTGCCCGATGCCAACGGCAATCAACGCAATGAACTTTATCCGTTGCAGGTAGGGTATCAGAAGTACGGCCAGAGCGGCATCGAGGTCAGCGATTGGTTCCCACACATCGCTCTGAATATCGACGATATCTCGGTCGTTCGTTCGATGTGGACCACGGACAGCAACCATGGCGCTCAGACCCAATTCCACTCGGGTCGCCACATGAACGACGGAAGTTATCCGAACCTCGGAGCGTGGGTCAATTATGGTTTGGGTTCACTCAATGATAACCTTCCACAGTATATTTCATTTGGGAATCGAGAATACTGGAACCGTCGCGATGGTCACTATTTGGGACCAGCTCACGATGCGGTGCCTTTGCGAGTGGACCCGAACCAACCGTTAGATTTTGCCAAACGCCCGGAAGGAACTTCTGCCGAATCTCGAAAAATCGGCGTTGAACTTTTGCGGGATCTGCATCAGCAGCAAGCCGTCCAAACTCCAGACGACAATGCCTTGTCTGCTCGGATCGCAGCTTACGAATTGGCGTTTCGTATGCAGCAATCGATTCCGGAGGTCTTCGACTTTTCCCAAGAGACCGAAGAAACTCGCAAACTTTACGGTTTGGATTTGCCACATTGCCAAGCGTTTGGACATCAGATGTTGGCGGCGCGGCGACTGGCAGAGCGTGGCGTGCGGTTTATTCAAGTCCAACACGGAGCGGGCGGGGCCGGGAGTTGGGACGCACACGGAGCCTTGAAGAGCAACCACACAAGCAACGCCTTGGCAGTCGATCAACCTATCGGCGCGTTACTTACAGACTTGAAACGGACAGGCCTGTTGGACGATACGCTGGTCGTATTTGCCACCGAGTTTGGTCGCACGCCGGGTTCGCAAGGTTCGGATGGGCGCGATCATCACATTTTTGGATTTAGTGTTTGGATGGCGGGCGGTGGCGTTCGAGGGGGGACGGTTCATGGCTCGACCGATGAGATTGGCTTTCACGCCGTCGAAGATCGGCATTATGTGACCGACATCCATGCCACGATCTTGCATCAACTGGGTCTCGACTCTCGACGCCTAGAAATCCCCGGCCGCAAACGCCTAGAAATCGACCACGGACAAGTGATCCGACCGATTTTGCTTTAGGGTTTACCGGCGATCTAGCAAGTATTGGCGGATCATCTGATGCACGCGACGTTGATGGTAAACGACTAAGAGTTGGCGTTGATTGATCCGAGTGAATAGCAATTCGTATTCCCCGCCGTTTTCGCTCCAAGTGGCCGGTTCGATAGTTTCCATAATCGACTGCCGAATCGCTTCCAAATCCAATT
Organism: Pirellulaceae bacterium; assembly: GCA_041741535.1. Taxonomy (GTDB): domain Bacteria; phylum Planctomycetota; class Planctomycetia; order Pirellulales; family Pirellulaceae; genus M30B19. Next base: position 28,453 of record JBGSJV010000088.1, read on the forward strand.
CTGACGATGGTAATTCGAGTACTTCCACAACTACCGCATCCAGGCCTGCGGATTGAACCGCCACACGGATCGGTTCTGGTACCCATTCCATCCGCCAATTGGAACGTATCGGGGTGCTACGAAGTGTTTGCGTCAAGCGTTCCAAGAAACGAGCGATCGCGTATTGGTGCGGAGAAGTCGTGCGAGTGATCAAGACTCTTCGCGTCCCAAATCTTTCAATCAGATTTGTTGCAATTCCGCCATTTACTTCCCACCATTCCGGACCGACCAATTCTTCGAGTAATTGATAAACGACTTCATCTTCCACCTCCAATTCGGTGATATCGTAGAAGATGGGATATTGATGCGCGTCGTCGTGACGGTCGTCTCTGGTCCACAAGTTGGCCTGTAGTTCATGAACTGGCCATGAATCCACCGAGACTTCGTCCGGCTCGGTTAACCGTGGAACCGTCGAGTTTGGAAGTGGGATTGCCCGCGAGCTTCCCGTTGCTCGAACTTGTGTTGCCGTCAAACCGATCGGCTTGAATTGTGGAACCCAACGATTTTTCACAGGATCAGTCTGATCGACAAACTCAGCCAATCCTTCGAGAAACCGCCGAATCTGCCATTGAAGATGCGGCGGTTGACACACGGCCACCATTTGGCGAGCTCCGACGGTCGCAACCACCAATTCGCCTGCACCACCATTTTCGGCCCACTGGTCGGGTGCAACAATTACCTGCAAGACGGTTCGCATAGCTTCATCGGAAACTCGCAAGAAAGTCGAATCGTAAATTGCCAATTCGTGTTCCGGTTCTCGATTTCCAGTGATGACGAAATCGATTCGATCTTTTCGAACGGAAAGTGAGATCCCATATTTGGACAATGTATGATTCAAGTCGTTGTAAAAATTACCGTGGTTCCGGCGGAGCTCGATCACCACCGACTGTTTATGTTGCAGTTCGACGACGTTCGCAACGTCGTGATGGACAGCCATGCCGTGCAACTGCAAGTATTCCGCCAGACCTTGCAAAGGCAATGGTTTTCGGAGGTGTTCCGGTGTTGGCAATTCCAAGATTGAAACCGTCTCTTGAAAGTGTGCCGGCATTGCCGAGCGGATCAAACCAACTCGAATACTCGAAGAAAGCTGTAATCGTTGGACGTTTGTTGGCTCGACACACATGATGGCCAATGTTTCGAGAAGCCCCAACACCGAGGCTTGTATAGCTTCGTGATGCAGCACAACCAAGTAGCGACCATCAACAGTCTTGACAATTTCGCAGCTTCCTTCCCCACCGTTCTCGTCCCAAGTATTGGGGTGGACTAAATTGTGAATCAGCTCCAGTAGATATTTCGATCCCATTGGCAATTCGGAAATTTCATAGATGACTTGGATCGCGTCTGGAAATTCCGGCTCGTCCCAATCCGAACTTCGCTTGTGGTCAGCGGCCCGAACAATTAAGCCAGGTGGATGGGTAAATACTTCAATGTCGTGTTGGGCGAGTTCCTCGCGAAGTTGGCCAAACCAATGCTCATCGCTCCACGAGCAGCAATCGATTGAACCAATCTCATTCAGAGTCTCTCGCGAGATTTGAACTTCAATTGGAATTCGAGCATATCGAGATATTTCCGTTAGCAATGTCTCGACGTCGGCGATTTCAGAATAACTGGGTGGTAAAGTGCACGTCAATTGCCGCCAGACATTCATGGTCACTTCGGGTACCGAATGGCGAATCTTTGGTACGATGCGCACTCTTCGAGAAGTGCTCGCTTGCCAAGTTAAGATTGGCTCATCCCCGGAATCGGGCGAGGTTGGCAACGCAATAGGACGGCTTTGCGCCCAAGTATTCGTACCCGCTGCAAGCAGTGCCGCGACCAGTAGGATCTGCGAAAGTTTGCGCTGAAGTGCCAATCCACGGCCGCCTTGAAACCCGTTGTACATCGACAAGTTGCGATCGATCCTCGGTCATGACGCACACACTTCGGCTTGGCTCGATAAGGCGAGCCGGACTGGTGCAATCATAATCACTTTGTGCCTAACCCTGGTCGACTAATTCTAACTCGAATGGTCTTCAAGTCCAACACCAACTACTAATTCGATTCCTCCGTGGTTGAGAATGGCCGGGGATAATTGTTTTCTATTTTGCTTGTGGACCGAAAACGCTTTGCGACATGTGATTGAACGGATTCATGCCGTAAAATTCTTGACAAACGTGTTGAAGCAAACTAATCTGACACAAAACCAGGGGTGGTTTTCTGATCGTGCCGAACATGCATTTAGTGGCTTTTGTGCAACCAACATGGCCTGTGGTTGGATCTATGGCGTTCGGCCTTCAATCTTGTCTGAAGGAATTCTCCTATGCGTTTGCGATTTGTCCGTGTTCGTATGATCGTTACACTTGCCTTAGCAATTTCGATCAATGATCTTTCGCCCGTGCAAGCGAGGGGTTTGCAAGAGGTTGCTGTATCAAACGTTGAGTCATCTTCGGTGCAAGAAAACGTTGAGCCGGTCCAGACCTGGACCGAATCCGATATGGTGCCGGTGCGACGATTGGTCATGTACAACATCGGCGTGAGTGAGGTCCTGCATTTTGGCCCGGTCGATGGGAACGCTCGTCTGAAGTTTCGTGTGCCAAATGAGAACGTCGACGATCTCTTGAAGAGTTTTGTGTTCCGCGATGAAGCGGGTGGCGTTTTGTCGTCCATCCAGTATCGTTCGGCTCCTTCGTTGGCCGAATTGGCAGCACGCGATTTCCAATCACCCGTGACTCTCGCCCAATTACTTCAGATGCAACGCGGACAAGAGATCGTCATGGAGCAAGCCGGAGGTGAAATACGCGGCGTGATTTGGGGTGTAGAAGATCGAACGACAAACGGTAACTCAGTCGAGACTTTAGTCGTTTGGGTCAATGAGCAATTGAAGTCTTACGACTTGGCCAAATTGGATAGCATTCGATTTGCTTCGCCGACGGTCCAAGAAAAAATGAAGCTCAGCATGATGGGATTGGCGGAAAAAGGTTCGAGTGAGCAAATGCAAGAACTCCAGCTGCTGGTCGCTGGCCAAGGCAATCGGAAAATTGGATTCGGCTATGTCGTCGATTCGACATTATGGCGGATGACCTATCGCTTGAATGTTGCCGAGAACACCGGCAACTTGCAGGGCTGGGCACATATCGACAACTCGACCGGCCAAGATTGGACCGAGGTTGATTTGGAACTTCGGACCGGGCGCCCGACCGTGTTTTCCGCCGACCTGTTCGCCCCGGTACTGGCTACTCGACCGGGGTACGGGCTTGAGGTGTTTGATCTACCGCCGGGGTTGTCGATTACTAGTCCATGGCTGGCAGCAACTCTCAATCGTCGCCTCGCCAGTTTCGAGGGCATGATGGGTGGCGCAGGCGGTGGTTATGATTCGTCGGGTGGGATGGGAATGGGCGGAGGAGGCATGGGTGGAGGCATGGGTGGAGGGGGTTTTGGGATGGGTGGTGCAACCGGTATGGGAGGTCACATGGGAGGGCATGCGGGGGCTTCTGTAACCAGTGGCCTAAATCGGGAACAGCTTCGTGGGTTTATGCAGCATACCGAAGCAACACCAGTGGCGGATGGCGAACGATGGACTTCGGAAGTCCGTTATCAAATTCAAGCACCTGTCAATTTGAAGAGCGGCGAAAGTGCAGCGATTCCAGTGATGTCCTTTCAATTGCCCTGCCGATTCTTTTCACTGATTGATCTAACCAAAGTGAACGACTCGACTGAATCGGATCAAGTCATAGAGATCACGAACAACAGTCAACTTCCATTGCTTGGCGGTCCAGTGACGCTCCAACAACAAGGAGAATTCTTGGGTGATGTTGTTTTGGGTCGCCTCGACGTTGGCGCTTCCGAAGCATTGGCGTATTCCCAAGAGCGATCACTATCCGCCAGTTTACGTCAACCATCGGCACCTGATCGCCTAATTGCGATTCAAATGTCCGGCCGATCTGTTGTCACCGAGTGGCAACGTCACCGGAACGGCAGCCTCAACGTAACCAACTCGGATTCACTCCCCCGCATCGCCCAAGTGAAAGTGGCGTTCAACGAATGGTCTGACTTGGAATCGCCGACGGTTGAACCAAGTCCGAAGACCCTCAACAAAACGAACGGCGAAGCGACATTCGAACTGGAAGTCCCCGCAAGTCAAACGGCGACCGTGAAGTTCACGATGTCGGGTACCACTACCGACTACGAGAGCTTGGAATCTCTAGCTCCCTATCAAGTTCAAAGCTATCTCAACAACGCCAACATTCAATTGGATGGTTCGGTTCGCGAAACGATGCAAAAGTGGTTGGAGCTTCAATTACAACTCCGCGAGTCGAGTGCTACGGCGGTGAAGGTACTTGCCAACAAAGAGTCTATCGATGCCCGGCTAAACGAAATCCGGCGAGACATTGAACTGCTGCGCTTTGACGAAACTCTTGTCGCGCCATTGATCGAACAGTTGAAACAAGCCGCAGCCGAAAAACAAGAAATCGCGACTCGCTCCGAGGAACTTAACCAACAAACAATCAAGATCCAAGAAGAGCTGACCGCCTTCTATCAGAAGTTAGAAGAACGCCAGTAGCAATTCACCGGCTTCACGAAGCATGCAACTTATCGGCGCGAGACGACCGTTCATCACTGACGAGCCCCGACAAGCAGTTCTGGGAGTGTTTGATCGAATAGCCTTTCCATGTCGCTGAGAAATGAACGTCGCTTCCCGCGTAAAGGATCTGATGTTGGCAAGCGAGTGCCTGTCTGCCATCACGCTGCGGACGATTTTTGTGAACTGTTCTCCGCTGACATTTGAATTTAGACATTTGGAGACAGCCGATAGATCGCGCAATGGTCGTCTTCAAATTGACGATGTTCGACGAATTGAAAACCGAGTCGTTCGTAGAACCGAATGGCTCGGCCGTTGTTGCTTAAGGGGTCAACTAGAATCCCTTCAACCTCTGGGCTGGCAAAACAACGCTCGATTGCCAGTTGCATGATCTTGGTTCCCAAGCCAAGTCCCAAATAATTTGGTTCGCCGATCCAGATATCGATCGCCCGCAAATGGTCGGGCACATGCCCCAATAGTGCGTCTCTTCTTTGGCCGGGTCGATAATTTGGACCATGCCAATTGGACGACCATCCCATTCGGCGATCCACTGTTCACGCCATTCTGGTTCTCGCCCCAGCTCGACACTCCAATTCCAATCACCGTGTGGATCGCAGGCTAGGACATGGGGCTGCTCGTCCCAACGCTGCAAAATATCCAGATCGTCCAGTGTTGCCCGACGCAAGGTGATTGTCACAACCAAGTCTTTCCCAGCACTTCCAAGTGAACCGTTCCATGCCTCCCATTACCATCGCAACCCATGCAGTTTACCGTCGAGGATCGCGTAGAAACGATCACCAACGATGGCGGGGTGCGAGTAGGCCTTGGTGGTCCGCGAAGAAGAGAGAGCCAGCGTGCCACGCAATTCGAATTGATCGCCAACCAACTCGAACAAGAGCAACTTGCCCGCGTCGGTCATCGCCAGTACTCGTGTGTCGCCGTCCGTGATCAAGCTGCCATAATGCGACAGGTCGTCATGGTCAATTAGTTGATGTTTCGCCAAAGTATCACGTCTCAACACCCATAACGAATCATGCAACACGACGACATATTGGCCTACTGCGACAGGTGTGTGCGTGTCCGGAATGCAGCGAGGATTTTCGGCTAGTGGTGTGGCCTCAAGTTTGCCCGTGTTCGAAAATGGATACTTGCGAGCTCCATTATTTTCGCCAATTACCAACAACGAGTCCCCGAGCCACACCGGTGTAGGTACTTGAAATTCGCCGTTGCGTTTGGGCTTCAACTCCCAGAGCCGTTCGCCACTGGATAGATCCCAACCACCTAGTGTCTCGGAATCCAGGCCAATCACTTGGGTCTTTCCCGCAATCTCTCGGACCACAAACGACGAATAACTGGCGCCGCGCCCTGGTGCTTCCCAGACGGGCTCGCCATCGGCCAAATTTAGCGCCAACAGTGAGCACTCGCTGCCGCCCGGCTGCAAAATAATCGTATTGCCAACGGCTAGCGGCGAAGCGCTGTATCCCCAATCAGGCAAATGACCATCAAAGTCGCGCAGGAGATTCCAGGCCCACAAGAGTTTGCCTGTCGCGAGGTCCAAGCAATGCACATCGCCAAAGGCGCCTTGCGTGATGACGCAGTCGCCAACGATCAGAGGCGTGGCTCGCGGAGTATTGCCAAAATCGAGCTTGCCGTCGCGAGTCACCGCAGTGGTAGGTGGAACCGCTGGGTATTGGAATCGCCAAAGTTGTTTCCCAGTTTCAGCGTCAACGCAAAAAAAGATGTCGCTGCGGTCCGGCAAATCGCGCGTCCCGCAGACGACATATTTGGAAGTGGCCGCCACTCCGCCCATCGTGTCGACCGGTAATTCAAACGTCCAATCAAACACTGGCGTCGTTGGCAAGGTATCGGGCAACCGTGGCACTCGAGCATCTCGGTTGGCCCCACGCCACCCCGTCCAGTCCACTACTTCGTTTTTTTTTCAGACACCGGTTCGGAGTTCGCACCATCGTTCGCCGTCGTTTCCGCGGCAAACGGCACAAAGCCATCGCGAGTTTCTAACGCTTGCTTCAACGCAGAGTCTTTCGCGACGGCTGTTAAGGAGGACATGATCTTTGCTCGGAGCGGCTCGGCGGTTGCATCGCGAATAAACACCGAAATGAACGGAACGGGATCCGATTCCCCGATGACTCGCATGGCTCCTTTTTCGATCGTTCCGCAACCTTCCAGCAACGGGATCGCATAGCTAGAGATGATGGCCGCAACCTTCTCGTCTTGGGGACAGTCAAGCATCTTTTGGGCCGCCACACTGCAGGAGCTGGCAACGTCCAATTCCTTGGGCAATTCGACTTCGGCGTCCAGCAACAACTGGCGGGGCGCTGCATGCTTTTCGTCGCAATCCTTGGGGCCAAAGATAACTCGATAGCCAGCCAGATCGTCGACCAAAATTGCCGGGTCGGCGGTCCGAACCACCACCAAACCTGTCTGGGTGGTCTTGCCATCTTGCCCAGACAGTTGAGCGAGCGGTTCGAGGCCCAGGGACTTGGCTTTGGATTCGGCGACCACAACGGAATGCTTGCCAATCACCAGATCGGCCACCAACGGCGACTTCCGCTTCGCGCTTTCGTCCTTCAACGCCATTTCGATGGATTCGCCCCAATAGACCTCAACCTTGCGACCCAATTGTCGCTGCAAGTGTTGGCCCAGAACTTCGTATTTCCGCTGAGCAAAACCGGCAACACAGTCGCAAGCCAACTTGTCGCTCAATGGGTCCATAACGACCACGATCAACGGCTCTTCGGCGACCACCGGTTGTTCCACTGCGGCCAGCCCGCCAAAGGCTGATGTCACGATGGCAAAGATCGCCAGCAGGCGACGTAGTAGATCGACTCGACTCATGGCTTATTCTCCTGTCGAAGCAGACGTGTTCACGGCGGCTCGCTTGAAAGTCAGTGGTTTGCCGTTGGGCGAGTACGGATCAACAAAGGTCACAGTCAGCGTGTCGCCTTCCAACTTTGCAAGCATTTCGAATTCAATCAATCCGCTGCCGTCCTCCAAGTCCATTTGGATTTGGCCATCGGTGAGGGTTTGCGGCACCAACGAGTAGGACACCGGAGTGCGTTCGCCGGTTTCACCACCGCCAAACAATTGGGCGACGATCCGCGCCTGCTGTCCCTTGGCTGCCGCAAATTCACATTTGAGCTTCTTGGTCGAGGAATCAAAGGTCAGGATTTGGAAGTCCGTTCGAGCGGCCATGTACTCTTCCATCGAGAATGATTCGCCGTCGTTGCCGATGATCATCGCACCTTGGGGTTGCTCAGCAGCGTCGACTTTCGCAGCGGGTTTCTCTTCACCTTTGACGCGCGCCCAGTTGCCGTCCAATTTGGCAGTTTCAAGTGCCGCGGCTTGACGATTTTTGTTGACTTCGGCCATGGCGACTTCGGCCTCGGCGTGCGGCATCAAAACGCAAATCGAGTTCTTGTCCTCGTATTGAACGTAGTAGCGGTTGCGAGATTCGTCGAAACCCAAGGCGACGTGTTTGCACCCGCCGCCGATTCGCGCCTTGCCAACCACACCGACCAATTCTCCAGCCTGATTGAATCGCTTGATCTTTCCAATACTGGATTCGGCCGTCAGGATTTCGCCTGCCGACGTGCAAATCACGTTCATCGGATTGCAACAACTTCCAAAGCCCGCTTCACTGCTGCCAGCTCGTTCGCCAAAGCCGCTCAATTGCTTGCCGTCGCGATCGTAGATACCGACTTGAAACTTTGTGTTCTCGGCCAGGAACAACTGGCCGTTCGCGGCGTAAAAATCAAATTGACCGCAGCAACCCGACAAGTCCGCGATCACCATGGTTGCGTTTTCAAAATTGCTATTGGTCCGCCAAATTTCATAACCACGTCCGGTCGAAACAGCCACAAACACGTCGTCACCAGAAGTCGCCAGCGATGGAATCCGAGTTTGGCTTTCGAGCATGTACTTCAAGCTCTCTTCGTCAATTTCGGCCGAAAATTGTTGTTCAACGATCGAATTGTACTGAGTCAATTGTTCTTTCAACGAATCCAAACGGGATTGGTCGCGTTTGGAGAACTTGTCACCTTGTTCTTCTTGCTTTTTGACCAATCGATCGATCTGCTCTTGGATCTGGTCGATTTGTTGCTTGTAGATCTCGCGGGCCTCTTCCATTTGCTTCTTGTACGCGTCGATCATCTTTTGTTTGGCTTCTTCAGCCGATTGACCAACCATGTGCGGTGCGGGACTCTGCTTTAGGATCTCGCCATTGGGCGACAATCGTGCGATTTGACCGCCTCCGCCAATCAAGTACGTACCGGACGGTTCGATCGAAATGGCGGTTACGGGAAAATCCGTCGGCACTTCGCGAATCAACTCATGATCTGGCGAGTAAACCTGAACGTAGTTTTGATTGAACGTGACGCCAGCGACAATGTTTCCTTCCGGAGTTAGCTTGAACGTGTGCAGTTCTCCCGATTTGCCTTCTCGTTTGGGAACCAGCGGCTTGACTTCCGTATGGGTTGCATCAAATGAAGCCTTCGTGTCTTTGTCGACGACGGGCGCCGCCGAATCGTCGCAGGCCGAGACGCATGGTTGCATCCCAATGGATCCGATCAGTCCCATCGCCAATAAACCAACAACGCCAAATCGACCAAACCAATTACGTCGCATCACGAATCTCCTTGATAGAGAAAGACAAAAGCCATCGACTAGAGTGACTAGCGGCCCCGGGGAGAGTCGCCCTCTCACCTGCCTACAGCCTATGATCGTGGCCATTTCCCCAACCCGTGTCAAGCGCGAAGCGATAAACGCTCGCAGATTTTCTCGTTTTTGGGAAACCGGCAGCGGTGCCAGCAATTTGGCGGCCAAACGTACGCAAGCGGTCCGTTCGACGGCAAAACGCGGTGATCAACAGACCGCGGCTGGCATACCGGTAACGGCGATGATTCGTTTCAGAATTTGGGGCAACAACAAAAATTGTCCCAATAGGCGGTGCCCGGCTGTCCGAACTCCATCGATTAACTACCAACGAGCACTTTTGACGGAATATTCGCCAATTGGAACCGGTTTCGCATGATCACCTCATTGCGACAACGGACCTCAGCGGAAAAATCAAACAACTGGTCGAGCTTCGTTTCCAGCCTGACGGTAATTCGAATCGAATCCCCTGGCCGAGCAAATCCACGATAGCGGGCCCCGCGGACCCGGATCAGAACTCCTAACGCAAACTCGTTGTGATGCGGATCGTCGGTTCGATAATCGATCATGGGGTTGTGCCGCGCAGCGATCAAAACGCCGGCGGTCTGCGTCGTCATCTCTTGCATCAACGCCCCCGGTAAAATCGGAGCTCCGGGGAAATGGCCAATCAACAATTCGCGTAAATCGGAAACCTCGGCTGAGGTCACACAGTGGTTGTCCGACACCTCGTCCAAGGATCTCAGTAATAAGTAAGGAGCCCGATGATGCAGATATCCTTGGATTGTCGGAAAGTCGTGTCGGTAGACGTTGTCAATCCTGAGCGACATGGATAGATCCTATTCTGACGGCGAAACTCGATTCCCAACTCAGAGAACTGGGACCGCAGTCATACTTCACAATTCACACAAAAAACCGCCGCTGGATGGTGCTCCATTCGCCAGAACCTGCGATCGCGCACTTTCGGGATTCTGCGTCGCCACATTTTTCAGGCGCTCGCTCGACAACCAACGGACGATCAGGGTGCACCAATTTGGCTGACCCAGACCAAGAGCAGGACGATCAGGGCTGCGATCACTGCCGAAACTAGAACACCAACGATATCCATGAGTGTTGGACGGAGCATTTCCCAATCGGAGCCCGGAAACATCCGCAAGTGCTCGAACCGCTTGGGATTGGCATACGATAGTTTCAGTTCTTGCTCATCCGTCAATGGATCTTTGGCGACCGGCGTCTTCATTTTGGCGTAGTAGCGATCCAAACCAGCCGTGGTGTTCCGCGGCGTGATATAGCTCAAAACAATCAAAACCAAAAACGGCAGTGCCAAGCGGGTTGGCAGACGCAATGTCTCCAGCATGGCTTTGTTGGCCTCGGTAAGATCTAGTCCCAATAACGAGTAAATTAGGAAGTCAATATTAAACGGTCCGGTGCCTTTCATTTCACCATCCCAACGTTCTCGTCGAATCAATCGGTCGCCATCACGTTCTTCACTCAACAGAACTTTTCGGGCAGATCCCTCGGTGTTTGGCGTGATCCCTTGCCAAAAGATCGCCAGACCTCCGGTCGAGGTTGCAATCTCGACGGGCTCACCAAGCGGCGCCACGGGTGGTTCATTGCCCAAGTCTTTGAGTTTCTTTACACGAGTCTCGTCAGCCGGCAACTGCATCAGCCTCGTTTTCGCGGCCGACCAAGCTTCATGCTTCGCTAAGTCTGCTGGCGTTGCGGGCCGCGTCGTTGTCACCGTTTCGATCACGGTGGATTGGTGAAATTGGGAATACGCCCGCAGTCCTGGCACTCCAACCGGCAAGCCAATGGGAATCACAAAAAACACGAGCAACGAAAACGCAATGGTCATCCAAACCGCTGTCGTGTTGACTCGCCTCCAAAACAACCCCAACCAAAACGGAGCTGCGAACAGAATTGGAATCTCGATCGCCATGCGAAACTGCCCCAACACGTCGGTGTAAATCAAGGATACCACCGTTGCTCCAATCACCAACACGGCTCCGGTCAATCGCCCGACCCAGACATAACGCGCTTCGGAGGCCTGTGGATCGATGTACGCCGCATAGACATTTCGAACGACCAATGCTGACGTGACCAACATGTAGGCATCCGCCGAGCTCATCATGGCAGCTAACAAACAGGCAAACATTAGGCCAACCAGCCCCATATTTAATGGGCCAAGGATCTCTCGGGCTGCCACGCCCCAGGCTCGATCGGGGTCCATGGCAATTTCCGCATTATTGGCCAATAACGCCAAGGCAATGAGCCCCGTTAGTGCCCAGCCAATGGTGCACAGTCGCTTCAAGTAGTTGCCCACGACCAAGCCAAACCGCGCTTCGTATTCTGTTTTGGCGGACCCGCCACCGGTCGCAATAAAATGAGGATGAACGACCACGCCCACGAGCGACAAAAGCGAAAACGAAATGATATACAACAACGGAAATTCGCCACTTACGGGGCCACCAAACAAGCTAAAGAAGTTCTCCGGAAGTTGCGCATGCAACGTTTCAAATCCATTCATCATGCTTGTGTCCTGCTGACCAATCGCACTAGACAAGGCCCACAAACCAAACGGGATTAATAAAATCGACAACACGATGATCAAGAGGCCTTGGACCAAGTCGGTCCAATAGGCTGCGGTCAAACCACCGAGGACACCGTAGCCAATCACAGTGATCGCCAAAATCGGCACGATCACGTGGCTGACCGGCCAACCGCCGATGGTCTCGACACCCAGCAAGGGCACCGCAAACTTCGCAATGGCCGTTAGCATCGTCGACAAGAAGGCCATATAAAAGACCAACGCGTAAACTGTGAACGCGGCTCCTAAAGCCCGCGATTCGTAACGTTCGACAAACCAGTCGCCCAAAGTCAAATGTCGCATACGACGATACCAAACGGCCGTGATCCAATACATCGGAGTGACGAACAACCATTGCATCGCGCTCCAAACACCACTTAAACCACTGGACCAAACAGCGCGGCCCACAAGCACGGGTTCATGAGCTCCCGTCCCCGCACCAAAAGCGGCAAATGTCTGCAATAATTTGCCAAACGAGCGGCCGCCCAGAAAATAATCGCTTTGAGTCTTCGTTCGTTTCATCGCCAGGATGCCCAGCACAAACATGCTGAAAAAATACAGACCCAACATCAAATAATCTAAGAACGACATCGGAGTTTCCTGGAGCTAGTTCAAAGGATTGGTTTGTGATTCACGCTGCCGCCGAGTCAATCGTAAGGAAAGCCAAGCCCCGAAGCGACTCGAAATCGCGTGCATCAAGATCAGCAGGCGAACCTTCCATGGAAAGACCAACAACGGCCGTCGCCGGTCGATTGCCGTGGCGATCTGTTTCGCCAGCCAATGCGGGCACAGTGCGGAGACGGGCGCCCCAGCGCCCGGTTGCTTTGCCGAATCACTCAGTCCACTCGCTTGGTCCGCATATCGCGTCCCCGCGTCTTCCCGTTTGATCGGACCTGGGCAAACCAACAACACATGGAGCTGCCCGCCTGTTTCGAGCCGTACGTTATCGGTGAAGTTGGCAACGGCTGCTTTGGATGCTCCATAGGGTGCAATCCACGGCCAAGGTGTTTTTGCCGCCAACGTCGCAATGTTGACCAAACTACCTCGTTGCGCCAACAACCAGGGCAACGCCACCAAACTGGTATGCACCACCGAAAAAAAGTTGGCGTCCATCATCTGCCGGTATTGGGCAAAGTTCGGTTGCAATAGAGAGCTGCGGCAACTTTGTCCGACCGCGTTAACTAAGAGGTCCAATCGGCCACAATGAGCATAGTGCGCCGCAAAGGTTGCAGCGACCGCTTCTGAGTTGATCGCGTCCACGGCCACGGTCGCAACATCCGTGCGTGGAGTACCCGGGAATGACTCAAGAAGGATGCGCTGGGCTTGCTCCAGTCGCCCCGGGTCGCGGGCCATCAAAGTAACTCGATACCCTCGCGTCAGAAGTTCCGCAGCAATAGCTAAACCCAAACCGCTGGAACCGCCGACGACCCAGGCGACTTTCGAGCGGGTGGTTCCCATGGGTCCATCGACTGGAAAAAGGTGGAAAATGGTCTCTCAGGCCCAGTTTATCGTTCCGCCGTTAAAATCACAGCGGGAGGAATTCCCGACGCCGACCCAACCTTCACCTGGTCCACAAACCTTGGCTCTGTCCCCAAAGGGGTCTGACCCTTTCGAGGGAATGTAATAATTTCGGACAAAAATGCATGACCGCAGAGGGCCAGCCCACTTTGGGGACTAAGCTTCGTCTCTCAATTCCGACGTTTTTCTTCCAATCCTCTTGTTCGGCCGTCGAATATCGCTATGATTTCGAAGTGATATCACTTGGATATCGCAGAGTAGATCATCGAAATCCCAGTTTACAGACAGTTTTCCCAGTATTCAGGAGAAGAAACATGGTCCAGGAACGCGAGTACCAGCCGATTTCCGGTTGGGTGGGTTTGGTGGTTGGTTTGGGCCTGCTCGTCGCGGCAGGTTGGTGCGTTTATTCGGCGATTCCGCCGCATGGCGACAAGCCGGATGTTTGGTGGTTGGTGGCGGCTGGCGTGAGCGTCCTCTTGGGGATCTTGGTCCTGTGTGGACTCCAAGCGATTGCTCCGAACGAGTCCCGGGTTTATCTATTGTTTGGTCGTTATGTTGGCTCGACCCGAGCGACGGGGTTTTTCTGGGTCAATCCATTCTTTTCGAAAAAGAAGATTTCGCTTCGAGTAAGAAACTTCGAGACCGGATCGATCACGACTCCAGAAACCAAAGACCCCACGGGGAAAGTTCTTACCCACAAGTCACGGTCTGCTGGTCGTCCTTCAAAGGTAAACGACAAGGATGGCAACCCGATCGAGATTTCGGCAGTCGTGGTCTGGAAGGTCGTCAACACGGCCGAAGCGATGTTCGAAGTGGATGACTACGAAGACTACGTTGCCGTTCAAAGCGAGGCGGCGCTGCGGGGATTGGCCATGCGTCATCCTTACGACAGTGAAGACCACGAGATGTCGTTGCGAGGAAACCCAACGGAAGTTGCGGAACAATTGAAGGGGGACATTCAAGATCGTTTCGAGAAGGCGGGCGTTGAAGTGATCGAAGCGCGTATCAGTCACATCGCCTATGCGCCAGAAATTGCGGCCGTGATGTTGCAGCGGCAACAGGCACAAGCGGTGGTGGCCGCTCGGTCCAAGATTGTCGAGGGTGCGGTTGGCATGGTTCACAGTGCCCTCGAACGGCTGGGCAAGGACGAGATCATCCATTTGGACGAAGAGCGACGAGCTGCAATGGTCTGCAATTTGCTGGTGGTCCTTTGCGGACACGGTCCCGCTCAACCCGTCATCAATACAGGCACGTTGCATAATTAAGCGGTCGCGGGGCGTCCCAAGCATTTCTGAGGTTTGCAAACATGAATCAAAGCATTGAACTTAAAGTCCTCTGTTGGAGGCGAACATTACTGTTGGTTTGGTTGTTGGCGATTGTGCAAGCTCCCGCAGCAGCCGCGTCAATGGTTCAAGAGTCAACGGCCAAGTTGTCCGATTACTGGTACGGCAAGATGGAGATTGAGGGGCGCAAATTTCGCTTTGTTGTCGCAGCGGATGCGGCGAAAGATGGCGCGGCACCGGAAGCGACCTTGCTTAGTCTTGACGAAGGAGACGCGAAGTTCGACTTGAAAAACGTCGTGATCAGTGACACGCGTTTCGAGTTCGAACTACCGGCCTCCAAGGCGAAGTATCAAGGTCCATACAATCCAACCACGCGAGTCTCCAATGGAACTTGGGAACAACGAACCCTGCGAATTCCGTTGCGATTCGAACGGCGCGAAGAATTTCCCACGGATGCTCCGGCCGAAGTTTGGGAGGGGACGCTCAATGCCGGGATTCAAAAGCTGCTGATGCGTTTGCGAGTCTACCGCCCGGCGGATGCGCCCGTCGAATATTATATCGATAGTGTCTCGCAAAAAGTTGGCGGCTTCATCGCAACAGGGACCATTGACGGCGAAACACTATCGCTGGAGATCCCCGCGCTGCGCGGCAAGTTTACCGGGGAATTCTCGGACGACGGAGAATCGTTAACCGGGAAGTGGAGTCAAGGCTTGGCCTTGGACTTGGAGTTGAAAAAAGTCGCAATGGCCACAGCTGCCGAGGCAGCCGCTCCGCGCCGACCTCAGCAACCCCAGCCTCCGTTCCCTTATCGATCGGTCGACGTGCAGTTTCCGTCCGCCAACCCACAAGATCAACTGGCAGGAACGCTAACCCTGCCGACGGAGGGCAAGCGATTCCCGTTGGCCATTTTGATCAGTGGTTCGGGACCTCAAGATCGCGACAGTACACTTTTTGATCACAAACCATTCTTGGTATTGGCCGATTCTTTGACGCGACGTGGTATCGCGGTCTTGCGATACGATGAACGTGGCGTGGGCAAGTCGGCTGGGAACCACACAGAAGCGACTACCAAAGATTTTGCCGCCGATGTGGCCGCGGCTGTCCAATTTGCTCGCACTCAAGCGGAAATCGATCCTCAGAAGATTGGGCTGATTGGGCACAGCGAAGGTGGGATGATCGCTCCGATGGTCGCAGCCATGGACCCTGAAATCGCGTGGCTTGTTTTGATGGCTGGTCCGGGCGTCAACGGCGAGCAGATTTTGTATTCGCAAGGACAATTGATCGTCGCGGCCGAAGGCGGAGATGCAAAAGCCATGGCCACGCAAAGAAAAGTTCAAGAACGAATTTTTGCAGCCATCAAACAGAATTCCGCTGGCACGTGGGACGAAGCCACCCTGGAGAAGATTTCAGCGGAACTGGAAGAAGAAATTCTGGCCGAGGAAACCGAACTTTCGGACGATGATCGGAAGAACTTGAACGTGGCGATTCGCAATGGCTTGACTCAAATCAACTCGCCATGGTTCCGCTTTTTCTTGACCTACGAACCAGCAACGGCGTTGCAGAAGGTGCGTTGTCCCGTTTTGGTCCTCAATGGCGGAACGGACCTGCAAGTGGATCCAAAACTGAACTTGCCCAAGATTGAAGCAGCGTTGACAGAAGGCGGGAACCAACACGTCACGGTTCGCGAGTTGCCAAACTTGAACCACCTTTTTCAAACTTGCGAAACCGGTGCTATTTCGCGATACGCCCAGATCGAAGAGACGCTCGCTCCGGTGCTGTTGGACACCATCGAACAGTGGTTGCAACAATATCGTTGATACCGAGCCGATCCAACGACGCAAGCAACCATGGTTGCATGGTTGGTCGTCGGAGGGTTGGCGCAGTTTTTTCATCGGGCGATCGGTAATTTTCCTGGCTCCGCCAATTTGGAGGGCTGTTGATTTGGCTCGAGATTCTTTCTTATTACGAACCGACCCGTTGATTCTCGACGCCTTGCGGCGCTGGGCCGAGGACGAGTTTCGCAGCGTTAATGGCCAGATCGAGTATCTGCTGCGCCAAGCGTTGCGGGACGCAAATCGGTTAGAAAAGAAACCGACGAGCGACCTGACCAAAAAGCCCGACACGCCGGCAGCCGAGTAGGACACCGTTGGTTGCCTGTGTGTCGTAGGCGTGAGCAATCCGTTATCATGGATCGTCAGCGGGTTGCTTCGCGGTCGTCAAAATTTGGAGAGAGAGTTCGTATGCGAGGTCAAATGTGCGAGGGGATCCGATCCCCGTTTCGTTCCATCCTGTTCATTATCTCAACGGTGGGGGTGTTGCTCTTGACGGCGAACTGTTCGGCCCAGACAAATAAATTGGCGGCCGATGAATTGGCGTCGACAGAACTGGGGACACCGATCGTGATGGATCTCTGGCCGGACGGTTTGTCTGGCAAGTTGCCAGGTGATCCCGTGGACTTTTCGCTGCCGCCGGAGCACGACACGTCGACTGCGGAAAGCAATCAAGTGGCGGGCCGCTCCGTGATTCGCTTGGGCAATGTGGCGCGTCCTCAGTTGGCTGTTTATCGACCCGCCCAGCCTTCGTCCTCTCGTGCGGCGGTCGTGATATGTCCTGGCGGTGGTTACCACATTTTGGCTTATGACTTGGAAGGAACGGAAGTTGCCCAGTGGCTAACGTCTCGGGGGATTACGGCCATTGTTTTGAAGTACCGGGTCCCAGCGCGGCCTGGACCGGATCGTTGGAAAGCCGTGGTCATCGACACGCAGCGCGCATTAAGCTTGGTGCGACGGCACACGAAGGAATGGGAACTGGACGCCGACAAAATCGGGGTGCTGGGGTTTTCGGCAGGAGCCCACGCCGCAGCCGTTTCAAGTTCGGAAATTGGGCGACAATACGAACCCATCGACGAAATTGATGCGTTGGCGTGCCGACCGGACTTTTCGCTGCTGATTTACCCAGGTTATCTGGCAGATGGCGATCAATTGAGCAAACTTTTGGCCGAAGCGGGTCGTTATCCCCCAACTTTCTTGGTGCACGCGCAGGACGATCCGGTTACGCCGTTGAGTAGTTTGACTTTTGCCACACATTTGCAAAAACTTGGTGTACCGGCTGAGCTACACTTGTACCAAGAGGGCGGGCATGGCTATGGGCTGCGAAGAACCGAGCTCCCGGTGACTCGTTGGACGGAACCGGCCCAACAATGGCTGGAGCGTTTATTGACTCCTTCGAAACTTCCCTAATTCTTCGTTTGGGTTCGACATGAGCGGTACCGCAACTATGGCACGAGATTTTTCGGGCACACACGAGCCGGGTCGGCACGCTCCATCCTGGTTACGTTCCAGTTCGCATGTTCGACGAGTTGCGGTCACCTTGGTCGCGATGACTTCATGGATGTTGGTTGCCACGCAGTCGAGTGCCCAAACGAATTCCGTGATCGAGCACACGGCAACGAAGTTGCAGTTCAAAGGACTGGCAATGGAGGACCGAATGTTTTTTTCGGCCCCGTCGAAATCCGATCCGGCTCGGGTCGTCAGCGTCTTGCAAGGCCCACGTCGGATCGTTATGCCGGCGCGTTCAGCAACGATTCAACCCGAAGTTCGCCCGGAACCAGTTTCCTTCAATTTGCGGCAAGATGTGGTCTCGGCCAGCACCGGCGCATCGATTACGGCCATTGGTGGCACGTTGCAAACGTTGCCATTTAATGAGTTTGGACGGCGAAAGGTCTTTGTCGAAACCAATCGAGGAGGCAAGTGGCTTCTGCAAGGGATCACGAAATTGGATCCCCACTACGTCCAGGTTCAAGGTGTGAATATGGAAGGCACGGGGTTATTCGAGTTTCCCTTTGATTTTCGCATTTCGACCTCGGCGATTCAGGGTGATTTGTTGGTCAAGATGCTGAAGAACGCGACCGATGATTTGTCCGATTACGAACAGCGAGAACGCATCATTGAGTTTTTGATCAATGCCGAACGTTATAACGAAGCGATTCGAGAGCTCAACCAATTGCAGGTGGATTTTACGGACTTGGATCGACAGCGGTTCGATCAACTCAAGTCGGGCCTTGTCACGGCTTCAACGCGTTTGATCGTCCGCGAGCTGGAACGACGCTGGGAAGCTGGCCAGTTGTTAACGGTCCAGAATCTCTTGGAGAACATCGATCCTCAAAACGTTTCACCAGAGACGTTGGTCGATGTGCAAACGCGGCTCCGCGATATTGAAACCGCGGTCAGAGAGCTCGAACAATTACGAGAGGCGGTCAAAAAGTCTTTCGAGAACTATCGGGCGGCAAATCAACTTGATGAAGCGACCGTGGCCCGGCTACAAAGTTTGGAACAAGAGATCACGACGGATCTTAACGTACACAATCGTGACCGATTGGCGACCTTCAAGTTGCGTACCGGCGCGGGGACAGCCAGTGCCGAAAGTTCGCTATCGTTCTTACTCAGTGGTTGGATGTTGGGTGCGGCGGAGGCGTTCGACAATGCGACCGTGGCTCTGACCTTGATGGAGACCCGAGAACTGCTGATTCAGTATTTGCAATCAACAGAACAAACCCAGCGCGACGAGATCATTCAACGGCTGGTGGAATTGGAAGCCGGTAGCGCTCGGTACTTGGCGGCCATGGCTCGACATATTCTCCCCTGGAAGGCTGCTCCCGCACCGGAACCGAATTCGCAAGGCTTTTTTCGCATCAAGTTAAGTGATATCCCGGGACAACCCGAGTACTTGGTGCAGTTGCCACCAGAATATAATCCGTACAAAAAGTACCCGTGTGTCGTGACGCTTTGTGACATTCAGTCATCGCCGCAATTTGAGGTCGAGTGGTGGGATAATCAGCTGTCGCCACAAGACGGCTATCGAACGGGGCAAGCCTCGCGAAATGGTTACATTGTGATCGCTCCCGATTGGCGCAAGCCGCAGGAATACGAATACGCGTACGATCCTTACGCAGCGGCTGTCGTAACACGAAGTTTGCGCGAGAGCTTGCGGATGTTTTCGATCGATGCGAATCGCGTCTTCTTGTCGGGACATGGAATCGGTGCGGAGGTCGCTTGGGATTTGGGTTTGGCTCATCCTGATCTATGGGCGGGTGTGATGCCGATCTCGCCGGTGGCGGATCGCTACATTAGTTTCTACACAAGCAATTCGGAACGGAACTTGCCGTTCTACTTTGTGTTTGGAGAAAATCACTTGCCGCCCAGTCGAGGGATGGTCGGGAAGTTCGACAAACGTGAAGGGATTTTCCAAGAGATGGCCCTGACAATTCATCAGAACTTTATCATCGTCAAATACGTTGGGCGACGTTCGGAGCATTTCCTGGAAGAGATCGTTCACTTGTTTGATTGGATGCAAAATCGTCGACGTTCGTTTGCGGCGTCGAAGTTTGACGTCGCCACGATGCGTCCTTGGGACAATTACTTTTGGTGGCTAGAATTGAATCACATTCCTGACAATTTGGTCGTGCCACCGCAGGCTTGGAATGTACAAAAGGAGCGCCGCAGTTTGAAGGTGAGCGGTGAGATCTCACTCACGACAACGGGACAGACAAAGTTCCATGTCGAAAACGGCGGAGATGCGATCACTTATTGGGTCTCCCCGCAGTGGGCCAAGATGGAAGAAGAAATTCTGTTTGCGTGGAACAAAGCGGCCAACACGAAGTTGCTCGTCTCACCAAGCCGTACGGTCATCTTGGAAGACCTGAGGACAAGAAGCGACACGCAGAGCCCGTTTTGGGCTTGGGTCGCGCATCGCGATGGCTGGAGCTCCAGCAATGACTTGCCATGACCGAGTCGGCTGTTTCGCAACTCGCGGCAATTCCCGCGCAAGGTCAGTTTGTTATTTTGGCACATCAAGTCCCTGCGGGAGACAAGCGGGGCGATCATTGGGACGTCATGTTCCAATCTCCGGCTGGATTGTTGACATGGGCTTCGCCGCCCTTTCGCGACGATCAGGTCCCCTGGGAGGTGCTGGCGCTGCCGTTGCACCGTGAAATCTACTTGGACTATGAGGGACCGATTTCTGGGAATCGCGGTTGCGTTCAGCGAGTGGATCGCGGTCAGTTTTGCAGGCAGGATCGGCAAGTTGATCGGACCGTGATAGAATTGGTCGGCGATCAGTTCCGCGGGCTGTTGGAAGCGGAAACTCGCGCGGGCGGAAGCCTGTGGTGGTGTTGGAAAGATTGGGATTGAGTCGAAATAGGAACTGGTATGGATACGTTGTTGGTCGTCGATATCGTGTCGCGGGTTTTACATCTACTGACGGCCATCAGTCTTGTCGGAGGCAGTATTTACGCCGCGTTTGTTATTGGGCCATTACTACGTTCACTTGGTAAGGAGACCGCCGAGGATATCCAATCAAGTCTCACCAAACGTTGGAAAATGTGGGTCCATGGCGGAATTGCTTTGTTTCTGGTGACTGGGTTTTACAACTACATGCGAGCGATGCCAGCGCACAATGAAGCCGGGGACAAGATCTATCACGCGTTAATAGGCACCAAAATGTTACTGGCGTTTGGAGTCATGTTGATTGCATCAGGGTTGGTCGGTCGCTCGAGGGCATTCCAATTCATGCGAGATTCGCGTGGTTTGTGGCAGATGATTCTCATTTTTTTAGCAGTGGTGATTGTGGGTCTTTCGGGCTTCGTCAAGACTCGTGGAATCCCGGCGCCGAAATCAACGCCGACTGACGTCGTGGCTGTAGATCCCGTCACTGTCCAATTTGGTGGCGTGTGAGTGGAGATTATCCAGTGAAAGCTCAGGTACGTTACGACAGGACTTAGACGATTCAATTTCCGGACGGGATTTTGAACCATTCCACAGCACAATCCCCAGTCTGTTCTCTGGAGCCCGATATACTGGCACCACCTCTGCGGATGATTTAATCCACCCTTTCGAGGCGGCCGGAATGGCGCTTTCCAGGACGATGTCGCAATTGCGGTGAGAGTTGTACTGCGGTCAACTGGCTGCGGCGAATGTTCAGCCTTCCCGCGGGTACTTGCACCGACCGCACTGCCTGCGGATGGCCTTGCCAAGTTGCGGATGAAAACCGCAGTCCATTCTTAACGCTTTTGCAACAAGTAACGATTGCGCTGGGGCAAGATGTTGTCGGGCGATCGAAATCTCGGGCATGACGCGATACCGGTGACCTAACCTTGACCGCTGCATATCCCGACACAGTAGTCCAACGCCTGCCTTTCGATGCTCAGTTGAAACACCAGTTTTAATCATGAGGATCGGGCGGAAGGAGGCGAGAGCACCTTGCCAAATGGGTACGGGAACCGCAAACTTGCCACTTCGCATCGGCGGAAATGCGACTGTGGCGGCAGACGGGGTGAATAAGTTAATAGAATGGAGCGACTTGATCTATGAAGGTTTCTGAGATGACAAATCGATCAACAATGCCGCGTTGGGTCGCGGTCTGCGTGACGCTGTGGAGTGTCACCGTTGCAAACGTGAGCTTGGCTCAAGATTATCCGCCATTGGAGAAGGTGACAGAAGGCTTCGAACTGGTGGCGAGTCCCGAAGGTGAAACGCCGTTTTATAAATTGTGGATCAATAAGAAGACCAATCAAATGTTGGCCGCACTGCCGAAGGATTTTGCACGGCAAAAACACTTCTTTGCGGTGACCGTTTCCAGTGGCCAAGTCATGGCCGGCCTACAAGGCAGCGACTTCTATGTTTACTGGCGACCAATCGGCCGTCGTGTGGCTTTGATTCAAAAAAATACCGAAATCCGTTCGGATGGTGATGCGGAGTCCAAGCGAAGTGTCTCGCGGTTGTTCACCGACCAAGTATTAGTGGACTTGCCGATTTTGGCGATGGATGGACCAAGTCCCGTCGTTGATCTGGACGATCTATTGGTGGGCGAATCGGCAAAGTTCTTCGGCCCAGCCGATCGAATCAACCCACGTCTGGTGGCGTTTACCCGCACCAAGTCTTTTCCGAACAATATCGAAGTCGCATTCGAAGCGCCCAATATGGAAGGCAATTTGCAGACCTTGCATTACTCGATCAGCTTGGTGCCGGACCGAACGGATGCCAACTATCGGTACAAGCCGCGAATGGCTGACGAACGCGTCGGATACTTTACAACCGTCTATGATGACTACGGCAAGTATGAATCGGACAAGACCCGTGTTCGATTTATCAATCGATGGTTCTTGGAAAAGAAAAGTCCTGAATTGAAGGTAAGTCCACCGAAGAAGCCAATTGTGTTTTATATCGAAAACACAACTCCGGTCCGATATCGGAAGTGGATACGAAAAGGCGTCAATTATTGGAACAAAGCGTTTGAAGATGTCGGGTTTGATCAAGCGATCATCGTTCATGACCAGGATTCCAATTCGTTGTATCAAAGCTACGACCCCGAGGACGTGCGGTACAATTTTATTCGTTGGTTGAATAACGACATTGCAACGGCCATTGGCCCGAGTCGGGTTCATCCGGAAACGGGCGAGATCTTGGATGCCGACATTATTTTGACCGACGGTTGGATTCGCGCTTTCCAAACCCAGTTCCAAAAGCAAATGCCGAAAATTGCGATGGACGGAATGAGCCCGGAAACTCTGGCGTGGTTGGCTGAGAACCCTGACTACGATCCACGTGTGCGCTTGGCGGCTCCCTCGGTCCGAGATCTTGTCAAACGTCAAATCTTGGCGTCGATGGGAAGTTTTTCTCCGGAAATGGGTGGGACGTCTCTGCATACATCATTGATCGGAGATGAACCCTTCGACGGATTGATTGGCCGCACGAGCCAAATCAACGGCTATTGCGCGGCTGCCGACGGAAAGACTTTGGACATCGCGTTCATGAAAATGGCCTTGGCGATGCAAGACGCCCAACCTACGCCAGCGACAGAACCGGGCGCAGAGCAACCTCAATTGCTGGACGGCATGCCCGAAGAGTTTATTGGACCTTTATTGGCGGATTTGGTTTGCCATGAAGTCGGCCATACGTTGGGCCTACGCCACAACTTCAAAGCCTCGAGTATCTACTCGCTTGCTCAAATCAACAGCGAGGAAATCAAGGACAAGAAGCCGTACACCGGTAGCATCATGGATTACAATCCCACGAATTTCCGTTTGATCAGCGGAACGTTGCAAGGTAATTATGGCATGATCGACATTGGGCCTTACGACAAGTGGGCCATCCAATTTGGATATGCAGACGACAAGCAGGTTCCGGAGATCTTGAAGCGTGTGGCGGAGCCGGAATTGGCTTTTGCTACCGACGAAGACACGGGCGGTCCCGACCCGTTGGCGCGCCGATACGATTTTGCCAAAGATCCGTTGGACTTCGCCAATGAACAGTTGGCATTGGCCAAACATCATCGCGAACGAATCTTGACCGATTACGTGAAAGACGGTGATAGTTGGGCCAAGAGCCGCGAAGGCTACATCCTGACGTTGCAGATGCAATTGAAAGCGACTTCGATGATGGCCAGCTGGGTTGGCGGTGCTCACGTCAATCGCGATCGCAAGGGCGATCCAAACGGTCGTGTGCCACTGCAACCAGTTCCAGCCGACCAACAACGGGCCGCGTTGAAGTTCGTCATCGAAAACACTTTCCGGGACGACGCCTATGGTCTGACGCCGGAACTGTTGACCAAGATGACGGTCGACAAGTGGTTGGATCTTGGTATGGAAATGATGAGCACCGCTGGCGAGCCGACTTGGCCATTGCATGACCAAATCATGGGGTTGCAAGCCTCGGCAATGACTCAGCTCTTGAATCCGACGACCTTGCGCCGAGTTTACGACAATGAAGCGCGGGTTTCGGCTGAAGAAGCTTATTTCACATTGCCTGAGCTGTTGAAGACCATTGGCGATTCGGTTTGGACAGAAATTTCTGCCAATCCAGAAGGCACGTTTACTGAACGCAAGCCAGCGATCTCGTCGTTGCGTCGCAATCTGCAAGCGGAGCATTTGAGTCGATTGATTGGCCTGTCGCGCGAACATTCGTCGAACATGGCCGCCATGCGACCCATTGCCACGTTGGCGCGGCAAGAACTGCGAGATTTGGTGACAAAAATTGAAGGCTATTTGCAAGCCGGTGAAGGCAAGCTCGACGTTTACAGTCGCGCCCATTTGACCGACATGCAGCAGCGGATCAAGAAATTTTTGGATGCACAATACGTTGCTAATTAACGAAACGTGACGCAGTATTCGTCGCTCCAGTTTATGGAGCGGGCGTGACTCGATAATTTGAAGTTTTGCAAACTGCCAAGTGGAAATCACTTGGCAGTTTTGTTATATTCCACGCCACTCCGGCGAAGTGCCAAAAACGGCAACCCTGCAACGATTTCGTTTTTTCGCTTCACCTTCGGCGCGGCTGTTAGGGATTGACCGGTTGCGGCGATCGAAGGAAAGGCCACGTTGGATGGAAATTGTCGGAGAGATGCTCGGGTCTATTATTCTGCGAAGTCGCGTTCATGGTGCTTGCCCCATTGCCTTTTCATCTCCAGCTTAGGGACTTGCTCCGCGAGCAGGATCCGGAGATTTGGAATTGGTTTCGCCGGGATGCGCCGCGCTCGGAGTCCAGCGAAGCGTTGAAATTCGAATTGCTGAAAACGACCTATCGAGTGGACCCAGAGACTCAGGCCGATTTGTATCAGACGGCTGTGCAGGTTGCCGGGAAGCTTGAACTTGACCTTCCGCTGACGATCTATCAAGCCCATCACTCCGTCGGCCTTAATGCGTCACTGGCTTATATCCCTGGCGAACTTCATGTCGTGTTGCACGGTCCAATTGCCGATCAACTCAACGACGTGGAGCTGCAAGCCTTGTTCGGTCACGAATTGACCCATTATCGCTTGTGGGACCTAGCCGACGGCGACATTCTTGTATCGGATCGGCTGCTGGCTGCACTAACTTTCGACCCTGCGGCTCATGCGGCTCATGCGGCCAGCTTGCGATTGCTCACCTTGTATAACGAGATCCTCTGCGATCGCGGGGCCTATCAAGTCACCGAAGATGTGGAGGCCGTCGTCTCGCTTTTGTTGAAACTGGAAACAGGAGTGCGTCACGTCAACCCGGCCGCGTTTCTCAAGCAGGCCGACGAAATTTTCCAGCGCGGTCCCATCGCTTCCCAACAGGTCGATCACCCAGAGCTGTTTATCCGGGCCCGGGCCATTCGCCTCTGGAGCGAATTGAACGAAAAGGCAAATGCGCCAATTGCAGAAATGATCGAAGGGCAACCTGGGCTCGATAACTTGGATTTGCTGGGACAGCGGCAAGTGGCTCAAGCCACTCGACAGCTATTGGAGCTCCTCTTTAGTTATCCATGGTATTGCACCGACGCCACGTTGGCTCATGCTCGCTTGTTTTTCCCCGATTTTCAACCACCAACGATCGAAAAATCGTCAACCAACTCTCGCTCACTCGCTAACTGGCCGGGTCGCATCTTTCCCGACTCCATGGCCGATTACTACGGTTATGTGTTGCTAGACTTCATGGTTGCCGATCGTCGATTGGAAGAATCGGCGTTGGCATTGGGTTTGACATTGGCCGAAGAGATCGGGATCAAAGACCGATTTGTCGAAATGTTGCGGAAGGAATTCAAGCTCCGGAAGAACCAAGTGGATCGAATCGATCGAGATAAAGCGCAACTACTCGTCGATGCCCAAAGGCAGGGAGCCGAAACATGAAATTTCGCGACTTCTTGACCCAAATTGTTCCGGCCGAAGGCTTGGCGACGGACGATGTTTTGGCGAGCATTTTGCCGTTGTTCCGCGAAGTCATCGAAACCCATCGCTCCGACCAAGTTGCTCCGTTGGAGGGACTGGAAGCCTTGCATGTCGAACATTCCAAGATTTGGTTTGAAACGGCAAAGCGACAACCGATTCGCGCGAATAATCCGACACTCCAGCAACTTGAAGCGGCGCCTCTTTCTCGATTGGAGGTCGTCGCGGAAATGCGGCGAACTTCCGATGTCGCAACCGGGGATGAACACACGCAGCTAAGCGAGATTGGCGACCGAGGTGAACCGTTACAGCGGCCCGTCTACTTGCCTGGCTATGTGACTTGGGAGCACGAGATCGAGCACCACGATCCGTTGACGGATGTCCAAAGTCTCGGTTTGCTGTTGGCGACATTGGCCTGCGGCTTTGATTTCTCCGATCTGGCCGATTTGAATCTTTTTGTCCTTCATCGTCGCAACTTGTTTGCGATCCGGCCAAACTTACACCCGGTTCTGGCCAGTATCATCTTGCGCATGACGGAGTTGGATCGGCGTCGGCGGCCGCCCGATCTGGTTGCGTTGCTGCATACTTTAGAGAACTATCGCGACCAAAAAGTGGAGTTTGATTTGGACTTGGCGCGAAGCGCGGGTTTTCAAACGAGGGACGTTCGCGGGAAGCAGCAGTTGATCTTGTCGAAACTACGTGATCGATTATTCGATCTTTCGAAGCGGAACTCGTTACTGCAGTTTCGTTCGACATTGCAAAATGTCAACCTCACACATGCCTCGATTCCCTTGCTTCTGGACTGGCGTAACATTCGCCAAGAGCAAATTCTCGTCGCCAATGATCAACTCCTCAAACAGATCGTGTCGGGCAAGCCGATCTCACTCAACAAGTATTTAAATTTTGCGGAGGCGCTTTACCTGCCCGCGTTGCTGGATCGGATCATCACGGATGTTCGCCGGGATCAGAATGAATTTGGCTTTGCGCAGTTGCGTTTGGTACTCTGTTCGCTCTCGTGGGCGAATCTGAAAGAACGTCCGATTGAGCGGTTTGTTTCGCCGTTGGTTCTCTTACCGGTTCGTTTGGTGAAGACCAAAGGGGTGCGAGACACGTATCATGTGGAACCCTTGGGGACGGAAGCCGAAATCAATCCGGTCGTGCGCCATCAATTTCGCCGACTCTACAACATCGAATTACCAGAGAGCTTGGACTTGGCGACCGGCTCTTTGTCGTCCTTGTACCAACTCTTATCCCAGACCGTCCAAGCCAGCGAGCCGGCGGTATCGGTCCAGTTGTTGGATCGCCCTCGGGTTGACTTGATCCATGAAAAAGCCAAACGGCGAATGGATCAGTATCGTCGGACCGCTCGTTTGACGGGCCGTGGAGTCCGGACTTACCAGAACCAGGACTACAGTTATGATCCTGCGAATTTTCACCCGTTAGGACTCAAACTTTTTTCGACCCAAGTTCGTCCACCGCAAACGCGATTGCAAGCGATTTTGGAGAATCGTCCTCGGCCGCGTTCGTACATGACCGGTGATTCCGTCAATCCAGACAAATTGTCGGTGGCGTCGGAAACGTTGGAACAGGAACGCTCCCTTTATCAAGTGCGCGAGACTGCGGAGGAGAACCCGTACTTATGGAACTTCGATCTTTGCAGCGTGACACTCGCGAATTTCCACTATCGACGCATGTCGTTGGTCAGAGATTATGAGGCGATTCACGACCGGGAATTAGCGAGTGTGGCGTTCGATGAGACGTTCGCGGTGACGCCGCGGCCGGTAGGCCGAGAGTTGCCAACCGTTCCCGCACTCGCAGATCGGTTTGACGTTGTGCCCTGCGACCCAACCCAAGCGACGGCCATCGCCGAGGCACGTCGCGGTACCAGCTATATCATTCAAGGTCCGCCGGGAACCGGAAAATCACAAACGATTACTAATCTCATTGCCGACTATGTGGCTCAAGGCAAACGAGTCTTGTTTGTTTGCGAGAAACGAGCCGCGATCGACGTGGTTTATGCGCGTTTGAAACAAACGGGGTTGGGGGCCTTGAGCTGTTTGATCCATGATTCACAATCGGACAAAAAGGAGTTTATTCTCGACCTCAAACAAACCTACGAGACATGGACATCTCAAGTGCAAACGGGCGAGGAGGAACGTCAACGCAACACTCGTTCCACACTCCTGCATGCTTTGAATCAAAATTTGGAGCCGTTGGAGCGATTTGACGAAGTCATGCAAACGGCACCGGAAACGCTGGGCTTACCGGTTCGAGAATTTCTGAACCGCTGCATGGCCTTGGTAGCGAGAATGCCGGAACTCTCGGCGGCAGCGGCGGAGGGATTACCGCCATACTCCGACTGGCATCATCACCGCGCGACGATCGAGGCGTTGCTCCCGAGCCTGCTCGATTTGGAGCCCAGTGGCGTGTGGGCTCGGCATCCTTTGCGATTCTTGTCGCCGGATTTGGTTCAGACCGATCGTCCCATGGAGTTAGTGACTCGGTTGGTTCCCGTGGCCCAGGAAGCTGCTCAGCGGTTGATCGGCTTGTTGAAATCGTCCGAGATCGCAAGTGAGTTTGGGGCCAATCTGGGACAAGTGCAAGACCTGCTGAAGTACCTGCAAGAGGTTTTTCCACTGGCCAGAAACGGCAACATCAGCGTGACGGAGTCGCAAAGCCCACGCGGCAAAGAATTTTCGGCCGTCATGAGTCACGTGCGGAAGCACGAGGATGAAATGCGTCAGGCTCGCACGGCCACGGTTCGCTGGAAGCACAAGTTAGCTCCGGTTGATTTGGCTGCTGCATTGGAACAGGCGCAGAAGTTCTCGCAACAATCCTTTCCATACTTTTCGCTGTCTTGGTGGCGTTTGCGACAAGTCATGCGAACCGCTTATGACTTCCGTGCTCACGCGGTTCGGCCATCGTGGTTGCAAGTGCTATCCACGCTGCAACAGGAATATGCGGCCTCTGAAAGGAATCAACAAGCGATCCAAGCGGCTCAGCAACAGTTTGGTTTCGAGGGTACACCAAGCGAATTTGCCGAAGGCGTTCGGAAGTTTCAGCAAAAATTGGCTGGATATCCCGCTTCGCTCCAACGAATCCATCAAGGGTTGCAGGCATTGGACAACGCAGAATCGGTGGTCAATAAAACACTGACTGCTGTGCCGATCGTCGAAGAATTGTCAGCGACTTTGTCGCAGTTCGTGGTCGATTACTTGAAGATTCCACTCACGCAACTGGCGGAAGACTTGGCCGGCATCCTCTCTGCAATCCGACAATTGCCCAGGGCGATGCAATGGTTAGGACAATTGAGGAAATTGCCGCCCCAAATCGGCGAGACCTTTCGGAGCCGAAGTTGGGCCGCGCCGGAAATCGAAGCGGCGATGTCCCGAGAGGGGTGGGAGGTCTTGTGTCGCCAGGACCGAGAACTGGCAAATTACAACGGAGCACTAGTCAACCGATCGGTCACGGAATTGGAATCTCAGTTCGACCAGTGGCTTGATTCCAATGCGCAAGAGATTATGTCGCGAGTCAAGAATCGGTTTCTCGATCATGTCCGCAACCCTCATCAAACGACGGGAACGGTTCAACCTGCGGCACGAGACTTTAACAAGGCCTACAACCAGGGGCGACGCACGCTGGAACATGAATTCGGCAAATCGATGCGATACAAATCCATTCGTGAGTTGGTTGACGGGCCGTCGGGCCTGGTGATCCGGGACTTAAAACCAGTCTGGCTGATGAGTCCGCTAAGCGTTTCGGATACCCTGCCATTGTCGGGCGATTTTTTTGATGTTGTGATTTTTGATGAAGCCAGTCAAGTGCCACTGGAGGAAGCCGTGCCCGCAATCTTCCGCGGCCAACAGGTGATCGTGGTCGGCGATGAAATGCAATTGCCGCCAACGGATTTCTTCGCGTCAAAAGAAGTGTGGGACGAAGACGAGCAGGCACTTACTTTCGAATCGGCCGGCGAAATCGTGCAGGTTGACTTAAGAAGCGACAGTTTCTTGTCGCACGCGGCCAAAAACCTTCCCGCTACGAATGGCACTGCCGAGCCCCTGGGGGACTTGTGCGCGCAGTTTGTCTATTGACACGAGCCGAAAATTTTGAAAATCTTCTCGAGCCAGGCGAAGAAGTTAAGTTTTTCGCCCTCGATGGCGATTATGGAATGCCCTCCTTGGTTCACATGCCAGTGAAAAGCCAAGGAGGGTATTTTCATGGCAGCATCTGTATCAGATTTTTCCATCCGGAGCAGCCTCAATTTTGACTTGATCAAAGACAGTATGCTGCAAACCGACGATCTTCCGTTGGCGGAAGTTCTCGACAGTGACCAGTGGCAGGAGACTTTCACTGCCCATGGGATCGAATTTGG